>JAZKBZ010000063.1:0-19547 GCA_040388315.1 Pseudomonadota bacterium | reverse complement strand
GGACCGCTACATCCGCACCGCCGTGCAGGTCAGCGGCGACAGCCCGGTCCTGATCGACCAGTACCTCAGCCGCGCCACCGAGGTGGACGTCGACGCCATCTGCGACGGCAAGGACGTCTTCGTCGCCGGGGTCATGGAGCACATCGAGGAGGCCGGGGTTCACTCGGGCGACTCGGCCTGCTCCCTGCCCCCCTTCTCGCTAAAGCCGGAGACCATCGCCGAGCTGAAGGCCCAGACGGTGCGCATGGCCCTGGCGCTGAACGTGAAGGGCCTGATGAACGTCCAGTTCGCCATCGAGGAGCCGCACTCGGAGAACCCGCGGATCTTCGTCCTGGAAGTGAACCCGCGCGCCAGCCGCACCGTGCCCTTCGTGGCCAAGACCATCGGCAAGCCGCTGGCGGCCATCGCCGCCAAGGTGATGGCCGGCCGGCCGCTGTCGGAGTTCGACACCAGCGAGCCCCCCTACGATCACATCGCGGTCAAGGAAGCCGTCTTCCCCTTCGCCCGCTTCGCCGGGGTCGACACCATCCTGGGCCCCGAGATGCGCTCCACCGGCGAGGTCATGGGCCTGGATTGGCGTCGTGAGGGCGAGGACCTGGCGCCGGCCTTCGCGCGCGCCTTCGCCAAGGCTCAGCTGGGCGGCGGGGTCACCCTGCCCAAGACCGGCTGCGTGTTTGTTTCGGTCCGCGAGGCCGACAAGCCCTGGATCGTCGAGCCGATCCGCCTGCTGCTGGGCCAGGGTTTCCGCGTGCTGGCCACCGGCGGCACCGCGGCCTATCTCGGCGAACAGGGTCTGGCCGTCGAGCACGTGAAGAAGGTCCTGGAGGGCCGTCCCCACATCGTCGACGCCATGAAGAACGGTGAGGTCCAGCTGGTCTTCAACACCACCGAGGGCAAGCAGTCGGTGGCCGACAGCTTCGAGATCCGCCGCACGGCCCTGATGATGAAGACCCCCTACTTCACCACCGCCGCCGGCGCGCTCGCCGCCGCCCAGGCCATCGCCGAGACGGCCAAGGCGCCCCTCGAGGTGCGGCCTCTGCAGAGCTACGCTTAACCCGGAAGGCCGCCCGCCATCTGGGCGAACATCACCCCGGCCGCCGCCGCCATGATCGCCACCGCCGCCCAGCCCACCACGCGCTGGACCGGGGTGGCGGTGAAGGCGCCCATGATCGATTTGCGGGTGGCCACCAGCATGATCACCGCCATCAGCGGAACGGCGATCACCCCATTGATCACGGCGCTCCAGAACAGGGCCCGGATCGGGTCCAGGGGCGAATAGTCGAGCACCACCCCGGCCAGGATCGCCACGCCGATCACGCCGTAGAAGCCGTGGGCCTCGCTGAAGCGGCTCTCCAGGCTGGCCTTCCAGCCCATGGCCTCCGAGAGGGCGTAGGCCGCCGAGGCGGCCAGCACCGGCACCGCCAGCAGCCCGGTGGCGATGATGCCCAGGGCGAACAGCATGAAGGCCAGGTCACCGGCCAGGGGCCGCAAGGCCATCGCCGCCTGGGACGCCGTCTGGATCTGGGTGATCCCGGCCGCGTGCAGGGTGGCGGCGGTGGCCAGCATCACGAAGAAGCCGATGCCATTGGCGTAGGCCATGCCGAGATAGGTGTCCCAGCCGATGCGCTTGAGTTCGTACTCCGCCTCCTCGGGGTGCTCGGTCAGGGGATGCTCGTCGGCGTGGAGGCTTACGTCCTCCACCTCCTCCGACGTCTGCCAGAAGAACAGGTAGGGGCTGATGGTGGTGCCGAACACAGCCACCACCACCGTGGCCGTCGCCAGGTCCAGCTGGATCTGCGGGGCGATGGTCTGGGCCACGACCTCGGTCCAGGGGATGTGGGTCGCAAACGCCACCGCAACATAGGAGAACAGGGTCAGGGTCATCCATTTGAGGAAGCCCACATAGCGGTGATAGGGCACGAAGACCTGCAGCAGCAGGGTGAACACGGCCAGCCCCAGGGTGAAGATGTGCCGGCTGCCGCCGAACACCAGCTGGGCGGCCTCGCCCATGGCCGCCACGTCGGCGGCGATGTTGAGCACGTTGGCCAGCAGCAGCAGGGCCACGGCGGTCAGCACCACCCAGCGCGGAAAGGCGCGGCCGATATTGGCGGCCAGGCCGCGACCCGTCACCCGTCCGATGCGCCCGCAGACCGACTGGAAGGCCGCCATGAACGGATAGGTGAGGAAGGCCGTCCACAGCATGCCCAGGCCGAACTGGGCGCCGGCCTGGCTGTGGGTGGCGATGCCGCCGGGATCCTCGTCCGCCGCCCCGGTGATCAGGCCGGGGCCGAGCGCGGTGAACGGATTGAACCGCCGTCGCGGCGTCGCCGGCGTCCCGTCCGACCGGCCCGCAGCCGCGGCCCTGCGCGCGATCTCGCCCTTGTCGATGTCCATGCCCCGACATCTCACAGTCCGCGCCCGCTACACAACAGCTTGACCAGAAGCCGCACCAATTGACCGAACGCGGTTTGGGGAGCACGCTCCGGTTGTCGCCTTGCTTCGGCAGGCGCGAAGGGCGTGCTTCCGGCGGCCCCTGATGACTGACCGGACTAAGCCCTAGAGGGCGCCTGTCGCAGTCTGGCGTGAGGACTTGTTCCTCCAACAGAATGCGAGGGAAACGCCATGTCAGAAGATCTCAAGACCGGCGAAGGCGCCGTCCACCACCACAAGAACCGGCACCTCTATGAACGTTTCGAGGGGCTGATCGGCGTGTTGATGGTCGCCGCGATCGTCGTGCTGGCCATCGGGCTGATCTACGGCGTCATGACCACCGGCGACTCGACGCCCGCCTGGATGCGCTAGAGCCCACCGGCGGCCTGGTGTGGTCGCGGGACGCGTTCAGAGCGTCCGCGCCAGCACCGGGTCGTCGTAGACCCTGGCGCCCACCTTGAACTTGCGCACGCCCACCTCGACGAAACCTTGGCGGGCGTAGAAGGTCATTGCGCGCTCATTCTCACGATAGACACCCAACAGCATACGGCGGAACCCGGCCGTCCGGGCGCTCTCCGCCACCGCCGCCATCAGCCTCCCGCCCAAACCCGATCCGTGGAACCTGTGCAGCAGGTAGATCCGCTTCAGTTCGACGTCGCCGGCCTGGGCAGACCTCGGCAGGTCCGGCGGACAGAGCACGGCGTAGCCCACCGGAGCCCGGCCCTCCTCCATCTCGGCGATCCACAGTCGGTGATCAGGCTTGGCCAGGGCGCGGGCGTAATAGGCCTCCCCATGCTCCGTCGCGCAGTGGTCCAGGATGTCGGCCACCGGCAGGGTCCCGGCATAGGTCTCAAGGAATGTGGCCTGCCCCACCAGGGCGAGCGCCGCGGCGTCGGCGGGGCCACAGGGCCGGATCGTGATGCTCATGGTCGCCTCCCGCGCCGCATCTAGCACGGCTGACGCAGGGTGATGCTGGCGAAGGCCCCGGCCCTGCGCTAGGCGTCAGGCAAGTTCGAACAACAGGTCTGGGGAAACGAGCATGACGGGACGCGTTTCAGGCAAGGTGGCGCTGATCACTGGCGGGGCGAGCGGCATCGGGCGCGGTTGCGCCGAGCGGCTGGCCGAGGAAGGCGCGATTGTCGTCATCACCGACCTGCAGGACGACAAGGGCGCGGAACTGGCCGCCGCCATCACCGCCAAGGGCGGCAAGGCCCAGTATCACCATCACGACGTCACCTCCGAGGAGGCCTGGATCAAGGTGGCGGCCGCCATCAAGGCCGACCATGGCCGGCTCGACATCCTGGTCAACAACGCCGGCATCGGCATTTCCGGCTCGGTGCTGGACATGGCGCTCAGCGATTTCCAGCGCCAGGTGGCGATCAACCTGGACGGCGTCTTCCTGGGTGTGAAGCACTCCATCCCGGTGATGCGCCTCAGCGGCCAGGGCGGCTCGATCATCAACATGTCCTCGGTGGCCGGCCTCAAGGGCTCGGCGATCCTGGCCGGCTACTGCGCCACCAAGGGCGGGGTGCGCCTCTTCACCAAGGCTGTCGCCATGGAGTGCGCGGGCGCCAAGGACGGCATCCGGGTCAATTCCGTCCATCCCGGCATCATCGAGACCCCGATCTGGGACTCCATCGTCGGCACCGGCGAGCCCGGCGACAACGCCCGTCCGCCCCGGCCCATCGTGCTGGACGCCATGAGTCAGGATGCGGTGCCGCTCGGCGTGAAAGGCTATCCCCTGGACATCGCCAACGGCGTCCTGTGGCTGGCCTCCGACGAGAGCCGCTATGTCACCGGCGCCGAATTGGTCATCGACGGCGGCCTCTCGGTGAAGTAACCGGCGGCCCATGACCGCCACCCTGCACGTGATCTTCGGCCCCTCCGGCGCCGGCAAGTCGACCTACGCCCAGCAGCTCGCCCGTCGGGAGCCGGCGGTGTGCTTCGCCATCGACGAATGGATGGCCCGGCTGTTCGCCGCCGACATGCCCGAGCCGCTGGAGTTCGAGTGGATGATGAGCCGCGTCGAGCGCTGCGAGGCCCAGATCTGGTCGGTGGCCGCCGGCGCCATGGCCGCAGGGACTTCCGTAGTCCTCGATCTCGGCCTCATGCGCCGGTCCGACCGGGCCCGGGTGGCGGAGATCGCGGAGGCCTGCGAACTGCCGATCCAGTTCCACTTCGTCACCGCAGACCCGGAGGTCCGCCGCGCGCGCGTGCTGGAGCGCAACGAGGTGCGCGGCGAGACCTTCGCCATCGAGGTCAGCCCCGACATGTTCGACTTCATCGAGGGCGTCTACGAGGCGCCCGACGCCGAGGAGCTGAAGGGCGCCATCGTCTCCGAGAGCGCCTGACGGCGGTCAGCGCATCGGCGGGAACAGGTGGGCCGGCCAGGTGGCGTCGGCGGCCCGATGGTAGGCCTCGCGGTGCGTCAGGCGGGCGTTGTAGTCCAGCAGCACCGGATGCTCCGGCAGCTCCTTGCGGTAGAGCGAGGTGGAGATCACCGAACCCAGCATCACATCGGCGGCCGAGAACCGGTCCCCCAACAGATATTTGCGCCCCTTCAGGCTCTCGGTCAGGACGTGGACGACGGCCTCATAGTCGCCGAACCCGGTCTCGCGGCCGGGCAGGTCGATATGCTTGCCATGCAGCACCAGCAGCGGCTCCAGCACCGCCGTCGAATAGACCATCCATTTCAGATAGGCGCCGCGCTCCACCTCGTCGATCTTCGGCGCCAGGGTCCCGTAGCCGTAACGGTCGGCCAGGTAGAGGCAGATGGCGGGGTTCTCGCTCACCACCACCTTGCCGTCGGTGACGGTGGGCACCTTCCCGGACGGATTTAGCTTCAGATATTCGGGTTTCTTCTGGTCGCCCTTGGCGATGTCGACGGTCCGGACCTGGAAGGCGACGCCGAGTTCCTCTAGCAGCCAGTAGGCCGTGAAGGCCCGGCTGGCGGGCGAGTGGTAGAGGGTGATCCCTCGCTTGGCGGCCATGCGATCTCGTCTTTCGTTGCAGCGGCAATCTAGGCGCCCCGCCCGACGGGCGCCACCGCGCGCCGCCGATTGCGCCCCGGCGCCCGGACCTTCCGCCCCGGTTTTGCGACGCAAATCCATCCGCGGGGATTATGCTGCATTGCACCCCTTGAGTTTTCACACCCTGGCTTCTATCCTCTATCCCCCCGGTCGCCTGCGCCCGCGGCCGGAACACAAACCCAAGGGCGAACCCGAGTCACCTATCTGCCATGGAAAAAGTCCCGATGACCGTCGAGGGCTATCAAGCCCTCGACGAAGACCTAAAGCGTTTGAAAACCCTGGAGCGACCAGCAGTGATCGCGGCCATCTCGGAAGCTCGCCAGCATGGCGACCTCTCGGAAAACGCCGAATACCACGCTGCGAAGGAGCGCCAAGGCTGGATTGAAGGCCAAATCGCCGACATTGAAGATCGGATGGCCCGCGCACAGGTCATCGACGTGTCCAAACTTTCCGGCACTCAGGTAAAGTTCGGCGCCACGGTCTCCGTCGTCGACGAGGACACCGAGGACTCGGCTCGCTACCAGATCGTTGGCGAGCACGAAGCCGACGTGAAGTCGGGCAAGATCTCCATCGCCTCTCCGATCGCGCGCGCGATGATCGGCAAGGAGATGGGCGATGTCGTCGAGGTCAACACCCCCGGCGGCACCAAGGCCTACGAGATTCTCAAGGTCGAGTGGGTCTAGCTAGGTCTTAGCTGAGACATAAAGGTCGTTATGGTGAAGCTGGCGAGAGCCAGCTTCCCGACTCGCGCCTGAACACACGGAACCTGCGCTTGGCGAAATCCCCCGACACGCCGCCCCTCGTCATCTGGGCCGTCTCCGACGGGCGCGCCGGGATGGAAAGTCAGGTCGTCGGCCTAGCTAGCGCCATCGCGGCCAAGCGCAAGGCCGAGGTATTGGTCAAGCGCGTCGCCTGGAAGGGCCGCATCGGCCGCCTCCCCTGGTGGCTGAACCCCTTCCCGCTGCGGGCCCTCAAGCCCGAGAGCGGGATCGCTCCGCCATGGCCCGACATCTGGCTGGCCGCCGGCCGCGCCACCCTGCCCCTCTCCATCCGCATCAAGGCCTGGTCGAAGAACGCCACCTTCGTGGTCCAGACCCAGGACCCGCGGATGCCCACCAGCCTGTTCGACCTGGTGATCCCGCCCAAGCACGACCGGCTCCAGGGCGAGAACGTCTTTCCCATCACCGGCTCCCCCAACGGGATCAACGCCAAGCGCCTGAAGGCCGAGCTGGCGCGGTTCAAGAAACTGATCGCGCCCCTGCCCCATCCTCGGGTGGCGGTGGTGATCGGCGGCAAGTCCAAGGCCCACAACCTGTCGGTGGAGCGCGCCGCGGCCATCGCCCACGAGATCGAGCTGCCGCTGGCCCAGGAAGGCGGCTCGGTCATGGTCACCTTCTCCCGCCGCACCCCCGACGCCGCCCGCGCCCTGCTGACCGCGCGGCTGAAGCACATGCCGGGGATCATCTGGGACGGCGAGGGGGAGAACCCCTACTTCGCCTTCCTGGCGGCCGCCGACTACATCCTGGTGACCGAGGATTCCACCAACATGGCCACCGACGCGGCCTCCACCGGCAAGCCGGTCTTCATCGTCAAGATGGAGGGGGAGAGCCTGAAGTTCCGCCTGTTCCACGAGGACCTGGAGCGCCTGGGCGCCGCCCGGCCCTTCGGCGGCGCCTTCCACAAGTGGAAATACCCGCCCCTCGCCGAGACCGACCGCGCCGCCGCCGAGGTGCTGCGCCGCTATGACGAACGAACTTCGGCATGAGCGTCGAGATCCGCCCCGCGACGCCGGCCGACCTGGCCGCCATCCTGGCCCTGGACCCGGTGGCTCGCCGTGAGGAGCGCCGTCACGACTATGTCAGCCGCGCCGTGGCGGGCGACCGGGGCATGGATGTCCGGGTGCTGGTGCTGGACGACGAGGTGGCCGGGTACGCCATCATGGCGGAGTTCTTTGGCCACCCCTTTCTGGAGCGCATCTACACCGGCGAGCGCTTCCTGCGCCGGGGCGTGGCCGGCGCCCTGATGGCCAATATCGAGGCCAACTTCGAGGGCGACCGCATGTTCGTCTCCTGCAACGAGTCCAACGAGGTGATGCGCACCCTGCTGGTAGCCCGCGGCTACCGGGTCTCGGGCATGGTGGAGAACCTGGATCCCGGCGATCCGGAGCTGTTCTTCGTGATCTTCCGCGACGCCCTGGACGCCGCCATCGAGGCCGCGACCCTCGGCTAAGGCCTGCGCGCTAGAGCCGCCTTTCCTCCGCCCCGCTTTCGGCCTTCCATGGGCCGCAGATGATTCCCGCCCGCCCCCGCATCCTGTTCGTCGCCAACGCCGGCCCCGAGGTCGGCGGCGGCCACGTCATGCGCTGCATCACCCTGGCCCGGGCCCTGGCGGAGCGGGGCGCCGACTGCGCCTTTGTCTGCACCCCGGCGGTGGCGGCCCTGCTGGAGGTCTTCGGCCCGGAGATCCCCCGCGAAGAGGCCACCTCCCTGGAGCCGGACGACATCGCCGACGCCCTGACCGGTGTGCGCTTCGATGCGGCGGTCTTCGACCACTACGGCCTGTCGCGCAGCCACCACGAGGCCCTGGCCAAGGGCCGCTCCACCCTGGTGATCGACGACCTGGCGGACCGGCCGCTGGCGGCCAATGTGGTCCTGGACTCCGGCCCGGGCCGCCAGGCCAGCGACTACGCCCTGCTGACCGACGACAAGACGCGGCTGTTGTTGGGCCCCGAGTTCGCGCCAGTCCGGCCGGAATTCTCTCACCTGCGCAGCGCCGCCCTGTCGCGCCGGGGCGGCGAGGTGCGCCGGGTGCTGGTGGCCCTGGGCTTGACCGATGTCGGCGGGATCACAGGCCGGGTGGTGGAGCGCCTGCGGCAGCGGCTGAACGGCGTGACCCTGGACGTGGTGCTGGGCGCCGGCGCGCCAAGCCTGCCGGGACTGCTCAAGATCGCCAGCCGTGACCCGCGCATGACCATCCACGTGGACACCCAGGAGATGGCCCAGTTGATCCTGGAGGCCGACTTCGCCATCGGCGCGGCGGGCTCCAGCATCTGGGAGCGCTGCGTCCTGGGCCTGCCCTCGGCTATCTTGGTCCTGGCCCCCAACCAGCAGGGCGCCGCCGCGGCCCTGGCCGAGCGGGAGGCCGCCCTGGTGATCGACGTCAACGCCGACAACCTGGACGCCCGGATCGACCGGGCCATCGTCAGGCTGATGACCGACGGGCCCTTGCGCGCCCGGCTCAGCGCCGCCAGCGCCGCGATCTGCGACGGCCTGGGGGCCGGCCGGGCGGCGGAGGCCTTCCTGCAGGTCATCGCCAGCCGCGACAGCCTGCCCCACCCTGAGGGGTTGCGGCCTTAACGCTCTTTTCGCACCCCGGGGCGCACGGTCACGGAAACGTGGGGAGGGCGCCGAACGCGCTCCGGTAAGGCGGTATGGGACAGCTTGGCTTGATCCGGAGTTCCGAGGCTCCGAGCGTCCGCATCATCGGCGGCGGGCTCACCGGCATACTGGCCGCCTTCGAGGCCCATCGCCTCGGCTGCCGCCGCATCGAGCTCCACGAGCGTTTCGACCAACTGGGCGGGAGCGCCTGGCCGCGCCGCGACCATGGCCTGGAGCTGCGCCCTGAGCGCCTCTATTTCGGCCAGGCCGGCGATCCGGCCCGCGCCTTGCTGGAGTCCAACGGCCTGACCTTCGAGGATTTCGAGAACCGCTTCGGCTCGGTCAGTCCGGCCCCCGGCGGCGACCTGGTCTTCACCCACGACTTCGAAGGCCCGGCCCTGCGCACCCGCAAGCTGGACCTCGGGCCGGTCACCGGCGACAGCCTGGCCGACAGGATTCGCGCCTATCCCCATGATATCGGACAGCAACTGACTCGCTATTGCCAGTGGGCCCTGGGCGCCTGGCTCGACGAGGTCTCGGCCGAAGCGGCCATCCCCCTGGGGATCAAGCGGGTCCACGCCACGCAGATCGAGACCTGCGACCTGGCGCGGGCCAAGCGCTCCGACCCCGTCTATGACAGCCTCTACGGCATTCCCCGCGCCCTGTGGGGCCGGCTGCAGAACCTGACCGCCAGCCTGCCGGCCGAGGGTTTCCAGACCTTCTTCCTGCGCTGCCGCGCGGCCCTGGAGCGGCTGGGGGTGACGATCCACACCGCCTCGATGGTCTCACCGCAACGGGCCTTCGCCGCCCGGGAGGCGGGAGAGGTGGTGGTCTGGGCCGCCGATCCGACGCCGCTGTTCGCCCCGCTGGACCTTGAGCCGCCAAAGCGCCTGGCCAAGAGCCTGGTGAGCTATATCTTCAAGGCCCGTTACGCCGGGCCCCGGCCCTTCCACGTGCGCAACTTCACCGCCGAGGGCGCGGTGTTCCGCCTCCACCTCTACGAGTGCCGGGGCCAGGGCCTGCTGAGCGCCGAGTGCGTGGCCGAGGTGTCCGACAGCGACCTGCGCCGCGAGATCCACCGGCTGATGGCGGGCTTCGGCGGCGCCTCGCTGCACCTGGAGGAGACCTTGTCGATCCAGATCGAGCCGCGCTGGGGCCAGCACTCGGTGGACGCGGCGCGCAAGCTGTCGATCCTGCACGGCGCCCTGGCCCGCAGCCAGGGGGCCAGCTTCGTGGCCGGGGCCTGGGAAGCCCAGGATCCGTCGGCGTCGCTGGCGGAGATCTCGGCCTCGCTGGCGGCGGCGATCCAGCCGGCCGAGGCGGTGGCCGCCTAACCCACCATGTCCCAGGCCAGGGGCTCGCCCCGCTTGAGGTCGCGGGCGGCGGGCTTGCCTAACACCTTCTCAAGTTCGGCCGGCGGCAGGCCGTTTCCGGGCCGGATCGAGCGGACATTGGCTCGGCTCAGGACGTCTCCGGCCTTCACGTCGGCGCTGACATAGAGGGAGCGGCGGAACTGGCGATTGGCCTTTTCCGAGCCCAGCAGGTCGTAGTGCGCGACGCCCAGCGCCGTCCAGGCGTCCTTGCAGTCGCGCACCAGGCCGGTGAATTCGGCGGGCTCCAGGCTGAAGGCGGCGTCCGGCCCGCCGTCAGAGCGGGCCAGGGTGAAATGCTTCTCGATCACGCAGGCGCCGAGCGCGATGGCGGCGATGGAGGCCGCCGCGCCGTGGGTATGGTCCGACAGGCCGATGGGGCAGTCGAAGCGCGTGGCCATGTCGGCCACGGTGCGGACATTGGCGTCCTCTAGGGCGGCCGGGTAGCTGGAGACGCAGTGCAGCAGCACCACGCCCGGAGCGCCGGCGGCGAGCGCGGTGTCGCGGGCGGCGGCCATCTCGGCCAGGTTGGCCATGCCGGTGGAGATGATCAGCGGTTTGCCCTTGGCGGCCGCATAGGCGATCAGCGGCAGGTCGACGGCTTCGAAGGAGGCGATCTTGAAGGCCGGGGCGCCGAGGCTGTCCAGCAGGTCCACCGCGGTCTCGTCGAAGGGGCTGGAGAAGAGGGGCACCCCCCGCTCGGCCGCCCGGGCGAACAGGGCGGCGTGCCATTCATAGGGCGTCTGGGCCTCCTGGTAGAGCTCGTAGAGGCTGCGCCCGTCCCACAGCCCGCCGTGGATTTTGAACTCCGGCCGGTCGACATCCATGGTGATGGTGTCGGCGGTGTAGGTCTGGATCTTGATGGCGTCGCAGCCGGTGGCGGCGGCGGCGTCGATCATGGTGAGCGCCCGCTCCAGGCTGCCGTTGTGGTTCCCCGACAGCTCGCAGATGACATAGGGCGAATAGCCCGCGCCGATCCTGCGGCCGGCGATTTCGATGTACGGAGCAGAAGGCATGGGCGACCGATTGAGATTGGACATCGATCCTAGCCACGCGCGCTGAAGCAGGCGTTAACCAAGGCCCGCCCTAGACGAGCCGGGGTCCCACGGGCACGGCGTCGGAGGGATCGACGCCGCCCTCCGTCTCCACCACCAGCGCCCCCAGGGCCGCGACCTCCTCCAGCTTGGCGAGGTTGGCCTCGTGGCCGGCGCGGTCCAGGCGGTAGAACATGATGGCGCCTATGGCCATGAGGGCGAAGAGGGCGGTGGCCGGCAGGTAGAGCAGGGCCAGGTTGGTCATGATGGCCGGGTCCAGGGCCTCGGGGCGGGCTTTCTCGGGCATGCCGACCCAGAGCAGTAGGAAGCCGGGGATGATGCTGGCCACCGACCCGGCCACCTTCTGCAGGACGTTGTCGGCCGAAAGCAGCAGGCCCTCCGAGCGGCGGCCGGTGGCGAGTTGGGACTCTTCCACGACATCGGCGATCATCGAGGCGGTGAGGATGGCGGCGGCGGTGGCGAAGGCGCCGTAGAATGTCCGATCCAGGAGCAGGATTGCAGTCAATCCGCTGGTGCCGTTCCACGAGTGTGGAATGATCCCCAGCAGGCGCAAGCTGATGGGGGTCAGGGTCGTCGCCAGGGCCAGGCCCATCAGGATCGCGCAGGCTCGCTTCTTGCCGTACCAGCGGGAGACCAGAGGCGCGAAGACCAGGGCCAGCAGGCTGCCCAGCATGGTCCCGCCGACGATAAAGGCCAGATTCCCCGAGCCCATGCCCCAAAGGTAGGTCTGGAAGTAGATGTTCAGGCCGTTGCTGAGGCCCGCGCCGACGCCGACGAACAGGGCCGAGAGGGAGACCACCAGGAAGTTGCGGTTGGACATGGTCACCGCCATCTCCTTGATCACGTCCAGGACGCGGATCCGCCGTTCCACCGGCTTGTGCAGGAACGGAATGAACCTCTGGGTCGCCAGGCAGGCCACCAGGATCGAGAAGATCATCAGCCCGCCCACCACCAGGGCGTAGGGGCCGTAACCTTCCGGATTGAGCTGGCCGCGGACCTTCTCGCCGTTCGGCCCCACCGTGTCCTTGAGGAAGACCAGCCAGCCCATGACCGCCGCGGCGCTGCTGGCGAAGATGGCGAAGAAGTAGCGGAAGGTCAGCAGCTGGGTGCGGTCGTGATAGGCCGGCGCCAGTTCGGGCGTGAGCGCGGTGGCGGGCACCTCATAGAGGCTGATGGTCGCCTTGGCGGCGATGACCATGATGATCATGTAGGCGGTGACCGCCGCGTCGGACCAGCCCTGGGGCGGGTTGAACAGCGCCACCAGGGTGAAGGCGGCCGGCAGGGCGGCGAAATACATGAAGGGATGACGACGCCCCCACCGGGAGCGCCAGTTGTCGGAGATCTGGCCGATGAAGGGGTCCCAGAGGGCGTCGAAGAATATGGTCACCGCCAAGCCGATGCTGACCCAGTGCGGCGGCAGGCCGACGATCTGGTTGTAGTAGAGTAGCAGCAGACCCATGAGCTGGGTCTTCACCCCGAACGCCACCGTGCCAAAACCGTAGGCGAGCTTGATCGGCAGGGTCAGGGCCGGCCGCTTGGCGGGGACGTCACTCATGGAAACTCCTTCTCGCGCCTCATCCCATTGGCCCCCAACCTCGCGGTCGGGCCAAGTCTTCTTCTGCGCCGCAGCCTCACGGCCGCCAGCGTTTTGACCAAGATGTCGCTGCGTCATGTTGCGACGATGTTTCTGAGAGGTCGCGATCGGTTCACCGTTACGGCCGCGACGGAAGTCTTGACCGGGGTATGGCGAAGGCCTGGTCTTCGACGCAGACTCGCAGGAACTGGCCGCCCCCAGGGTGCGCAACGGCGGAATCTCTCCTACATAGGCCCCATGTCCGAGACCAAAGCCCCCCGCTCCGTCCGCTGCCTGATCGTGGGTTCCGGCCCCGCCGGCTACACCGCAGCCGTCTACGCCGCGCGCGCCCTGCTCAAGCCGGTGCTGATCCAGGGCATCCAGCCCGGCGGGCAGCTGACCATCACCACCGAGGTGGAGAACTATCCCGGCTTCGCCGAGGCCATCCAGGGGCCCTGGCTGATGGAGCAGATGCAGGCGCAAGCCGAGCATGTCGGGACCGAGATCATCAACGACATCGTGGTCAGCGCCGACCTGTCCCACCGGCCCTTCCGCCTGACCACCGACTCTGGCGAGACCTGGTTGGCCGAGACCCTGATCATCGCCACCGGCGCCCAGGCCAAGTGGCTGGGCCTGGACAGCGAGCAGAGATTCCAGGGCTTCGGCGTCTCGGCCTGCGCCACCTGCGACGGCTTCTTCTACCGCGGCAAGAACGTGGTGGTGGTGGGGGGCGGCAACACCGCGGTCGAGGAGGCCCTGTTCCTCACCAACTTCGCGGCCAAGGTCACCATCGTCCACCGCAAGGACGAGTTCCGCGCCGAGAAGATCCTGCAGGAGCGCCTGTTCGCCCATCCCAAGATCGAGGTGATCTGGGACTCCTCCGTCGATGAGGTCACCGGGGACACCGACCCCATGGGGGTCACCGGCGTGCGGCTGAAGAACGTCAAGACCGGCGAGACCCGCGAGGTCGCCTGCGACGGGGTGTTCGTGGCCATCGGCCACGCCCCGGCCTCCGAGCTGTTCAAGGGCCAGCTGGAGATGGACGCGGCCGGCTATCTGAAGGTGAAGCCCGGCTCGGCCGCCACCGCCATCAAGGGAGTCTACGCCGCTGGCGACGTCACCGACGACGTCTATCGCCAGGCGGTCACGGCCGCCGGCATGGGCTGCATGGCGGCCCTGGAGGCGGTGCGGCTACTGGCCGAAGAGGACCACGCCCGGGACAATCACCCGATCAGCCACCACGAGGCCGAACGCATCGGGGTGTGGTGATTTCCCCCGCCGGCTGATGTAGTTCAGATCACCATTTCCGCCCCGAGCAGACGAGACCGCGCGCGATGACCAACCTGATCGTGAGAGGCGGACGCGCCCTGCGCGGAACCATCACGCCCTCGGCCAACAAGAACGCGGTGCTGCCGGTCCTGTGCGCCACCCTGCTGACCGACCAGCCCATCGTGCTGCACCGGGTTCCAGACATAACAGATGTCCGCAAGATCCTGGAATTCTTCGGGAAACTAGGCTCTTCCGTAGACATGGACTACGCCACCGGCACCCTGAAGCTGCGGCACGGCGAGGGGCTGAACCCCAAGGAAGCGCACCTGCCGCTGGGCATGCGCTCGACCCTGATGCTGATCCCGGCCCTCCTCTACCGGTTCGGCGCGGCCAGCATCGAGGAGGACGTCACCGGCTGCACCCTGGGGGTCCGCGAGATCGACCCGCACATCGAGGTCTTCGAAAGCTTCGGGGCGCAGATCGACCGCAAGCCCGAGGCCATCTTCATCAAGACGCCGAAGGGTTTCGCCACCACCGACCACTGGCTGGACTACGCCTCGGTCACCACCACCGAGAACTTCATCCTCTGCGCGGCCACCGCCAAGGGACGGTCCCAGCTCACCAACGCCGCCTGCGAGCCGCACGTTCAGGAGTTCTGCGGGTTCCTGGAGAAGATGGGGGCCCGGCTCGAGGGGGTCGGCGGCTCACGGATCGTCGTCGAGGGCGTCTCGAGCCTGTCGGGGGCGGAGTTCACCTTCGCCGACGACTTCCACGAGGTGGCGACCTTCCTGGCCATGGGCGCCATGACCGGCGGCGACATCGCGGTGAAGAACGGCTCGGTGGACCAGTTCCCCCTGCTGGACCGCACCTTCGCCAAGTTCGGCGTCGAGATCACCCACAAGGACGGCTGGAGCCGCGCCAAGGTCGACGGGACCATGCGGGTGCGCCAGCCCTTCACCTCCAACATCCTGCAGAAGGTGGAGGCCGCGCCCTGGCCCTATGTGCCGGCCGACCTGCTGCCGATCTTCGTGGCGCTCGGCGTACGGGCCGAGGGCCAGTGCATGTTCTGGAACAAGGTCTATGAGGGCGCGCTGGGCTGGTCCTCGGAACTGGGCAAGTTCGGCGCCCACTCCCTGCTGTGCGACCCCCACCGCCTGATCACCTTCGGCGGCAAGCCCCTGGTGCCCGCGGAGGTCGAGAGCCCCTACATCATCCGGGTCGCCATCGCGCTCTTCATGCTGGCCGCCAGCATCGAGGGCGAGAGCACCATCCTCAACGCCGCCCCCATCCAGCGCGCCCACCCGAAGTTCGTGGAGAACCTCAACGCCCTGGGCGCCGACGTGTCGTGGGTGAAGGGGGACTAGATGACCCGCGAACCTCGGAACGCGTCGGACGCGAGAACGACCGTCATCGTGCTGGTGGGCCCCAAGGGAGCCGGCAAGAGCACGATCGGGCGGCGACTGCAGGCCGACCTCGGCGCGCTGTTCGTCGACGTCGAGGCGATCTCCAAGCGCGTCCTGGCCGAGGTGGGCGGGATCATCGACGAGGCCTATGCCCGCCGCGTCTTCGCCAGCACGGTTGCGGAACTGGAGCGCCTGTCGGAGGCGCACCCTGTCCTGGTGATCGAGACCACCGGCGCGTCGGAGGCGACAGGGGACTTCCTGACCGAGCTGAAGACGCACTTCCGTCCCGTCTTCGTGCGGGTCAGGGCCAGCCAGCCGACCTGCCTGCGCCGGATACAGTCCCGGGACCAGGCGGCGCATGTGGCCGTCTCGCCGGCGATGGTCGCCGAGATGCACCGCCGCTCCGACGCCCTGCAACTCGATGTCGCCCTGGAGATCGAGAACGAGGACGGGGCGGACCTCGACGAAATCGTCCTGACCGACCTGCTGACCGAGCTGCGCCTTCCCCTCAAGGCCTGAAGGGGTAAGCTGGCGGCATGATCCGTCACGCCACCGCCGCCGACCACGCCGCCATCCGCCAGGTCAATGTCGCCGCCTTCGGGCAGCCCGACGAGGCCGAGCTGATCGAGCGCCTGCGGGCCGACGGCGACAAGGTCTTCGAGCTGGTGGCCGAGGAGGACGGGACGGTGGTGGGCCACATCCTCTACAGCCGGCTGTGGGCCGACAGCGTGAACCTCTATGCGGCGCTGGCCCCCATGGCGGTGCGACCCGACCGGCAGAAGGACGGGATAGGCTCACAGCTCGTGAAGGCCTCCCTCGAGACGGCCCGCGAGTTCGGCGCCCACGCCGTCATCGTCCTGGGTCACCCGGCCTATTATCCGAAATTCGGCTTCACTCCGGAGGCGGCCAGGACGGTGAAGGCCCCCTACTCCGGCAACCCGGCCTTCATGGCCCTGGAGATCGAACCCGGCGCCCTGGCCGAGCCCGTGATGGTGGCCTATCCCGACGCCTTCGGCTGAGGCCTCCGCTCCTTCCTCCCCTGCGCACCGGGGGAGGAAAGAATTTAGTCGGGCGCCGGGACAGCCAGCGGCGCAGGCGGCGTGGCGACCGGCGCCTCCATGGCGGCCAGGGACTCGTTGATCTTCTTGATCTCTTCCGGGGTCGGCTTGCGGCGCGGGGCGAACAGGGTTCCCAGCACGCGGGTGCGCTCGCCCCCCACCGCCAGGGGATCGACGACGTTATAAGTGCGCACCTCGCCGGCGACGGAAAGGGTGACCGTGCGGCCGGCCGGCACGCCCTGGCCCTCCGGATCGAACAGGCCCTGGGTGCGCGCGTCCAGCCCGCCGAGGATGGCCGGCGACAGATAGGCCTCGCCCCCGGCGTAGCGGCCGGTGAAGGCCGGCGGCTCGCCCCAGGGGCCGGTCCAGCGATAGAAGATGTGGGCCCCAATCTGCTTCATCTTCACCAGGGTCGGCGCCCAGTAGGGGGCGACATAGACGGCGTGATAGTGGGTGGCCGAGCCCACGCCCTTGACCACGTAGCCGTTGAGGGCGTGCTGGGCGACGTCCAGGGCCCGGGTCCACAGGGCGGGCTCCGGGGCATGGGCCAGGGCGCCGTCGCAGGTGAAGGTGAACTGGCAGCCGGTGGCCCGCGCCGCCCCCTGATAGACCACCCCGCAGACACTCTTGGGATAGGCGGGGTGGCGCAGGCGGTTCAGCACCACCTGGGCCACGGCCTCCTGGCCCAGCTGCGGCTCGCGGGCGGATTCGTAATAGACCGCCTGGGCCAGGCACTTCAGGGCCCGATTGCCGTCCTGGCTGTCCGCCGCGAGCTTGAAGGGCTTCATGGGCCGGATTGGCAGGGTGGAGAAGGGCCGCAGCGCATTGATCTCCTCGGCCGCCTGGTCCACCGCCGCGCCGAAGCCGAGGTCGGGCGGGGTGCGAAGATCCAGGCTCCCCCAGCCGACCGGCCGGCCCCAGAGATCGGGCTGGCGCACCGGATCGTGGCGGCGCGCGAGCGCCAGCATGGCCGGGTCCATGTCGGCGCTCAGACGCCTGAGCCCCTGGTCGGACAGGCCCTCGGCGACCGTGGCCACGCCCTTCAGCCGGCCGTCGCCGCGCGGCACGTAATAGGTGGTGGCGCACCCCGCCAGCAGGGCTGCGGCGCCCAGAAGGCCGACAAGGCCGGCGCGGCGGTCGGGGGGGAAACGAAGGCTCAGCTTAGGCACTTTTCGGTGTTCGGGCCGGTCAGTCTAGCAGGGAAGGCGGTGGAGATTCGACGGCCAACGGGCGAAACCGGGAAAGGCTGCCGGGGGAGATATCCCCAGTTGCGCGGCCCCGCCAGCGGTCCCATGGTTTTCGACATACGACAAACGGGGCCGGGGGGAGCGATTTCTTGGCGAAGATCCCAGTCGATTGGCCGCTTCGACTGATCCCGAAGCGCACGCCTTCGGTCTTGGAAGCCCTCACGGTGACCAGCACCGCCTTGGTGGCGGCCATTCTTGCGCCCTCCTTCCTGCTCGGCTGGGACAATTCGCTTGGTCTTTGGGCGACCTATTTCCCGGCCTATGTCGTCGCCTGCCTCTATGGCGGCCTTCGCTGGGGCTGGGCGGCCCTGGCCGTGTCGATGGGGCTGGGCCTCCTCAATCGGCACACCCTCCCTCCGGGACTGCCCGAGCTGGGCTATTATGTGCTGTTCGCCCTCTCCGGAGCGGCGACCGTGATCGTGGCCGGCGCCCTGCGCCAGAGCCTGCTTGGCCTGGAGACCGCCCACAGCGCGCTGGATCTCAGCGAGGCGCGCCTGCAGCTTGCCCAGGAGGCCGGAAGCATCGGCCTGTGGGACATCGATCTCACCACCGGAGAGGGAGTCTGGTCGCCTTCCTACCATCAGGCCGGCGCCCCGATCCGCGAGACCAATTTGCGCGCCATGCTGGACGCGGTGCATGCCGAGGACCGCGAGCGGGTCCGCCTGGCGTTTGTCAACGCAGCCCAGATCGGCCGCATGGACCCGATGGAGTACCGGGTCACCTGGCCCGACGGCTCGCTTCATTGGCAGTTGTCGCGCGGGGAGATGCTGCGCGACGCCAAGGGCTCGGTCTCGCGCGCTGTCGGGGTCAATATCGACATCACCGAACGACGGCGGGCCGACGAACTGATCCGGCAGAGCGAGGCCCGGTTCCGGACCCTGGCCGACAGCGCGCCGGTGCTGATGTGGATCTCCGGGCGGGGCAACCGGCGCGAGTTCGTCAATCAGACCTATCTGGACTTCCTCGGCGTCGACTACGAGACCGCCATCGCGGGGAAGCTCTTCGAGCGGATCCACCCCGACGACCTGGAGCGGCTCAACCGCGAGAGCGCCGCGGGAACCATCACGGACCGGCAGTTCTCGGTGGACGCGCGCTACCGCCGGGCCGATGGCGAGTGGCGTTGGCTCCGCGCCGTCTCTCAGCCTCGCATCGACGCGCGGGGCGAGAGAGACGGCTATATCGGGGTCGCCTACGACGTCACCGACGCCAAGCAGGCCGAGGAGGGCCTCAAGCATATCAACGACCTGCTGGCGGAACGTGTGCAGGCGGCGCTGGCCGAACGCGACGAGGCCGAGGCCGCCCTGCGCCACGCCCAGAAGCTAGAGGCCGTGGGCCAGCTCACCGGCGGGGTGGCGCACGACTTCAACAACCTGCTGACGGTGATCATCGGGGCGCTGGACCTCATCCAGCGCCATCCGGACGACCCTCACCGTCGCGACCGGATGATCGAGGCGGCCCTGGGTGCGGCGCGGCGAGGCGAGCGCCTGACCGGCCAACTGCTGGTCTTCTCGCGCCGCCAGGCCCTGAAGCCCGAGGCGGTGCGAGTCGACGACCTGCTGGCAGGCGCCGAGCCCCTGCTGCGGCGGGCTGTGGGCGAGGCGGTGAGCCTGACCGTGACCCCCGCCGCGGCCGGCGCCGTGGCGATGATCGACACCGGCCAATTCGAGGCCGCGGTGATGAACCTGGTGGTCAACGCCCGCGACGCCGTCGCCAGCGGCGGCTCCATCCGGGTGGAG
>JAZKBZ010000062.1:10273-15116 GCA_040388315.1 Pseudomonadota bacterium | reverse complement strand
CCGCTCCGGGTGCGCCGGCGGATTGATCAGCTCGGCCCGCTCCTGCGGGGTGATCACCCGCCAGCGGCCCTCGGGCAGATCCCCCAGCTTCAGCGAGCCGATCCGCACGCGCAGCAGGTCGACCACGTGCAGGTCCACGAGGTCGCACATCCGCCGGATCTGGCGGTTGCGCCCCTCCTTCAGGACGAAGCGCAGCAGTTGGTCGCCTATCAGGGTGACCTTGGCGTGCCGCAGCTGCCGCCGGTCCAGCTGCAGGCCGTGGCGCAGCATGGCCAGCTTCTTGTCGGTGATCTGCCCTGTCACCTTGACCCGGTATTCCTTCTCCAGGTCCGACTCCGGTCCGATGACCGCCTTGGCCACCACCCCGTCCTCCGAAAGGATCAGCAGGCCGCGGCTATCCATGTCCAGACGCCCGACCGGGGCGAGCCGGTTCTCCGGGCCGGGAATGGTCGGGCTCTCGCCGTAGAGGGCGCCGGCGGTCAGCATGCGCACCGCCGGAATCTGGCCGGGCTCCGGATGGGCCGAGACGATCCCCACTGGCTTGTGGATCACCACCGTCAGGGTGGAGTCCAGCTTGGCCTGGGCCCCGTCGGACAGCACCAGGGTCTGGCCCGGCTCGATCTTGCGCCCGGCGTCCTCCACCGTCTCGCCGTCGATGCTCACCAGGCCCTGGGCGATCAGCCCCTCGGCCTCGCGCCGGGAGCACACCCCGCTCTGGGCCAGCCAGCGGTTGACCCGCTGCGGCTCGGCTTCGTCATAGGTCTTGGTCCAGGCCATGGTCGCTGTCTAGCAGCCGCACCCTGCTCCGGTCACCCGCCGTTGATGAGCTTCACCGCCTTGTCGAGCTCACCGGCATAGGCCTGCAGCGCCTGGGCGGTGAGCGCCGAATACTGGTCGGCGTCGGCCCAGCGTTCCTCCTCGATGGCCTCGCGGACGCCCGGCAGGGTCTTGGCGCCGTAGCCGGTGAAGGTGCCTGGCGCATAGACCAGGTTCTTGTACCAGGGCCGTCCGGGCAAGCCGACCTCGGGGGTCAGGGTCTGCTCGATCCCCTGGGTCAGCCGCGACAGCTTCGCCTTGGCGTCCGGCGACAGGGCGCCGCCCTTGGCGGCGAGCGCCGTGTCATAGGCCTTGGCGCTGCGCTTCAGGTGGTCCACCGCGTCCTCCAGGGGCGCGAAGTTGAAGTGGGGCACGGCCTTCAGCGGGGTGGGATCGCCGCGGGTCTCCTTGGGATCGTCGGCCAGCTTGTAGGCGCCGGCGGCCATGAGTTTCGCCTGGGTGTCCGCCGTCTCCCGCTTGCTGTCGGCCAGCTTCTTCACCTGGTCGAGATAGGTCGCCACCGTGTCGGCGAAGTTGGAATAGCGCTGCAGCGGCAGGTCGGCGTCGGCCAGGCGCAGGACCAGGCGGCCGCCGGTCTTGGCGAGCGCTCCGGCATAGGCGAAGCCCGGATCGACGAAGCGGCTGTGATGCTCCCAGGTGTCGTAGGCCGAGTGATAGACCCCGCCGCTGGAGCCCTCCCCGCCATAGCCGATGTTCAACGAGGCCAGGCCCACATGCTGCAGGAAGGCCGAATAGTCCGAGCCGGACCCCAGGGCGTCGATGGCCAGGTCCCTGGACGGATCGGCGGCCACCTTGGCCTGGGCCTTCAGGGCCTCGCTGGCGCCGGTCTGGCTCGCGCCAACCTGCAGGGCGGCCCGCAGCCGCTTGGCGACGCTGACGCCCGTCTGCGGGTCGGTGACGTCGTCGGCCACCTGGGTCACCAGGTGCTCGAACGCATGGCTGCCGCCGACGTCCAGGAAGCCTCGGCCATTGCTGTCGCTGTTGATGTAGATGAGGCCCTTGGCCTTCAACTCGTCGGCATGGGTCTCGACCCATTCGGTGGAGCCCAGCAGCAGCGGCTCCTCGGCGTCCCAGCTGAGATAGACGAGCGTCCGCTTGGGCCGCCAGCCCTGGGCTGCCAGGCCGCCGATGGCCTTGGCCTCGGCCAGCATGGCGACATTGCCGCTTAGGGGGTCGGAGGCGCCGAACACCCAGCCGTCGTGGTGGTTGCCGCGCAGGACCCACTGATCGGGCCAGGTGGAGCCCTTCATCGTGGCCACCACGTTGTAGATCGGCTTCTGGCTCCAGTCGGACTTCACCACGATGTGGGCCTTGGCCGCCTCGGACCCGCCCACGTGGTAGGTGATGGGCAAGCCGCCGCGCCAGGCGCTGGGGACCACATTGCCGTCGAGGGCCGCCAGGAAGTGCTGGGCGTCGCCATAGGAGATCGGCAGGACCGGGATCTTCAGCAGGGACGGCGCATTTTCGCGCTTCAGCCGCTTGGCCTTCTCGGTGGACCCGACGCCCGGGGTCAGGGGATCGCCAGGATAGAGCGGCATCTGGGCCACCGAGCCGCGCTGGAAGCCACCCGCCGGCCGCGCCGCCCCCTTGGGATAGACGTCGTCGGTGGCGTAGCCGTCGTCGCGGGGGTCGGAATAGATGATGGTCCCCACCGCCCCATGGTCCTGGGCCAGCTTGGGCTTCAGCCCCCGCCAGCCGGCGCCATAGCGGGCGATGACGATCTTGCCCTTCACCGACACGCCCATGCGCTCGAGCGTGTCGTAGTCGGCGGGCATGCCGTAATTGACGTAGACCAGCGGCGCGGTGACGTCCCCGTCCCCCTGGAAGGCCACATAGGCCGGAAGTTGGTCGGCGGTGCGGCTGGAGCTCTCGTCGCCGGGGATCGGCGCCTCGGTGAGCGTCGCCTTGAAGGGCGTGGGTGAGATCAGCTCCAGACCCACGGTGATGGGGGTCGGATAGAGCACCGAGAAGGTCTCGATCCTGGCGTCCCAGCCCCAGGATTTGTACTTGGCCAGCAGGGCCTCGGCGTTGGCCTTGTCGTGGGCCGAGCCCACATGGTTGGGCTGGGAGGCCAGGTCCTTCATCCAGGCGCTCATCTCCGGCGGCGAGATCTGGGCGTCGAAGCGCCTCTCCAGGTCGGAAGACTGCGCCAGGGCCGGCCCTGCGGCGGCGAAGACCAGCAGGGCGGCGATGGCGGTGAGCGTGCGACGCATGAAAGGAGCCCCCAGGTGAATGGCTCAGCTAGCCACCTCCCGGGAGCGGCGGCAAGGCGCCTTCCATGACGTGGCGGCGTCGGGTTAGAGACCGGGCATGACCCAGTCCGACTCCATCTCGCTCACCCCTGTCGCCGCCGGACGGTGGACCACCTTCGCCGGGCCGGAATGGCAGAACCCGGGCGGCGGGCTCTGGGGCGGCTACGCCATCGGCCTGTTCATCCGCGTGCTGGAGGCCGAGCCGGAGGCGGTGGGCGAGGCCCTGTCGCTCACCCTGACCTATGCCGCCGCCCTCCCCTCGGGCCAGGTGGACATCCGCACGCGGCGCCTGCGCCAGGGCGGCTCCATCGGGGTCTGGGAGTTGGAACTGCTGGCCGCCGGATCTGACCAGGTCGGAGTCCACGGCATGGTCACGATGGCACGGCGCCCGGAGACCCCGCCCTTCGCCTTCGCCAGCATGCCCGACGCCCCAGACCCGGAAAGCCTGCCCAGTCCGGAGAACACCCACGCCCCCATGCACTACGGCGCCCAGGCCTTCGAACGCCGGGGCCAGGACATCTTCCCGCCGCAGGTCAGCGGCGATTCCCGCTCGCTCGCCTGGGTCCGCTCGCGCCGAGCGCCCTGGGACAAGGCCCTGCTGGGCATGGTCACCGACAACTCCGCGCCGCGCGCCATGTACGCGCTCGGCCGCACCATCAGCACCACCACCCTGTCCCTGACGGTCTATCTGCACGCCTCTGCCGAGGAACTCGCCCGGATCGGCGACGACTTCATCCTCATCGAGTGCGAAGGCCGGGTCGGCGGCGGCGGCGCCTCGGACGAACGCTCCAGCTACTGGAGCCGCGACGGCAAGCTGCTGGCCACCAGCGAGCAACTGGCCTGGTACCGGCCGGTGCGGCCGCGATCGCCGGAGTAGGCTCTCAGAGCAGGCCCGCCTCCAACGCAGCCCGGTGGAACACGGGCTCCCAACCGGGCTCGATCGCCATGACGGAGAGGACAGTGTCGGCCGATACGATCCGCCGGTGGGCGATCTCGAAGCGCGGCTCCCAGGGTAGAACATCGACCTCCCCGCGCCAGACTGATCGCACGAGCACCAGCCCCGCCTCCGGGCCCGACAAGCAGGCCGAACGACAAAAGCCCAAGAGCCTCGCGTCGCCGACGACTGCGCAGGTCTCCTCGAGCATTTCCCGTCTGAAGGTCTCCTCCCAGGTTTCGCCAAGCTCAGGACGTCCGCCTGGCCAGTCCCAGCGCACGCCATCGTTGCTTATCAGGATGACCCCGCCATCCTTCGCCACACAGAAGCCGCACGCGCCATGAGGCACGCCGTCCGGCGCCACCCCCGGCGGATGCCAGGCTGACAACCAATCGCCGCCGTTCGTACGGACTGGAAACGCCTCTCCATCCGCCGCCGGTCTCATGCCCCCTACTCCGCCGCCGCCGGCGTCAGTTTCCGCGCGAAGAAGTCCAGCGTTACGCGCATGCGGTGCAGCAGGTGGGCCTGGGTCCAGCCGGCGCGGTGGCGCAGACCCGGATACATCATGGTCTCGAAGGGGGTCCCCTGGGCCTGCAGCGCCGCCATCAGCCGGGTGGAGTTGTCGAAGGTGACGTTGTCGTCGGCCATGCCGTGCATCAGCATCAGGCTCCCCGGCTTCAGCCGCCCGACCCGGTTCAGCACGTCGGAGTCGGCGTAGCTGGCCGGATCGGTCGCGGGCGTGCCCATGTAGCGCTCGGTGTAGTGGGTGTCGTAGAGCGTCCACTCGGTCGGCGGCGCGCCGGCCACGGTGGCGACGTAG
>JAZKBZ010000062.1:0-10263 GCA_040388315.1 Pseudomonadota bacterium | reverse complement strand
GCAGCAGGCTCATATAGCCGCCATAGGACCAGCCGGTGACGCCGATCCGGGCCGGGTCCACATAGGGCAGCGACTTCAGATAGGCGACGCCGGCCATCTGGTCGTCCACCTCCAGCTTGCCCAGCCGCCGGTCGATGGCGGTCTTGAAGGCTGTCGAGCGATTGGGCGTGCCGCGGTTGTCGATGGAGAACAGGATGTAGCCGGCCTCCAGGTAGAGCTGGTCGGCGGGGTTCTGCCAGATCCTGCGCACCATGGCGCTGCCCGGCCCGCCATAGACCTGGACGATCACCGGATAGCGCCGGGCCGGATCGAAGCCCGGCGGGGTGCGCAGGGACCACCAGAGGTCCTGGCCGTCATCGGCCTTCACCGTCCCATAGGTCGGGGTCCGCAGGCGGGCGGCATAGGGGGCGTAGGGG
This sequence comes from Pseudomonadota bacterium, assembly GCA_040388315.1. Classification (GTDB taxonomy): domain Bacteria; phylum Pseudomonadota; class Alphaproteobacteria; order Caulobacterales; family Caulobacteraceae; genus Phenylobacterium. Next base: position 9,847 of record JAZKBZ010000062.1, on the reverse strand, counting down.
TGGCCCTCGGCCAGCCTGTTCTCCTCGATCCAGCGGACCAGAGTCCCGTCGGCCTTGTAGAGGCCGGTGCGCGGCGGGGTCGCCGGGTCCTCGTAGGACCCCACGAAGGCGCCGCCGGCCCTGGCCATCTTCACCGTCCACCAGCCGCCGCCCGCGGTGAGCGGGTGGGGTTCGCCGGGGGCCTTGAGCGACACCTCGTACAGCCGCCGCTCGATGGGGCTGTCCTTGAAGGCGGTGAAGGTCACCCGGTCGCGGGCCTCGTCGACCCCGGCCACGCCGTCCACCGGCCAGTCGCCCTGGGTGAGCTGGCGCACCAGCCTGCCGTCGGCGCCGTGCAGGTAGAGGTGGCGCCAGCCGCTCCGCTCCGACGACCAGAGGAATCCCCCGTTCTTCAGGGGCCGGAAGTCGTCGGTCAGCTCCACCCAGTGGGGGCTGGTCTCGGTGAGCAGGACGCGGGTCTCGCCGGTGGCCGGATCGGCGGCCAGCAGGTCCAGGCGGCGCTGGTCGCGGCTCTGGCGCTGCACATAGAGGGTCTTCCCGTCCTTGGCCCAGTCGACCCGGGCCAGGTAGATGTCTGTCTCCTCCCCCAGGTCGATCCTCACCCGCGCCCCGGTGGCGACGTCGGCGACGTAGAGGTCCACCACCGCATTGGGACGGCCCACCCGGGGATAGCGCTGCTTGACGATCTCCGCGCCGGTCGCCCCGATATCCAGGCGCTCGACGATGTCCACGCCGGTCTGGTCGACATGGGTGAGCGCGATGCGGCTCTCGTCGGGGCTCCACCAGTAGCCGGTCTGGCGGGCCATCTCCTCCTGGGCGATGTAGTCGGCCGTGCCCCAGGACCTGAGTTCGCTCCCATCGGCCGTCAGGGCGCGCTCCGGGCCGCCCTGCGAGGGCAGGACGAACAGATTGTCGTCGCGGACGAAGGAGACGAAGCCCCCCTTCGGCGAGACCTTGGCGTCGATCTCGTCGGTCGCCGAATGGGTCAGGCGGCGGACCTCGCCACCCGCCACCGTGTAGAGCCAGAGATCGCCCTCCACCGGCACGAGGATGAAGCGGCCCTCCTCGTCCCAGTCATAGGCCACCACGCCGCGGGTCTGGACGCCCTGGCGCTCGCGGCGGCTCTTCTCGGCCTCGGAGAGTTCGCGGTCCTCAGGCATCAGGTCGCGCGCGTCCAGCAGCAGGCGCGGCTCGCCGCCGGCCACGTCGGCGGCCCAGAGATCGGTCATCCGGGCGTCGTCGGCCTTGGCCTTCAGATAGGTGACCAGCTTGCCGTCCGGCGACAGGGTCACGCCTCGGGCCCGGGGCCCCGACAGGTCCGGCGCCGCATAGACCCGCTCAGGCGTCAGTTTCTCCGCGTGCGCCGCACCGACCATCAGACCCGCCATCAGAACACCCAGAAGAAGCTTCATCGCCCCCTCCGTAAGGCCGGGGATGAAAGGCGTGGTCGCGCGGGTTGGCAAGGTCAGGTTTTGGCCACCATCGGCCTGGCCGGATTGCCCACCACGGTCACGCCGTCGGGGACCTCCTTCAAGACCACCGCCCCGGCTCCGACGGTCGCCCGCGCCCCGATCCGCAGCCAGCCCTTGATGGTGGCCCCAATGCCGATGAAGGCGCCCTCCCCCACCTGCACCCCGCCGGCCAGGTGGGCGCCGGGCGCGATATTGACCCCGTCGGCCAGGATATTGTCGTGGTCCACCGTGCAGGCGGTGTTGAGGCTGCAATAGCGCCCGACGGTCGCGTCCATCTGCACCACGACGCCCGCCGAGATCACCGTGCCTGCGCCGATGGTCGCCGAGGCCGAGACGGTGGCCGCGGGGTGGATCACCGTGGCCACGCTCCCGCCGCGCGCCAGCACCGCCTCGCTGAGCGCTTTGCGGCGCCCGTCGCCGATGGCGACGAAGATGTCGTGCGCTGACAGGAAGGCTGCATCACTGAGCAGCTCCTCCCCGCCCAGCACCGGCAGATGGGTCTTCAGCCGCTGCGCCTCATCGCCCACCTGCACCAGGCCGGCGACCGGGCGACCGGCCGCGGCGCAGGCGTCGATGATGATGCGGGGCAGGGTCTCGGCCCGCGCTGTCACCAGGGCGATCGGCTTCACGGCTGAAGACTTGTCCTTACCTACTCAGACCAGTTCGGACGGCTTGAGGTTCAGTTCCTTCAGCAGGGGCTCGGCATAGTCGACCCGGCCGGTCATGGTCTTGGGATCGCCGCTGGCCAGCTGGTAGACCGCCTCGGCGATGTACTCGATGGGCTGGACCCGGTCCTTGGTGGCCTCGTTGATCAGGCCGTGCACCGCCACCCCAGGGGTGTCCACCAAGCCCGGCGACACCACGTTGACCGCGATATTGTCGCCATAGACCTCGGAGGCCAGACCGGTGGTGAAGCGCTCCAGGGCCGCCTTGCACAGGCCGTAGACCGTGCCGCCGCGGCCGCCGCGATAGGGCTTTTGCGGATGGATGCCGGCCGGCGAGGAGATGTTGACGATGTGGCCGGTCTTGCGCTCGATCATCGAGGGCAGAACCAGCTGCGACAGGTGGAAGGGCGCATAGACCTGCACCTCCATCATCAGCTTGAAGCGCTTCTCGGTGAAGTCGACCACCGGGGTGAAATAGGTGATGGCGGCATTGTTGATCAGGATGTCGATGGGGCCATACGCAGCCACCGTCTCCTCCACCAGCCGCTCGCGCTCGATGGATTGCGCCAGGTCGGCCTTGATGAAGGTGGCTTCGCCGCCGGCCTTCTTGATGCGTTCCACGGTCTCCATCAGGGTTCCGGGCAGGCGGCTCTCGCCGTCCTGGGCGGTGCGGGCCGAGACCACGACCTTGGCGCCCTCCATGGCCAGGCGGGCGGCGATGGCCTCGCCGATGCCGCGGCTGGCGCCGGTGACCAGGGCGACCTTGCCCTTCAGATTTCCATTGGGGTTGATGCTCGCCGACATGAAATAGCGCCCTCCCTGGGCTTTTTATGGTTCAAACAATCCCCAAGCCTCGCGCCGTTGGAGGTCACGCGCAAGCGCCGGAATGGCGCTCGGGCTCGCCTCCTGGGAGGAACCTCTCGCCAGCCGACGCGTGCATGTTAATCATCAGGCGACTTCAGCGAGGCTCAAGCCCATGTGGCGGACCATCTTCAACCTGATCCTGGTCGTGCTGCTGGGGGCCGCCGCGGCCTTCGTGGCCGCGCCCTGGTTCGCCTTCCGCGCCCTGAAGGCCGACGCCCGCGACGGCGACGTCCAGGGCCTGGCCGAACTGGTGGACTACACCGCCGTCCGCGCCACCCTGAAGACCCAGCTGGGCCCCACCCCCAACGCGCCGACCGCTCCGGCCCCCACCATCTGGACCGATCCCATCGGCGCCATGAAGCGGGCGCTCGAGCCCCTCACCCCGCCGCCGCCCGCCGTCGAGCGCTATGTCAGCGTCGAGGGCCTGCATGCCCTCACCCGCGGCTATGAGCCCGGCAAGGCGCCGCCTGAGCCGCCGGCGCCGGCCGCCCTGCCCGACCAGCTGATGGCCGCGGTCCAGGAGCCCTGGCCCTCCTTGCGCTACTGGGGTCCCAACCGCTCCCGCTTCGTGGTCCGCACGCCCGACAAGCCCGAGCGCGAGACGGTCTTCACCTTCCAGCGCCGCGGGTGGTTCGAGTGGAAGCTGGTGCAGATCCGCCTACCCGCCGACGATGAGACGCAACCTTAGTTCTTGTTTTGTTCTTTTTCTCTGCTAGGCTTCCCGCCAGCTTGAGAGGGAGAATTCCATGACCATCGGATACGTCACCATCGGGGCCCTGGACGTCGAGAAGGCCCTGCCCTTCTATGATGCGGTGCTCGGCGCCGTGGGCTATAGCCGCGCCTTCCTGGACGGCGGCTGGGCGGGCTACGGCCCCAAGGACGGCGACGCCAACGTCTTCATCTGCCCGCCCTTCGACGGCGAGCCGGCCCGGCCGGGCAACGGGATCATGCTGGCCTTCCTGGCGCCCTCCAAGGACGCCGTGCAGGCCGCCTATGACGCGGCCCTGGCCCAGGGCGGGGCCGACGAGGGCGCGCCGGGCCCCAGGCCCGCGGACTCCACCAGCTTCTACGGCGCCTATGTCCGCGACCTGACCGGCAACAAGCTCTGCATCTTCACCAAGCCGAGCTAGGGGCCGCCCTGCCAGCTTGACCAGGGCGGCGCATGGCCCGATCGTGGCGGCTTCGAATGCAACCTGGAGTCTCGCCATGCGCACCGTCGCCGCCCTCGCCTGCGCCCTGGTGGCGACCCTGCCGCTCCCCGCCCAGGCCGGCGTCTGCAAGAGCTGGAGCGCGCCGGTCCTGGCCGCATCGATCGCCTCAAAGCCCATCGACGAGGCCAGCGGCCTGGAGACCTCGCGGGCCTATCCGGGCCGCCTCTACCACAACAACGATTCCGGCGATGACCTGCGGTTCTATGTGACCGACATGGCCGGCGGGAACCTGCAGGTGGTGAACCTCAAGGGGCCCAAGCCCTCCGATATCGAGGAGATGTCCCTGGGCCCTTGCGGCGGAAAGACCTGCCTCTATCTCGGCGACACCGGCGACAACGCCGGCGCCCGCACCGAGGTCCGGTTCACGCTCCTGCACGAGAAGAAGGTGTTCGCCGACACCGAGACGCCCCTGCGGGTGGTCCGCGCCCGCTATCCCGACGGCCCGCACAATGTCGAGGCCTTCTCAGTCCATCCGGGCGGCGACCTCTTCGTGGTGACCAAGCCGGTGGACAAGCAGATGACCAAACCGGGGCCGGCCTCGGTCTACAAGCTCACCGCCAACCAGCTGCGCCAGACCGAGGGCGTCCAGGTCTTCACCAAGATGGGCGAGCTGGACCTGCCCAAGCTGCTCTCCGACCTGCCCTTCTACGGCTGGATCCCGACCGGCCTGGACATCAGCCGCGACGGCAAGCGCGCCGTGCTGCTGACCTATATGGCGGTGGTGGAGCTGGGCTTCGACCTCGCCGCCGGCGTCCCCGAAAGGCTGATCCCTGGCGACAACGTCTCGGTGTTCCGCGCCCCGCCGCTCGCCCAGCAGGAGGCCATCGCCTGGCTGCCGGACGACAGCGGATTCCTCTACGACAGCGAGGCGGGTCGGAAGGCCACGACCTTCCCGCTGAACAGGGTCACCTGTCAGGCGCGGTAGAAAGAAGGTCGTCCACGAACCTCACGAAGGACATTTCCCGGCCGTTGGTCCGCTTCCCGACTGGAGGCGAACGTCGCTATTCGACCCGTTGCGGAAGTTCGCCTATCGGTGGCACCGTCTTTCCGAAAAGCTTCTTCGGAGGGCGTTGATGGTCGGCTTGGCGATGGCGCTAGCATTGGGTGCGACAAACGCGGCCGACAAGGATCTCGGCTGCGCGGCAATTGCTTGGCAGGGGCTGGCTCGGCCTGAAAGCAAGAACGAAGCCTGGAATACACCCACGAAGATGGCCTACATGTTCTTCTTGGGCCGCCTCACCGCACAGGACCCCCAAAGGGATTGGGTTTCTTTGATCGCGGCGAAGAGCAAGACATTTCTCGCCGTTCCGCGCGCTGGGTCGAAGCCGAGCGATCTGCCCTGCGCGGCGGTGATCGAGCAGATTGTGCCGCTTCCTGTTGAAGTCGCCCCTTAGAGGCTTGCGGCAGCGACGATCGAAGCGTCCGCTGTCGATGTGAAGTCCTGACGTCCGTTTCACACCCTGGAGCGACCTAGTGAAGGTCTGCTGCCCAACGAATTTATGCTGAACATCCGCGAGTCAGAAGAGCCGCACCGTCAGGCGGCGCCGCTGCCGATTGGCGTCAGTTGGCGTCGATCTTGCGCCGCTTCCCACGCCCTACATTCTCGGCGATTTGGGCTTCAACCTTCGGGATGAAGTCCTTCACTGCGACCCCCTTGTCGTAGACGACGTCGCCCCGGAAATTTCGCCCGAAGCACAGATTGAGGGCCACCTCCTTCATCGATGGCGCCGAGGCGAAAGTTCCCCAAGCAGTCTCCCCAACCTCTGACCCCGACATGTCGGACTTCATGCCATCGAGGTAGGCAAGGGCCGCCAGTGACCGAAATCGATGCTGCGTGCAGTCGAATTGAGTGAGGTTGGACACATACTTGACGCCCCTCGCGACCTCCGGGGCGGATGGCGGAAGCACCCGGTAAATCCAGACCGTGGGCATCCCGAACATCGAGTCGATCGTCGGGATATCCACAAAGCTCGCCTTCTCGGCGTCAACCTCGATGATCCAGAACGGGCTAGCTGCGGCGATGGTCGGTGCCCCCGCAAGCACGGACAGGATAGCGCCCCCGAGTCCCCGAAGGTTCATGCGGCCCTTGCGGCCGAAGGCGGGACGATATGGCGGCAAGGCGGTGCTCCCAGGCTGGGCGACCTCCAAGGCTAGCGCCGACAAGTTCTACAGTCGAGGTTGCACTCGGCCACCAAGGCGAGGGCCGGATGCCTGGAATTACCGTGACACTTTATGAAGTAGGATCAACACCAACGACGCCCCGGTCGACGAAATCTAGCCAACACGGCCAAAGGTTTGTCGGACGGCTATATGGCTTTGGCCTGTCCTTCATGCCATGGCACCGTCGTTTCATTGGCCTTGCTGTCGAAGCTATGAAGACCGAAAATTCGGGGACACGAGCACAATGCGTGGATGCTCCACGGTGGGTGAACGGCGAATGGCGAGACACCGTAGCCTCAGGTTGATCGGGCTTGCCCTGACGATCCTGGCTGTCAGCACGCCCGCCGCCGGAATGGAGTATCGTGTTGGCGGCCGGATCGACGCCGAAGATTTTCCGGTCCCCGCCGATGGGGCCCTGGCGAGGGACGCCTGCGCAGGGGACACCGCGGCCATCGTTCGCGGCGTCAGGGCGGGGGCAAATCCCAATGGCGTTGGGAGAGATGGAGGAACGCCTCTCTTCTGGGCTCTGTCCTGCAAAAACCTCCGCGGCATGGAGGCCTTGCTGAGAAGTGGAGCTGATCCGAATTATCATCTGCCGGGAGGCCCAACGGCGTTTTCGCCCGTCTTCGCTGCAGCTGGTCTCGAAGATCCTGCGATCCTTGCGTTGCTGCTGAGATACCGCGGAGATCCCAATTCAACCGGGGATGGCGGCGCCACACTGGCCTTGGAGCGGGCGTTCAGCCTCGGCATGGAACTAGGCCATGGTGGTTCCGACACCAACCGCCGAGGCTGGGAGAACTACTACGCCCTGCTTGCGGCAGGAGCCGACATCAACCGGGGTGACAAGGACGGCTCCATCGCCGAGTACGCGGCGACCATGAACCAGTTCGACAAGGTCGCCGAACTACTTGACCGCGGATATGACACGCGCCTTGAAAATCTAATGGAAATCGTCGAGGCGGCCTATTTGGGACCAGCCGACACAGTTCAAGGTCCCTGGCGCACCAAGGTGAAGGGGATGCTCAAGCGCAGGGGTGTTCACGAAGCGCCATAGTTGCCTCGCCGCCTACGGCGTCTGCCCTCTCCACCGGCAACCCGACCTACGGCGACGATGTGGTGCGTCATTTCTTGCAGCGTCACCGCGATTCCAATCGACCGTTAACCACCCACCAGCGACACCCTGAGGGTCCGCTTGTCGGCGGGGCCGTGCGAGACACCCATGAGCCCGGAGGCCATGTCGGCGGGCGCCACGCGCAGGGTCTGACTCCTAGACGCGCCGAGCGTGCCGGAGGGATCGGTGGGTCCCGCACTTTCGCGCTTTGCGCTCCATGCGGGATGACACCGCCGGCGAAGCGACGACCCTTGTTCGTGCCGTTCGGGAGGTTCGTGGTTCCTCTCTTCGGAACCCCTACCCCAGCGCCGCCTTCACCGCGGCGATCCCCTCAGCCGCCTTGGCGCCTTCCGGGGCCCCGCCCTGGGCGAAGTCGGGACGGCCGCCGGCGCCCTGGCCGCCCATGGCGATCACGGCGGCCTTGGCCAGCTCGGCGGCGTTGAACTTGGCCGCGGCCGAGCCCATCACGGCGACCGCGATGGCGGCCTTGCCCTCGGATACGCCCACCATGGCGATGACGCCGTCGGGCACCTGCTTGCGATATTCCTCGACGATGGGCCGCAGGTCCTTGCCGCCGACCCCGTCCATGACCCGGGCCATGAACTTGGTCCCGGCGATCTCCTCGATCGCCGCGGCCTCGCCGCCCGAGCCGCCGCCGCCCATGGCCAGCTGACGCTTGGCGTCGGCCAGGTCCTTCTCCAGCTTGCGCCGCTGGGCGTCCAAGGCGTCGACCCGGGCCAGGACCTCGGCCACCGGGGTCTTGAACTGGTCGGCCAGGGCCTTGGCGACGGCCGCCTGGTCGTTGAGATAGCGGCGCGCCGACTCGCCGGTCAGGGCCTCGATCCGCCGGATGCCGGCGGCCACCCCCCCCTCGGAGACGATCTTGAACAGCGCGATGTCGCCGGTGCGCGCGACATGGGTGCCGCCGCAGAGCTCCACTGAATAGTCGCCCTCGCCGTCCAGCGCCTTGCCCAGCGCCAGGACCCGGACGCTGTCGCCGTACTTCTCGCCGAACAGGGCCATGGCGCCGGCCTCGATGGCCTCTTCCGGGGCCATCACCTTGGTCACCGCCGGCAGGTTCTGGCGGATCACCGCATTGACCTGCGTCTCGATGGCGTCGAGTTCGGCGCCCGTCAGGGGACCGCCGTGGCTGAAGTCGAAACGCAACCGCTCGCCGTCCACCATCTGGCCCTTCTGGGAGACGTGGGGGCCCAGCACATTGCGCAGGGCCGCGTGCAGCAGGTGGGCGGCGGAGTGGTTGGACCGCGTGGTCAGGCGCCGCTCGGCGTCCACCAGCAGACGCACCCGCGTCCCGTTGGCCAGGGCGCCTTCAGTGATCTCCAGGATGTGGACGTGCAGGTCGCCGGCCTGCTTCTGGGTGTCGACCACCTTGCCCTTGCCACCCTCCCACTCGGCCTCGCCGATGTCGCCGGCCTGGCCGCCGCTCTCGGCGTAGAAGGGGGTGCGGTCGAACAGGGCCTGGACCGTCTGGCCGGCCTTGGCCTCGTCGATCTCGGCGCCGCCCTCCACCATGGCCAGCAGCTCGGCGGTGGCCTCGACAGTGTCGTAGCCCAGGAAGACCGTGGCCCCCAGGCGCTCGCGGATGGCGAACCACTCCCCGGCGGCCGAGGCCTGGCCCGAGCCGGTCCAGGCTTCGCGGGCCTGGGCGCGCTGCTGGTTCATGGCGGCCTCGAAGCCCTCCATGTCCACCGTCATGCCCTTGCCGCGCACCGCGTCCTGGGTCAGGTCCACGGGGAAGCCGTAGGTGTCATAGAGCTTGAAGGCGGTCTCGCCCGACAGCACGCCACCCTCGCTCATCTTGGCGGTGGCCTCGTCCAGCAGGGCCATGCCGCGGCCGAGCGTGCGGCGGAAGCGTTCCTCCTCCTGGCGCAGGGTCTCGACGATTACCGGCTCGGCGCGGCGCAGCTCGGGATAGGCCCCGCCCATCTCGGCGATCAGCACGGGCGCCAGGCGGTGCATCAGGGGCTCCTCGGCCCCCAGCAGGTGGGCGTGGCGCATGGCCCGGCGCATGATCCGGCGCAGGACGTAGCCGCGGCCCTCGTTGGAGGGCGAGACCCCATCGGCGATCAGGAAGCTGGTGGAGCGCAGGTGGTCGGCGATCACCCGGTGGGAGGGGCCGTTGGAGCCGCCGGCCACCAGGGACTTGCTCGCCGCGATCAGGGTGCGGAACAGGTCGATGTCATAGTTGTCGTGCACGCCCTGCAGGACGGCGGCGATGCGTTCCAGCCCCATGCCGGTGTCGATCTGCGGCTTGGGCAGGGGCTTGCGCGAGCCGTCCGCGAACTGCTCGAACTGCATGAAGACCAGATTCCAGATCTCCACGAACCGGTCGCCGTCCTCGTC
>JAZKBZ010000061.1:0-11211 GCA_040388315.1 Pseudomonadota bacterium | reverse complement strand
CGTCGCGGGCGTTGGACCAGTCGGTGATGAACACCTCGTGGTCCTGCAGGAAGGCCTCCACCGTGCCGCGCAGCAGGGTGGCGTAGTGGCCCGACAGGGGGGCGACGATCAGCACCGCCGGCTCCAGCTCGCGATGCCCGGCCTTGCGCATGTCGGCCATGTTGCGGCTGAAATGGGTGAGCTTCACCCAGGGGCTGGACCAGACCTCGGTCTGGGTGACCCGGACCGGCTTGCCGTCGATCTCGACGGAATTGATGTTCCAGGCCGGGCGGCCGTAGCGGCGGGTCAGGTTGGCGAACAGGTCGGCGCCGGCGAACAGCCGCCGTCCCAGGTCGCTGTCCTTGGCCGGATTGAGCGGCGAGGACCAGAAGTTCCGCGACATCCGGGCGGCGAACCGCAGGGGCGTGGAGGCGTAATAACCAGCTTCGTACAGGGTGTAGAGCATACGCGATGGTCCCGTTGTGCAATGCAGCATGCACGCTGAGGCTTAAGAGAGTCCACCCCTCTTTGGTTGCAGCCTGCGGCGTGGGGACGCGGTGGCGCTTCCACGCATGGCCTCGGCGGCGGCGGCCAGATGCTTCCCCTCTGGGGGAGCTGTCAGCGAAGCTGACGGAGGGGGACTTTGACTCGTATCGGGGCGCGCGTGTCGCCTACGGCGATCCTCCTCCGACCCGCGCCCTCGGTGCGCGCCACCTCCCCCACATCGCGCTGCGCGCTGGGGGAGGATCTGGACCTGCTCAGCCCTCGCGCATCGCCGCGCTGACCTGGGTCACCACCTCGTCGGGGCCGATGCCGAAGGGGATCACCCGGTCGAACTCGCCCTTGGGGTTCATCAGGTAGCTCGGGGTGGAGTGGTTGATCAGGTAGTCGGCGCCCTCCCCGGCTTTCTCGTAGAACACCCGGTAGGCCTTGGCCGCGGCGGCTACCTGGGCCGGGGTCCCGGTCAGGCCGACGGTCCCCTTGGGAAAGGCGTCGTTGGAGAGATAGTTGGCCATCTGGGCCGGGGTGTCGCGCTCGGGATCCACCGAGATGAAGACGAACTGCACGTCGCGGGCCTTCGGCCCCAGCCGCTCCTGGGCCTGGGCCATCACCTGCAGGGTGGTGGGGCAGACGTCGGGGCAATAGGTGAAGCCGAAGAAGACCACGCTCCACTTGCCCTTCAGGATCTTCTCGCTGACGGGCTTGCCGGTCTGGTCCACGAGCTGGAAGGGACCGCCCACCAGGGAGGTCTGCTTGGGCTGGAACATCCCCGAGGAGACGGCGAAGGCGCCGGCCAGGATCACCGCCAGCGCGAGGACGGCGATCACGATAAGGTTGCGGCGGGGCATGGGTGAACCTTTTGTCTCGTCAGGGCGCGCGATCTGCACGATGCTTCCCCGGCGATGGCGTCAGTAAACACCACGACGCCGTCGGGGCCAGCATCGGGCCTCGATAGGCAAACCCAGGCTCCGGCGCAAGGCGAGCTCGCCTGGGACATGCGCGGGGCCGGCCACGGGCGGTTGCGCATGCGCACCCTCGTCACCCTGCGCTGGACCCTCATCCTCGGCGAGGTGACGATCCTGCTGGCGGGCGGCCTGCTGCTGGGCTTCCGCGCGCCCTTCGCCCTCTGTTTCGGCCTGATCGGCGCCGCGGCCTGGATCAACCTGCTCACCGGGGTCGCCTCCCCGGGCCAGAGGATGATCGCCGACTGGGAAGCCACCGCCCAGCTGGCCTTCGACATCGCCCAGATCAGCATCCTGCTCTACCTGACCGGCGGGGCGGCCAACCCCTTCGTCCTGATGCTGATCGCCCCGGTGACCCTGGCGGCCGCCACCCTGCCCCTGCAGCCCCTGCTGATCCTGGGCGGGGCGGCGGTGGGCGCTTCCATCGCGCTGGCCTTCTTCCACATGCCCCTGCCCATGGCCCATGGCGGCGCCCTGGACCTGCCGATGAGCTTCATGCTGGGCGCCGCCGGGGCCAATGTCGCCGGCATCGCGGTGATCGCCGGCAGCGTGCGCCAGGCGGCGGCCGAATCCACCCGCATGGCGCTCGCCCTCGACGTCACCCAGACGGTGCTGTCGCGGGAGCAGCGACTCTCGGCCCTGGGGGCGCTGGCCGCCGCCGCGGCCCACGAGCTGGGCACGCCCCTGGCCACCATCGCCATCGTCGCCAAGGAGATGGCCCGCGAGGCCGGCTCGCCCCAGGTCAAGGAGGACGCCGAGCTGCTGGTGGCCCAGGCGGCCCGCTGCCGCGAGATCCTGCGCCGGCTCACCGACGCCCCGGCCGAGGCCTCCGACGAGGTCCACGAACGGATGAGCCTGCTGCAGCTGGTCCATGAGGTGATCGAACCCCACGCCGGGGTGAAGGGGGTTCGGGTCGAGGCCATCGTCACCGGCGCGGCGGGCGTCCAGTCCCCCGACATCTGGCGCATGCCCGAGGTGCTGCACGCGCTCACCTCCTTCGTGGAGAACGCCGTCGATTTCGCGGCGTCCGAGGTGCTGATCACCGCCCGCTTCGACGCGGGCAGCGTGTCGATGGAGGTGCGCGACGACGGCCCGGGCTTCGCGCCCGAAGTGCTGGCCAAGCTGGGGGAGCCTTATGTCACCACCCGTCCGGGGGCGGAGGGATCGCGCACCGGCCACATCGGCATGGGGCTGGGATTCTTCATCGCCAAGACCCTGTTGGAACGAACCGGGGCCGTGGTGACTTTCCAGAACGGGCGCCCCCGTGGCGCGGTGGTTTCCGCGCGCTGGCCGCGCGCCCGAATCGAGGCGCCGACGAGCTGAGGATCTGCGGGTTTGTTCTTGCGCGGCGCAACCAAGCCGCGACATGATGCCGCAGAGAGCGAAGACGACGAACACGAATATCCGGGGTTGCGTAATGACCGATCTCTCCGCCGACATCGCCGCCCTCGCAGACAAGAGTCTGCTTGTCCTGGACGACGATGCGCCGCTTCGAACGCGGCTGGGGCGGGCCCTGGAACAGCGCGGCTTCGAACCTGTCCTGGTGGGCTCCGTCGCCGAGGCCCTGGCCGCGGTTCGCGCCGCGCCCCCGGCCTATGCGGTGCTCGACATGCGGCTCGAGGACGGCACCGGCCTGAAGGTGGTGGAGGCCGTTCGCGAAGCCCGCGCCGACGCCAAGGTCATCATGCTCACCGGCTACGGCAACATCGCCACGGCCGTCGCCGCGGTGAAGTCCGGGGCCATCGACTACCTCTCCAAGCCGGCCGACGCCGACGACGTGGCCCGCGCCCTGCTGGCTCGGAAGGACGAGAGCCCGCCCCCGCCGGACAACCCCATGAGCGCCGACCGGGTGCGCTGGGAGCACATCCAGCGGGTCTACGAACTCTGCGGCCACAACGTCTCGGAGACGGCGCGCCGCCTCAACATGCACCGCCGGACCCTGCAGCGCATCCTGGCCAAGCGCGCCCCGCGCTAGGGGGCGCCTCAGAGTTCCAGCAGCACCGCCGAGCCGCCCGCCGCGCGCAGGGCGGCCAGTCGTCCGAAGGCGATGGTGAGCGCCTTGCGCCGCGCCCCGGCCAGGGGCGAGACCGGGGCCTCGCGCAGCACCGCGCCCCCGAAGGCGTCGCAGATGATCAGGCCCGGCTCGTCGGGCAGGGTCTCCCGGGGGAACTCCGGGGCCACGGCGAAGGCGAAGTGGTCGCAAAAGGGCATGTACTCATGCCACTTGCGGTCGACGCGGAAGTCCTCCAGCCCCGACTTGACCTCGACGATCAGGATCTGGCCCTTGCGCGACAGGGCCATCAGGTCGGCGCGGCGGCCATTGGGCAGGGTCACCTCGGCCAGGGGCGCGAAGCCCAGGTCCACTAGCAGGCGCGCGGCGCCGCGGGTGACGGCGGTGGTGATCTCCGGCCGGGTGACGGTGACGATGACGTCCATGGCCAAGTCTTGTTCCGGCTTCGTTCCGGACGCAAGAGGCCGTGACGACCTAATTGCGGGCGGGCAGCGGGAATTCCAGCCGGCTGACGTCATAACCCAGCTGTTTCACCCGGGTGATGGCCTGGGCCTTGGCCGTGGCGCTCAGCGTCGGGCGCTGGGACATCAGCCACATGTAGTTGCCGTTGGGGGTGCCCAGGATCAGCCAGTCGGACCTGTGCTCCAGCACCCAGTATTCCTGGCTGAGCATGCCGCCGAAGAAGCTCATCTTGATGCGGGCGTTGGTCTTGGGGTCGATGACCTTGGCCTTGGCCTTCCACTCGGTGGCCGGCGCGGTGAGCCCGCCCTTGTGGCAGGCCTGGACCACCGCATAGGTGTCGCCGGTGCGGACCCAGTCGGAGGTCCCGCCCTGGCAATCCTTCTGGGTCTTGTTGGGCAGGCGGGCGACCTCGTACCAGCGGCCCGTCATCTTGGTCAGCTCGATCTTGTCGGCCGGCGGCGCGGGCGCGGCCACGGCGGGCGCGCCCATCAGGACGGCGGCGGTGAAGAGCGCGGGGGCCACGATACGCATGGTCATCATCGCTAACCGTTACCTGCAGATTGTGAAACTTCAAACGCCCCCCGCGCGAACGGCGGGCGTGGCACAGGAACAGCACGAATTAGACCATTACAGGGCGTTCATCTTCGCGCTTTCGCCCCGTTTCGGCGACAAGGCCCCCGCCTGCCCGGCTCAAGGCGCCCAGGACGCGCCGCCGGGCGTGCCATTCTGGCCTAGTCCTCGCCCTCCAGCGCGATGGTGGTGATCGGCACCCCGGCCTCGCCGAGGATCTGGGCGGCCAGGTCGAAGCTCTGGCCCCAGCGCTGGTGGCGGTGCTGCGGATGGGGCAGGCGGTAGACCTGGGCGACGCCGGCCTGGATGATCAGCTTGGCGCACTCCGCACAGGGGGTGAGCGTCGTGAACAGCGCCGCGCCATGCACCGAGCGGGTGGCGTTGAGCACCGCATTGACCTCGGCGTGGATCATGCGCGGCAGCTTGGCCTCGGGATCGGCCAGCAGGGCCGGGTCGTCGGGAATCCGGTCGGGGAAGCCGTTGAACCCCAGCCCCACCACCCGCTTGCGCTCGTCCACCAGCACCGCGCCCACGCCGCCCTTGGGGTCCTTGGACCAGGAGGCCACTTCCAGGGCCAGGCGCAGGAACCGCCGTGACCAGGTGGGGGAGAAGGTCTGCATCGGGCGCGGGGTCCAGGCGGCGGAGAGAGGCCGCTGTCTTGCCGCGCCGCCGCGCGCGGGGCAAGCGCGACGCCCGCCGGGCGCGCGCCGCCCCCGCCCCCCCTACTCCGCCGCGATGGTCAGGTTGGCCGCCACCCGGTCCTTGAAGTTGATCTTCTGCAGGTACTTGATCCCCTCCTCGGCGATGTCGTCGCCCACCATGCGGTCGCCCTCGGCCTTGAGCTCCTCCATGTCGACATACATGCCGTAGAAGGCCCGCGTGCGGTCGGTGATGATGCCGGCGTTCAGCAGGGTCTTGATGAGCACGCGGAAGATGTTGGAGGCCTCCTTCATGTCCTCGCGGCGCGCCTCGTCGGTGGCGATCAGCTGGATCTCCTCCAGCACGCGCATCGGATCCAGCCCGAACTCCTCATAGAGGGCCACCTGTTCCGAGGGCGAGACCAGGTTGAACAGCACCGCCTGGAAGCAGTGGGCGGCCCAGTCCTCGACGATCTGGTGTTCGGCGGGGCTCAGCTTGGGGATGGTGCGGTCGGCCCAGATCTTCCCGAACTTGTGGTGGAAGGCCTCGTCGGTCATCACCAGCTGCATCAGCTGGCGCCCCAGCGGGTCGTTGAGCTTCTGGTAGAAGGTGGCGAAGGCGCCCATGGCCAGGCCCTCCACCAGCATCTGCATGCCGATGATCTTCTTGTAGACCTCGGGGCTGCCGATGATGTCCACCAGCAGGTCCTGCAGCACCTTGCTGCACTCGATCGGCCGGCCCCAGCGGGCCTTGATGTACTTGGCGAAGGCCGTGACGTGACGGGCTTCCTCGCGGGTCTGGTTGGCGGCGTATTCCTGCGCCCCCTGGTCCAGCAGCACGTGGCACAGGCTGGCCGACAGGTTCAGCGCGCCTTGCTCGCCGTGCAGGATCGAGGAGAAGGAATAGAGCAGCGACTTGTTGAGGAACTGGGCCCGCAACGCCGGCGTGTTCAGCTTGTCCTTGACGTAGTCGGTCTGCAGGGCCGCCGAGAGCTCCTCGGGCATCAGGGCGTCGTTCTCCATGTCCCAGGGGGCGGAGAAGTCGATATATTTGGGGTCCAGCGGATCCCAGAAATGGTCGTGGGTGGCCGAGATGATCTTGTCGAAGGCCGTGGACCGGGCGCCATAGCGGTCGAGGTCCAGCATGGCCTCGAAATCGTCCGGGGCCACGGCCTCGTAGATCATATCCTTGGTGATGTTGCCGTCGGCGGCCATGGGGAGGCTCCTCCTCAGATTGGGTTGCGGGAGCTTCATCCGGAAACCACGGGTCGTCAAAGCAAAATGACGCACCCGTCAGTTTTGTAATCTTGACGTTTCACCGCCACGCCGCCCCACCCCCAAACCCGCTCATCCCGGCGACCGCGAAGCGGCGGCGCGAAGCAGTCAAGGCCGGGACCCAGATTCATCCCCGGCGGTGGGAGAGGATCCGCGACCCGCCGATGGCCCGGCGTGAGATCGGAGTGGGTTTCACCTGGGTCCCGGCCTTCGCCGGGATGAGCGGAGGATATCTGAGCGCGATCCCGCCAGCGCCCGCCAGCCCTAAGCCATCCCCTTCACCCACCGCCGCACCCGCGTCTCCAGCACCGGCAGCGGCAGCGACCCCGCCCCCAGCACCAGGTCGTGGAAGGCCCGCTGGTCGTAGCGCGCCCCCAGGGCCGCTCGCGCCTCTTCCCGCAGGGCCAGGATCCGCACCATGCCCACCTTGTAGGCGCAGGCCTGGCCCGGCATGACGAAGTAGCGGCGGATCTCCGAGGCGATCTTGCCGGCCGGCTGCGGCGAGTTGGCGGTGTAGTAGGCGGTGGCCTGTTCCTCGCTCCAGCCCTTGGCGTGGATGCCGGTGTCCACCACCAGCCGGATCGCCCGCCAGATCTCCCGGCCCAGCCGCCCGAAGTCGCTATAGGGGTCGGCATAGAAGCCTTCCTCGCGGGCCAGCCGCTCCACATAGAGCCCCCAGCCCTCGGCATAGGCGCCGTAGCCGTACTGGGTGCGGAACACCGGCAGGCCGGTCAGCTCCTGGGCCAGGGAAATCTGCAGGTGATGCCCCGGCCAGCCCTCGTGATAGGCCGTGCCCTCGATCTCGTAGATCGGCGTCGCCCGGGTGTCGGCGAGGTGGACATAGAACACGCCGGGCCGCGAGCCGTCCGGCGCGCCGGAGCTGTAATGCGCCGCCCCGCCCGGCTCCTCGCGGAAGGCCTCCACCCGCTTGACCACCAGATCGGCCTTGGGCAGCCGCCCGAAGAACTCCGGCAGGCGGGCCTTCATCCCGGCCAGATGGTCCGCCGCCAGCTTCAGATAGCGCGCCCGGCCGGCCTCGTCGTTGCTCACATAGAAGCGGTCGTCGGTGCGCAGGAAGGCGAAGAAGTCCTCCAGCGATCCGGCGAACCCGATCTTCCCCTTCAGCGCCTCCATCTCGCCCCGGATGCGCGCCACCTCGACGAGGCCCAGCGCATGGATCTGATCCGCCGTCAGGTCGGTGGTGGTCTGCTGGCGCAGCATGGCCTGGTAGAAGGCCGCCCCGTCCGGCAGCGCCCCCGCCCCCTGCGGCTGGGCCGAGGCCAGCTCCCGGTCGGCCGCCAGCCAGGCGCCCACGCGGTCATAGGCGGGCTTCATGGACCCGGTCATGGCGCCCGCCGCCCCGCTCACGAAGCCCGCCTCCTGGCCCGCATCGATCTTGCCCGCGGCCCGCAGCGCCCCGGCCTTGGCCTTGGCGTCGGCGAACAGGGCGGAGTCCGGCCCGCCGTCGAAGGGCGCCCCGGTGGTCAGCCGCTTCACCTCGCTGGCCGACTGGTCATAGGCAAACCGCGGCATCCGCACCCCGGCCGCCGCCGCCCGCCGCGCCTTGTCCAGCTCCACGTCCAGGGCCGGCCCGATGGCCGCGAGCCGCGCCACATAGCCCGCCATATCGGCCGCCGTATCGACCCGGTGCTGGTTGATCATGAAGTTGGGCAGGCCGGTATGGGCCCCGTTGCGGGCGAAGACATACCCATGCCCCCGCCACTTATAGGCCTCCTCGGCCCGGGCCAGCTCCAGGACCCAGATGTCGTAGGACGTCCGCGCGTCCTCCCCCAGCTTCGCCGGATCGAACCGCCGCCTCATTTCCGCGACGCTCCTGCGCCGCCACTCCAGCCGCGCCGCCTGCGCCGCCTCGCTTTGGTCGGTGAGCCGGTCATTGGCGGTCTTGCGCCCCAGCTGGGTCAGCCGCTCGGGCTCGAGGGCCAGCTCAGCCTCGAAGGCCGCGTCGAGATAGGCGGTGAGGGCCTGATCGAGCTCGGAGCGGGCCGGGGCGGCGAGCGCGCCCGACGCCACCGCCGCGCCGGCGATGCCCAGTCCGAATCCACGTCGCGAAAGCTGCATGGGGGTAACTCCTGCCACATCACAATCTGGCGGCGAACCTAGCGGGGTTGGCGGCACGGGACACAGCGAAAATGGCCCGGAAGATTTGGCGCCCCGCCAGCCGGCCAATGGTCTTCCCACCGCCTTGCAGGCTAAGCTTCGAACCAAGGAGCGCCAACGCGATGTCACCCACCGAAATGCGACCCTCGATAAGGCGCTTTCTCTGGCTATGGCTGAGGTACGCCCTGCTCTTCGCCTGCGTCATCGCGTTGGGTTTCGCGTACAAGGGCGCGGTTCCGACCCGCTGGGACCCTCAGGCATTCAAAGAGATCGGTACCTGGATGCTCGCCGCCCTGTTCCCCATCACCCTCCTTGCTCTTGCGCAGACGCTCGCGCCTGAGGTCGGAGACAAGTAACCGGCGTGAAGGGAGGTGGGCGGCGATCAGTTTCGCACACTGGCGCCGTTTTTCCTTAGATCCTCCCCCAGGCCGCAGGCCGATGTGGGGAGGTGGCGCGGACCACAGGTCCGTGCCGGAGGGGGATCAACGTAGTTGACCCATTCCGTTTAGAAACAAGAGTCAAAGTCCCCCTCAGGCGCTTCGCGCCAGCTCCCCCAGAGAGGGAGCATCTTGAGGCCTGGTCCGCCTACGCCCCCGTCTCCGCCAACGTGTGCGCCACGACAGCGTTGGCATGCCCGTGCCCCATCCCATGCTCGCTCTTCAGCATGGCGACGAGCTCCATGTGCCTGGCCGGCACCGCGCCCGCACCAAGGCCTTCCACTCGGCGATCGGCCGCCCGTAGGTCTTCTCGATGGACGGAAAATAGGACGCCGGTCCCTTGATCTTCTCTTCAGCCATTGGACAATCTCCCTGATCGGTCCTCGAAGGACGAACGGAGCGCCGGCCGCCCGACAATGACGGCTCATCTCCGGAGGAGCATTCGCTTCATTGGTTGGTGCGGGGAATAGTGCTCCTGCCTCCTGTTGCCCGACTGAGGAACGCCACCATGACTGTCGGCGAATTCGACTGGGATGCTCTCTCCGACAGAGAGAACAAGTTCATGCAAGAGGTGGTCACCGATCTCGACGGTGTTGAGTGGGTTCGGCCGGCGCTTGAGGGGCTGGCCGCCAGGGGCGGCATCAGGACCGAGAACAAGGCGCTGCTCTTCGAACTGCGCTTTGCGCATGCCGTTCAGGTCCAAGGTCTTCCGACGAGGTACGAAGCGCCCGGCGAAGGTGAGTCCACCATCGATTTCGAGGTCGAACGCGATGGTCAGCGCTGGCGTGTCGAACTGATGCGCTTGACGGAAACCAAGGCCGTTCGCGAGGCGACGGTCGAGGAGAGAGATGAGAATGGGACGGTCTGGTCCAGCCGCTCGTTGTCTACCGACGCCACCGACAAACGTCAGTCCACGGAAGGAGAAACATTAAAGGCTGTCGAGCGGCTATGTCAGAAGTGCGAACGCGATGGCCGACCACATAAATTCCCTAAACCTGACGACGCCTTCAACGTGCTGCTCGTCGACTGTCGAACCTTCATGAACGGGGGCGACAAAGCCGACCGCTGCCATGTGGCCCTTGGCGCGGCTTACGTGCCTGCCCACTTCCGGCTGTCTTGGGATGGAAAGCCGATCACCGGCGTATTCGATCCCGCAACCACCTTGAAGGGCGCGAAGGAGACCCGCGAGCGGGTCCACTTCATCGGCTTCGTCAATGAAAAGACGTTTGAGCCCGGCGGGCTCGCCGAGGCTGTGGAGCTCGTAGCAAACCCCAATCTTTTCGCAACGGAAGACGACGTGAGAGCAGCGATCAAGACCTGGCCACTGCCGCCGCCACATGTCCTGAACATCAAATCCTGATCCCTGGGAGCATGCGATGACCGCAACGGATTGGGTCGGCGACAGCGAAAAATATGCCCACAGCCTCACCCCCTTCTCGCCGCCTCGATCCTCGCCACGTCGATCTTGCGCATGGTCATCATCGCCTCGAACACCCGCTTGGCGACCGCCGGGTCGGGGTCGGTGACGCCTTCGTTGAGCTGGCGCGGGGTGATCTGCCAGGAGAAGCCCCAGCGGTCCTTGCACCAGCCGCACTCGCTCTCCGGGCCGCCGTTTCCCACGATGGCGTCCCAGTACCTGTCGGTCTGGGCCTGGTCGTCGGTCTCCACCATGAAGGAGACGGACTCGTTGGCCTTGAAGAGGGGGCCGCCGTTGAGGCCCATGAAGGGCCGGCCCAGGAGCGTGAACTCCACCGTCAGTTCCTGGCCGGCCCGGCCGTCGGGAAAGTCGCTGGGCGCCGTCGTGGCCTTGCCCACGGAGCTGTCGGGGAACAGGCCGGCGTAGAATTCCGCGGCCTTGCGGGCCTCGCCGTGGTCGAACCACAGGCAGGTGGTGAGCTTGGCCATCGTCGTCCTCCTTGGATGGTTTCTGACCCAAGGACGAAGGATGCGCGGGGTTCCCGACAGGCGGCCAACAAAAACGGCGCCCCGGTTTCCCGAGGCGCCGCCTGTGCTGTCGTCGTCCGGCCGTGGCCGGGCCGCCCGCTACTCCGCGGCGATCTTCACCGACTGGGCGATGCGGTCCTTGAAGTTGATTTCCTGCAGGTAGCGGATGCCGTCCTCGGCGATGTCGTCGCCCACCATGCGGTCGCCCTCGGACTTCAGTTCGTCGAGGTCCACATAGATGGCGTAGAAGGCCCGGGTGCGGTCGGTGATGATGCCGGCGTTGAGCAGGGTCTTCACCAGCACGCGGAAGATGT
>JAZKBZ010000060.1:0-1152 GCA_040388315.1 Pseudomonadota bacterium | reverse complement strand
ATCCCGGCGCCGGTCTCGGCGGACTGGCGGGAGTACGGCAATGACGTCTTCGTGGAGCTGTCCGCGGCACCCCTGCCGCCGGCCGAGGTCACATGGGCGGATCTCCGTACCGCGATCCTGGCCGCTCCTGACGATCAGGTGGTGGTGGGCCGTAAGACCGGTGGGCACCTGGTCACGGTCAGCCTGACCGAGGACAGTCCGCACTTCCTCATGTCCGGCGCCGCCGGCACGGGCAAGACGGTGCTCGGCCGCGTGTTCATGGTCCAGCGTGCCCTGCGCCTGGACGGTTTGATCATTCTGGACCCGAAGCGCTTCAGCCACTGGCGCTGGGCCGGTGGCGGCAAGCTTCCCGCGGATCGGGTGATCTATGCCTATCGCGATGCCGACCTGCACGACACATGGATGGCGGTAGGCGAGGAGATCAAGCGCCGGATCGAGCTGGACGAACACCAGCTGGAGCAGCAGCGCCGCGTCTTCGTGGTGGTAGAAGAGGCCAACGTCCAGACCAAGAAGCTCCAGCGCTATTGGCGGGGCGTCAGGAAGGAGCTCATCCTGGCCGCCAAGCAGGCACAGGCGGACGATGCCCCGTTCGATCCTGCGGACCTGGACCCGCCGATTCAATCACCGGCCATCGTGGCGATGCAGGAGAGCGTGTGCATGGGTCGTGAGATCAAGATCCACGTAGTGGTAATGGCCCAGCGCGCGAGCGCCTCAGTGTTCGGCGGCAACGGCGGTGACATCCGCGAGAGCTTCCAGGGCGGCCGGTTCATTGCCCGATGGGACAGGAAGCTGTGGAAGATGCTGGTGGACACCCTGGCCTACGTGGCATGTCCAACGGGCCCGCGCGGCATCTGGGGGCTGGCCAGAGGCGAGGCCTTTGACATCTTCCGTGTCCCCTGGCTGTCCGAGGAAGACGCACTGTCCGAGGTCTTGGCCAGTGGCCCTGTCCACGGTCCCGTCCTTGGCCAGCAGACTGGCCACGCTCAGGTGGACAGCGAGACTGTCCAGGCCATCACGTCGGCTGTCACTCTGGCCACCGCGCTGGACATGCTGCCTGGCCAGTCCGGGCCCGCGGCGCTGTCCATGGCCGGCCTCAGGAAGGCGGCCGGCCGGCCAGGCTTCCCCGTACCCCTGGCCAAACCGGATGGCCAG
>JAZKBZ010000059.1:0-2976 GCA_040388315.1 Pseudomonadota bacterium | reverse complement strand
CGGCTCCCGGGCGCCATCAGGAGTGCAAGGCGATGACGATCATCCTTCCCGACCTTCCCTATCGCTACGACGCCCTGGCGCCGGTGATTTCCGAAACCACGATGCGGTTCCACCACGACAAGCACCACGCCCGCTATGTCGAGGTGAGCAACCTGCTGCTGGCCGACAAGGTCCCGCGGCCCACCGACCTGGAGGGGATCGTCCGCCACGCCGCGCGGGCCGGTGAGGCCAAGTTGTTCAACAACGCCGCCCAGGCCTGGAACCACGGGTTCTTCTGGGCCTGCATGTCGCCGAACTCCGCCGGCCCGCGGGGCGATCTGGAGCGCGCGATCCTGGAGGCCTTCGGCGACGTCGCCGACTTGAAGACCGCCTTCGTCACCGAGGGGATCAACCACTTCGGCTCGGGATGGGTCTGGCTGGTGGCCAAGGCGGGCGGGCTTGCGGTGCTGTCCACCCATGACGCGGAGACGGTCATCACGCAGGAGGGCGTCACCCCGCTGCTGGTCTGCGACCTGTGGGAGCATGCCTATTATCTGGATCACCAGAACAACCGCGCCGCCTTCCTCTCCAGCTGGTGGGATGGGCTGGTGAATTGGGACTTCGTGGAGGGCCAGTACGCCGCGGCCAAGGGGGAGAACGAGGGCTGGCGATATCCGGTGGGTGGGGGCGCCGACGAGAGCCGCGCGCGCTCGGCCAGGGGCGGCTGAGGCCGGGGCGCGAAGCGCGCGCCGGACGCCCACGTCGTCAATATCGACAGCGCCAACGCCGCCCTGGAGCGTAGGGCAGGGGCAAGCCCTTTAGGCTGACCTCGCCGCGCCGCCCGAGCGCGTCAGAAGGTCGATCTGGGTCATCAGGCCAGAAAAGGCCGGCGCAACAAGTTGCAGTTCACGCAGATTGTTCGCCGACAAGGCCGCCAAGGTCTTCTCGCCCATGGCTGACAGCGAGAGCAGGACCCGACGGCGGTCCTCCTCGGCCTCGGCGCGCTCGACGAACCCCGCCTTGAACAGGCGGCCGACCAGTTCGACGGCGCTGTGGTGTTTGATGAGCAGCTGCTCGGCCAGTTCACCGATCGTCATCGGCCCATCGCCAGGGTGAGCCTTGATCGCCAGCAGCGCCTGGTGCTGCTGGGAGGTCAGCCCCACGGCGCGAGCGCCGGCCTCCGTGAAGGCGAGATAGCGCCGCACGCCATGCCGGAACGCGGCCAGGGCCCGGTAGTCCACCGCCGTGAGGCTGGCCGCCGTCACGGGCTTGGGCGGATCTTCTCTGCGCATCGGGATCTCCAAGGTCGTGGCGTCGAGCCCCATCGAGGACTCGCGATCAAGACGTCATAGACCACCGACTTCAATCGGCTTGAAGATTGCGCCGCCGGGCGAGCCGTCAGGCGGCGTCGTTCTTGCGGTCGCGCATTCGGTCGAAGGCGCTCCAGACCCCGTCCGCGCCATGCCATTGGCCACGAGTCGCGGCCTTCGAATATTCGGTGGCGCGCGCCTCGAAGAAGTTGGCGTGCTCGACGCCCGACAGCAACTGCTGCAGCCAGGGAAGCGGGTTCTCCGTCACGCCATAGATTTCCGGCAGGTGCAGCTGGCGCAGCCGCCAGTCGGCTATGAAGCGGACGTAGGCCTTGATGTCGTCGGGGGTCATGCCCTGAACCGGTCCCATCTCGAAGGCCAGGTCTATGAACTTGTCCTCAAGCCCGACCACCGTGCGGCAATTGTCGACGATGTCGCTCGCCACCGCGGCCGTGACGGCGCCGGTTTCCTGGGCGAAGGCGTGATACAGCTTGATGATCCCTTCGCAGTGCAGACTTTCGTCGCGCACGCTCCAGGAGATGATCTGGCCCATGCCCTTCATCTTGTTGTGGCGCGGGAAGTTCAGCATCATTGCGAAGGACGCGAAGAGCTGAAGGCCTTCGGTGAACCCCCCGAACATGGCCAGGGTGCGTGCGACGTCGGCGTCGGTCTCAACGCCGAATTGTTGCATGTAGTCGTGCTTGGCCTTCATCGCCTCGTATTCAAGGAAGGCCCCGAACTCAGCCTCCGGCATGCCGATGGTCTCAAGCAGCATGGCGTAGGCGGCAATGTGCACGGTCTCCATGTTCGCGAAGGCCGAGAGCATCATCTTGACCTCGGTCGGCTTGAAGACCCTGCCGTATCGCTCGAGGTAGTTGTCCTGCACTTCGATATCTGACTGGGTGAAGAAGCGGAAAATCTGCGTCAGGAGGTTTCGCTCCCCGTCATCCAGGTTGACGCTCCAATCTTTGCAGTCCTCGCCGAGCGGCACCTCCTCGGGCAACCAGTGAACCTGCTGCTGCCGGCGCCAATATTCGAACGCCCACGGATAGCGGAAGGGTTTGTACGCGGCCGACGGGGTCAGGAGCTCGGGGGTGGTTCTTGCGGCCATGACAGCGCTCCGATCGTCAATTGGGTGTGCCGGCTGATTCCTTAAGATGTATTTACAATACTGCTTTATGTCCGGCTAGGGTGCGACGTCCCGTTGTCCTGTGATCCTGGGCCGGGCCGGCGCCTCTGGCGGCTAGGCTTCGGCTGGGTCGGCCATGGTCACCGCCGTCTGGGCGAGTAGCCTATTCAGCGCGCCGTGGTTCTCCACCAGATCGGCCAGGCTGTAGCCGTCCAGAACTTGCAGGAAGGCGGCGCGGGCCTCGTGCAGGGCGCGGCGGAGCTTGCAGGCCGGAGTGATGACGCAGGCGCCGTTGACGGGATCGAAGCAGGGGACCAGGGCCATGTCCGGCTCGGTGCGGCGCACCACCTCCCCCAGGATGATCGCCTCCGGCTCGCGGGCCAGGCGCAGGCCGCCGTTCTTGCCCCGCACCGTCTCGATATAGCCGGCCAGGCCGAGCTCATAGACCACCTTCATGAGGTGGTTGCGGGAAATCCCGTAGCTGGCGGCGATCTCGGCGATGGTGGGCAGGCGGTCGCGGTGCAGGGCCACGTACATCAGCACCCGCAGCGAGAAGTC
>JAZKBZ010000058.1:0-7672 GCA_040388315.1 Pseudomonadota bacterium | reverse complement strand
ATCTGGGGGCGACCCTGGCCGGGACGGTGACCTCCTCGGGCTCGGCCCTGCTGAAGGACAATGTGGCCGCCGCCGACAGCGCGCTCACCACCGCCTACCGCCAGGCCGGCCTGGTGATCTTCGGCAAGACCAACACCCCCGAATTCGGCCTGATGCCGATCACCGAGAGCGCCTTCCTGGGGCCCTGCCGCAATCCGTGGGACGTGTCGCGGACGCCCGGCGGCTCCTCGGGCGGGGCGGCCTCGGCGGTGGCGGCCGGCATCGTGCCGGCGGCCCACGCCAGCGACGGCGGCGGCTCGATCCGCACGCCCGCCTCGGCCTGCGGCCTGTTCGGCCTGAAGCCGTCGCGCGGCCGGGTCTCCTTCTCGCCCCTGGGCGAGGGCTGGGGCGGGGCCTCGATCCAGCACGCCGTCACCCGCTCGGTCCGCGACAGCGCGCTCCTGCTGGACATCGCCTGCCGGCCGCAGCCGGGGGACCCCTATTATCTGGACGCGCCAGCCACCCCCTACGGCCAGGAGGTGGGGCGCGCGCCCGGCAAGCTGCGGATCGGTTTCACCACCGCCGCGCTCGCCTCCGACGCCCTGGATCCCGAATGCGTCCAGGCGGTGCTGGACGCCGCCCGGCTCTGCGAGAGCCTCGGCCACACGGTGGAGGAGGTGAGCGTGCCGGGTAACCTGGCGGCCATGCAGCAGGGCGCGGGCGACGTGATCGCCGCCAGCGTCGCGGCCACCTTCGAGGCGGAGGCTGAGCGGCGCGGCCGTCCGGTCACCGAGGACGAGGTGGAGATGCTCACCTGGGGCATGTACCGGCGGGGGACCGGGGTCAGCGGCGGGACCTATGTCCGCGGCCTGGCGGCCATCCACGCCTATGGTCGGGCGGTGGCGGGCCTGTTCGAAACCTACGACGTCCTGCTGCTCTCCACCCTGGGGACCCCGCCCATCCCCATAGGCCACCTGACGGAGGACCTGCGGGCCTTCACCGAGCGGCTCTTCAAGTTCATGCCCAACACCCAGGCCTTCAACAACACCGGCCAGCCGGCCATGACCGTGCCCCTGGCCTGGTCCAAGGGCGGCCTGCCCATCGGTCTGCAGTTCGTGGGCCGCATGGCCGACGAGGCGACCCTGTTCCGCCTGGCCGGGCAACTGGAAGCGGCCAAGCCCTGGTTCGATCGCGTGGCCCCGATCTAGGCGTCCCGACCGCCCCGCCGCTGCTGGAACAGGTAGACGCCGATCACCCCGGTGGCCACGAGACCCACCAGCAGGGTGGAGACCGCGTTGATCTCCGGGCTGACCCCCAGCCGCACCTGGCTGTAGATCCGCATCGGCAGGGTCGTGGCGCCGGGTCCCGAGGTGAAGCTGGCGATCACCAAGTCGTCCAGGGACAGCGTGAAGGCCAGCATCCAGGCCGCCGCCACGGCCGGCGCGATATTGGGCAGGGTGACGGCGAAGAAGGCCTTGAGCGGTGTGCAGCCCAGGTCCCGGGCCGCTTCCTCCAGCGCCTTGTCGAAGCTGATGAGCCGAGCCTGGACCACCACCGTGACGTAGCAGAGGGTCACCGTGGCGTGGCTTACCGTCACCGTCCAGAACCCGCGCGGCAGGCCGAAGGCCACGAACAGCAGCAGCAGGGACAGGCCCAGGATCACCTCGGGCATCACCAAAGGGGCGTAGATCATGCCCGAGAACAGCAGCCGCCCCTTGAACCGCCCCGAGCGCACCAGGGCCACGGCCGCCAGGGTTCCCAGCACCGTGGCCAGGCTCGCCGAGATCAGTCCGACTCGCAGGGTAACCCCGATGGCGGCCAGCAGCTGGTCGTCCCGCAGGAGGGCCCCGTACCACTTGGTGGAGAACCCGCCCCACACCGTCACCAGCCGGCTGGCGTTGAAGGAGTAGACCACCAGCAGGACGATAGGCAGGTAGAGGAAGGCCAGACCCGTCGTCACCGCCACCCAGTTGAACGCCGAGGCGCCGCGTTTCATCGCCCGGCCTCGATCATCTTGGTCTGCTGGCGTTGATAGAGGACGATGGGGATCACCAGGGTGGCCAGCATGGCGATGGCCACGGCCGACGCGGCTGGCCAGTCGCGGTTGGCGAAGAACTCGGTCCAGATGGTCTTGCCCAGCATCAGGGTGCCCGAGCCCCCCAGTAGGTCGGGGATCACGAACTCGCCCACCATGGGGATGAGGCAGAGCAGGGCGCCGGCGGCCACGCCTGGCAGGGAGAGGGGGAAGGTCACCCGCCAGAAGGCCTGGGTCCGCGTGCAGCCCAGGTCGGCGGCGGCCTCCAGCAGGCTCTGGTCCTGCTTCTCCAGCACCGCGTAGAGCGGCAGGACCATGAAGGGCAGGTAGGCGTAGACCAGGCCGATATAGACCGCGGTGTCGGTGTTGAGCAGGTTGAGCTCGGGCAGGCCGAACTGGGAGAGGAAGGTGTTCAGCAGGCCCTCGGGCTTCAGCACCGCGATCCAGGCGTAGACCCGGATCAGGAAGCTGGTCCAGAAGGGCAGGATCACCGCCATCAGCAGGGCCTGCCGCGTCGAGGCGCCGAACCGCGACATGCCGTAGGCGATCGGATAGCCGATCAGCAACAGGATCCCCGTGGCCACGGCGGCGAATTTCAGGCTGGAGAGGTAGGAGGCGATATAGAGGCTGTCGCCGATCAGCCGGGCGTAGGTCTCGAAGTCCAGGGCCGCGAAGAAGGCCCGCATCCCGGCCCAGCCGGCGCTCCAGTCCAGTCTCGGCGCATAGGGCGGCATGGCGAGCGCGGTGTCCGACAGCGACAGCTTGGCCACCAGCAGGAACGGAAACAGGAAGAAGACCCCCAGCCACAGGAAGGGGGCCAGGGCCGCCAGACCGGTCCTGGGGCGAACCTTCATCGGGTCAGCACCACGGCGGCGTCCGGGGCGAAGGTCAGCCAGCAGGGGTCGTCGCAGGCGATGGGCCGGGCCACCAGGCGCGAGGCGTTGGCGCGGGCGGCGCGCACGGTGCGACCGCTCTCCAGCTCCACCACATAGGTGGTCCAGTCGCCGAGATAGCCGTAGTCGGCGACCTTGCCGGCCATGCGGTTGGAACCCTCCTTGGGCGGGTCGAGATGCAGCTGGATCTTCTCGGGCCGCACCCCCAGCCAGGCGGTGGAGCCCACCGCCAGCCGATCATCCTCCAGGGCCTCGAAGCCCGCCGGGCAGTCGGGGGTGGCGAGCGTCACGCGCTTGCCGTCGGCGGCGGTCACCGCGCCCTCGAACAGGTTCACGTCGCCGATGAAGTCGGCCACGTAGCGGGAATTGGGGGTCTCGTAGACCTCGGCGGGGCGGCCGATCTGGACGATCTGGCCCTCGCGCATCACCGCGATCCGGTCGGCGGTGACCATGGCCTCCTCCTGGTCGTGGGTCACGATCAGGAAGGTCATGCCCAGGCGCTGCTGCAGGGCGATCAGCTCGAACTGGGTCTCCTCGCGCAGTTTCTTGTCGAGGGCCGCCAGGGGTTCGTCCAGCAGCAGCATCTTGGGGTTGGGGGCGATGGCGCGGGCGAGCGCCACCCGCTGTCTCTGGCCGCCCGAGAGCTGATGGGGCTTGCGCCGCGCCAGGCCCTCCAGCCGCACCAGGGCCAGCATCTCGGTCACCCGGTCTGCGATCTGGCCTTTCGGCGTTCCCTGCTGCTTGAGGCCAAAGGCGATGTTCTGCTCCACGGAGAGGTGGGGGAAGAGGGCGTAGGACTGGAACATCATGTTCACGGGCCGCTGGTGCGGCGCCTGGCCGGCCAGGTCCTCGCCGGCCAGGGTGATGCGTCCGGCGTCCGGGGTCTCGAAGCCGGCCAGCAGGCGCATCAGGGTGGTCTTGCCGCAGCCTGACGGACCCAGCAGGGCGAAGAACTCGCTCTCATAGATCGACAGCGAGACGGTGTTCACCGCCGTCTCGGTCCCGAAACGCTTGGTGACCCCTTCAAACCGCACCAGGGGCTCCAAGGTCGGATCGGTCCAGGGGGCGAAGCTGGAACGGACGGCGCCGATGTTCAGGCGCGGCCGGCGCGACGTCGTCATCGTCCGGTCTGCACCCGCGTCCATTGCCGGTTCACCTCGCGCAGCAGGCCCTGCTCCTTGGAGGAGGTGACGAACAGGGTCAGCAACTGGTCGGGCGTCGGATAGACGTTGGGGTTATCCCGCACATCGGGGGCCACCAGGGCGGTGGCCGCCTTGTTGGCGTTGGCGTACTCGGTGAAGGTCGAGGCCCGGGCGATCACCTCGGGGCGCAGCATGTAGTCGAGGAACTTGTAGGCCGCGGCGGGGTTCGGGGCGTCCTTGGGGATGGTGAAGACGTCGAACCAGACCTGGCTGCCCTCCTTGGGCACCACATAGTCCAGGTGCACCTTGTCGCCGGCTTCCGCCGCCCGACTCTTGGCCTGCAGCATGTCGCCGGAGTAGCCGACAGCGATGCAGATATCGCCGTTGGCCAGCGCCTCGATGGACTCCGAGGAGTGGAATTTGCGGATGTAGGGCCGGGCCTTGAGGAACATCGCCGTGGCCGCCTGATAGTCCTCCAGCGCCGTGGAGTTGGGATCCTTGCCCAGATAGTTGAGGGCCACGGCGTACATGTCCTCCGAGGCGTCCAGCCAGTAGACCCCGCAGTCCTTCAGCTTGGCCAGGTTCTCCGGCTTGAAGACGATGTCCCAGCTGTCGATGGCCACGCCGGGCAGGCGCTTGGCGATGGCGTCCTTGTTGTAGCCGATGCCGATGGTGCCCCACATGTAGGGGATGCTGTACTTCGCCCCCGGATCGAAGGGCTCCATATAGGCCATGATGTCCGGCCACAGGTTGGAGAGACCGGTCAGCTTGGACTTGTCCAACGGCTGGATGGCGCCGGCGGTGATGTAGCGGGGGACATTGTGGTTGGAGGGGACGACCAGGTCGTAGCCGGTGTTTCCTTGCAGCACCTTGGTCTCCAGGACCTCATTGGAATCAAAGGTGTCGTAGACCACCTTGACGCCGGTCTCCTTGGTGAAGTCCTTCAGGATCGCCGGGTCGATATAGTCCGACCAGTTGTAGATGTGCAGCGTTCCGGGGCCGCCCTGGCCGCAGGACGCCAGGACCAGCGCCATCATCCCGACCGCGGCCATGCCCAGCCGCTTTCCCCAATCCGCCATCGCCGTCTCCCCCATGCGTCACCCAAGGTTATAGGGCTGCGAACCGCCGCGTTAAGTGCGAAATCAACGATCCCCCGGCCCGGAGCCCCTGCATGCCCATGACCACGGCGGCCATCGCCCCGATCCTCCTGCTGATCGCCTCCAACGTCTTCATGACCTTCGCCTGGTACGGGCACCTGAAGGTGGAGCACCGGCCGATCTGGCTGCTGATCCTGGCCAGCTGGGGGATCGCCTTCTTCGAGTACTGCCTGGCCGTCCCGGCCAACCGGATCGGGCGCGGCGTCTACGATCCGATGGAGCTGAAGGCGATGCAGGAGGTGATCACCCTGGTGATCTTCGCCATCTTCTCGGTGACCTATCTGGGGGAGCGGTTCACCTGGAATCACGCCATCGGGTTCCTGCTGATCGCCGCCGGCGCCTTCTTCGTCTTCAAGGGACCGCTCTAGATGCCCGCCCAGATCGATCCCTTCCACGCCATCGGCATCAGCACGCTGGCCCACCGGCTGAAGGCCGAGGGGGCCTCGATCATCCACATGGAGTTCGGCCAGCCCTCCACCGGCGCGCCCCGGGCCGCCATAGCGGTGGCCCACGAGATGCTGGACACCGACCGCGGGGGCTACTGGGAGAGCCCGGCCCTGCGCGCCCGCATCGCCCGGCACTACCAGGAGACCTATGGCGTCACCGTCGCGCCCGAGCGGGTGATCCTGACCTGCGGGGCCTCGCCGGCCCTGGTCCTGGCGCTGGCCTCGACCTTCAATCCCGGGGACCGGGTGGCCTTGGCGCGGCCGGGCTATGTCGCCTACCGCAACACGCTCAAGGCCCTGCATCTGGAGCCGGTGGAGATCGCCTGCGGGGCGGAGAGCCGGTTCCAGCTCACCGCCGCCCATCTGGCGGCCCTGGCCCCCGCGCCGGCCGGAGTGATCGTCGCCAGCCCCGCCAATCCCACCGGCACCATTATCGACGCCGCCGAACTGGAGGCCATCGCCCAGGTCTGCCGGGAACGCGGCATCCGCATCGTCTCCGACGAGATCTATCACGGCCTCAGCTATGTGGGCCCGGCGCGGTCGATGCTGGAGTTCGAGCCCGACACCCTGGTGGTGAACAGTTTCTCCAAATATTTCAGCATGGTGGGCTGGCGTCTTGGCTGGCTGCTGGCGCCGCAGCGGGACCTCTCCCGGGCGCGGGCCTATATCGGCAACCTGTTCCTCACCGCCCCGACGCTCAGCCAGCACGTGGCCCTGGCGGCCATGGACGAGCGCGACGAGCTCGAGGGTCACGTGGCGGTCTACCGCGCCAACCGCGACCTGCTGCTGGCGGCCCTGCCCAGGCTGGGCTTGACCCAGATCGCGCCACCGGACGGCGCCTTCTACATATACGCCGACATCGGCCACCTGACTCAGGACAGCCTGGCCTTCTGCAAGGACCTGCTGCGCGAGACCGGCGTGGCGACCGCGCCGGGCCTGGACTTCGACCCGGTGGAGGGCGGCCACTTCATCCGCATGAGCTTCGCGGTCTCGACCCCGGAGATCCAGACGGCCATCGACCGCCTGATCCCCTGGTTCGCCGCGCGGACGGCGGCGGCGAAATAACAATCGGGATGAATATGGCCCGCGTCCGTCAGGCCTTCACCCGCTTGGGCATCAGGCCCAGGACCGCGCCGGCGACGAGATAGCTCACCAGCTGGTAGCCCATGTTGATGAGCACCAGGTTCGGCAGCAGACCCATATAGATGTACTCGACGGCCATGGTGGTGAAGTTGAAGAAGAACCACACCGCCACCGCCGCGCCGATCCCGGCCAGGGAATTGATGCCCATGCGCGCGAAGACCCAGGCCAGGCCGATCACCAGGATCAGGGTGTTCACCACCCCCAGGCTCTGGGTGACCGCTATGTTGGTCATGTCGGGATCGCGTCCGATGGAGTCGCGATAGGCGGCGCTCCAGGCCTCGCCCAGCAGCGGGCCGTACCAGAGGAAGCCCAGGCCCTCCAGCAGGACGACGCAGATCAGCACGGCGATCCAATTGATGTTCTTCAACATTTGCCTCTTCCCTTGCTACGTCGCGGCTCTGCCGGCCGCGTCCCATACCGACGTTATGCTGAAGCTTGCCGTGGGGAAAGGCGAGGGGGACTTGCGCGGGCGGCTTGGGGAAACCAGATGGGGCGCCCTATAAGCCGCGCTTCCCGCAACTCCTCATTTCGAGTCCGCCCATGACCCGCATCCTCATCACCTCGGCCTTGCCCTACATCAACGGGATCAAGCACCTGGGGAACTTGGCGGGCTCCATGCTGCCGGCCGACGTCTATGCGCGGTTCCAGCGGGCGCGGGGGCGGGAGACGCTCTACATCTGCGCCACCGATGAGCACGGCACCCCGGCCGAACTGGGCGCGGCGGCCCTGGGCCAGGACGTGCGGTCCTATTGCGACGAGCAGCACCAGATCCAGCGCGACCTCTATGCCGGCTTCGGCATCAGCTTCGACCACTTCGGCCGCTCGTCCTCGGTCCAGAACCGCACCCTGACCCAGCGCTTCGCCCAGGGGCTGTGGG
>JAZKBZ010000057.1:8821-12772 GCA_040388315.1 Pseudomonadota bacterium | reverse complement strand
GGCCGTCTATATAGTTGGCGTCGCCGGTGGCCTGGGGCGGCGGTGTCACGTCGATGGTGTCGGTCTGCACCTTCATCAGCTGGCTGAGGACCACGCCGTCCTTGGTGGAGGCCTTGCCGTCCGGATCGGGGTTGCCGACGCTCTGGGCCAGGTAGATGGCCGGTTCGGTCTTCGGCGCCGAGAAGGTCAGGGTGTCGCCGGAGTCGACGTTGAACTTCATCGCCCACTGATCGGGATTGGTCCCGACCTTCACCGCCTTGCCGGCCACCTGGACGGTGCGGTCGCCGCCGGGGATGCGCAGGGACGCCACCCGCGTGCCGACGCCGGCGTCGCTGAGCTGGGTGTTGATGTAGGACATCACGTTGGACATGTTCCGGGGCGTGGCGCCCATGTCGGCCAGGTCGATGGTGATGTCGTGGGTCACGCCCACGCGCTTGATCGAGATATTGAACTTCACGTCGCCCTGGAAGGCGTCGACGGGGGCCGAGACGTCCCCGGAGACCAGGGGCGGGGTGGTGTAGTCGGTCTTGGCCTTGGCCACCCCCAGCTTGGACTTGGCCTTGTCGGTCACCTCGGCGCGGGTCAGGCGGATCTGGTCCATCTCCAGCTGGTCGGTATAGGCCGTGACCTCGGCCAGGCCCTTGCCGAACACCGACTTGATCCGATCCTTGTCGACGCTGGTCAGGCCCTTGCCGCCGATCTGGTCGACGACGCCGGCCAGGGTGTCGAGGCCCTGATAGAGGGCGAACAGCTTCTTGTAGTCGGAACTGGCGCCGGCCAGGTCGAGCTGGGCGGCGTTTTCGTCGATCAGCTTATGCCCCAGCATGGCCTTCTTGACCGCCGTGGTCATCAGGGCCGGCGTGTTGGAGGCGGTCTTCGCCCCGGGCAGCCAAGGCGCGCTGGGGGCGTACTTCTTGGCCGGGCCGGTCCCTCCGGCGGTCGTGGTCCCCCCCGACGACACGCCCGAGCGCGCCGCGTAGTAGTTGACCAGGATGCTGGTGTCGAAGGTGATCGTCATGATCCGCCGTCCGCGGACAGGGTTCCGCCGGCCAACCTTGCCACGGCCAGGGATGACGGGAGGTTAAGCCACAGCGTTAAGACGCAAAAGGCGCCAGGGCGTGACAGCCGAAAGTGGCCTCCGGTTTCGGCGCCGGTCACGCTCTGATCCTTGAAGATCGGGCCTTTTCTTCCTGTTCAAGCCCTTGGGCTTCAACAGGAAAGGCCCGAGCCAAACTGGCTCGAGCCTCAAGACGCCCAGACTGTGGGACGGGGTTCAATTACTTGAACAGCGACAGGATGATCTGGGGCGCCTGGTTGGCGATCGACAGGGCCTGGGCGCCAAGTTGCTGCTGGACCTGGAGGGCCTGGAGGTGGGCGCTTTCCTTGGCGACGTCGGCGTCCACCAGGTTGCCGATCCCGGCCTGCAGCACGTCGGTCAGCTTGGAAACGAACTTGTTGTGGTTCTCGATCTGCTTGGCCTGGGCGCCGAGGTTGCCCAGCGCCTGATTGACATTGGCGATCGAGGTGGTGAGGTCGGTGAGCGCCGTCTGGGCGTCGGTGACCGTGGAGATCGAGGCGGTGGCGGCGATGGTGATGATCAGGCCGCCCAGGCTCATGTCCTGGCCAGACAGGGTGATGTAGGCGTTGGCGTCAGCGTTGGCCAGGAAGCGGATCGAGGGCGTGGTGCCGTCCAGGATGTCGGCGCCGTCGAAGGAGGCGTTCTGGCCGACCTGGGCGATTTGACGCAGGATCGATTTGAAGTCGGCGTCCAGCGCGCCGCGGGAGTTGGCGTCGAGGGAAGGGTCCTGGGCGGAGACCACCTTTTCCTTCAGCTGCACCAGAAGATCGGAGATGGATTCGCCGGCGGCCATGGAGACCTCGGCGATGGACTGGGCCCGGTCCAGGCTCATCTTCACCGCCGAGAGGGCGCCGATATCGGCGCGCTGCCCCTGGGCGATGGACCAAACCGAGGCGTTGTCCTTGGCGGTGGCGATCGCCAGGCCCGTATTGATACGGTTCTGGACGTCGCTCAGCTCATCATTGGTCTTGTTCAGGTTCTGCAGCGCGACAAGCGCCGACTTGTTCGTATGAACGCTGATTGACACTACCCGGCCTCCTTGGCGCGCCCGGTCCCTTCAAACGCCTCGCCTGCGAGTCGTTGGGACCGGTCTTCCTGCGCTGGAAGCTATGGAATCATGGTGTCCAGAAGGTTAACGGCCATATGCGAGCGACTGCCAGCCGGTTTCCCGGGGCAGTGAAATCAACCGATTGCGGGGTCTTACGAGCCCGTCAGATCTTGGCGCGGATGACCGTGCCGGCGGTGTAGTCGTCCTCGTCGCGCATCTTCAGGAGCTCTTCCCTCGGATACTGCGCCACGATGTCGCCCGTACGCCGGTCCACCGTCTTATAGACGTAGGACCCGGCCTGTTCCTCGATCACCAGCCGGAGATCGGCCTGATCCTGCGCGCCTTCGGCGATGCGAGCCGAGAGCGGCCCGGTCTCGAGGGCGGGCGGAGGAGGCGCCTGCTGGCTGATGTTCGGATCGGCGACGACCGCCAACTTTGTTGCCTTGGTTTCCATATCTCCATTCGTTGACGGGCCAGGCCCGTGAACGTCCCTGTTTGACCGAAATCGGCGGGGAGGAACTTAGCCCTCCCCGCCAGGTCCGGCCGGTGACGAGGCGTTGCCGCCTCGCGCGCCTGCCTAGCCTCGGAAGAGGCTGAGCAGACCCGAAGAAGAACTGTTGGCGATCGAGAGCGCCTGGACACCCAGCTGCTGCTTGGTCTGCAGCGAGGTGAGGCGGGCGCTTTCCTTGGCCAGGTCGGCGTCGACGAGGTTGCCCACCCCGGCGTCGATCGAGTCCTGCAGCTTGCCAACGAAGGTCAGGTGGGCCCCGAGCGACTTGGAGCCCGTACCCAGCTTCGACAGAGCGCTCGAAACGTTGCCGATGGCGGTGCCGATCGTGGCGATCATGTTGGCCGCGTCGGTCTGAGTGCCGATCGAGGAGGTGGCGGTGAGACCGATGCCGGTCAGGGAGAGGTCCTGGGAGGCGACAGTGATCTTCGAGGTGCCGTCATCGTTGGCCAGGGCCGCGATGGTGGAGCCGGAGGCCTTGATCATGTTCACGCCGTTGAAGGTGGCGTTGTCGACCGACTTGGCGATCTGGTCGCGCAGGGCCATGAAGTCTTCGTTCAGGGCGGTCCGCGAGGCGGTGTCGAGGCTGGAGTCGGAAGCCGCGAGGGTCTTTTCCTTCATCTGCAGGAGCAGATCGGAAACGGCCTCGCCGCCGGCGATGGCGACATCGACGGTCGATTGCGAACGTTGCAGGGAGTCCTTGACCGCGTTCAGGGAGCCGGAGGTCGCGCGCTGGTTCTGGGCGATGGCCCAGATGGCGCCGTTGTCCTTGGCCGAGGCGATCTTCTTGCCGGTGTTGATGCGGTTTTGAACCGTCATCAAGTCGGAATTGGTGGCGTTGAGGTTCTGGAGGGCGATCATCGCCCCGACGTTGGTGTTGACGCTATTCGGCATCGGAGGTGTCCTTGTTCTCAGGTCACCGGTCGGCATTTTGCTGACCGCAGGCATTTTGCCCGTGTGGTTAAGAGCAAGTTCCGGGCCACCTCGGGGGATGCGCCCACGGGCTATCGGTCCGCCATAAGATGTTGAAATGGTGAGATTAAACCCTTGTTAGGGACGTACGCGCCCGGCAAATCCTGCCTAGCTTGACGGCGCTTGGGCAGAAATTGCCGACCTCACACGGCAAACGGCGCCCAGCAGTTCAAAGAGCTCGCCGGGCGGGGCCCCCTTTCGGGGAGCGCCCGCCCGGCGCTGCGACCAACTTAGCTGCGGAACAGAGACATAATGCTCTGCGGCATCTGGTTGGCGATCGACAGCGCTTGGACACCGAGTTGCTGCTTGGTCTGCAGCGAGGTGAGCCTTGCGCTTTCCTTGGCC
>JAZKBZ010000057.1:7919-8811 GCA_040388315.1 Pseudomonadota bacterium | reverse complement strand
AGATCGGCGTCGACGAGGTTGCCCACCCCGGCGTCGATCGAGTCCTGGAGCTTGTTGATGAAGGTCAGATGGTTGCCGAGCGATTTCGAGCCCGTCCCCAGCCTCGACAGAGCGGTCGAGACATTCGCGATGGATGTCCCGATCGTCGTGATCATGGCGGCGGCGGCGGTCTGAGTCCCGATCGAGTCGGTCGCCAGAACCGTGACCGCGCTGCCGGGCGTGCCGAGCGACATATCCTGCGCCATGACCGTGAGCTTGGATTGACCAGACTCATCGGCCAGGGCGGCGATCGTCACCGGACCCCCGACCTGACTTCCGTCCAACATATTCACGCCGTTGAACGACGCGTTCGAAACCGCCTTCGACACCTGATCGCGCAGGGCCATGAAGTCTTCGTTCAGGGCCGTGCGGGACGCCGAGTCGAGGCTGGTATCGGACGCAGCCAGCGCCTTCTCCTTCATTTGCAGCAAGAGATCCGAAACCGTCTCACCGCCAGCAATTGCGACGTCGACCGTGGATTGACTGCGTTGCAGCGAATCCCGGACGGCGTTCAACGAACCGGACGCCGCACGCTGGTTCTGGGCGATCGCCCAAACAGCGCCGTTGTCCTTGGCGTTCGCCACCTTCTTGCCAGTGTTGATGCGGTTTTGAACCATCGCCAGGTCTGAGTTGGTCGCATTGAGGTTTTGGAGCGCGACCATCGCGCCCACGTTGGTGTTCACCGAATTGTACGGCATTTGGGATCCTTCCATTCTGGTCGGGAGAGAGTTTGCGGCTTTTGCCTGCGGGGCGTTCTTCGCCTTGCCCACACCCTCGCAAACTCCGGGCCAGTTCTGGCGCGGCGTTCACTTTTTATCTTATTGTTTTTATTGTTATTTTTAAAGTCTCGCGG
>JAZKBZ010000057.1:0-7909 GCA_040388315.1 Pseudomonadota bacterium | reverse complement strand
TGCCCGGACTCAATTGCCGCCTCGGCACGACTTGCCGGGATCAATGGTGTGAGCCGCTTTCCGCGTGCCGATTCTGCCAGGCGAGGCAAGTCGAACCCCGACGCGGCGCGATTGCGCCGCGCCCGGCCATCGTCACCAGCCCAGGTCGCAGTCGCCCTGGGGGCTGTCGATGCTGGTGTCGAAGACGTTGAGATCGCGGACGAAGATCGAGGTGCACCACTCGATCTTGTTCACCGGGCCCGGTCCGTAATAGTCGATCCGGCGGAAACCGGCGGCGCTCAGCAGCCGGTAGGCTCCGTTGTACTGCCACCGGTCGGTATTATCGAACAGGATGAACCCCCCGGGCTTCAGGTGGCGGATGGCGAGCCAGGCGCTGAGCGTGCGGGCCATGCCGTCCACCACGATGACGTCGAAGTGCCCGGTGGGGAACGCCATGATCTCGGTGGCGTAGGCGACGAACTCCTCCGACAGCAGACCATGCATGATGTTGTGCGGCGTGCTGTGGGACAGGGGCAGTTCCGGCGGCTCGGCGAAGAAGGGAGCCACGGCGGCCCGCCGTTCATCGTCGACCGCCGCGTTCATCTCGCGGACGATGACCTTGAGGTTGGGTTGGGCCGCGTTGGAGACGTGCAGTCCCCACTCCTTGTCGTGCTCGACGCTGGTGACCTCGGCCACATTGTTGGCCCACCAGAGGGAGGAGCCGCCGCAGCCGTACTCGAACACCTTGAAGTCGGGACGTATGATCCGCTTGAGCTGGATGAAGGCCGGATAGGTGATCCAGGGGACCACGCCCTCATTGTTGCGCGGGATGCCGCCCAGGCTCTCGAACCAACCGCGCTTCTGCAGGTAGCCCTGGGCGAAGCGATAGATGTCGGCGTTGACCGCGGCCTGTTCGTTGATGTCCATCCGCAGGAGTCCTGTTCTGGGCTTAGGCCGCGCCGCTCTTCAGCAGGCTGTCGAAATAGGCGATTGTGCGGGTCAGGCCCTGCTCGAGAGCGATCGTGGGCTGCCAGTCGTCCAGCAGGGCGCGGGCCTTGCTGATGTCGGGCTGGCGCTGCTTGGGATCGTCGGACGGCAGGGGCTGGTAGGTGATCTTCGATTTCGACCCGGTCTGGGCCACCACCATCTCGGCCAGGGCCCGGATCGTGAACTCGCCCGGATTGCCCAGGTTGATGGGGCCGGTGACCTCGTCGCCGGTGTTCATCAGGCGGATGAAGCCCTCCACCAGGTCGTCGACATAGCAGAAGGAGCGGGTCTGCAGCCCTTCGCCATAGAGGGTGATGGGCTCGCCGCGCAGGGCCTGCATGATGAAGTTGGAGACCACCCGCCCGTCATTGGGGTGCATGCGCGGGCCGTAGGTGTTGAAGATCCGCGCCACCTTGATCTGCAGCTTGTGCTGCCGATGGTAGTCGAAGAACAGGGTCTCGGCGCAGCGTTTGCCCTCGTCGTAGCAGGAGCGGATGCCGATGGGGTTCACATTGCCCCAATACTCCTCCACCTGCGGGTGGATGGTGGGGTCGCCATAGACCTCGCTGGTGGAGGCCTGGAAGATCTTGGCCCGCCGGCGCTTGGCCAGGCCCAGCATGTTGATGGCCCCGTGCACGCTGGTCTTGGTCGTCTGGACCGGATCGAACTGGTAGTGGATCGGCGAGGCCGGGCAGGCCAGGTTGTAGATCTCGTCCACCTCGGCGAAGAGCGGGAAGGTCACGTCGTGACGCAGTAGCTCGAAGTTGGGATTGGGCAGCAGGTGGGCCACGTTGCGGCGCGAGCCGGTGTAGTAGTTGTCGACGCACAGCACCTCGTGCCCCGCGTCCAGCAGGCGTTCGCACAGATGCGAGCCGACAAAGCCGGCGCCGCCAGTGACCAGTATGCGCTTCATGTCCGTCCGGTCTCGCGACTATCGGGTCGGGCGGCCCGCCGCCCCCGTGAGCCGCAGAACCTAGACTGAGTCTCACCCCCCGTGGGCGAGCGTCACTGCGCCGCCGCCCCCTCCCCCAGCACCCGCGGGTCGCCCTCCAGGCTGGAGGTGTCGAAACCGTGGAACAGGGACAGGAAGCGGAAGGGATGGGCCTGATAGGACGGGTACATCACGTTGTTGATGTCGGTGGCGGTGTCGAAATAGGCGATCCGAGGCGCCTCGCCCCGCGCCATCAGGTGGTGGCGCGCGAAGATCAGCCCCACCTGGTCGATCCAGCGGGTGACCTCCGGTTTGGCCAACTGCGTCTCCAGATAGCGGCCAAGGAAGGCCAACAGACGATGGGCGTTGGGCGTGGGGTTCACCCGCAGCAGGTTGGCGGTCAGCCGTGAGCCGGCGTTGAGGCTGAGTTCGTTCTCGTTGAACATCACGTCGGCGCCGGCCCCGCGGGCCAGCAGGTCGGCGACGCCCCGCTGGAGGATGAGGTCGATGTCGGAGACGAAGACCGGCCGCTCGAGGCGGGCCAGCAGGGCCCCCAGGCGCAGGAACCGCACACACTGGAAGTGAGCCACCGGGCGGGGGATGAACCCCTTGGGCGGGGCGTCATAGACCTTGGTGGTCACCGCCGCGGCGTCGAAGGCGTCCCC
The DNA here is from genome assembly GCA_040388315.1 of Pseudomonadota bacterium. GTDB lineage: Bacteria > Pseudomonadota > Alphaproteobacteria > Caulobacterales > Caulobacteraceae > Phenylobacterium. The sequence continues at coordinate 5,347 of JAZKBZ010000057.1, read as the reverse complement.
GGCGAAGATCAGACGCTCGTCGCCTATCCCCACGGCGACCGCGATCTCCGCCAGCCGCTCGGCGCCGCCGATCACATGGATGACGATCAGGCTGGGGACGTCGGAATATTTCAGCACCGACAGCGCGTACCAGCGGGCGTAGAGGTCCACATAGGTCTCGTCGGCGGCGGCGAAGAACACCGCCTGCGCGCCCAGCCGGTCAGCCGCCGCGCGCACGCCGTCCCAGTCCATCGGGGCGCCGGAGGCCGAGACGAAGGTCAGCTCCGGCTCCGGGCCGGGCTCAGGCGTCGGGGCGTTCACGGCCGCCAGGTCCACGGCGTCCAGGAGCAGGCGGTAGTGGATGGCCCAGCCCTCCCACTCCGACCCGGCCTCTACCTCGATCCGCAGGTCCGCCGCGGCGGCCAGCAGTGTCTCGATCTGGGCCTGACTCTCGGCGGTCAGCGGCCGGCAGAGGATCAGGCTGACGACATCGTGGATGTCGCGCAGCCGCAGCAGGGGATGGGTTTCGGCGCTCAGGTCCAGGGCCAGGGCCATCTTCGCGGCGATCTCAGCCAGGGCCGGGTCGGCGGGCTTAGGCGGCGTCGCCTGTCCCAGTTGGCTCAGGGCGTCGAGAGCGCCCGGGTGCTCGGGATGGATGGCCACCAGGGCCTTGGCGTAGCGGAGCACCTGCGACCAGCGTCCGAGAACCTGGTTGCAGGTCATGGCCGCGCTCAGCATCGGTTCGCTCTGGGGAACCATGGCGGCCAGGGCGGCGGCGTAGCGCTCGGCCTCGGCGATCTCGCCGGCGGCCACATGGGCGTTGAACTTCTCCACCGCCGGCAGGGAGTGGGCCTGGATCTGGGGCAGCAGGTCGTCGGCGTCCGGCCGCAGGGCGCGAATGGCGCTCAGGACGCCCAGGACCTCAAGGCTGCGGTCACGGGCGGCATAGGCCTCCAGCAGCCGGCGCAGGACCGCTTCGTCGCGGGGCATAAGGGTCGCCAGGTTCTCGAAAGCCGCCAGGGCGTCGTCCTCCCGACCTTCCGCCGCCAGGCGCTGGCCGAGATCCATCAGGCGCTGGGCCTTGGCGGAGGGGCGCTTGGATCGGCGCTCGAACAGGAAGTCCATCTGCAGCAATGCGCCGTCGCGGACACTGGCGAGGCGATGGAAATCGGCCACCTCGGCGCAGCGGAAACCCATGGCGGCCAGTTGTCCGAACACGGCCTCGGCGGGCGCGCCACCGATGTTGTACTCCACCAGCGAAACCTCAACGAGGATGTAGTCGGCCTCCGACAACACGGTCTGGCCGCCCAGCAGGACGTCCAACTCCGAACCCTGGGTGTCGATCTTCACGAAGTCGAAGCGGCGCCCGGCCAGCAGGTCGTCGAGGCGGACCTTGGGCACCTCCGCCCGCACCAACAGTTCATCGCGGAAAAAGTGCGTGTCCTCGCGGTAGAGCGAGGCGCCCGTGGTTTGCAGCCAGTTCGCGGCGAGGAAAAGCTCGCCGACACCGGCTTCCCTGGAGGCCGCCACCATGTGCCGCTCGAAGGGCAGTTGGGCCAGGGTCTGGGCGCAGTGGGGGTTGGGCTCGATCAGGGTCGGGACGCAGTCGGGAAACAGCTGCAGGAAATCGGTGGCGAACCGGCCCTCATGCGCGCCGATGTCCAGCAGGGTGGCCGGCGTGTAGCCCTCGGCGCGGAGGCCTTCGAGAACGGTTTCAATCATCCTGTTTCCAGTTCAGGGCCACGCCCGCGCCTGCGGCTCGGACGGGTCAATCGGCGGCGACGCGTCGCGGGCGGGTCTGGGGGGGCGAAGCCTCGGCGGCCTCCCCCTCGGCCAGGGCGACATCCTGCGGCGTCCACAGCCGAGCGTCGGCGGGGATCGGGCGCGCCAGGTGGCGGCGGGCCAGCTTGGCCTTGTAGTGGTGGTGATAGTCCTCGACCGTCAGGATCTCCCGAGCCTCGTGGTCGTGATCGACGCCGACCTTCATGTAGAGGTCGAGATTGGTCAGGTCCGGACGCGGCAAGGCGCCCTGCTGATAGTCCACCACCATGTTGGCGTAGAGGTCCTCAAGGCTTCCCACCAGCTTCTCCATGTTGAAGAGGTCGCAGGTGGTCCGGTTGGCTTCCAACTGGGCCTTGTAGGCGACGATCTGAGCCCGGTCGTGGCCCAGGGCCACCGCGCGTTCGACATATTCGTCGGGGCTGGAACAGACGAGATCCGCCAGGCCCGAGGCGCGCACCAGGCTGCCGCATACCCGGGCGGCGAAGCTGCGGCCCGAAAGGGTGACCATCGGCACCCCCATCCACAGGGCGTCGGAGGCGGTGGTGTGGGCGCCATAGGCCGCGGTGTCGAGGAAGAGGTCGGCCAGGGGATAGCGGGCCAGGTGCAGGGAATTGTGCAGTTTCGGCGCGAAGATCAGGCGCTCGCGCGCGATGCCCTGGAGTTCGGCGAAGGCCAGCAGACGCTCGTGGGTCTCCGGCGTGCTCTCCAGCAGCCAGAGCACGCTGCCCTCAACGCGCCCCAGGATGGCCAGCCAGCGTTCGAAGGTGGCCCGACTGATCTTCTGGGCGCCGTTGAAACAGCAGAAGACGAAGGCGTCCTCGGGCAGGCCGGCCGACTGGCGGGTCGGGCGCTCGGGGGAGACCACCCGCTTGCGGTCGTTGGGCTGGTAGCACGGCAGCCGCACCACCTTCTCGGAATAGTAGATCTCCGAACCCGGCGGGATGATCCAGCCGTCGGCGATGATGTAGTGGTGATAGGGGCTGCCCATGGTGCCGGGATAGCCCAGCCAGTTGACCTGGATCGGGGCCGGCCGGCGGGCGAAGACCGCGGTGCGCGATTCCCGGGTGTGGCCGTTGACGTCCACCAGGATGTCGACGCCGTCCTCCTCGATCCTGCGGGCGGCCTCGGCGTCGCTCATCGGCCGGATGTCGACCCAGTGCTCCACGGCCTGGCGGGTGCGCAGGTTGAGGGGATCGGCCGAGGGCGTGCCGCAATAATAGGCGAAGACCTCGACCTTGGCCTTGTCGTGCAGCTCGAACAGCTCGGCCATCAGGTAGCCGACGGCGTGGTCGCGCAGGTCCGAGGAGATGTAGCCCACCCTCAGGCGGCGGCCCTGGAGGTCGATGGGGGCGTGGCGGCGGCCCTCGATCTCGGTGTCGGGCGGGGTTTCCACGCCCAGTTCCACGTACCGGCTGGCCGAGGCCAGCTGCAGCAGGGGGTCGTCGGTGTAGGCGGCCATGGACAGCGGGTGGATCGAGGTCAGCAGGGCCTGGCGGTCCACGCCCGGAAGTGACTCGATCACCGGCCATTTGCATTGGGCCAGGCGCATGGCGAGATATTGTTCGATGACGTCGCGATGGGTCGGATCCAAGGCCAGGGCCTCGCGCATGGCCAACTCGGCCGCCTCGATCCGGTGATTGTCCGCCAGGACCCGGGCCACCTGCTTGAGGGTGGCCAGCTTGTAGCCGACCCGCTCGCCGGTGACGCCGGCGACGTGGTCCAGCCCGGTCCGCCAAAGGGCGACGGCCTGGTCGATCTGCCCGCTGCGCTCCAGGACGCCGCCCAGGTTGATATAGGCCGGCATGAAGTCGGGGCTGACGGCGATCGCCGCCTGCAGGGCTTCTATGGCAGGGGCCAGCTCCCCGCCCTGGGTGTGCAGGCAGCCTCGGTTGAAATGGGCCACATAGGTCTGCGGGTGTTCGGGATTATAGGTGACCCAGATCTTGTAGAGCTCGGTGGCCTGATCGCTCCTCCCCGCCCCGCTCAGGGCGTTGGCGGTGTTGATCAGCTCTCCCAGCCCCAGGGTCCCGGACGTCGTCTTCTGAAGGGCGGAGAGGAAGAGGTCCTGGGGCATCGCGGTCTCGAGCATGTCCTTCCAGCCGCCGGCCGGCCGGCGAGTCGGCCGTCGTGCGATCGAGTCACCCTCTTGTGGCGCCTCCGGGCTCCGGATTCCAGACCGGGGGCCCCGGTGCGACCAACTGCGCCGGAGCTCCCGGCGCAGCTAGGTCGTCCGCCAGCCTCAGGTGCCGGCGATGTAGGCGTCGACCTGAGCGCCCGACAGGCTCTGCACCTGGGTGGCGGTCAAGGCGTTCAGCAGGGTCGAGCTCATGGCCGCGATGTTGGTGGCCGTCAGCCCATCGAGCTGGGTCGCGGTCAGGCCGGTGATCTGGGTCGTGGCGAGCGCCGCGGCCTGGGTCGTGGTCAGGTCGGAGATCACCGTGGCGGCGAGCGCGCCCACCTGGGTCGAGGAGAGGGCCGCGAACTGGGTCGTGGCGAGTTCGCCGACGTCGGTGGTGTCGAGGCCCTTCAGCTGGGTGGTCGTGAAGGCCTTCACCTGGGTGGTGGAGAGCGCCGCCACCTGGGTGCTGTCCAGGGCCGAAACCCCGGTGGCCGTCAGGCCAGGGATCTGACCGGCGGTGAGGCTGCCGATCTGGGTGGCGCTGAACTCCCCGATGTCCGTGGCCGAGAGGCCCGACAGCTGGGTCGTGGTCAGGCCATTCACCTGGGTGGTGGAGAGGGCCTGCACTTGGGTCGTATCGAGCGAGGAGATGTTCGCCGCCGTCAGGGCCCCGAGCTGCGCCGCCGAGAGGGCGTTGATCTGGGTGGAATTCAGCTCGCTGAAGTCCGTGGAATTCAGGGACTTCAGCTGGGTGGTGGTCAGGCCGCCCACCTGGGTGGTGGAGAGCGCGCCGATCTGGGTTCCGTCCAGGGTCGAGAGGCTGGTCGCCGACAGGCTGCCGATCTGGGCGGCGGAGAGCGCGCCGATCTGCGTGGTGTCGAGGGCCGCGACGCTGGTGGCCGTCAGGGCGCCGAACTGGCTGGCGCTCAGCGCGCTCACCTGGGTCGGGCTCAGCTCGCCGATGTCGGTGGTGTTGAGACCGGCGAGTTGCGTCGTCGTGAAGGCCTTCACCTGGGTGGTGGAGAGCGCCGCCACCTGGGTGCCGTCGAGCGCCGAGAGGCCGGTGGCCGTGAGGGCGGCGATCTGGGAGTTCGAGAAGGCCGCCACCTGAGTCGAGGTGAACTCGCCGATGTCGGTGGTGAAGAGGCTCTTGAGCTGGGTCGCCGTGAGACCCTTTACCTGGGTGGTGGAAAGCGCCGCCACCTGAGTGCCGTCCAGGGACGAGACGTTGGTGGCCGACAAGGCCCCGAGCTGGGCCGCCGAGAGCGCGCCGATCTGGGTCGAGGTCAGCTCGGCGAAGTCGGTGGTCGAGAGCGAGGCGAGTTGGCTCGTGGTCAGGCCGCCCACCTGGGTGGTGGTGAGCGCGGCGACCTGAGTGCCGTCCAGGGCCGAGAGGCCGGTGGTCGTCAGGGCCGCGATCTGGGTCGTGGCCAGGGCGCCGATCTGGGTGGTGTCCAGGGTCGAAAG
>JAZKBZ010000056.1:1688-15821 GCA_040388315.1 Pseudomonadota bacterium | reverse complement strand
GATCCAGGAACTGCAGGCCGCGGTTGGTGTATTTCTTGGCGATCGAGATGACGAGACGCAGGTTGGCCTCGACCATCTCCTTCTTGGCCTGACGGGCCTCGCGCTCGCCCTTCTGCACGGTCTGGACGATGCGGCGATAGTCGTCGATCGGCACGCCGGTCTCGGTGGCCAGGGCGGCGATCTCGTGGCGGATATCGCCGATCTGGCTGGCGTCGTTCTCGACGAACTTGGTCCAACGCACGCCCAGCGGCTTGACCTGGTCGGACCAGGCCGGGTTCAGCTCGGAGCCGAAATAGGCCTTGAGGAACTCGTTGCGGCTGATGCCGTAGCTGTCGGCCAGGCGCAGCAGCCGGCCTTCCAGGCCCATCAGGCGCTTGTTGATGGCGTAGAGCTGCTCGACCAGGGCCTCGATGCGGTTGTTGTTCAGCTTCAGAGTCTTGAGGTGCTGAACGATGGCCAGGCTGGCGGTCTCGTAGGCCTTGCGATCGGCGTCGGAGAGGTCCTCGCCCTTCAGCCGCTTGCCGACCAGCTTTTCCTGCAGGGCGCGGAAGGCGTCGAATTCCGAGGCGATGGCGTCCAGGGTCGCCATGACCCCTTCGCGCAGCTCGCCTTCCATCGCGCTGATGGTGGGGCCGGCGCCGTCGTCGAAGTCGTCGTCGTCGTCGCTCTCGCCCTTGGCCACGGCCTCGCCATCAGCGGTGACCTCGGCTTCGGCCTCGGGGACCTCTTCTTCCTCGGGCGGCGCGTTGGCCAGGGCCTCGGCGGCGGCGGCTGCGTTGATGCCGTTATAGGTCAGGTCGAGGTCGATGACCTCGCGCAGCAGGATGCGGCCGGTGCCCAGCTCCTCGCGCCAGACCATGATGGCTTCGAAGGTCAGCGCGCTCTCGCACAGACCCCGGATCATGGTGTCGCGGCCGGCCTCGATCCGCTTGGCGATGGCGATTTCGCCCTCGCGCGACAGCAGTTCGACCGAGCCCATCTCGCGCAGGTACATGCGCACCGGGTCATCGGTGCGGTCGTAGGCGGCTTCCTTCGGGGTCTCGACGACCGCGGTCTCCTCGCGGACCGCGACCTCGCCGCCCTCGGCGTCTTCCTCGGCCTCGACGACGTTGACGCCCATCTCCGAGAGCATGGCCAGGGTGTCTTCGATGGCCTCGGAGGTGACTTCCTCACTCGGCAGCACCTTGTTCAGCTCGTCCATCGTGACGTAGCCGCGGGCCTTGGCCTGCTTGATGAACTTCTTGACGCCGGCATCGGTCAGGTCGAGCAGGGGCCCGTCGCCGCCAGTGGTTTCCGTCGGTTCAGCTTCAGCCGTCGTCGTGCTCATCTAGGTCTCCGATTCAGCCGCGACCCTCATGCAAGGGTTGGGCCGAAGATGGTGAATGGCGGTCAAAACAGGATCGCACCCAAGTACGACCCGTCATCCGCCCTAATCGTTCCATTCTCTGATGGCGCGTTTCAGTGCGTCGCGTTCACCCTTCAGGCGCTCGAGGACCTCCATGTCGGAGCGGCCGCGAAGGTTGCCCTTGGCGGATCCGATAGCCTCGTCGAGCGCCGCCAGCCTGGAAAGGCGGGCGAAGGCCTGCGACCACTGCGATCTAGCGGCTTCGAGGGAGACATCCGGTTTCATGAAGGGCGCGCCCGCTTGCGTGGCGGCCCGGTCGATGTCTGTCAGGAGCGCGTTAAACCCGCAAGACGCCAGATGGCGTGTGAGGGTCGCAGAGTCAAGGTGTTCGGCCTCCAGACGCAGACGGATGATTTCCTTCGCCAATTCCGAAAGGGCCGGATCGCCGAACCCCTTGGCGGTGAAGGACTCCTCCAAGTGGTCGTCCAGGACCGCCGGATCGTTGAGCGCGTATTGGGCCAGGGCGGCCAGGGTGGGATCGAGGCGTGAGCCGGTGGCCACCATGTTCCGAGTCTGGGCCAGGGCCGATTGGGGGCGCATGGCCTCATCCTCGGGCTTCCAGAACCGCCCCTTGGTGTAGGGCCTGCGCCCCTGCTGCGGCTGGAAGGCCTGCTGCGGCTGTCGACCGAAGGCGGCGTCGAACCGCTTCAGAAGTTCCTCGCGATAGGCCTGCTGCAGGTCCTTGTCGGCGATGGTCGCGGCGATGTGGCGCAGGCGGGCCTTGAAGCCGGCCTTGCGCTCGGGGGTGTCGAGATTCTCCAGGTCCCGCTCGCGGGCGAACAGGGCCTCGACGAAGGGGATGGTGTCGGCCAGCTGGCCGCGCAGGGCCGCGGGGCCCTGCTCGCGCAGCACCTCGTCGGGGTCCTTGCCGCCCTCCACCACCGCGAACTGGAAACTCTTGCCGGGCTTGAGGATCGGCAGGGCGCGGTCGATGGCGCGGCTCACCGCCTGGATACCGGCCCGGTCGCCGTCGAAACAGAGGGTGGGCTCTGCGTGGTGGCGCCACAGCAGCTCCATCTGCTCCTCGGTGAGCGCCGTGCCCATGGGCGCCACGGCGGCGATGCCGGCTCGCTGGCAGGCGATGGCGTCCATGTAGCCCTCCACCACCGCCAGCGGCGGGGTCTCGCCGGAGGGGGCCGCAGCCAGGATCTTGCGGCTCTCGGCCAGGCCGTAGAGCAGATGGCCCTTATGGAAGAGCGAGGTCTCGGGGCCGTTCAGGTACTTGGCGCGGGCCTGGGGATCGAGAGCCCGTCCGCCGAAGGACACCACCCGGCCCCGGGGGTCGGTGATGGGGAAGATGATGCGGTCGCGGAAGCGGTCATAGGGCGAGCCCCCCTCCTCCGGCGCGATCAGCATCCCGGTCTCCACCAGTTCGCCGGGCAAGGCGCCCTTGGCGATCAGGTAGTCCTTCAGGGCCGTGCGGCCGGCTGGGGAATAGCCCAGGCGGAACCGGGCCCACTCGTTCTCCGGCAGGCCCCGGCGCTCCAGATAGTCCCGGGCCACCTTGCCGACGGGGCGTCGCAGCTCGGCCTCGAACCACTGGGCGGCCAGTTCCAGCCAGTCCGACAGGCCCTGTCGCACCTTTTCCTGCTCGGCGGCGCGCGGGTCGACGGCGGGCAGCGGCACGCCGGCCTCCGCCGCCAGCCGTTCCACGGCCTCCACGAAGGACAGCCGCTCGGTCTCCTGCAGGAAGCTGATCAGGTCGCCGGTCTTGCCCGAGGAGAAGTCGAAGAACTGGCCCTTGTCGTCGTTCACATAGAAGGACGGGGTCTTCTCCTTGGTGAAGGGCGACAGCCCCACATACTCGCGCCCCTGCCGCCGCAGCTTCACCGTCTTTCCGATGACATCGGAGGGGCGAAGGCGGGACTTGATCTCGTCGAGGAAGCGTTCGTCGAAGCGCACGCGCCATCATACGGGGCTGCCGATCGATCCGACAGCCTATCGTCAGGCCAGATGCCCCAGCTTCTCCGGATTGCGCATCATGTAGATGCCGGCGAGCTTGCCGTCCGCGCCGGGCTGGAAGGCCACGGTCATGGGGCCGTCCTCGCGGATCAGCACCAGCCCCGGATAGCCGTTGATCCGCACCGAGCGGAAGTTGAGCGGAAAGACCTCCGCGCCCCGCCAGGCCAGGCCCTCCAGCAGGCGCACGATATCCTCGCGGCCGATCAGGGGGCGCAGGGCGGCTTTGCGCTTGCCGCCGCCGTCGGTGACCATCACCGCATCCTCCGCCAACACAGCCGACAGCGCCGCCATGTCCCCCTGGGCGGCGGCGGCCATGAAGGCGGCTGCCAGCTTGGCGGCGTCCGCCTGGCTGACCGTGAAGCGGGGCCGGGCCTCCTTGACGTGTGCCCGGGCGCGGGTGGCCAGCTGGCGCACCGCCGGCTCGGTCTTGCCGAGAGTCTCGGCGACCTCGGCATAGTCCTCATCGAAAACATCGTGCAGCAGGAAGACCGCCCGCTCCAGGGGCGACAGCCGCTCCAGGGCCAGCAGGAAGGCCACCGAGACGTCTTCGGCCCGCTCCACCGGATCGACCGACAACTCCTCGATCAACGGCTCGGGCAGCCAGGGGCCGCGATAGGCCTCCCGCTGGGTCTTGGCCGCCCGCAGGCGGTCGATGCAGAGGCGGCTGGTGACCCGCACGAGCCAGGCGGCCGGATCGGCCACGTCCTCGCCCGCCCGCGTCCAGCGCAGCCAGGCGTCCTGCACCGCGTCCTCCGCCTCCGCCACCGAGCCGAGCATGCGATAGGCCAGGCGGGTCAGCCGGGGGCGCTGGGCTTCGAAGGCGTCGGTGTCGGTCATGGTCAGGCGGCCAGCAAGTGGACGACGGGCGTCGCCTCGCCCGCCACCGTCACACGCGAGCAGGCTTTGCCATAGCCCAGGGCGTATTTCAGGGTGGGATACATCCGCGCGGTGGTGAGCGCGAGGCCGATGGCCACCAGCCCCTTGTCGCCCCAGCGGCGGACGATCTCGTCGCGCAGCGGGTCGCAGGCCTCCATGTCGCGGGCAAGGCTCGCATTGGCGAAGCGCCAGGCGAGCGCGGCGGTCTCGCCCATGGCCGCCTCGTCCCCGGCCAGGATGGCGCGCAGCACGGCCGGTTTCACGCCACCAGCGGCGGCCATGTCGACGGAGATCTGGGTGCAGGGACCGCAGTCCTCGATCAAGGTCCCGGCGATCCCGGCGGCGGCGAGCGCCTCGGCCGGGGCGGCCCGATAGTCCACCATGCGGCTGACGAAGCCGAACTTGAGGAAGCTCGGCGGCGAGGCGTTCAGCACGAAGCGCATATAGGCGGCGTCATAGCCCCAGGTGCGCTCCATCTTGTCGATCTGGCCTTTGAGCAGGGTGCGCAGCATCTCAAATCTCCTTGGGTCTGGCGGAATAGGCGATCCAGGCGGCCAGCAGGGTCGGCAGGAACACGCCCGGGAAATCGCGGATCAGGTCGGGAATGGGGCTGGCCGAGCAGCTGGCGTCGAACAGATGGACGCCGGTGTGCAGGGCGAGAAACGCCGCGCCGGCCACCAGGGCGGGCCACCCCTGCACTGGCCGCCAGGCGAACCAGGCCAGGCCCAGGGCCGTCACCAGATAGGCCGCCCCGATGTCGCGGACGAAGTGCGGGTTGAAGGCGCCGGTGCTCGGCACGCCCGGCACGGCGTCATACCAGGCGAGCGGTGCGCCCAACTGGAAGAGCGCGTTGGCGCCCAGGATAGCCGCCAGAACCCCGGTGATGAAGCGCGTCATCGAAACCCTCCCGATCAACACCCCTAGGACGGGGCGGACCGGGCGGCTGTGACATCAGGTCAGGGAATCTTCGCGATCCAGGCCGGCAGGTCCTCGATGGAGACCAGCTCCACGAAGCGCGGATGGTCCACCGGCGCGTCGGCCATCTCGTGGGCCCAGGTCAGGGGATAGGGCACGTGGGCGCCGTAGGCCCCGGCCGCGATGGCCGGCAGGATGTCGGACCGCATGGAATTGCCGCACATCACCGCCTCGGCCGCGCCGGAGCCGTGGCGGGCGAAGACGCGTTCATAGGTGCCGGCGTCCTTCTCGCTGACGATCTCCACGGCGGCGAACAGGTCCCCCAGGCCCGAGGCCGCCAGCTTCTGCTCCTGGTGCAGCAGGTCGCCCTTGGTGATCAGCACCAGGCGGTAGCGTTCGGACAGCGCCGCCAGGCAGCGCTCCACCCCCGGCAAGGGCTCCACCGGCTCGGTCAGCATCTCGCGGCCGGCGGCCAGGATCTCGCGGATCACCGCCGGCGGCGCCTCGCCGTCGGTGAGTTCCATGGCGGTCTCGATCATGGAGAGGGTGAAGCCCTTCACCCCGTAGCCGTAGAGCCGCAGGTTGCGCTTCTCCACCTCGGCCAGCCGGGTCTCGACCTCGGCCGGGTCGGCGACGCCCGCCAGCAGGGCGCTGAACCGGTCGTGGGTCAGGCGGAACAGGGTTTCATTGTGCCAAAGCGTATCGTCGGCATCGAGGCCGACTGTGGTGATGGTCGCGGACATGGCTCCTGAATACGCCGCGCCGGGCCGGGAATGGAAGCCGGTCACGCCTGCGGCGCCGCACGCAAAGCTCTGCCCAATCGGCAGGCGCCGGGACGATCTTGCTATCAGGGATGGCGCGGGTCGCACTTTCGCAACCAATTGCGGCTGTCCTGCACGCTGTAGCTTGATTGATTCCTCCCCCGGGGACGTGTGCATGGTGTTTGCTGGGTTTTCCGGCTGGTTCGGGCGTCTGCTTCGCAGGCTCGGCCGACGTCTTGGCGACCATGCGGTGGCGGCCGCGGAGGCCGACGCCGCCATCGCCCAGGACCGCCTGCGGGAGGCCATCGACCTGCTGCCCGAGGGGGTCGTCTTCCTGGACGCCGAGGGCCGCTACATTCTCTGGAACAAGCGCTACGCGGAGATCTACCACCGCTCGGCCGATCTCTTCCGCCCGGGCGAGCGGTTCTTCGACACCTTGAAGATGGGCGTGGCGCGCGGCGACTATCCCGACGCCATCGGCCGTGAGGACGCCTGGCTGGCCGAGCGCCTGAAGAAGTTGATGAACCCGTCGGGCGAGCGCCACGAGCAAAGGCTGGCCGACGGCCGCTGGCTGATGATCGAGGAGAAGCGCACCTCCGACGGCGGGGTCATCGGCCTGCGGGTCGACATCACCCAGATGAAGCGCCAGGCCGAGGCCCTGGAGGAGGCCCTGCACCGGGCCGAGGCCGCCAGCCGCGCCAAGACCGAGTTCGTCGCCGACATGAGCCATGAACTGCGCACGCCGCTGAACGGGGTCATGGGCCTGGGCCAGGCCCTGGCGGCCACCGAACTCAGCGGACAGCAGCAAGCCCTGCTCTCAGACATGCTGGCCTGCGCCCAGGATCTCGACGGCCTGGTGAGCGGTCTGCTGGACTATGGCGACGCCGCCCGCGCCGCCGACGCCGCCCCGCCGGCCCAGGTCCACGGCCATGAGGCGCCCGACGCCCCGCCCCTGCGGGTCCTGGCCGCCGACGACAATCCCACCAACCGCAAGGTGGTGGAGCTGATGCTGGGCGCGGCCGGCGCCGAGGTGGTGAGCGTCGAGAACGGTCAGCAGGCCGTGGACGCCTGGCGAACCGGCGTCTTCGACGTGGTGCTGATGGACCTGCGCATGCCGGTGATGGACGGGCTGGACGCCATCCGGGCGATCCGCAAGGCGGAGGGGGCTGGCCTGCCCCGGGCGCCGATCATCGTCATCAGCGCCAACACCTCCACCGACGACGTCGAGGCCTCGGCCGCCGCCGGCGCCGACCGCCACATCGGCAAGCCCCTGCGGGCCGAGGCGCTATTCGAGGCGATCTCCGGGGTGCTGGACTAACGTCTGGGTTTGAACACCCGCTCGGTGGAGGCCGGGTACTTCACCAGCAGGGCGGCGGGCCGGATCGGTCGCACGGCGAAATTCCCGCCGCAGTTGGGGCAGACCCCGCCGAGCGGTCCGTCCACGCAGTCGGCGCAGAAGGTGCACTCGAAGGTGCAGATGCGCGCCGCCCCGCTCTCCGGCGGCAGGTCGCGGTCGCAGGCCTCACAGTTGGGGCGAAGGGCGAGCATCGGAATCTCCAGGGCGTCCGGCGATCATCATGGCCTCGAAGGGGCTTGGCTGAAATGACACGGTTCCCTCGATTTACGCCCTATTCGCCGAACCCCTCCCCGGGCTCTACGGGCGCCAGCCGCAACAGGCGGGAGTCGGCGACGGCGGCGGTGCGGTGCTGGACGAACCCTCGGTAGTCCGGGTCGCGGACCATGGCCATGAAGGCCTCGGAGCTTGGGTATTCGGCGATGAAGGCCAGGTCCCAGGCCTCGTCCTGAGGGCCGGTCACCATGACCTGCGGCTTGCCCGCCCAGACCTGCCGCCCGCCCAGGCGCTTGAAGATCGGCGCGGTGGTGGCGCCATAGGCGCGATAGGCCTCCAGGCCGGAGATGTCCTTGCCGTGGTCGGGGTGCCCCTCGGGGTACTCGGCCTTGGCCCTCACCCGCACCAGGTTCAGCATCTGGATCGGCTCGTCGCGCGGCAGGGACTTGAACAGCTCCCAGGCCTGTCGATCCGGGTCGATATATCCGCTCATCTCAAACCCCGTGCTGGAGGATCACATTGACCCAGGGTCCGGGACTCACTACCTACGCGCCCGTTTACCCGGCTCGATGCTATAGCCGGACGGGCGCGTACGCCCACCCCTTTGCGACAAGATGGAGCCCCGGATCATGAGCGAGCTGCTGCCTGGCGTCACCGGGGTCCTCGTCCTCGCCGATGGGACCGTGCTTCAAGGCTTCGGGGTCGGCGCGGTCGGCGAGGCGGTGGGCGAAGTCTGCTTCAACACCGCCATGACCGGCTACCAGGAGATCCTCACCGACCCCTCCTACATGGCCCAGATCGTCGCCTTCACCTTCCCGCACATGGGCAATGTCGGCACCAATATCGAAGACCTGGAGCAGATGTCGGGCGGCGCGGCCACCGCGGCTCGCGGCGCGATCTTCCGCGACGTCCCCACCGCCCCGGCCAATTGGCGCGCCGACAGCGACCTGGCCGGCTGGATGGCCCGCCGTGGTGTCATCGGCCTGGCCGGGGTCGACACCCGGGCCCTGACCCGCGCGATCCGCGAGAAGGGCATGCCCAACGCGGTCATCGCCCACGCCCCTGACGGCAAGTTCGACCTGGAGGCCCTGAAGGCCAAGGCCAGGGCCTGGGGCGGCATCGAGGGTCTGGACCTGGCCAAGGACGCCTCCTGCCTGCAGCCCTTCGTGTATGAGGAGGGCCTGTATTCCTGGCCCGAGGGCTACGCCAAGCCGGCCGAAACGCCCAAGTACGACGTGGTGGTCTTGGACTACGGCGTGAAGCGCAACATCCTGCGCTCGCTGGTCTCCATCGGCGCCCGCGTCACCGTGGTGCCGGCGTCGACCACCGCCGAGGAGGTCCTGGCCCGCAAGCCCGACGGCGTCCTGCTGTCCAACGGCCCCGGCGACCCGGCGGCGACGGGCGAATACGCCGTCCCGGAGATCCGCAAGCTGGTGGAGAGCGGTGTGCCGGTGTTCGGCCTCTGCCTGGGCCACCAGATGATGGCGCTCGCTCTCGGCGCCAAGACGGTGAAGATGGAGCAGGGCCACCACGGGGCCAACCACCCGGTGAAGGACCTCACCACCGGTAAGGTGGAGATCGTCTCCATGAACCACGGCTTCACGGTCGACCGCGACTCCCTGCCCGAACCGGTGAAGGAGAGCCACGTCTCCCTGTTCGACGGCACCAATGCGGGTCTAGAGCTCCAGGGCCGTCCGGTCTTCTCGGTGCAGCACCACCCGGAAGCCTCCCCCGGCCCCACGGATTCCCTCTACCTCTTCCAGCGCTTCGCCGACCTGATGGACGCCAAGAAGGGCTAGCTAGCCGACGCCAGCCGGGCGATCAGGGCCCAGGCCGCCGGGCTGACATAGCCTGAGCGGCGGGTGACGAGGCTAACCGGATTGGCCGCCTCGAGATCGCCGACGGCGATGACGGCCAAGCTGCCGCGCGCCCGCTCCTCGGCCACGCTGTTCACCGGCAGGAGCGCGATCCCGAAGCCGGCCTCCGCCAGCCGTTTCTGGGCCGTCAGGCTGTCGACGGCGGTGAGCGCGATCTCAGCGACTCCGCGCACGCGAAACAGCGCCGGCAAGGCGCCAGCTGAGATCTCGCCGCCCTCCGCCGGCGGCGGAAATCCCAGCCAGGCCTCGGCCTTCAGGTCCCGAAGGGAGGCCGTGCGTCCGCCAGCCAGCCGATGCTCCGGCGCGCACACGACCACCAGGGCCTCGGGCGCCAGGGCCCGGCACGCCAGATCCGGCGAGGGATCGTCGAAATAGCGCAGGCCGAGGGTCACCTCGCCGCGACGCACAAGGTCGCTGACCTGGGCGCTGGTAGCCGTGCGCAGCGAAACCTTCGCCCTGGGAAAGTCGGCGGCGAAGCGTTTCAGGGCCGCGGTCAGACCGCCGCCTGCCAGAGTGCCCACGGCGGCGATGGCGACCGGGCCGGAGTCCCCGGCCCGCAGCGCCCGCATGGCCTCCGCCGCGTCCTGCGTCGCGGCCAGGACGCGCTCGGCATAGGGCATCAGCACCCTACCAGCCTGGCTGAGCACCACACCGCCTGGAAGCCGCTCGAACAGCGGCGCCCCGAGTTCCGCCTCCAGCAGGGCGATGCGGCGGCTGATGGCCGGCTGGGACCGCCCCAGCGCCTCGGCGGCGCCGGAGAACCCGCCCGCCCGCTCGATGGCGACGAAGGTTCTGAGGGCTTCGGTGTTCATCATGCAAATTCCTGATCTATCTCTATTGATAAATGCATTTGTCGGATGTCACCAGCCTGGATACCCCTCCCGCCAAACAGGAAGGGGGACTGCATGACACAACCTCAAGGCGAAGCCGCCCGGGCCTTCAAGGCGCTCCACCAGGCGCCGCACGGCTTCATCATGCCCAACGCCTGGGACGCGGGCAGCGCCCTGATCCTGGCCGCGGCGGGCTTCCAGGCCATCGGAACCACCAGCGCCGGGATCGCCTTCTCGCTGGGCAAGCAGGACTACCGGGTCAGCGACCCGCGCCTGGCGGTCACCCGCGACGAGATGTTCAGCCGGGCCCGCCAGATCGTCGACGCCGTCGCCCTGCCGGTAAACGGCGACCTGGAGGCCGGCTATGGCGACAGCCCTCAGCATGTCGCCGACTGCGTGCTTCAGGCCGTGGAGATCGGCTTGGCCGGCTGCAATATCGAGGACAAACCGGCTCTGGAGGAGCGTCTGCATGATCCCATGCTCGCGGCCGAGCGCATCGCCGCGGCTCGGCAGGCGCTGGAGGCTCAAGGCGCTGACCTGGTCCTCAACGCGCGGACCGACGCCTGGCTGGTTCGCGGCGCCGACCCGCTTGCGGCCAGCATCCAACGCGCCAACCTGTACCTGGAAGCCGGGGCCGACTGCGTCTTCATTCCGGGGGTGATCGAGCCTGAGACAGTCAGGATCTTGGTCCGGGAGGTCGCGGGTCCCATCAACCTCGTTCTCGGGCTCGGGAATTCACAAGGCAACGCCGGCGATCTCCTGGCGGCCGGGGTTCAACGGATCAGCGTCGGCGGGGCCTTGGCCCGCTCCGCCCTTGGCTTCCTTCGGCGGTCCGCGGAACTGCTGCGAGACACCGGCACCGACCTCAACGCCATCTTCGCGAAGACGAGGGTTCAGGGATGAGTCACGCCATGAACCGCGTGGCCGCCACGCCCCCACCGCCCTACTACGCGGTGACCACCACGACGCAGCTCTCCGCCGCCTTCGACGAGCAGGCCTATTTCAGTCTCGGCGCGCGCCTCTACCGCAAGGCCCAAGAGATTCCGGGCTTCCTGGGACTTGAAGCCTTCTTCGAGGGCGGCGCCTCCATCGCGGTCTCCTATTGGGCGAGCCTGGAGGCGATCGAACTCTGGCGGAACCACCCGCTCCACGGACAGGCCAAGCACCTCGCCAAGTCGGCCTGGTTCGGCCCCACCATCACCCGCATCGCCCGCGTGGAGGCCGACTACGGGTTCAACCTGGCGGCAGGCTAGATTCTGGCCAGCTTGCCAATGGCCGCCACCGGGCCCGAGGGGCCGTCCGCCTTCGAGCCGCCCGGCGGCTCGACGGAGACGGCGATGGACGCGCCCTCCTTGGCCAGGGCCGAGAGGCCCGCGGGCACCGGCAGGGTCTTGGAGGTCCCCGGCTCGATGAGGCCGAGCGATCGCGCCTTGCCGTCGGCGGGGATCAGCCACAGCTCGTGCACGTGCGCCGGGTCGGCGCCCGGGGTCACCAGGGAGGTGACGATCAGCTTCTTGCGCACTGGGTCATAGGCCGCGACGAACAGGTGCTGGCCGCCGCTGGTGTCCAGCCGGGCGTTGAGAAGTTGGGCGAAATCAGGCTGCGGCGGGGTCACCACCTGCGGCGGCCGCACCGCGAGCACGATCACCGCCACCAGGCTGGCGGCCGCCACGCTCATCCCGCCCATGGCCAGGCCGCGCCACAGCTTCACGCTGGCGCCAGCGTTGTCGTTGGCCGGCAGGGCGCGCTCGATCCGCGGCCACAGGCCCACGGGCGCCGAGACCGACGGCAGGGCGGCCAGCATGGGGGCCAGGCGCTCGCGCCAGGCGTCCACGTGGGCGGCGAAGGCCGGGTCGCGGGCCATTCGCAGCTCGGCTGCGGCGCGCTCGGCGGCGGTCAGCACGCCCAGCGCGTGCTCGGCGGCCAGGGCCTCGTCCTCGGGCAGGTCGGGGGTCAGGGGCTCGCTCATGACTCAAGGCACCCCTTGAGCTTGGCCAGGCCCCGGCGGATCCAGCTCTTCACGGTGCCCAGCGGCGTCTCCATCCGCGCGGCCAGGGCCTCATAGGTGACGCCGTCGAAGAAGGCCGTGCGGATCACCTTCTCGGTGCGTTCGTCGAGCTCGGACAGGCACTTGCCAAGGGCCTCGCTGGACTGGGCGGCCTCCAGCAGGGCCTCGGCGCGCGGCGCCCCGTCCTCGATCTCCAGCTCGTCCACCGGCTCGGCATAGGCCAGCGGCCCGCGGGCGCGCAGCCGGTCGATGGCGCGGTTGCGGGCGATAGTGGAAATCCACGTCATGACGCTGGCCCGGCCCGCCTCGAAGCGGTCGGCGCGACGCCAGATCGTGATGTAGACCTCTTGCAGCACGTCTTCGCTCTCATCCCGGTTGGAGAGGATACGAAGGCAGACCCCGAAAAGCTTCGAAGACGTGGCCTGGTAAAGTTGCCGCAGGGCCGCGCGGTCGCCCGCGGCGATCCTCGGCATCAACTCGGTGAGCGGATCGATCGCGGAGGTCGCGGGCAAGGGAAGGTCTTTGCTGTGGAGGTCAGCCCCGAAGCTGCCCCATGCCGTGGTCGGCTGGCAAGGGGGTTCGGCGCAACAAGAAGTAGTCGCCCCGCACCGGCGCTCCGGCCTCCTGGCGCAGCACGCCGGTGGACTGGTCGACGATTTCGAACAGGCCGGCCGCCAGGCCCGAGATGTAGCCCCTGGCGTGGGTGTAGCGGCCGTTGAGGCGCAGGGAGAAGCTGCCGCCGTCGCCGCCCTCGGTGGAGAAGACGAACCAGCCGCCGGGCTTCAAGGCGCCGGCGGCGGCCTCGAAGACCTCGTCCAGGGCTCCGAGATAGGGCAAAGCGTCGGCCGCGGCGATCAGGTCCCAGTGGCCGGGCGTCTGGCGCAGCATGTCGGTGAGGTCGGCCACCTCCAGGGCGTCATAAAGCCCCCTCGCCTGCGCCTTGGCCAGCATGCCGGGCGACAGGTCCACCCCGGCCAGGGTGCGGGCGAAGGGCCGCAGGACCGGACCGCAGAGGCCGGTGCCGCAGCCGGCGTCCAGCACCTCCAGGGCGCCGTCGGCGGGAATCTTCGAAGCGATCAGGGCCTGCAGGCGGTCGGGACCCTGATAGCCCAGGCGGCCCACCAGCTTGGCCTCGAAGTCCTCGGCCAGGTCGTCGAAATGCTGCGCCACCAGGGCGGCGGGCTGCCGGGCGACCTTGCGGCCCAGGGCGGCGTCGGCGAGGTGGCGGGCCTCCAGGTTGTCGGGGCGCTGGGCCACCCAGGCCTTGGCGACCCGACCCGCGGCCTGCGGCTCCCCGGCCCAGTCCAGGCACAGCAGGGCGGCCCTGAACAGGGTGTCGGCCGCAGCCGCCGGTTTGCCGCAGAGGGCGGCGGCGCGGGACATGTCGTCCTCCAGGGCGGCGACCACGAACTTGGAGAGCCGCGCCATCTGGGCGATGTCGGCGTCGTCGGGGCAGAGGGCCGCGGCGGTCGCCAGGTCGCGCTCGGCCTCGTGGAACCGGCCGCACTTGAACAGCGACACCCCAAGGTTGGCGCGCAGCGGGCCGTCCTCGCCAATGATGGCCAGGGTGCGGGCGAAGGCCTCGGCCGCGCCGGCGAAATCGTCGCGGCCGGCGCGGACCATGGCGCGGATCTGCCAAGCGCCGCCGTTGTCGGCCTCCCGCAGGATGGCCGCGTCGCAGGCCGCCTCGGCCTCCTCGAAGCGCTGGGACTGCAGGGCCGAAGCGGCCAGGCTGACCCAGATGGCCGTCTGGGTCGGATCCAGGTGCAGGGAGCGCCGCAGGAACTCGACGGCCTGCTCGTGATCGCCAAGGCCGCCAAGCGCCAGGGCCAGGTTGTTCCAGACCATCGGCTGGCGCGGCGCGGCGCCGGCTACGGCGCGGAAGGCCTCGACGGCAGGCTGTCCTTCGAGATAGGCGCTGCCCAGGAT
>JAZKBZ010000056.1:0-1678 GCA_040388315.1 Pseudomonadota bacterium | reverse complement strand
GGGCCACGAGGGAGGCGGACGAACCTGCGCCGGTCTCCGCCTGGGGCGTGGCGGTCTCGGCCGGCGGCCCCAGCTTGCGCGCGAATGCAGACATAGCGATCTCCCCAGCCTGACTCAGTTGAGTCCAGGCTGCGCTCCGCACGTGAAATCATGGTTAACGGCGCCGAAAGGTCTCGCCCCGGCTTGGGTCGGCCGCCCCTAGGGCGCCTTGCGGACCATGTTGGCCTGCCCCGGCGGGGTCTGGTCGATGACCAGCAGCTTAGCCGGCTTACCCTCCAGGGACACGCCGGTGTGCCATTGGTCGCGCGCCTCCACCGCGAACATTCCGGCCTTGAGCATCTGCACCGTCCCGGTGTCGAGGTTGGTGACCTTCAGGGCGCCCTCCAGGATGTAGGCGTAGCGTGGGAAGGGATGCTTGTGGGCCGGGATGGCGCCGCCGGCCGGGATGGTGGTCTCGGTGACGGTGACCTGCACCGGGCCCTGCGGCAGCAGGATCGGCTGGCCCGACATGGTGGCGTCGATCACCGCGACGGGGACCGCGACCGCGCCGGGCGGTGTCTGGGCGGCGGCCGGCAGGGCCAAGAGCGCCAGGATGGCGGCCAGCGGGAACAGCTTCGTCATGTGCAGTTGGCTCCGAATGGGGCGGCGCGGGCGCGCGTTGCTCTGTCTATCAGGGGCTTGTCAGCAACGCCTGCCCGTCTTGCTTTCAGGCGGCTTTTGCGACAAGATAGCAGGGTCAAACTCGTAGGTTCGGCTGACTTTCGACGTGTCCATGGACGCACCGGACCTGCTTCCGATCCCCCCGAAATTTGATCCTCCGTCCGAGAGCTTCGGGCGCGGGGAATATCTATCCAAGGACGAATATCTCTATGTCTACCGGCACCGTGAAATGGTTCAACGGCACCAAGGGTTATGGCTTCATTCAACCCGATGAGGGCGGCGCGGACGTGTTCGTGCACATCTCCGCCGTTGAACGCGCCGGGCTTCGTTCACTGAACGAAGGCCAGAAGGTCACCTTCGAGCTCGAGCGCGACAAGCGCAGCGGCAAGATGTCTGCGGGCAACCTGCAGGTCTAGCTACGCCGCGGGCTTCGCGCCCTGACGAACTGAGGATGGGCCGGCGTTCGCGCCGGCCCATTTTCTTTGGCCGGTCGTGCGGCAACCGGCCCTAGGACGCCCTGCCCGCTTGCGCCCCGCCGACTCCCTCTCTAAACGGGCGCCTTAACCTACAGACTGAACGGGCCCGGCGCGCGAGATCGCGACGCCGCCCTTACGCGCGGACGAAGTGATGCCAAAACGCACCGATATCTCCTCGATCCTGATCATCGGCGCAGGCCCGATCGTCATCGGCCAGGCCTGCGAATTCGACTATTCTGGCGTCCAGGCCTGCAAGGCCCTGCGGGCCGAGGGCTACCGGATCGTGCTGGTCAATTCGAACCCGGCCACGATCATGACCGACCCCGACGTCGCCGACGCCACCTATGTCGAGCCGATCACACCCGAGATGGTCGAGAAGATCATCGCCAAGGAGCGCCCCGACGCCCTGCTGCCCACCATGGGCGGCCAGACCGCGCTGAACACGGCGCTGGCCCTCGAGGCCTCCGGCGTGCTGGCCAGGTACGGGGTGGAGATGATCGGGGCCAAGGCCGACGTCATCGACAAGGCCGAGGACCGCCAGA
>JAZKBZ010000055.1:0-18177 GCA_040388315.1 Pseudomonadota bacterium | reverse complement strand
TCCCCTTCGGCGGCGACAGCGGCGGCTATTGCAAGTGCCCTGCGGGCAGCGCCCAGCAGGGCAATATGTGCGTCTCGACCGCGCCGCTCGGCCAGCCGAACGGCGGCGTCGGTGGCGGGCGGCCGCCGGTCCTGATTCCCGGGCCGGGCGGGTTCCCGCAGCGCGGCGTGTCCCCTTGCCCGCCCGGAACCGTGCGCAGCCCGCAAGGGACCTGCATCCCCTTCCGAATGAGCCCGGCCCCGCCGAACGGCGGCGCGGCGTCCCCGATCCTGCGCCTGCCGCCCGGGACCATGCTGCGGGCCATCGACTGCTCGGCGCGCGGGCCAAACTACATCAGAAGCCCTCAGGCGCCCGGCGGCTGCGCGGCCTGCCCGGACGGGTTGGTGGCCAACGCCGCGCGCGACAACTGCGTCGCGCCTCCGATGTTCAACGGTATGCCCCAGCGCATCGCGCCGCCGCCGGTGAGGCGGGGCCAATGAGGAGGCTTGAGATGACCCTGAAGGCCCTCCTCGGCGTCCTGGCCATGATCCTGGCGCTGGGCGTCTCGGTTCCCGCCGACGCGCAGCAGGTCGGCCGCGCGGCGCCGGCGCCCGGCCAGCGGGTGCTGAAGCTCGGTCAGATGTGCCAGAGGCGTACCGACACACGGCCCGCGGTGGCCCGTCGCGACGCCTGCGGCCGCTGGTATTGCGGCCGCAAGGACGTGGGCGAGATCGCCCAGGTCGATCCGGGGTTCGCCCAGCGCATGGGGTGCCAGTGGACGATCCAGGCCGACAACCGCTGCATCTGCAAGCGCGCCTCGTTCCGCGTCGTGCCGCCCCAGCGCGCGAAGATGTCCTTCAGGCCCGGCTAGGCCTCCGCCCAGCTTGACCGCGCGGTCTGGCCGAATGACTGTGCGGGCAAGCCGGAAGAGGGGGCTGACGCATGTCTCGATCCATCGCCGCGCTCCTGAGCGTGGCCCTGCTGCTGGGGGGACAGACCGCCGCGGCCCAGTCCTCCAAGCCGCCCCCCGTGGTCGCCGCCGGGCCCGCGCCGAACGTGCCCTGGTGCCCGCCCGGCCAGGCCAAGAACGCCGCCGGCAAGTGCGTGGCCCCGGCCGCGACGCCGGTCGGCAAGCCCGCGCCGGCCGAGACACCCACGGTCTACCAGACGGTTAATGGGGTTCGCACGGTGGTCGCGGGACCGGGCGCCGCGCCGCCGCCGGTCCAGTCCCCCGCCGCCGCCAAGCCGATCGCGGCTGGGCCGATCCCGGCCGCGAAACCCGCCGCGCCGCCCACGACGGCCTATGCCAGGCCGCCCGCGGCGGCCAAGCCGACCCCGGCCGCGCCGGTCACCATCGCGGTGGGCGAACCGAATGGCGACTGCACCACCCGGGGCCGCAACCTGATCCATGACTCCCGCTCGCCGGGCGGCTGCGCGCCCTGTCCGCGCGGCCGGATTCCCAACAGCGCCCGCCAAGCCTGCGTCATCCCGCTTCCCAGCCCCTATCGGCGGCCTTCCGGCGGGTGAGCCGCCGGGCTAGGTTGCTTCCATCTCCGGCCCGAGGCGCGTCATGCGGACCCTGCTGATCTCCACCTTGCTGGCCCTGGCCGCGACCCCGGTCCTGGCCCAGTCCTATGAGCACGCGATCTCCCAGGCGCCGGCCTATGATCGCGACGCCGGCCATGGCGATCGCGGCGACCGCCGGGACGACGGCTACGGGCGGGACGATCGCGCGCCTCGGGGCGGCTACCAGGACCAGGGCGCCTATGGCCAATACGACCGGCCGCCCCCGCCGCGCCGCCGCCCCGCCCCCGCGCCGG
Source organism: Pseudomonadota bacterium (assembly GCA_040388315.1). GTDB lineage: Bacteria > Pseudomonadota > Alphaproteobacteria > Caulobacterales > Caulobacteraceae > Phenylobacterium. The sequence continues at coordinate 16,378 of JAZKBZ010000055.1, read as the reverse complement.
TCAGCCGCTACGCGGGCTTCGGCAATCCCGTCTATTATGACGACGGCATGATCCGCACCGGCCGCGACTATCCGGCGGGCACGGTGGGCTTGGCCTATGGCCCGCAAGGCCGGCCGCAGGTCTGCACCGTCCGCCGCAGCTACTACGACGCCGACCAGGGCCGCTACCGCGTCGTGCGCCGCCGCGTCCCCTGCGCGGGGCAGGGGCGCTACGAAGAGGAATAGCCGCGGGGCCGCTCCGGCCGCTTTCGCTCAGTGCGGGACGTAGGTCCGCAGCACATCCTCGATGATCCGCTCGAGCTGGGCGAGCGTGTTGCAGGGCTTGGCCACGTGGCAGAACCGCTCGTAGCGATGCATGACGCTGTCGCCCTGGCCCCAGTAGCTCTCGGGTTCGGGGTTCAGCCAGATCATCGCCCGGCAGCGCTTCTGGATCAGGGCGAACAGGTCCAGCCGCGGGTCGGCGTAGTTGGACCGCGCGTCGCCCAGGAAGATCACCGTGGTGTGGCGGTCGATCTGGTCCAGGTGCTGTTCGCAGAAGTCCTCCAGGCTCTTGCCGTAGTCGGTCTGCTGGAAGCCGATCTTCTTGAGCACCTCGAGGATGGCGGTCTCGACCTTGTTGTCGTCCAGCAGGTCGTTGACGCTGATCATCCGGCCGGAGAAGGCGAAGGCCTCCATGCGGTCCACCACCTCGTTTAGGCTGTAGAGGAAGGTCAGCAGGAACTGGGCGGCGGCGGCGACGGACTTGGAGACGTCGCAGATGGCCACGATGTTCGGCTTCTCCACCTTCTGGGTCTTCCAGACGATCTCGAAGGGCAGGCCGCCATAGGCCATGGAGCGGCGCAGCGTGCGGCGGACGTCCAGGTGCCCGCGGCGGGCGCGGTTGCGGCGGCGCGAATAGCGGTCGGCCAGCCGCTTGGCCATCTTCTTCACCAGGGCCTGCATCATGGCCAGGTCGGCGGGGTCGATGCCGCCCTCGGCGTTCAGCGCCTTGCGGGCCAGCAGCTCCTCGCGGAGGTTCTTGCCGCTCTCGGCGGCGTAGAGCTCGTGCTGGCGGTCGACATAGCGCTGGGCCTCTTCGGTCAGCGCCTTCTTGCCGGCCTCCAGCCGCCCCACCAGGGCCTGGCTGCGGGCGTCTTCCAGCTTCTTGGCCGCGGCGATGATCTGCTCGATCTCCGCCAGGCCCATCTCCTCCAGCATCTTCCGCGTCAGGCGGCTGCGCTGGGTGGAGAGCCGGATCGACGAGACCTGGGCCCGCTCGGCGGCGGCCTCCATGGCCTGGGCCAGGGCCGAGACATCGCCGTTGAGCAGCATCTGGGCCAGCTCGGAACCCGCCACCTCCGGCGGCAGATCCTCGGGTTCGCCGTCCGCCCCCTGGGGCGGCGGCTCCATCTGGAAGGTCTCGCGGGCGAAGAAGGTCTCGAAGGTCTCGTCGAAGCGGTCGACCTCGTCGGCGGTCTTGGCCAAGGTCGCGCAGAGCGCGTCCTTGAACAGCTCGCGGTCGGAAAAGCCCACCATGGCCACCGTCAGGTGGGCGTCGATCGCCTCCACGGGCGAGACCTTGACGTCCGCGGCCCGCAGGGCCCGGAGGAAATCTTCCATCGCGCCTTGCATGGCGGCCTCAGACCAGGGGCCGGCGGATCAGCTCGACGATCTGCGGCTCCACGGCGGCGATGTCCTGCTCGAACTTGAGCAGCACGTTGAGGCTGTCGCGCACCACCTCGCCGTCCAGGCTCTCGGCGTTGAGCAGGATCAGGGCGCGGGCCCAGTCCACGGTCTCGGAGATGGAGGGCGACTTGCGCAGGTCCAGGGTGCGCAGGGACTGCACGAAGGCCACCAGCTCGTGGGTCAGCTTGGCCTCGATGCCGGGGACCCGGCTGGCGACGATCTTCCGCTCCAGGGCCGCGTCGGGCAGGGGGATGTGCAGGTGCAGGCAGCGGCGCTTCAGGGCGTCGCCCAGGTCGCGGACGTTGTTGGAGGTCAGGAAGACGATCGGCGGGGTCTTGGCCTTCAGGACGCCCAGCTCGGGGATGGAGACCTGGTAGGCCGAGAGCACCTCCAGCAGGAAGGCCTCGAAGGCCTCGTCGGACTTGTCGATCTCGTCGATCAGCAGGACGCAGCCGTCGTCCTCCTGCAGCGCCTTCATCAGCGGGCGCGGCTCCAGGAAGGGTTCGGAGAAGAACAGGTCGCCCATGCCGTGCAGCCGGTCCATGGCCGCGTCCATGTCGACGGCGTCGGCCAACTGCGCGCCCATGCGGTCCTTGAGGATTTGGGTGTAGAGCAGCTGCTTGCCGTACTTCCACTCGTACAGGGCCTTGGACTCGTCGAGGCCCTCGTAGCACTGCATGCGGATCAGCGGCAGGCCGAGCAGGGCGGCGGTCGACAGCGCCAGTTCGGTCTTGCCGACCCCGGCCGAGCCTTCCACCAGGATGGGCTTCTGCAGGTGCACGGCCATGTATAGGGCGGTGGCGATGCGCCGCGAGGCGATGTAGCCGACGCCGGCCAGGCCTTCGATCAGGGCGTCCACCGAGGACATGGGACTGCTCGCCGCGGCCGAAATCGCCGCCGTAGCCGTAATCGTCAAAGTCGTAGCTTTCAAAAATTGGCGCAAAGCACGCCGGAGAGAAGGTCAATGGGCCCACTGTGCCAAGGGCCGAGCCCCTTGTGCAAGCCTTCGCGTCGTCGCGGGCGAGCGCGGCGGCGCTTTACCAGAGGTTCACACCAGAATGGGTAAGGTTACCCATGCGCCTCCCCCCGGCTCTCCTCCTCGGGCTCCTGGTGGCGGGCCCGGCCTGGGCCGGCGACCTGGCGGTCAGCCTGAAGACACCGTCCGGCAAGCCGGTGGCGGACGCCGTGGTCATGGTCGCCGCGCCGGCGGGGATGGCCAAGGCCCCGATCAAGTTCCCCTGGCCCTATCGCATGGCCCAGAAGGACATGAGCTTCCAGCCCTTCGTCCTGCTGGTTCCGGCCGGCGCCGAGGTGGCGTTCCCCAACTTCGATCCGGTGCTGCACCATGTCTATTCCTTCTCGCCGGCCAAGCCCTTCGAGCTGAAGCTCTACGGTCGCGACCAGACCCGGGTGGTGAGGTTCGACCGCGTCGGGATCGTCGCGGTGGGCTGCAACATCCACGATGACATGACCGGCTATGTGCGGGTGGTGGACACCCCCTTCGCGGCCAAGACCAATGCCGCGGGGGAGGCCGTCATCCAGGGCCTGCCCGCCGGCCCGGTGACCTACAGCGTCTGGCATCCCTATTTGAAGGCCGTCCGCAACGAGGTGGCCCGCGCCGCGGTGATCCCCGCCGCCGGCGGCTTGCGCCAGGCCCTGGTCGTTGATCTGCGGGCGCGCCCCATGAAGCACGGGGGCTACTAGGTGGAGGTCCTGCTCGGCCGCCTGTCGCGGTTCAAATACCTGCGCACAAAACTGACCCTGCTCTATGCGGCGCTGTTCGGCGTGACCCTGATCCTGATCGCGGCGGCGGTCTTCTCGGCGATCTCCGGCGCCGCCCAGCGCCAGGTGCGCGGCGAACTGACCGCCTCGGGCACGGTGTTCGACCGCGTCTGGTCCCTGCGCTCCGAACAGCTGCGCCAGGGCGCGGCCCTGCTCAGCCGCGACTTCGGCTTCCGCGAGGCGGTGGCGACCCGCGACCAGGCCACCATCGTCTCGGCCATGGAGAACCTGCGCGCCCGGATGCGGGTCGACCTGGCCTTCATCGTCGGCGTCGACGGCCTGGTCACCGCCGCCGACACCAGCCGCCTGGCCCCGCGGGCCGACGACCTGACCGCGGCCCTCTACGAGTCCGAGGCGCCGGCCGGGGTCTTCGTCCTCGACGGCGTCCCCTACCAGATGATCGCCGCCCCGGTGATGTCGCCGGACCTGATCGGCTGGGTGGTGTTCGCCGCCCGCCTGGACCAGGCCGAGATGTCGGCCCTGGAGCGGCTCGCCGCCATCCCGTTGGACGCCAGTGTGGCCCACAGAACAAGGGACGGCTGGGTCTCCAGCGAGACGACCGACCGGCGCGACCTGGCCAGGCTGGGCGCCTTCATCGAGACGGCGACCGCCGCCCGGATCACGGCGCCGCGCACCCTGCAGACCTCCTCGGGCGAGGCCATCGCCCTGGTGAAGCCCCTGCCGTCCCTCACCGGTCGGGAAGCGGTCGACCTGGTGCTGAGCTATCCCCTGTCGCGCGCCTTGGGCCCCTACCAGCCGCTGCTGGCGGTGATCGCCGGCGCCAGCCTGCTGGGCCTGCTGCTGGTGATCTACGGCAGCTGGACCCTGGCCAAGAGCGTCACCCGCCCGATCTCCGCCCTGGACGAGGGCGCCCGGCGCCTGCAGCGGGGCGAGGACGCCCACGTGCCCGTCGACAGCCACGACGAGATCGGCCGGCTGGCCGAGAGCTTCAACATCATGGCCACCGAGATCCGAGAGCGGGAGCGGCGGATCACCCACCTGGCCCACCACGACGCCGAGACCGGCCTGCCCAACCGCCTGGCCCTTGAGGAGGCCCTGGACCTGCTCCGCGCGCCCGGGGACGACGGCTTGTTCGTCGCCGTCCTGGGGATCGACCGCTTCGCCCATGTCCGTGGCGCCATCGGCTACGCCCCGGCCGCCCAGGTCATCCAGGAGGTGGGCGAGCGCCTGACCGGACTGCAGCCTCGCGGCGCGGTGGCCCGGCTTTCAACCGATGTCCTGGCCCTGGCCTTCGAGGCCGACAGCCTGGGCGCGGCCGAGGCCTTGATGCTGCACCTGCTGGATGATCTCGAGCAGCCCCTGCACATCGGCGGCGACGCCATCGACGTGGCCCTGACCGTCGGCCTGTCGCCGGTGGCCGCCGGCGACGCCCCCGGCGCGGCCATCGAACGGGCCAATATCGGCTTCGACCAGGCCCGCGCCGCCCGGCGAAAGATCGCCGCCTTCGACGCCGAGACCTATGGCGATCCGTCCTCCAACCTGGCCCTGATGAGCGGTATGCTGTGGGCGATCCGGTCGGGCCAGATCGAGCTCCACCACCAGCCCAAGTTCGACCTGCGCTCGCGCCGGGTGAGCGCCGTGGAGGGCCTGGTCCGCTGGCGCCACCCGACCCGGGGTCTGCTGCGGCCCGATCTCTTCATCCCCATGGCCGAGGAGACCGGCCACATCCGCACCCTGACCGACTGGGTGCTGAAACAGGCCATCGAGGACCAGGCCCTGCTGGCCAGGCAGGGCCACGAGATCGAGATGTCGATCAACATCTCTGGCCGCCTGCTGGGGGATCGGGACTTCGCCGACCTGGTGGACCGCCTGGCGCCCAGCGCCGTGGGCCAGCTCTGCTTCGAGATCACCGAGACGGCGGTCATCGACAATCCGGACCTGGCCCTGGAGTTGCTCGACCGCTTCCGGGAAGCCGGGGTCTCGATTTCCATCGACGACTTCGGCACCGGCCTGTCGTCGCTCGCCTATCTCAAGCAGATCCGCGGCAAGGAGCTGAAGATCGACCGGTCCCTGATCATGGACGTCACCGAGAGCCAGAGGGACGCTCTGATCGTCCGCTCCACCATCGACCTGGCCCACAGCCTGGGCCTGAAGGTCACCGCCGAGGGCGTCGAGAAGTCCGAGGCCTTCCAGCTGCTGGCGGCCATGGGCTGCGACGCGATCCAGGGCTACCTGATCGCCAAGCCCCAGCCGCTGAACGAACTGCTGATCTTCCTGCGCGAGGATGAGCTGTCGAAGCGCGGCTTCGGCTGACGGAGGGCGCCGTGAGACAGACCATCTGGCGGGCGGGATTGGGGGTGCTGCTCCTGGCCCTCGGCGGCGGCGCCGCCCGGGCGCAGGCCAGCCTGTTTGGTCCCGAGACCCTGCACGGCGTCATCGACGTGCGGCTCTCGGCGGCGGACGGCGAAACCAGTTGGCTCGACGGCGGGGCAGGCAAGACCATCGCCTCAGGAGACGAGGCCGGGCTCTTCCTGGCCAATGCGGCCCTGGAGTGGAAGCCTCGCTTCAGCTTCGCCTTCAGCGGAGTGGTCACCGCCGAACTGCAGCCCAAGCTCGATCCAAAGGCCGATCTCGGCGAGGCCTATCTGAAGTTCCGCGGGCCGCCGAGCCGCCTGGGCCGAATCTCGGCCCGCGCCGGCCTCTTCTACCCACCGGTCTCCATGGAGCATGACGGGGTGGCCTGGACCGATCCCGACATGCTCACCGCCTCGGCGATCAACAGCTGGATCGGCGAGGAGGTCAAGGTGGGGGGGCTGGAGGCGACGGCCGAGCGCAGCTTCGGCGACCACCAGGTCTCGGCCACATTGGGCGTCTTCGGCTGGAACGACACCTCGGGCACCCTGCTGAGCTTCCGCGGCTGGGCCCTGCACGGGGTGAAGACGGGGGCCAAGACCGGGTTCGAACTGCCGCCCCTCTCCAAGTACATGAAGACCAAGCAGGCGCCCGACACCTATCCGGTGCTGGAGCTGGACAACCGGGCCGGCTTCTATGGCCGTCTCGAATGGCGGCCGCCGGCGCCGGTGGTGCTGAACGCCACCTATTACGACAACGCCGGGGACCGCATCTCGGTGGCGGCCAAGCAGTGGGCCTGGGAGACGCGGTTCCTGAACCTGGGCGTCAAGGTCGCCCTGGACGAGCGGACCAGCCTGCAGGCCCAGGCCATGTCCGGGGAGACCCTGATGGGCTACCGCGCCCCGGGGGGCCATTGGATCGACATGGGTTTCCACGCCGCCTATCTGATGGCCAGCCGCGACTATGGCGCCGATCGCCTCTCGGCGCGGATCGACTGGTTCGAGACCAACGACCGCACCCTGCAGGCTCTCGACAACAACGACGAGACCGGCTGGGCCCTGGCCGCCGACTGGCGCCATCCCCTGTCGCCGCGCGCCGCCCTGCTGTTCGAGGCCCTGCACGTGAGCAGCGACCGGCCGGGACGGGCCTATGGCGGGGTGGCGCCCAGACAGGATCAGACCGTCCTGCAATCGGCGCTGCGGTTGACCTTCTAGTGCGCCATGTCCGTCGCCCCAGGCGCGGGGCGGAGGGCGACCGCGACGCTCTCGCGCCACGTCGTCACCCGCTGGAGGCGGTCTCCAGATATGAAAAAGGCCCGGGCAATCGCCCGGGCCTTCTCCGTCTCAGAGCTGTGAAGCCCTAGTACTTCAGGGTCACCGTGGCCATCCAGGTGCGCGGGGCGCCGAAATAGGCCGTGCGGATGCCGCCCACCGAGGAGAACTCCTGGGCGTCGGTCTTGTAGACCTCGTCGGCGAGGTTCTTGCCGTAGATGCCGGCCGACAGGTTCCGCTCCGAATTCTCCCAGACGATCTGCGCGTCGTAGAGCCAGTAGCTCGGCTGGAACATGCCGGGGAAGCGGGCCCGGGTGGTCAGGTTGGCGTTGTCGATGGCCAGCGCCATCTCCGAGCGATAGCGGGCCTGGGCGCCGACGCTGACGAAGCCGGTGTCGCCGAGATCCCACTCGTAGCGGCCAGCCAGGCGGGCCGTCCATTCCGGCGAGAAGGCCGGGGTCTGCCAGGAGCGGTCCAGGGTCACGAAGCCGGTGGCCGGCGGGGTGGCGGCGCGCTGTTCGGCGAACTCGCCGTATTCGGCGTGCAGATAGCCAACCTCGGCGTTCAGGCTGAGACCGGCGATCGGGTTGGCCGCCAGTTCCAGTTCCGCCCCGTAGATCTTCAACTGGCCGGCGTTCAGCACCGCGAAGTCGATGGCCGGGATCGGCTGGCTCGGCGAGACCACCGAGCGGCCGACGCGGGCCTGGAAGTCCTGGTAGTCGTTGTAGAAGACCGTGAAGTTGGCCCGGGCGCGCTTGTCGAACAGCTCGGCCTTCACGCCGGCCTCGTAGGAGACCGCGGTTTCCGGCGCATAGGGCTGCTCTTCGCCAGGGTTGTTGGCGCGGCCGTTGAAGCCGCCCGACTTGAAGCCCTTGGAGACGCGACCGTAGAAGAACAGATCGTCGGTGGCCTGGTAGTCCAGGCTGACCATCGGCGAGACGTCGTCCCAGGACGTCTTGGCCTTGAAGGCGAACGTCCCGTTGAGCGCGCCGAGGTTCGAGAAGGTCGAGGTGGTGCGACCGTAGTCCTTCTCTTCGTCGGTGTAGCGGAGGCCCGCCGAAAGCCGCAGCTTCTCGGTCAGCGCATAGCTGGCGTTGGCGTAGGCCGCCCAGCTGGTGGTGGTGAGGTCGTCGTCCACCGTCCGCAGGAAGGTGAAGGGCGTCAGATAGGCGTTGGCGAAGGCCGCCTGGTGGGATTTGACGTTCTCACGCAGGTAGTAGACGCCGCCCACCACCTGCCAGGGGCCCTGGTCGTAGGCCAGCTGCAGCTCCTCGCTCACCTGGTCCTGGTCCACCGCCACCAGGGCGTCGGTGAGTTGCAGGGCGGTGGCGTCGAAGTCGATATAGTCGTCGTTGTCGAGGTTGCGGTAGGCGGTGATCGACTTCAGCGACAGGCTGTCGGTGAGGTCATAGCCCACGGTGACCGCCGCGCCCCAATGCTCGAACCGGGTGACGTTGGGCAGGCCCGGTGTGGTGGTGGTCTTGAAGTTGTATTCCGGAACATTGAGCGGCACCGGATAGAGCACGGCGCCGAAGGCCGAGGTCAGGGTGTTCTGGGCCTGGCCGACGGTGAGGCCCGACTTGTCCTTGGTGTAGTCGATCGAGGCGTTGACCCGGAACCGGTCGTTGGGGGTCCAGGCCAGGGCGGCCCGGGTCGCGAAGGTGTGCTTGTCGTTGTATTCCTGGCCATTCACCGGGTCGGTGACGTAGCCGCCGCGGGCCGAGCCCATGGCCGCGAAGCCCAGGGCCAGGGTGTCGCTGACCGGGCCGGACAAGGCGATCTTGGCTTCGAACAGGTCGTAGTTGCCGACGCTGACCGAGCTCTGCGAGCGGACGGTCTGGTCGGGCTGGCGGGAGACCAGCTTCAGGGCGCCGCCGATGGTGTTCTTGCCGTACAGCGTGCCCTGCGGGCCGCGCAGGACCTCGACGCGGGCCAGGTCCAGCAGGTCGAACTGGGTGCCGCGGATGCGGCTGTAATAGACGTCGTCCACATAGACGCCGACCGCGGGGTCGAAGGTCTGCAGGGCGTCGGGCTGGCCGACGCCGCGGATGTAGATGTTGGTGGCGTTGGACGAGGCGCGGCCCTGGACCAGGTTCAGGTTCGGCACGGCCCCCTGCAGGTCGGTGATGGCCGTGGCGCCCTGGCGCTGCAGGGTCTCGCTGGAGAAGGCCGAGATGGCGACCGGCGTGGTCTGCAGGTTTTCCTCGACGCGGCGGGCGGTGACCACCAGCTCTTCGACGGTCGGTTGCGTGGTTTGCGCGTAGCCCTGGCCGGCGAGAACGCCCCAGGCCGCGCCCGCGGCGAGCGCGAGCTTCCAATTGGAATTCATGATGTCCCTCCCACGGCGCCCGGTTGCAGGCGCCTCATTGAGCCGGACCCTGACCTTGACCTAGGGGAGCGTCAATTATTCATTCATCGTAGAGTGAATTTCGAAACACGACGCCGGGCGACCGATGCAAGCCGGCCACAGGGGCTTCCCTTAACGTCAGGGGGCCGACGCCAGGAAGGCGTCGATGGCGGCCAAGGCCCGCGGTTCCTCCAGGGTCGGGGCGTGGCCGACGCCAGGGATATCGACCCGGGTCATGTGCGGCGCCGCCAGGCCCATGCGGTCGGCGATGGCGGCGTCCAGGATATCGGACAGCTCGCCCCGCGCCAGCAGCAAGGGCCGTCCCGTGGCCATGGCCGCGAAGAAGGGCCAGAGGTCCGGCGCTGGAGCCGCCGGGGCGGCGGTGGGCGCGACCTTGAACACCTGGGAGATGGCCGGGTCGTAGTCGAGGGCCAGGCCGCCCTCGCCCTGCCGGAACACCCGCCGCGCGAATCGGTCCCAGTCGGCGTCGGTCAGGTGGGGCAGGGCCTGGCCGTTGACGGCCTTGGCGTAGGCCGCCGCCTCGGCCCAGGTCGTGACCTGCGGCGCGCCGCCGACATAGCCGGAAATCCGGGCCAGGCCGGCCGCGCCGACCTCGGGTCCGACGTCGTTGAGCACCACGCCGGCGACCATGTCGGGGCGCAGGGCGCTGAGGGTCAGGGTGATCAGGCCGCCCATGGAGGTGCCGATGAAGTGGGCGCGGGCGATCCCGCTCTGCTCCAGCAGGGCCGCCACGTCGCCGGCATAGACGGCGGGGTTGTAGTTCAGCGGGTTCGGATCCCAGGCCGAGCGCCCGCGGCCACGCACGTCCAGGGCCAGGACCCGCCGGCCCTGGGCGGCGATGTGGGGCGCCAGGACCTCGAAGTCGCGGCTGTTGCGGGTCAGGCCGTGCAGGCAGATCACCGGGGCGCGGGCCGGCCCGGAGGCCGGCGCGAAGTCGCGGGCGAACAGGGTCAGACCGTCGGCGCTGGTCCAGGTTCTCTCGGCGGCCTCGATCATGCTGCGCTCCTCCTCAAGGGCTCGAAGACACGCCGCCCGCCGGCGCAAGTCAATCATTCAACAGTGAATGAACGTTGACATGCGAGCCGGAACCGGCTGGTTTCCCGTTCATCTTTGAAGACCCGGCGCGCCGCGCCATACTCAGGGTTCCAACCTCGGGGAAGGGATTCCATGCCGACCGCGCTGAAGACCAAGGCCGCCGGCAGGACCCGCGCCCAGAAGAGCTTCGAGACCAGCGAGCGGATCCTCGATGTCGCCGAGGCCGAGTTCTCCCGCCACGGCTTCGACGGCGTGACCCTGCGGGCGGTGGCCAAGAGGGCCAAGGTCGACACCGCCCTGCTGCACTACTACTTCGATTCCAAGAAGGGCCTGTTCGACGCCGTCTTCCTGCGCCGCGCCGAGGTGCTGAACAGGGACCGCATGGAGGCCATGGACCGCTATGAGGCCGAGGCCGGCGACAACGTCACCGTCGAGGGCGCGGTGGCGGCCTTCCTCAATCCGGTTCTGGAGCGCTGCGCCAACGCCGGCCCCGAATGGCGCGCCTATTTCGCCCTCATCGGGGTGGTGAACAACACCCCGGTCTGGGGCGGCGAGACCATGACCCGCTATTTCGATCCCGTCATCCACCGCCTGATCCGCGTGGTCCGCCGGGCCCTGCCCTATGCGCGGGAGGAGGACCTGTTCTGGTCCTACCACATGCTCTCGGGCAGCCTGACCCTGACGCTCGCGGAAACCGGCCGCATCGACACCCTGTCGGGCGGCCTCTGCCGCTCGGCGGACATCGCCGCGGTCACCCCGCGGATGATCGCCTATGCGGCCGCGGGGTTCCGGGCTGTGTGCAAGAGCTAGCTCAGGCCGTAGGGCCGGTAGGGCCCATAGATCAGCTGCTCGAAGACGCCCATGCCCTTGATGGGGTCCTCGCCCGGCGTGGTGAAGGTCACGCGGCTGAGCGCCTGGATGTGCCAGTTCTCGGGGCTGGCCATGTTGGTCTTGGCTAGGTCGATATCCTCGCGCGCCACCACCAAATCGCCCTTGTAGCCGCCGTGGCGCCACTCCGGATCGCCGTAGCCGATGCCCCGCATCAGGAAGGTCAGGAAGGGCTCGAACTTCACACTGGCCGACCCCTGGGCGAGCGGGATGTTCAGCGTGCCGCCCTGGGCGTGGCGGGTGCCCGGGATCATGGCGACGTCGTCGATCTTCGCATGCTCGCTGTGATAGCCGCCGCCCTCGCCCGCGCCGTCGGGCAGGATCACCGCCCGGGTGTTCCAGGGCGTGCCGTCCGGGTCGGCGTTGACGTGGAAGAAGACGCTGCGGTCGGCGAAGTTCAGCGGCGTCCACTGCCAGAAGAAGCCGCCGATGGTCTGAGGCACGGCCGGCTGCGGATCGGGCGCGCCGATGGGCCGGATGCCCCAGGAGCGGTCGCGGGTGCCGACGCTGCCGGCCGCGAGGGTGACCCGTTTGCCGTCCACCTCGATCCAGCCGGTGCAACGCACGTTCTGGGTCAGGCGGGTATAGTCCATGAAGGCGCGGGGCCCGTTGCGGCGGGTGAAGCGCGGCTCCTCGATGGGGAAGGTGCGCCCCTCGAAGACCAGCTCGGCGGCGATGCCCTCTGAAGGCGCCACGCTCACCTTGAGTTTTTGCAGCGGCTCCAGCACCTCGATGGTGATGGGGCCGCAGGAGAGCTCCATCCGCTCGCTGTTCAGCACCCGGGAGACGTGGAGGCAGTGCTCCACCCCGTCACGGACCACGGCGAAGTGGGCGTCGGCGACGTTGAGGTTGGGATAGACCCCGAAGGCGATGGCGAAGAACTCGGTCCCGTCCGGCTGGTAGCCGTTGAAGAAGTAGCGGTCGTAGAAATTCCGGTCGGTGCCCGAATAGGCGATGGGATCCGGGGTCTGGTGGATCGGGAAATCGTCGGCCTTGGTGAGCATCGGGTATCCTCCGGGGGCGCGTGTTTTCGTTGTCGGTATTGCCGCCGCGCGTGTCAGGGCAGTATCAAGTGAACAAAGATAACAAGACAAGGGAGAGCGTCGATTGCTGACCTCACGTAAGCTTACGTAGGGGCGACAAGCGACCAGGCCAGATGAGCGCAGCCGACGTCCTGATTCCGCAGTCCGAGGCCGCCAACCTGGTGGATCCGATGGCCTATGCCGACGGCCGGATCCACGAAACCTACGCCTGGCTGCGGGCCAACAATCCCTTTGGAAAGGCGGAGATCGAGGGGGTCGAGCCCTTCTGGGTCACCACCAGGCACGCCGACATCCTGGAGATCAGCCGCCAGAACGCCCTGTTCTCCAACGGCGAGAAGTCGCCGACCCTGGTCAGCCAGGCGGTCGACGCCCGGGTCCGCCAGATGACCGGCGGCAGCCCCCACCTGCTGCGCACCCTGATCCACATGGATCAGCCCGATCACATGAAATACCGCGTCCTGACCCAGGCCTGGTTCCTGCCGCAGAACCTGCGCAGCCTGGAGGACCGCATCCGCAAGATCGCCCGGGCCGCGGTGGACAAGATGGCCGCCCAGGGCGGGGAGTGCGACTTCGTCAGCGCCGTGGCCCTGCACTATCCCCTGCACGTGATCATGGAGATCATGGGCGTGCCGGAGGAAGACGAGGCGCGCATGCTGATGCTGACCCAGGAACTGTTCGGCGCCGCCGATCCTGAGCTCGGTCGCAAGCCCGATGCGGAGCCGGAGGACCCGGCCAAGATCGACATGAGCGTGCTCACCGACTTCATCAGCTACTTCACCCAGTTCTCGGAGGCCAAGCGGGCCAACCCCACCGACGACCTGGGCAGCCTGATCGCCAACTCCAAGATCGACGGCGAGCCGATCAGCCACTTCGAGGCGATGAGCTACTACATCATCGTCGCCACCGCCGGCCACGACACCACCTCGTCCTCCACCGCCGGCGCCATCTGGGGCCTAGCCCAGAACCCCGGGGAGCTGGCCAAGCTGAAGGCCGACCCCTCCCTGATCCCGGGCCTGGTGGACGAGTCCATCCGCTGGATCACCCCGGTGAAGACCTTCATGCGCACGGCGATGGAGGACACCGAGATCGGCGGCCGCAAGCTCGCCAAGGGCGACTGGCTGATGCTCTGCTACGCCTCGGGCAACCGCGACGAGGCGGTGTTCGACGACCCCAACGCCTTCCGGGTCGACCGCAGCCCCAACAAGCACCTGGCCTTCGGCTACGGCGCCCACCTGTGCCTGGGCCAGCACCTGGCCAAGATGGAGATGCGCATCCTCTGGGAGGAGCTGATCCCGCGCCTGACGTCCCTGGAGCTGGCCGGCGTGCCGGCCATGTCCCAGGCGGTGTTCGTCAACGGGCCCAAGAAGCTCCCCATCCGTTTCGAGATGGCCTGAGTGGCCGCGCCCCTCGAACCCCGCATCGCGGCCTATATCGCCGCCCAGATGCCGCAGGCGACCGACGTCGCCGTCCGCGACCTGGCCCGCATCTCCGGCGGCGCCTCGCGGGAGACCTACCGGTTCGTGGCCAGCTGGATCGAGGACGGCCAGGCCCGCGAGCGCAAGCTGATCCTGCGCCGCGACCCGCCCGCCAGCCTGATCGACACCGAGCGCCGCATCGAGTTCGAGGCCTATCGCGCCTTCCACGGCACCAGCGTTCCGGCGCCCGAGATGCTGTGGCTGGAGGAGGGCGACGGGCCGCTGGACCATCCCTTCTTCATCGCCGAGGAGATCGCCGGATTCCAGGCCGGCCCCGGCCTGCTCTGGGCCGAGCCCTATCTCGGGACCCACGCCCGGCTGGCCGAGCGCAAGTGGACCATCCTGGGCGAGATCGCCAAGGCCGATCCGGTCGCCAATGGCCTGGCCGCCGTCATGCCGGCCGTCGCCGCCGAGGACTGCTGGAACCGCGAGCTGACCTATTGGGAGGACGTCCTCGACGAGGACGAGGCCGAGCCCCTGCCGATCATCCGGGCGGCCATCCGCTGGCTGCGGGCCAATCCGCCGCCGCCGGCCCAGAAGGTCGGCGTGGTGCACGGCGACTACCGCACCGGCAACTTCCTCTATGACACCGAAGGGCAGATCCACGGCATCCTCGACTGGGAAATGGCCCACCTGGGCGATCCCCTTGAGGACCTGGGCTGGAGCCTCAACCCCATCTGGTCCTTCGGCCGGGGGCTGGCCGGCGGCCTGCTGCCCCAGGACCAGGCCGTCGCCATCTGGGAGCGGGCCAGCGGCTTGAAGGCCGATCCCGCCGCCCTGCACTGGTGGACCCTGTTCAACTGCGTGAAGGGCCAGGCGATCTGGGTCTCCAGCGCCCGGGCCTGGCTGGACGGCGGCAACCGCGAACCCATCATGGTCTATCCCGCCTGGGCCATGACCAACGCCCAGGACCGGGCGGCGCTGCAAGTCATGGGGCGGCTATGATCCCTTCGGTTCCCGCGGTCCTCGTCGACCTCGCCGGCAAGGTGATGGCCAACGCCATGCCCGACGCCAACCCCACCGACCGGGCCGCGACGCTCGGGCTCTCGGCCATGCTTATGGGTCTGGCCGCCGAGGCCTGGGACGGGGCGGCCCACAACCTGGTGATGGAGAATCGCGCGATCCGCGGCCTGCTGGCCCGGGGCGCGGCCTATGTCCCGCCGCCGGAGGAGCGGGCCGAGGACGATTTCCGGCTCTCGGCCCTGGCGGCGGAGAACGCCCGGCTGCGGGGCGCCCTGATCACCCTGCAGATCGCCGTCGAGGGCCGCGACGGCGCCATGAACGAGGCCATCTGGGCCGAGCTGCTGGCGTCGACCGAGCGCCGCAAGCAGCAGGGTTCCGCCGTCTAGGCGACCACCACCCGCGGGTCGCCGGCTTCCAGGCGCCCGACGACGGCGGCGGCGGCGAAGCCGCGGCTACGCACCAGGGCCAGGATGTCGGCCGCCCGGCCGGGGGCGACGGCGATCAGCAGGCCGCCGCTGGTCTGGGGGTCGCAGAGGATGTCGCGCCGCCATTCGGGCAGGTCCTCGGGGGCCCGCACCGCCTCGCCGTAGCTGGCCCAATTGCGCACCGAGGCGCCGGTGCGGACTCCGTCGCGGGCCAGGGCCTCGACGCCCTCCAGCAGGGGCGGGGCGTCGGCCTCGATCATGGCCATCAGGCCCGCGCCGCGGCACATCTCCAGGGCGTGGCCCAGCAGGCCGAAGCCGGTGACGTCGGTGACCGCGCTGACGCCGGCCGCGCCGGAGAGCTCGGCACCCACGGCGTTGAGCTGGGTGGTCGAGGCGATCAGGGCCTCGTAGCCGCCGGTCGGCATCCGCTCCTGCTTGAAGGCCGCGCTGAGCACGCCGACCCCCAGGGGCTTGGTGAGGATCAGGACGTCTCCGGCCCGGGCGGCGCGGTTGGTGAGCACCCTGTCGGGATGGACCAGGCCGAGCGCCACCAGGCCGTAGATCGGCTCGACGCTGTCGATGGAGTGGCCGCCCGCGATGGGCACGCCGGCCGCCGCGCAGACCGAGGCGCCGCCGGCCAGGATGGCGCCGATGGTCTCCACCGGCAGCTGGGCCACCGGCATGCCGACGATGGCGAGCGCGAAGATCGGGGTCGCCCCCATGGCGTAGACGTCCGAGAGCGCATTGGTGGCGGCGATGCGGCCGAAGTCGAAGGGGTCGTCCACCACGGGCATGAAGAAGTCGGTGGTGGCCACCAGGGCCTGGCTGTCGTTCAGCCGCCAGACCGCCGCGTCGTCGGAGGTCTCGGTTCCCACCATCAGGTTGGGGAAGACGCCGGCCGCCGGCATCTTGGCCAGGATCTCCCGCAGCACCGAGGGCGCCAGCTTGCAGCCGCAACCGCCACCGTGGGCCAGGGAGGTCAGGCGGACGGGAGCGGTCATGGATTGGTCCTTGGCTTAGCGGCGGCGGGCAAACGGTATATAGGCCTGCCGGCCCCAGCATAGGGGCGATGGAGCAGCAAGGGCATGGCCCGCATCCTGGTGACCGAGGCCGTCGATCCCGCCGCCCTGGCGGCCTATGACGCGATCATC
>JAZKBZ010000054.1:0-54987 GCA_040388315.1 Pseudomonadota bacterium | reverse complement strand
TGGCAAATTTTGCCGTTACCAAAATTGTGCATGCCCAAACGGGCAGCCCGGGGCCGCCTAGCCCGTGGCGCGTCCGCGGCTCTCTGCCGAGGAGAAGGCCAAGCGGGGGACCCTGCGGCACCACCGGGAGCGGGAGTACTTCGGGCTCGCGGCCGTCGGGGAGCTCGCCACGGTCCCGCCGGTCCCGAAGGCCCTGGTCAAGGCCCGCGACTACGTCGGGATCGCCCGGGCCTACGCCCGGGACGTGGCCGAGGGGCGGATCGTGGCGTGCAAGTGGGTGAAGCTGGCCGTGACGCGGCAGCTCCGCGACTGGGGCCGGCCGGAGGGGTGGGCCTACGCCTGGGACGACGACGAGGCGGTGGCCGCCTGCCACTTCGTCGAGAGCTGCCCGCACGTCGAGGGCCGGTGGTCGAGCCCCCTGATCGTCCTCGAGCCCTGCCAGGTGTTCCTGGTCGCGGCCCTGTTCGGGTGGCGGCACCGGGCCGACCGGACCCGGCGGCGGTTCACCACGTTCTACTTCGAGGTCGCCCGCAAGGCCGCCAAGTCGACGCTCTGCGCGGCCCTGGCCCTCTACCACCTCCTCCGGGAGAACGAGCCCGGGGCCTCGGTGGTGTGCGGGGCCACGACCGGGAGCCAGGCCCGGGTGGTGTTCGGGATCATGCAGAAGATGATCCGCCGGTCGTCCTGGCTCAAGTCCCAGGGCCTGGAGGCCTACTCGAACGCCATCGTCGCGCCGGACGGGACGGCCAAGCCGGTGAACTCGAAGGCCTCGACCCTGGACGGGCTGAACCCGAGCTGCATCGTCCTGGACGAGGCCCACGCCCAGGACTTCGAGCTCCACGACGTGCTCAAGTCGGCCCAGGGGTCGCGGCCGAACCCGCTGCTCCTGTGCCCGACCACGGCCGGCTACGACCTCCTGTCGGTCGGCTACGCGCTCCGGGGGCAGCTCGTCAAGGTCCTGGAGGGGATCTTCGAGGCCGACCACCTCCTCGGGGCGATCTACACCCTCGACGAGGGCGACGACTGGCGGGACCCCCGGGTCTGGATCAAGGCCAACCCGATGCTCGGGGTCTCGCCGCGGCTCGACGGCGTCCGGCAGTACTGCGCCGACGCCCAGCAGGCCCCCGGCCTGGAGGGGGAGTTCAAGGTCAAGGTCTGCTGCCTGTGGGCCCAGGCGGCGTCGGCCTGGCTCTCGATCACGGCCTGGGACCGGTGCGCCGACGCGGCCCTCCGGATCGAGGACTTCGAGGGGAAGCCCTGCTGGATCGGGGCCGACCTGGCCTCCATCGACGACCTGGCCGCCCTGGTCTACCTGTTCGACCTCCCCGGGGACCTCCTGGCCGCGTTCCTCCGGTGCTACCTCCCCGAGGGGGTGATCGACGAGCGGGCCCGGGCCGTCCCGGCGTACCGCCAGTGGATGGAGGCCGAGCCGCCGCTCCTGATCCCGACCGAGGGGTCCATGATCGACTACGACCGGATCGAGGCCGACCTCCGGGCCGACTGCAAGCGGTTCGCGGTCAAGCGGATCGTGTTCGACCAGTTCGGGTCGACCCAGATCGCCGGCTCCCTGAGCAACGACGGCCTCCCGGCCATCGTGGAGTGGAAGTCGACCCGGACGTTCACCCCGCCGGCCCGGGAGCTGGAGGGCCGGGTCAAGCACGCCCGGATGCGGCACGACGGCAACACCCTGTTCCGGTGGGCGGCCTCGAACGTGGTGGTCCAGCGCCGGGTGGACGGGACCATCCTCCCCAAGAAGGAGAGCGCGGAGAGCCCGAACAAGATCGATCCCATCGACGCGCTGTTGCAGGCTATGATCGGCCGGGGGATCGGGACCCCCAAGCCGAAGGAGTACACGATGCGGATCCTCGGGGGGGCGAAGGCGGCGGAGGCGGCGAAGTGACCCCGCGGGCCGAGGCGGCCGGCCGGCCGAGCCAGTTCCGGCTCTCGCCGGACGAGCGCCGGCAGATCAAGGCCGCCATGCAGGTGACCCGGCAGAACTTCAGCGAGTTCGTCCGGGACGCCGCGCTCACCCGGGCCGACGAGTGCCTGGATCCCAGGGGGTCGAGGCCGGGCCGGCTGGCGGTGCTGACCCCGTCGGGGGTGGTTCAACCGTAGTACGGACCACCATCGGTGGCGGTATAGTTCCGGACCAGCCACCATGAAGCTCGTCAGGGCCTGGACCACGCTCCAGATCAAGGCCGTCGACCCGGAGCAGCGGATCATCACGGGGATCGCCTCCTCGGCCTCCACCGACCGCATGGGCGACGTCGTCGAGCCCGACGGGGCCGAGTACGACCTCCCCCTCCCCCTCCTCTGGCAGCACGACTCGCGGTCGCCCATCGGGCACGTGATCGCCGCCAAGGTGACCAAGGCCGGGATCGAGATCACGGCCAAGATCGCCCAGATGGACGTCCCCGGCAAGCTCAAGGACGCCCTCGACTACGCCTGGCAGTGCATCTCGACCGGACTGGTCCGGGGCCTCTCCATCGGGTTCCAGTCCCTGGAGGAGAGCTACGACCGGGAGACCGGCGGCTTCCACTACATCCGCTGGTCCTGGTACGAGCTCTCCGCCGTTACGATCCCGGCCAACCAGGACGCCACGATCCAGACGGTCAAGGCCCTCGACGTCGGCCTCGTCGCCAGGGCGGCGGCCAACCCGATGGCCTGCTCCTGCGCGGTCCAGTGCGCGTGCCAGCTCGACGGGGCCGACGGCCCCTGCGGGCCCGGGTGCGTGACCTGCACGGCCGGCTGCAAGTGCCTCGCCCCCGAGAAGTCGGCCGCGTCAGGCCGGACCGCCACCCAGGCCGGCGCCACGGCCCACCGCGTCGTCAAGACGCTCGCCAAGAAGGACACCAGGACCATGAAGAAGACCCTCGCCGACCAGATCGCCACCTGGGAGGCCACCCGCGCGGCCAAGGCCGCCCGCATGGACGAGCTCCTCGCCAAGTCCGCCGAGGCCGGGATCACCCTGGACGCGGCCGAGGCCGAGGAGCACGACACCCTCGACGGCGAGCTCGTCGAGATCGACAAGCAGCTCGACCGGCTCCGCAAGGCCGAGGCCCGCGAGAAGTCGACGGCCAGCCGCGTCGGCGGCGCCACGCAGCACGAGGCGGCCCAGGCCCGGGCCGGCCAGATCCAGATCGTCGAGCCGAAGCTCGAGCCCGGGATCAAGTTCGCCCGGTACGCCATGTGCATGGGCATGTCGCGCGGCAGCGTGAGCGACGCGATCGCCCTGGCCAAGGCCCACTACCCGGCCATGCCGGAGATCGTGAAGTTCATCGAGAAGACGGCTGTCGGCGCGGCCGCGGTGGTCACGTCCCACTGGGCCGACGACCTGGTGCCGTACAACATCCTCGACGACTTCATCGAGTACCTCCGGCCGGGGTCCATCGTCGGCAAGTTCGGCATGCCGAACCCGGGCGGCGGCGGCAACTACCCGAGCCTCCGCCGGGTGCCGTTCAACGTCCGCGTCTCGGGCGCGTCGGCCGGCCTGACGGGCAACTGGGTGGGGGAGGGGCTCCCGACGCCGGTCTCGAAGATGACCACCTTCAACGCGGCCCTCACCTGGGCGAAGGTCCAGGCCCTGGCGATCCTGACGAAGGAGGAGATGCGGTTCTCCAACCCGTCGGCCGAGGCCAAGGTCCGGGACGACATCGGCCGCGCGGTGAACGCCCGCCTCGACCTCGACTTCGTCGACCCGGCCAAGGCCGCGGTCGCGAACGTGTCGCCGGCCTCGATCACCTTCGGCGTGATCGCGACGACCCCCACCGGGACCACCGCGGCCGCGTTCCGCAAGGACCTGGCCACCCTGATCGCCGCGTTCGCGGCGGCCAACCTGGACCCGTCGGACATCTGCCTGATCATGTCCTCGACGATGGCCCTGAACCTCTCGATGATGGTCAACACCCTCGGGAACAACGACTTCCCGGACATCACGATGAAGGGCGGCATGATCCGCGGGTTCCCGGTGATCGTCTCGGAGCACCTGACCGCGGTCGGGTCCCCGTCGACCCAGACCATCGTCGCGGTCAAGGCCTCGGACGTCTACCTGGCCGACGACGGCGTCGTCACGGTGGACGCCTCGGACCAGGCCTCGGTCGAGATGGACGGCGCCCCGGCCCAGACCGGCATCGTCGGCACCGGCGCCTCGATGGTCTCGCTGTGGCAGTCGGGCCTCGTCGGCCTCCAGGCCACCCGGGAGATCACCTGGAAGATGCGGCGCGCGACGGCCGTCGGCTACATCTCGCCGGCCGCCTACGTCCCGCAGTAAGATCCGGGCGTAGACTCCACGACCACGGGCCGGACGGCCCCGGGACGATAGAGCCCGGGCCTCCGGCCCTCTCCCGCGTCAGGGAAAGGCGGATCGCGTGAAGCTGATCGTCAAGAAGGAGCTCCCGGACGGCACCCAGCCCGGGGCCCAGATCGACGTCCACACGGACGTCGCCAACGTCCTCATCCTCGTCGACGCGGCCCGCAAGGCCACCGCGGCCGACGCCAAGCCCAAGGATCCCGAGCCCGACAAGGCCGACGCGGCCTCCC
Organism: Pseudomonadota bacterium; assembly: GCA_040388315.1. Lineage (GTDB taxonomy): Bacteria > Pseudomonadota > Alphaproteobacteria > Caulobacterales > Caulobacteraceae > Phenylobacterium. Next base: position 50,448 of record JAZKBZ010000054.1, on the reverse strand, counting down.
GCTCGCGCCAGTACGGCCGGCGCGACCTGACGGCCCAGGACTAGCCGTGGCGGAGACCCCGGAGGCCGTCGACGTCCGCCGCCTCAGGCTCCGGCCCGGCGACGTCGTGGTCGTCAAGGTCGAGGGCCGCCTGTCCGCGTCGGACCTCGCGTGCATCGAGGCCGAGCTCAAGGCCAAGATCCCCGACAACCAGGTCCTCGTGATCGAGCAGGGGGTCGAGATCTTCACGATGGGCCCCGAGGCCGAGGTCGAGGCTCCCGCGTGAACGTCCTGGGGCTCGAGATCGCCCGCCGGCCGGCCGAGGGCCCGATTGTCCTCGGCCTCTCGGGGAAGTCCGCGGGCCTGGACCTGGTGACGCACATCCCCCCGTCCAGGGTCGGGTGGTGGCCGGTGATCCGGGAGGGGTTCTCGGGGGCCTGGCAGCGGAGCATCGTCGCCTCGGCCGAGGAGGCGGCGACCCATCCCACGCTGTTCGCCTGCGCCACCCTGATCGCCGGGGACGTCTCGAAGTGCCGCCCGCGGCTGATGCAGCTGAGCGCGGCCGACGACATCTCGGAGGAGGTGGACGTCGCGGCCTACTCGCCGGTGATCGCCCGGCCGAACCACTACCAGAACCGGATCCAGTTCTACGCGTACTGGATCCTCTCGAAGATCTTCCGTGGCAACGCCTACGCCCTGAAGGAGCGCGACAAGCGCGGGGTGATCACGGCCCTGTACCTCCTCGACCCGACCCGGGTCCGCCCGATGGTCACGTCGTCCGGTGAGGTGTACTACGCCCTCGGGCAGGACGTCCTGGCCGGGGTGACGGAGGCGTCGACGATGGTGCCGGCCCGGGAGATCATCCACGACTCGTGGAACTGCCTCTACCACCCGCTCGTGGGCCTGTCGCCGATCTACGCCTCCGGCCACGCGGCCCTCCAGGCCCTGACCATCGTCGGCAACGCGACCCGGCTGTTCCGCCGGGGCCTCAACATCGGCGGGATCGTGACGGCCCCGGGGGAGATCTCCGACGACAACGCCAGCAAGCTGGAGAAGTACTGGGAGACCAACTACGCCGGCGAGGAGAACGCCGGCAAGGTGGCCGTGCTCGGCGGCGGGCTCAAGTTCGAGAAGTCGGTCGTGATGTCGGCCGTCGACGCCCAGATGATCGACCAGCTCAAGTGGGACGACGAGAAGGTGTGCGCCACCCTCCACGTCCCGCCGTACATGGCGGCCGTCGGGCAGCTCCCGAGCTACAACAACGTGGAGGCCCTCGGCCAGCAGTACTACGGCCAGTGCCTCCAGGTCCTGTTCGAGTCCCTGGAGCTCTGCCTGACCGAGGGGCTCGAGCTCAAGGCGGGGTACGAGGTGGAGTTCGACGTCGCGGCCCTCGACCGGATGGACTCGGTCCAGCGGATGGAGGTCGCCACCAAGGGGGTGGCCGGCGGCGTGCTCACCCCGAACGAGGGCCGGCGCCGGTTCAACCTCCGCAAGGTCCCCGGCGGCGAGAAGGTGTACCTCCAGAAGCAGTGCTGGCCGCTGGAGGACCTGGGGTCGGACTCCCAGGTCTCCCCGGTGGCCGTCCACGTCCCGGGCCAGCCGGCCCCGGCCGCCGCGGAGCCCCCCAAGCCGGCCGACAAGCCCCTGGACGGGAAGGCCCTCCTGGCCGAGGTCCTCAAGGGGCTGGAGGCCGTGGCGTGACCGAGCAGGACTACAGGACGCTGGCGGGGGTGGTGGTCGAGGCCTCGAAGAAGGCGGCCGAGCAGGCCGTGGCCCAGTGCCTCGCCTTGATCGAGGGCCTGGAGCTGCGCCTGGCCAGGGCCGAGGCCCGGGCGATGGTCCAGGGCCCGGCCGGCCCGGCCGGCCCTCCCGGGCCGCAGGGCGAGCCTGGGGCGGCCGGGGCCGCCGGCCCGGAGGGGAAGGCCGGCCCGCAGGGCCCCGAGGGCCCGCGCGGCGAGCCGGGCCTGCCCGGGGCCGAGGGCAAGGCCGGGGCCGACGGCGTCGGGCAGCGGGGGGAGAGGGGCGATCCGGGCGAGGCCGGGCCCGCCGGGGAGGCCGGCCCGCGCGGCCTGGACGGCCCCCAGGGGCCCCAGGGGTCGGAGGGCCTCCCTGGCCAGAAGGGCGATCCCGGCACGGCCGGCGAGCCTGGACGCGAGGGGCCGGAGGGCCGGAAGGGCCTCGACGGGGCGACGGGCCGCGACGGCCAGCCGGGCGTCCCGGGCGCGGCCGGGCGGGACGGCGAGCCGGGCCCGGCCGGGGCCAAGGGCCTCGACGGGAAGGACGGCCGGGACGGGCTCGACGGGACCCTGGAGGGGCTCGAGATGCTCCAGCTCGACGACCGCCGGGTCGCCTTCAGGCGCTCGGCCGACGGGGCCGACCTCCTGGTGGTCTCGATGCCGATCCCGCTCGACGCCGGGGTCTACCGGGAGGCCCAGGCGTACGCCAAGGGGGACGGGGTGACGTTCGGGGGCTCCTTCTTCATCGCCCAGCGGGACGTGCTCCCCGGCGAGCGGCCCGAGGACGCCTCCAAGGCCTGGCGGCTGGCCGTGAAACGCGGCCGGGACGGCCGGGAGGGGAAGGGGGGCCCGAAGGGCGAGGCCGGCCCCAAGGGCGAGCGAGGGGAGCCCGGGCGGTCGTACCAGTGACGGACGCGGTGGCCGTGGCCCTGATCGCCGGCCTCCCGGTCACGCTGGCCGCCCTCGGGGGGCTGATCACGGTCCTGCGGACCGGGGCCGACACGAAGGTGATCCTCGGGCACGTCAACAGCGAGCGGACGGCCCTGCTCACGGAGAACCGGATGCTCAGGGAGCAGCTGGCCACGGCCCAGGCGGCGGCCGGCCTCCTGGCCCAGGCCCAGGCGGCACGGGACGCGGTCCCGGGCTAGGAATGGGGGAGGAGATGCCCGACGAGCGGTCCGGGGAGTACGTCGAGCCTCGCGACGAGCCGACCACCCGGATGCTCCGGCAGATGGTCGTCCAGAACCACGAGAGCTCCGAGAGCGGCCACCGCCGCCTCCGCGGCTCCATCGGGGAGCTGGACCTCCGGCTCGCGGCCCTGGAGCTCCTCGCGCGCCAGCAGGAGCTGACCCTGACGGAGGTCCGGGAGACCCTCAAGCGCCCGGTCGAGGCCACGGCGATCCGCTACGACATGAAGACCGTGCTCGTGCTGATGTCGATCTGCGCGGCCGTGGTCGGGGGCCAGAAGTGGGCCACGGCCGGCTTCCAGGAGCAGATGACGAAGCAGGCGACGCGCATCGACGTGATCGACGCCAAGATGGACGCGATCAAGCAGCACGACCTCGACCTCCAGAAGCTCCAGGACGAGCGGGCCCGGGGCGTCCAGATGGACCTGGTCCGGATCGCCAACCAGGCGGCGACCATCGACACGAAGCTCAACAACATCATGATCGGCAGGAGGTGACCCCGTGAAGTTCCCCGTCCCGACCCAGGCCGACCTCGACGCCGCCCTGGCCGACTGCCCCGAGTGCGAGTACTGCTGCATCATCGGGGCCTGCTGCCCGCCGGCCCGCCAGTTCATCGTCCTCGTGGCCGTGATGGCCAAGGCCACCGGGTCGAGCGTCGAGGAGTGCGCCCGGCACGCCCAGGCCGTCGTCGACGCCCGCCTCCGGGCCCAGCAGAAGCACGAGGCCTGATGATCCCCGTCCCGAGGATCTGGCCTGGCGCCACCGTCGCGATCCTGGCCGGCGGCCCCAGCCTGACGGCCGGCCAGGCCGAGGACGTCGCCCGGGCCGGCGCCCGGACGATCGCCGTCAAGGACGCGATCCGGATCGCCCCGTGGGCCGGCGTCCTCTACGGCGGCGACGCCAAGTGGTGGGGCCACCACGGGCCGTCCCTGTCGGCCTACGCCGGGCCGCGGTACGGCATCGAGCCGTACAGCCCGACGCCGGACCCGGCCCGGTGGGGGGTGGCCGTCCTCCGCAACACGGGCCAGGTCGGGCTCGAGACGGACCCCTCCGGCCTCCGGACCGGCAAGAACTCCGGCTACCAGGCCGTGAACCTGGCCGTCCACCTCGGGGCCGCCCGGATCGTCCTCCTCGGGTTCGACATGCAGCCGGACGGGCAGGACCGGCACCACTGGTTCGGGGCCCACCCGTACCGGACGGCCGATCCGCCCTACCGGGACTTCCGCGAGATGTTCAAGACCATCGTCGAGCCGCTCCAGGCCCTCGGGATCGAGGTGCTCAACGCGACGCCGGGCTCGGCCCTCGACTCTTTTCCGCGGGTCGCCCTGGCCGACGCCCTCCAGGCGGCCGCGTGAGGGTCCAGCCGCCGCTCCGGATCTTCGTGGGGTGGGACCCGGCCCAGCTGCGGGCGTGCGCGGTGGCCATGCACTCGGCCCGGGCCCGGGCGTCGGCCGCCCTCGACCTCCGGCGCCTGGGCCTCCCCGAGCTCGTGGCCAGGGGCCTCTACGCCCGGCCGACGCGGCATCCCGAGCCTGGCCGGCCGGGCTACTACGACGAGATCTCGGCGGCCCCGATGTCCACCGGCCACGCCATCGCCCGGTTCCTGGTGCCCACGCTGTGCGGGCACGAGGGGTGGGCCCTGTTCACGGACGGGGACGTCCTGTTCCGCCGCGACCCGGCGGACCTGTTCGCCGTGGCCGACCCGGGCTGCGCGGTCCAGGTGGTCAAGCACCTGCCCATCGACGGCCAGGGGCTCAAGATGACCGGGGCCGTCCAGACGAGCTACGCCCGGAAGAACTGGTCCTCGGTGATGCTGTTCAACTGCGGGCACCCGGCCAACGCGGCCCTCGACGCCGGCCTGGTGAACACGGTCCCGGGCCGCGACCTCCACCGGTTCTGCTGGCTGGACGACAGCCTGGTCGGCGGCCTGCCCTCCGGGTGGAACCACCTGGTCGGGACGTCGTTCCCCGACCCGGATCCGGCCCTCGTCCACTTCACCGACGGCGTCCCGGACATGCCCGGCTACGAGCACTGCCAGTGGTCCGACGAGTGGCACGCGGCGGCCCGGACGTGCGGCTACCGCCTCGGCCGCCTGTCGGAGGCGTCCCGGTGACGGTGGAGATCCTCCAGGCCGAGCCGGCCACGGACCGGGCCCGGCTGGCCCTCCAGGGCCTCGCCAACGGGGCCAAGGCCGCCGGCCTCTCGGTGCGGTTCACGCGCCGGTACTCGGCCCTGGGCCCGTGGCTGCTGCTCTGGGGGCCGGGGGCCCCGGACCGGGCCGAGGCCATGCGCCGGCACGTCCGCGACGGTGGCCGGGCCCTGGCCCTCGACCTGGCGTACTGGAGCCGGGACCGGAAGGTCCGGGTCTCCGTCGACGCCCCGCACCCCCAGGCCGTGGTGATGGCCCGGGACCTCCCGGAGACCAGGCTGGCCGCCGACCGGCCGCCGACGGCCGACGCGTGGGACCCGGCCGGGCCGGTGGTCGTGGCCGAGATCGGCCGCAAGGCCCAGGTCCAGTACGGGGCCCAGGTCCAGGACTGGGAGGCCCACCAGGTCAAGCTGGCCGCGGCCCTCGGCCACGAGATCGTCCGCCGGCCCAAGCCGCGGGGGCCGGCCGAGCCCATCGAGACGGCCCTCGCCGGGGCGTCGGCCGTGGTCACCTGGCACTCGAACGTCGCCGTCGACGCGATCCGCCTGGGGATCCCGGCCGTCTGCCAGGACGGGGCCGCCGCGGCCGTCTGCCCCCCGTCCCTGGGCCTGGCCGCCGTCCCGGAGCCCCTCGGGGCCGCGGCCCGGGACCGGTTCCTGGGCAACCTGGCCTGGTTCCAGTGGGACCCGGCCCGCGAGGGCGTGGCCTTCTGGCGGTTCGCCCAGGAGCTGCTCGCGTGAGGCCGATGCGCGTCGTCTCCCCCTACCGGCCGTTCGAGCCGGAGAGCCCGGCCCACCGGCGGCTGGGGCCGTTCGACTGGGTCGCGGCCCTCCGGATGCTGGCCGACACGGTCCGCCGGTCCAACGGGTGCGAGACGATGGCCCTCACCGACGAGGCGGCCCACGTCGGCGGGCTGCCGGCCTTCCGGCGGCCGACGGCCGAGCCCCGGCTGATGCTCTGGATCCTGGAGGCCTCCCTCGGCTACCTCCGGTCGGACGCCTTCGACCGGGACACGGTGATGGTCTCCCCGGACAACCTGGTGCTCGGGGACCTCCGGCACCACTTCGCCGGCGACCTGGGGATCCTCGTCCGGACCCGGGAGAAGTACCACAACCGGCCGATCCTCAACGCGGTGCAGTGGTGGCCCGTGGCGTCCAAGGCCGCCCTGGCCGGGTTCTACGCGCGGGCCCTCGACGAGGCCCGGGGGCTGCACGAGAGCCTGATCCGGTGGGGGGCCGACAGCGAGTCGCTCCGGATCCTGGTCGCGCCGATCGCCTGCGGGGTCCACCGCCGGGCCGGCCTGGACGTGGCGATGATCGAGGCCGTGACGGTCCTCCACTCCATCCCGGATCGCACGGCCCTGGACCTCGGCACCGGCCGCCGGCCCAGGTTCCCCCCGGTGCCGGTGATCGACTTCAAGGGGGAGCGGAAGCGGCACATGGCGGCCTTCTACGCGGCCCTCCGGCCGTCGGCAGCGGGGGCCGCGTGATCGTCGTCGTCTACACCGCCGCCTTCGGGACGACGGACCAGGTCAGGGCCCCGCTCGTCGTCGACCCGGACGCCGAGTACCTGTGCTTCACGGACGGCCCCCTCGCCCCGGCCCCGTACGAGACGATCCGGATGGCCGGGCCTGGCCCGACCCCGTTCCTGTCGGCCAAGCGGATCAAGATCCTGGCCGACCACCGGAGGCTCGAGGCCGCCGACCTCCTCGTCTGGCACGACGCCTCGTACAAGCTCCTCCGGACCGTGCGGTGGGCCGTCCGCCGGCTGGCCGAGTGCGACCTGGTGGCGATGCGCCACGCCCGGCGCGACCGGATCGAGGACGAGGCCCTGGCCATCGCCCGGTACCGGTACGTGACCTCGTCCCGGGCCGAGGCCCTCGTGGCCGGCTACCGGGCCGAGGGCTTCGACCTGGAGGGCCTCTCGTCGGGCGGCCTGATCGGGTCCCGCGCGTCCGCGGTCGCGGCGGCGTTCCGGGCGACCTGGTGGGCCGAGGCCCTCAAGTGGGCCGGCCGCGACCAGGGGTGCCTCGACTACAGCGCCTGGAAGGCCGGGGCCCGGATCGGCTACGTGAAGGGCAACCACCGGGCCAACCCGTACGCGGCCTGGCGGCAGCCGGGTGAGGCCGTGGCGTGACGCCGCCCCTCAGGAACCGCCGGGCCCTGGCCGCCCTGTTCGCGGCCTCCGGCTACGCCAGGGGGGCCGAGATCGGGGTCGGCGACGGCGTCCACGCCCGGGCCCTCCTGGACGCGATCCCCGGCCTGTTCCTGTACTGCGTCGACCCGTGGGACGACGGGGGCGGCAACCGCCGCGGGGAGTCCAGCTACCAGGCGACGCTCGCGGCCCTCGAGCCCTACCGGGGCCAGGTCGACATCGTCCGGATGACGAGCGCCGAGGCCCTGGCCGAGTGGACGGCCGGGCCGCTGGACTTCGTGTTCATCGACGGGGCGCACGACTACGCGTCGGTGGCCCGGGACATCGCGGGCTGGGCCCCGAAGGTGCGGCCCGGCGGGATCGTCTCCGGGCACGACTACTACACGCTCAAGGCCAGCAAGGTCGGCGGGGTCGTCAACGCCGTCGACGACTACGCGCGGGCTCGCCGGATCGACCTCCAGGTGACGTCCTGGGACCGGGCCAACCCGGCCCAGGACGAGCGGCAGCCGTGCTGGTGGTTCCTCGCATGACGGCCGCCGCGATCCTCAAGGAACTGGCCCGGGGCGGCCCGGTCGGCGGCCGCCACGTCCTCGTGACCGCGCACCCCGACGACGAGACCGTCTCCGCCTCGGCCCTCCTCTGCCGGCTGGCGTGGGCCCCGGTCCTGGTCCAGATCACCGACGGGACGCAGTCGACGGATCCCGACCGGGTCGGCATGGCCCTGCGCCGGGCGATGGAGCGCACGGACGCCCTGGCGGCCGGCCGGTGGGACGGGATCACGGTGATCGACGCCGGGTGCCCCGGCCGCGAGGCCCACCGCCACGTCCCGGACCTGGTCCGGATCCTCCGCCTGGCCCTGGCCGGCGCGACGGCCGTCTGGACCCACCCCTACGAGCACGGGCACCTCGACCACGACACGGCGTCCCTGGCCGTGGCCGCGGCCGTCGGCCCGATGGCGGAGCCGCCGGCCGTCCTGGAGTTCGCGTCCTACTTCATGGACGGGGCCGGGCGGTCCGTGTTCGGGGACTTCTGGCCCCACGGCGGGGCGACCCCGACGGCCCACGTCGAGCTCCGGCCGGAGGAGCTCCGGCGCAAGCGCGCGGCCGTGGACGCCTACGCCAGCCAGGCGGCGATCCTGCGGAAGTTCCCGCAGCCGGGCTCCGAGCGGTACCGGGTCTCGCCGGGCTACGACCACTCGGCCCCGGCCCGGGTCCCGCTCGCCCGGTGGGACGCCAAGGGCTACCGCCCGACCACGGCCGAGTGGCGGGCCCTCACGCAGGAGGCGACGCGATGAAGGAGGTCAACGGGTGGGCGTTCCCGGACATCGACGAGTTCATGGCCGGGGAGATGAAGGCGGACGGCACGTACCAGGCCTCGCACCTCCGGCTCGCCCTCAAGCACGTCACCGACCTCGGGGTGGCCGTGGACGGCGGGGCGCACGTCGGGACCTGGTCCCGGCTGATGGCCCGGGCCTTCGGCCAGGTGATCGCCCTGGAGCCGAGCGCGGACACGCACGAGTGCCTGGTCGAGAACATGCGGCGCTTCGGGTGCCCCAACGTGGAGGTGCGGCAGGTGGCCCTCGGGGCCGTGGCCGGCCTGAGCGCGATGGTCCTCGACGGCCCGCAGCTGGAGCGCAAGAACACGGGGGGGCGGTACGTGGCCCCGGCCTCCGCCAAGGGCGACCGGACGGTGCGGGTGGAGACCCTGGACTCGTGGAGCCTGCCCTCGCTCGGGTTCCTCAAGCTCGACGTCGAGGGCTCGGAGCCGCTGGCCCTCATGGGGGCCCGGGCCACCCTGGCCCGGTGCCGGCCCATCGTCCTGTTCGAGAGCAAGGGCCTCTGCCGGCGGTACGGCCTCAAGCCGGCCGCCGCCCAGGACGTCCTCGCCTCCTGCGGCTACCGCGAGCTGGAGATCGCCGGCTGCGACCGGGTCTGGGGGCCGCGGTGAACGTCCTCCTGGTCGGCGGCGGGCAGGGCTCCTGGACGATGCGCGGGATCCAGCTCGGGCGGGCCCTGGGTGGCCGGTCGACCTCGAGCCCGACCCGGGCCGACTGGGACTGGGCCGAGGTCGTGGTCCTGGTCAAGCGGTCCGGGGCCCGGCACGCCGGCGAGGCCCGGGCCGCCGGCAAGCCCGTGGTCTGGGACGCCGTGGACTGCTGGGGCCAGCCCTCCCAGAACGGCTACGACGAGCGGGCCGCCCTCGACATGCTGCGGGGCCTCACGATCTCGGTGGCCCCCACGGTGGCCGTGGCGGCCACCCGCGCCCAGGCCGCCGCCTTCGCGGCCATCGGGGTGCCGTCCTGCTACCTGCCGCACCACTCGTGGGACGGCCTGGAGCCGGCCGAGGCCAGGGCGGCGGTCTCCGCGGTGGCCTACCAGGGCAACCCGGGGTACCTCGGCCGGTGGGACGGGATCCTGGCCCGGCTGTGCCGGGACCGGGGGTGGCGGTTCGCGGTCAACCCGCCCGACCTGCGCGAGGCCGACCTCCTGGTGGCCCTGCGCGACGGCCCCTGGGACGGGTGGATGCCCCGGCAGTGGAAGTCCGGGGTCAAGCTCGTGAACGCGGTGGCCGCCGGCCGGCCGGTGATCGCCCAGCCCTCGGCCGCCCACGCCGAGATCGGCCCGCCCGGGTCGACGGTGGAGACCGAGGCCCAGCTGGCGGCGGCCCTCGACGCCTGGGCCGATCCGGGGCCCAGGGAGGCCGCCTGCGAGGCGTGCCGGCGGCTGGCGCCGGCGTATACTCTGTCCGCGGTGGCGGAGGCCTACGCCAAGATCCTGAGGGCCGCGATGGAGGGACGGACGTGCGGGAACTGACCATCGTCGACTCGCTCGTCGAGGGGCCGGCCGGGCCGGCCGTGAGCCTGGCCTACGCCCGGCAGCACATCCAGGCCCTGACCACGGCCGACGACAACATGATCGCGATCTGGACGGCCGCCGCGTCCGGCTACTTCACCGACCAGACGGGCCGGGACCCGATCTTCACGGTCCGCGACGCCCTCCTCGACGCCTTCCCGTTCCCCGGCCGCTCCGGGCGCGAGGCCCGGATCGAGCTCCCCCACCCGCCGCTGAACGAGGTGCTGTCGGTCGAGTACGTCGACCCGGACGGCAACGTCGTGCCCTTCGACGACGGGGCCTCGCCCGAGACCCGGTTCTGGACCTACTCGGCGCCCCAGGGGACGTACGCCCCCCGCGGGTTCGTGGAGCCGATCTCCGGCCGGCAGTGGCCGATCGCCCGGGACGAGACCGGCTCCGTCCGGATCCGCTACCGGAGCGGCTACACGGCCGACCCCGACCAGGTCCCCGACCTCGCCCGGGCGATCCTCTGCTACCTGATCGCCCACTTCGACCAGTTCCGCGGGGCCGTCCACGAGGCCCGCAAGGGCCAGGTCCTGGAGCTGCCCTACGGCGTCAAGGCCATGATCGACGGGTTCAAGTACTCGGCGGCCCCGACCCAGGTCCTCCGGATCAGGTACTGGCCGTGGGCGTAATCCTCGATCTCGGGAGCCTGCGCCACGTCGGAACCCTCTCGGAGACGGCCGCGATGCCCCCCGTCTCGAACGGCCGCGGCGGCTTCACGCAGCCGGAGACGCCGCTGAGCCCGGCCACCTGGCGGTTCGCCATCGACCGGGCCTCGGCCAAGGGCGGGGCGGCCCACTTCGCGCCGGAGACCATCTCCAAGGCCACGTACGCGATGAACGGGCGCTACCACGACGGGATCACGACCCGGACGGTGATCCGCTGGACCGACCGGGGCGGGACCGTCCACCTGGGCCGGGTGCTCGACGTCGACGACACCGAGGGGGCCGGCGTCGAGACGTGGATCCTCGTCTCGGAGGTCGTCCAGTGAGCGTCGAGTGGGAGGGCCTCTCCGAGCTCCTGGCCGCCCTCCGGAGCCTCCCCGCCGACCTGGCCGTCGAGGCCGGGCACATCGTCGAGGCCTCCGTCAACGCGGCCGGCGTGGCCGTCCGGGCCGGCTACGTCGGGACGGGCGTCCCGGCCCTCGCGGACAAGGTGACGACGAGCCTGGAGCGCACCCAGTACGGGGCCGTCGGGATCGTCCGGAGCGGCTCGCCGTGGGCGTGGATCTTCGAGATCGGGGCCCAGGCCCGGCACACGGCCCTCGGGGCCAACCGCGGGACGATCCCGCCCGGCCACCTCTTCGTCCCGGCCGTGATGCGCGAGCGCCGGCGGATGTACGACGAGCTCAAGGCCATGATGGAGCGGCACGGCCTGGAGGTGAGCGGCGATGCCTAGCCTGCCCGACTCGGCCGAGATCGACCGGGCCCTCGTCTCGATGCTCCTGGCCGACACGGCCCTCCAGGCCCTGATGCCGGACGGGGTCTACATCGACCAGGCCGCCCCCAACGCCCAGCGGTTCGTGATCGTGTCCCTGGCCGACCAGGAGGACGTGCCGAAGTACGGGGACCCCAACGTGCCGGGCTCGAGCGTCGCCTACGAGTCGGCCCTCTACCTGGTCAAGGCCGTGGCCCTCGGGTCGGACACCGACGCCGACGCGGCGGCGGCCCGGATCCGGCACGTCCTGGAGGACCAGGTCCTCACCCAGGGGTCCCCGGTCGGCGTCCCCGGCTACACCTGGATGACGTGCCACCGCGAGGGCCGGGTGGTGATGACGGAGGTCGACGCCCAGGACCCGAACGTGCGCTGGGAGCACCGGGGCGGGCACTACCGGGTGGACATGAGCGTGGGATAGGCCCCGAGATGGGCTACACTGTGGCACCGATTTACGAGAGAGGGAGACGGACATGAGCATCAAGACCGGCCGCTACGGCACCGTGAAGTGGGACGCGGCTCCGGCGAGCCCGGAGAACCCCGTGGAGATCGCCTCGCTCAACTCGTGGAAGCTCTCGGAGAAGACGGACTACTCCGACGTGACGTGCTTCGGCGACACGAACAAGGTCTGGGTGCCCGGCCTCCCCGACTTCTCCGGCACCCTCGGCGGCTTCTGGAACAGCGACAACGTCGTCCTGTTCGCGGCGGTCAAGTCCCCGACGCCCGGGTTCCTGAGCCTGGCCCCGAACTCGACCGAGTCCTCGTTCAAGTTCGAGGGCCTGGCCTACATGGACGCCGACATCGACTGCACCATCGCGGTGCCGAAGGTGAGCGGGACGTTCAAGGCCGCCGGCCCGTGGAACACGCCGGGCTAAGGAGCCCGTGTTCTCGAAGCTGAGCCTGCGGGGCACGGGCGGGGCGATCCTCTGGGGGCACCGTGAGGCCGTCCTGCTCGGCCCGTGGACCATCACGCAGGACAAGAAGTCCAAGGCCTGGACCCTGAAGGCGTCGGCGGCCAGGGTCGACGCCTTCCAGGCCCGGCAGCGGCCCCTCTGGTTCTCGGCCCCCCGGCCGAAGGGGTTCTGGATGTGGGGGATCGATAAGCTGGAGGTGGCCGGCCTGGCCATCGTCGCGCACCTGGGCCCGCCCGAGCGGTGAGGGCCCGCAGCCGCAAGGAGGTCGATTGGAGAGACGCAACCGCTTCGTCGCTGGGGGGACCACCCGGATCCAGCTCTCCGACGGGGACGAGATCGAGGTCGTCACGAGGCTCTCGCACGGCGAGGAGGAGGACATGCTCGCCAGCATGTCGTCGGTCGTGGCCGGCGGGATCGGGATCGGGACGAACCGCCGCATGGTCCGGACCGGCAAGGTCCTGGCCTACCTGGTCCGGTGGAACCTGGTCGACGACGAGGGCCAGCCGATCCCCTACTCCCTCAAGATCTCCGAGGACGAGCGCCGGAGCCTGATCCGGAACCTCGACCCGGACGACTTTCAGGAGATCTGGAAGGCCGTCGACAAGCACGAGGACGAGGTCCAGGCCGCCCGCGACGCGCTAAAAAAAGCGAGGGCTGGGTCGGCCGGCGCCGCACCGACCTCGCCATCGCCGTCCGCTGCGGCTGGCGCTACGAGTGGGTCCGAGGCCTCGACGCCGACGACTACCACGCCCTGATCGACCTGCTGTCCGAGACACCCGAGGAGCCGCCAGAGTAGCACATGCCGATCACGGGGAAGTTCGCCGCCGACTTCGCGTCGTTCCAGGAGGCCGTCTCCCAGACGGAGGTCCGGCTGCTCTCGTTCGAGGGCAACGCGAACAAGGTGAGCACGGCCCTCCAGCGGATGGCCGACTCGTACTCGGGCCGCGGGGCGATCCAGGAGGCCACCCTGGCGGCCGACGCCGTGGAGAAGCTCGGCGGCGTCTCGACCCTCACGGCCGCCGAGCAGGACAAGCTGGCGGCCTCCCTCGACCGGGCCATCGAGAAGATGAAGGCGATCGGCCAGGAGGTCCCGCCCGGCATGCAGGCGATGGCCGCCTCCCTCCAGAAGGTCCCGCCGGAGGCCGACAAGGTCCAGTCCGCGTTCGGGGGCATGGCCACCCAGATCACGGCCACGATGGCCGGCATGGTCTCGTCCCAGGCGATCCTGGGGGCCGTCTCGGCCGGCTGGCACGAGCTGACCGGGTTCGTGACGGAGTCGGTGGCGGCCTACGCCAAGCAGGAGGACGCCGAGGTCAAGCTCACGGCGGCCCTCAAGCAGCACGGCCTGGCCACGCCCCAGGTGATCGACCAGTACAACAGCCTGGCCACCACGTTCCAGAACACGACCAAGTACGCCGACGAGGACATCAACGCGATGGAGGCCCTCCTGACCCTGGTCGGCAACATCATGCCGTCACAGATGCAGGCGGCCCTCCGGGCGTCGACGGACCTGGCGGCCGGCCTCGGGATCGACCTGGAGAAGGCCACCATGCTCGTGGCCAAGGCCGCCGACGGGCACATCGAGACCCTGGGCCGGTACGGCATCACCATCGACCAGGCCGACTTCAAGAGCCGCGGGTTCAGCTCGGTCCTCGACACGATCAACGAGAAGTTCGGGGGGCAGGCGGCCGCGCAGATCGAGACGTACTCGGGCCGCATCGCCCAGATGGGCAACGCCTGGAACAACGTCATGGAGGCGCTCGGCCGGATCATCGTGGAGGATCCCCTGGTCGTGGCGGCCCTCCAGCACATCCTCGGGGCCACCAAGGACTCCGACGCGGCCGCCAGCGGGACGCACGAGAGCCTGTTCCAGTTCGCGGCCGACCTCGGGATCATCGACCGCGTGTCGGCCGACGCCGCGGACGGCCTCACGACGCTGTACGGGCCCATCGACGGCCTCGCGGCGGCCACGGCCAAGGCGAGCGCCGGCATCGACGGCCAGGCCGGGTCCGTGGCCAGGCTGGCCGCGGCCATGCGGAACTCGGGCATCACCGAGGGCCTCCGGATCCAGAACGAGCTCGTCAAGGAGCACGAGGCCCAGGTCAAGAAGGACGCCGAGGCCCTCAAGGCGTGGCAGGACGCCACGGTCGAGCTCGCGGCCGTCGGGGACGGCTGGCGGGGCACGCTGGCCACCATCGACGGGCAGATCGTCGAGGCCATCAAGTACTACCTGGCGGCCGGCGTCTCCCAGGAGACCCTCGCCAAGGCCTACGGGCTGACGGCGGCGCAGGTCAAGGCCGTCACGACCGCGATCAAGGAGGAGACCGAAGCACAGAAGGCCGCCGACGAGTTCGAGAAGCTGGCGTTCGACCGGCGGATCGAGATCTGGAAGATCGAGGCCGCGGAGCGGGACAAGCTCAAGGACCGGGTGAACGCCGCCGTGCTGGCCGAGCTGGCGGCCCAGGAGCGGCTCAACGAGGCGGCCGGCCTGACGGCGGCCGGGGCCATCAAGCTCCAGGGGTCGGCCTACGACGAGCTCATGGTCAAGCTGGAGCGGCTGCGCCTGGCCAAGGTCGACGGCATCAGCCAGCAGGCCCAGGAGAACGAGATCTACCAGCAGTTCGAGGGCACCGTCCTCAAGGAGGCCGAGGCCCTGGACGCGGCCGACCTGGCGTTCCAGAAGACGATCCCCAAGGTCCACGAGATCGCCGACGGCACCGCCGCGGCCGACGCCCGGTTCATGAGCTTCAAGAACACGGTGCAGCTGACGGCGACGAGCATGGACGACCTCAACAAGCAGCTGAGCAAGTTCTACGACGCGCTCGCCGCCCAGGGCCCACTCGGGAGCTTCGGCGGGCCGAGCGGGGTCGGGGTGGCCAGCGGCCTCCCGACCATCCGGGTCCCCTCGTTCGACGTCGGCGGCCCGACCGGGGCCGGCGGCCCGGCGCTCCTCCACCCGGACGAGTTCGTGGTCCCGCAGGGGGGCGCGCTGGTCCGCTCGGGCGGCTCGTCCGTCGTGATCCAGAACCTCAACGTGACCCAGCCGTTCGGGACGCCGCCGGCCATCGCCGAGGCGGTCGGGGACGCCCTGATGCGGCAGGCACGGGCCCAGGGGACCAGGTTCTAGCGTGCCCGTCCCGGCCACCCACGCCGTCTCGGGGCTCCTCCGGTCGGGGGCCGGGCGATCCGGCTGGCCGATCCTGGAGGGGTCCGTCGTCCCGCTGTTCGCGCAGTCCCGGATCGCCCGGAGCGGGGCGACCCGGTCGGGCTACCACTCCTCGAGCCTGTTCGTCTCCCTGGCCGGCCACCAGATCGCCACGCGGCGGGAGACGGCCGGGGGCGTCCTCCTGGAGTCGGTCTCGATCACGGACATCCTCGCCGCGGCCCCCAACACGGCCCAGATGGAGGTCGTCGGGGTCGTCCCGCGCAACGGCGACGCGGTCGTCATGACCCTGGGATCCATCCACAACCTGTCCCGGCAGTTCGCCGGCACGGTGCTCCAGACCGACCAGGCCGACGTCGCCGACCCGGAGACCTCCCAGGCCCACGCCCAGAAGTACGCCCTGAGCCTCATCGATCCCACCTGGGGGCTGAACAAGCTCAAGGTGCGGGCCCGGTACACCTCCACGACGGTGGCGGCCGTGGCGACGAGCCTGATCAACAACTACACCGCGGGCTACACGCTCGCGGTCGCGGCCGACGTCGGGGCCGTGGCCATCGACGAGATCACCTTCACCGAGCAGGACGAGACCGACTGCCTCTCGCAGCTGATGGACCGGGCCGGGGGCGACTGGCGGTGCGACTACAACAGCGTCGTCCGGCTCTTCTTCGAGGACCGCTCCGAGACGCCCCCGGTGATCCTCAACGCCGTCCACCGGAGCCTCAAGGAGCTGCGGATCCACCGGGACCTCAGCCAGGCCGTGACACGGGTCCGGGCCGAGGGCGGCGGGACCAACGCGCTCCAGGACGTCGGGGTCACTGAGACCATCGTCCCGGTACAGAACACGTCCTGGTACCCGGCCCCGAGCGTCGTCGTCGACGGGGCGTACACGGTCACGAGCGGGATCGCCGTGTCGGGCCCGCAACGGCTCCACTACACCGGCGTGCAGGCCGGCGGCGGGGGCGGCCTGGTCGGGCCCGGGGCCGCCCCGTCGGCCGCCCTGGTCCTGGCCCTGGCCTCCGGGGCCGGCGTCGACACCGGGGCCCACCAGTACGCGGCGACCTACATCACGGCGGCCGGGGAGTCCCTGCCGAGCCCGCTCGCGGCGATCACCGTCGGGGTCGTGGACCCTCCGGCCACCCCGATGTCGGCCTCCGCGCCCACCATCGGCGCGGGGCCGAACCCCGGGATCCACAGCTACGCCCTGACCTTCGTCACGTCGAGCGGGGAGACGACCGCGGGCCCCCTGGTGACCCTGGCCACCACGCTGACGCCGGACCCGACGACCGCCCCGACCCCCGGGACCCCGACGGCCGGCGGGGCCGTGGACGCCGCCGGGACGCACGAGTACGCCGTGACGTTCGTCACGAGCGTGGGCGAGACGGTGCCCGGGCCCATCGCGGCCCCGGTGACGGTCGGGCAGACGCCGGCCCCGACCACGGCCCCGGCGGCCCAGACGCCGACCCAGGGCTCCGGGCCCGACGACGGGAGCCACGACTACGAGGTGACGTTCGTCACGGCCGCCGGCGAGACGACGCCGGGCACCGTGAGCAACCAGGTCACGACCGGGCCCGGGACGAACCCGGGCATCTCCGACCCAAGCGTCGGGGTCCAGTGCGTGGCCAACGGCGGCGGCCCGCTCACGCCTGGGCTCTACAGGTACGCGTACACCTGGGTGACCGCGCACGGGGAGACCCTCCCGAGCCCGCTGGCCTTCGCGACCGTCCCGCCGGGGCAGGGCGTGGTGTTCGTGGGCAACAACAACAGCCTCCCGTCCGGGCCGGCCACCACCATCGCCCGCAACATCTACCGCACCGTCGTGAACGGCACTCAGCTGAAGTTCGTGGGGACCGTCGCGGACAACACCTCCACCTTCTACGGCAACGACAGCCTGGCCGACGGCTCCCTGGGGGCCAACGCCCCGACGTCCAACAGCACCCCGTTCACGGCGGCGTTCAACGTGGTCCAGCTGCTGTCGATCCCGCTCGGCGGGGCCAACGTCACCGGCCGGAAGCTCTACCGGCGGTTCAACGGCTCCGGCACGTTCAAGCTCGTCGCGACCATCGCCAACAACTCGCAGACGAGCTACTCGGACACGACGGCCAACACGTCCCTCGGGGCGGCCGCTCCGGCCACGAACACGGCCTACCTCCAGACGATCCCGCTGACGGCGATCCCCCTCGGGAACGCCGACGTCACGAGCCGGAAGCTGTACCGACGGTCGGGAGGGGCCGGCCTCAAGCTCCTGGCCACCATCGCGGACAACGTCACGACGACGTACTCGGACACGACGGCCAACGCCAGCCTCGGGGCGGCCCCGCCCGGGTCGAGCACGGCCTACCTCCAGCGCATCCCGCTGACGAACATCCCCCTCCCGCCGACGGGGCTGATCACGAGCCGGAAGCTGTACGGCACGGCGGCCGGGGGGTCGCAGCTCAAGCTGATCGCGACGCTCAACCTGACGGACACGTCCTACCTGGTGGCCACGACGGACGCGGGCCTCGGGGCGAACGCCCCGTCCAGCAACACGGCCACGGCCAACCAGGTCGGCGTGTCGAGCGTGCCCGTCGGGCCGGCCGCCGTCACGAGCCGGTGGATCTACCGCACGGCGGCCGGCGGGACCCAGCTGAAGCGCCTGCACCAGCTCGCCGACAACACCACCACGGTCTGGGCCGACAGCGCGGCCGACTCGAGCCTGGGGGCCAACGTGCCCGTCTCGGACACGTCCAACCTGACCCAGCCGGCCGGCCAGGTGCTCGCGGGCTCCACGTCGCTCCTCATGACCGGCACGGGCGGCATGTCGGCGACGGGCGGGTGGGCGATCATCGGCAACGGCACCCAGGTCGTCCGGTACACCGGGACGACCGCGACGGCCCTGACCGGGATCCCGGCCTCGGGCGTGGGGTCGATCACGGCGTCCATCGGCTACAATTCCAACGTCACGGCGGCCCCGGCCCTCACGGGCGTGACGGGGCTCGCCTACGCGATCAAGCTCGGGGACCCGGTGAACCTCGTGGTCCAGGTCGACGACCTGGCGGCCCAGGCCGCGATGGCGGCCCTGATCGGCGGCACGGGGGTCCAGGAGTACGCGATGGCCGACAACCGCCTGTCGGCCGTGGAGTCGATCGCCAGGGCCGAGGCCTGGCTCGCCCTCAAGAGCACGGAGGCCGTGGGGATCTCGTTCGCGAGCCGGGACCTCAACGCGGCGTCGGGCCGCCTCCAGGACACGAACCTCGGGGTGGTCGGCCTGTCCGGGTCGTACCTGATCCAGCGGGTGACGATCTCGAAGTTCATGGCGACGGCGATGCCGACGCGGCGGGTGGTCGCCTCGTCGGAGCACCTCACGTTCGCGGAGCTGTTCCGCCGGGTCTCGGCCCTGGCGACGACGAAAGGCTTGGGTTCCTGAGATGGCAGTCACGATCACGCGCACGGCCTGGACGGACGACGACGGCAGCGGGACGACCGGGACCGTGATCAACAACGCGGTCAAGACGGAGCTCTACGGGCAGATCGACGCGGCCCTGGCGCTGCTCCTGCCCCTGGCCGGCGGCACCCTGACGGGGGCCCTGGCGATCACCGGGGTGGGGGACCTGGCCGGGCTCACCGTCACGGCCACCGGCACGAACCGGGGCTTCGTCGACTACTGGAACGCGACCGGGAACCTCGGCCAGATCTGGTTCGACAACGCCGGCGGGGTCGTGATCCGCAGCAAGCTGGGCGGCAACGTGGACCTGTTCAACGCCAGCCACACCGGCGCCGCCCTGATGGTGAGCGTCCAGATGGGCGCGCCGACCGGCGGCGACAAGGGGGCCGGCACCATCAACCTGGCCGGGGACGTCTACAAGAACAACACGGCCTACACGAACCCGGACTACGTGCTGGAGCACTGGGCGACGGGGGCCATCGTCAAGTTCGCCGAGAGCGTGGGGGCCGAGGCCTACCCGGGGCTCCAGCCGCTGGCGGCCGTGGAGGCCTCCGTCCGGTCCAGGCTCGCGCTCCCGCGAGTGGCCGACTGGCGCGACGGCCTGGCCGGGTCGGACGGGCTCTTCGGGGGCTCGGACGCCATCCTGGCCTCGGTCGAGGAGGGCTACCTGTACCTGTTCCAGCACGAGGCCCGGATCGCGGCGCTGGAGGCCGAGCTCGCCGGGCTCAGGCCGCACTGAGGCGATGGGCCGGCGGCAACGCGCGAACGCGGAGGGGAGACGGATGACGAGGACCATCAAGTGCGAGATCGGGGAGCGGTTCGACCTGTGCTGGATGGCCATGCACCTGGGGCGGAACCTGCTCCTCAACGACGCCCAGGGGCGGCAGTCCCGGGACGAGCGGCGCAAGGACGTCGCCATCGTCCGGGCGTTCAAGGCGGCCAGCGACGAGGCCCCGAAGGAGGCCGACCTCCTCCAGACCGGGGACAAGCAGCGGGCGATGCGCCCGGGGGCCGTGGTCGAGCTCCAGCAGCCGGAGCTGGACCGGCTGATCGCCTGCGTCGACCGGGTGCCGTGGACCACCGGCAAGATCGAGCTCGTCGAGGACACGCTCGACTGGCTCAACGCCTCGGACAAGACGGACCGGGCCCTCAAGGGGCTCGAGGGCGGCCGGCCGTGACGGCCCCGGCCAGCCTCGTGGCCGTGGCGCGCCGCCTGGCGTTCGTCCGGGAGACGGAGGGCCCGAACCGGGGGGCCTGGGTCTCGATGCTCCAGCGGTTCGCCGGCGGCCGCGAGGGTGACTCGTGGTGCGCGGACTTCGTGTCCTTCGTCCTCGACGTGGCCCACCACGGCCAGCCGCCGGTCGGCCGGACGGGGTCGTGCCAGGCCCTGCTGACGGCCGGCCGGGCGCTCGGGGCCGAGGTGACGGACCCGGCCCCCGAGGACCTGTTCCTCCTGGTCAACGAGGCCGGCCACGCCCACCACTGCGGGATCGTGACGGCCGCGTCGCCGCTGGCCGGGATCGCCGGCAACACCTCCCCGGACGGCCTGAGCGACAACGGGACCGGGGTCTTCGAGCACCCGATCACGGCCGCGCCGCCCCGGATCGCGTTCCTCCGCCTCAAGCAGAAGGAGTCCGACGAATGACGCTGACAGCCGTGGCCCTCGTGGCCAAGACCGCGGACGGGAGGCCGGTCCCCGGGGTACTGGCCATGCTCAAGTCCCCCGACGTGCCGGGGGGGATCCTGGCCGACCTCACCAACGGGGACGGCTACATGGTCTTCAACAACGTCCCGGTCCCGTTCTCCGGGGTCCTCAAGCTCGGCGGGGCGGCCGCCCCGTACGGGCCGAACGGCAACGGGGAGAGCGTGACCGTCTCGGGCAGCAACGTCACCCTCAGGGTCGGCGGCGCCCAGGACAACCCGCAGGACATCCTGCTGCCGGCCTGCGTCCCTTTCGCGTAAGGCCCAAGCCGATACCGCGGGCTCCGCTTGGGCCCTTCCCGCAGCCGGTCGACTACGACCACGTCCTCCCGTTCGCGCCGCCGAGCGGCCCGGATCTCGGGTTCTACCGGGGCCAGTTCTGCGGCCTCCGGATCCCCGGGGCCCCGCCCGTCCCCGGCGGGCCGGCCGACCCGGCCCTCGTGATGGCGTGCCTCCTGGATCGCTACCCGCCCGAGTGGCAGGACCGGTTCCTCCAGGTCTACGCCGGCTACGGCTACACGCACCTCCAGCGGTCCGTCGGCCACGCCCTGGCCAACCCGGACGGGAGCTGGGCCGGGGTGACGGTCGACCAGTTCGTCGCCTTGAACAAGCGGGCGCAGCGGGCCGGCCTGCTCGCGGACGTCTGGCTCCTCGGCGGCGAGGCCCTGATGACGCCGGACCAGGACGCCGCGTTCTGGCGGCCGATCCTCGACCCGATCCTCGACGCCCTCCTGGCGGCCGGGGCCGTCGACGCGGCGTGCGTCGGGTGGCAGCTCGACCAGTACAACCGGCCCGGCAACGCCCTGATCGGGATCATCGCCTACGTGGCCGACGCGCTCCCGCCGACGGTCCCGGTCTACACCCACTGGGTCAACGAGGCCCTCGCCTGGTGGAAGACGGGCGGCGAGGTCTGGACGGATCGCTTCGGGTCGATCAACGTGACGGACCGGTTCTCCTGGTGGCTGGCGATGCGGCCGTACCTGACGGGCGGCCACCACCAGGGGGACACGACGATGGCCCGGACGAACCCGGGCCTCTACCAGGCCAAGCTCCGGGACACGCTCAACCCGTTCCACGACGGCCGGATGGGACTCTCGCGGCGGACGGGCACCGAGGCCCCGTTCAAGCTCGTCGTCTTCGAGTGCACCGCCCAGGACCAGTTCGACGGGAGGTGCTCGGAGGACGAGGGGGACCTGGTCGGCTACCTGCTGACCTGCACGAGGGCCGACGTCGGCGGCGGGACGATGTCGGGCTACGGGAACGGGGCGCGGATGCCCGACGGCGGCCCGCTGTAGTAGGATCCACCAGCCCCAAGGAGGGGCCGACGACATGCCGACGCACGTGACCGTCTACGACTGCGCCGTCTGGCTCGCCGTGGGGTTCTTCGCCGGCCTCGGGTGGGCCCTGGCCGGCCTGGTCGTCGCGAGGCTGTTCCGGTGACGGACGAGGCCAAGACGACGGAGAGCCGGCCGGTCGAGCCGATCAAGGTGACGGTGATCGGGACCGGCGACGCGAGCCGGCTCGAGACCGGGACCAAGGCCCAGACGGCCGGGGCCCACATGCCGGACTTCGTCACGGTGGTGATCCCGCCCCTGGCGGCCGTGGCCGTCCGGTTCATGTACCTGTTCTTCTTCACCCTCTCGGGGTTCCTGACCGTCAAGGTCGCACCCTCGGGCGGCAACCAGGTCCTCCAGGCCATCCAGGCCGTGGACTTCTACCACCTCGTCCAGGCGGGGGTCAGCGTGTCGGCAGCCGCGGCCGGCCTCGGCCTGGTCAAGGACCTGACCACCATCCTCTCGGGCCTGGCGGCCCGGTACCCGCTGGCGTCCGGCAACGTGTAGCAAGGAGCAGACCCATGAGACCGAGCTCAGCCTTCATGGCCCTGGCCCTCGTCGCGGCCCTGGCCCTCTCCCCGGGGTGCGCCCCGGTCCCCGTCAAGCAGCAGGTCGACCGGGCCGACCGGACGGCCTTCGAGTCCCTCCGGACGTTCCAGCAGATCGAGACCGGGCTCTTCCAGGCCGGCCTGGCGTGGCCCACCGCGGCCCAGCACAAGGCCATCGCCTCGAAGCTCTCGTCGGCCTACCTCCTGGTGGTGGACGTCGCCAACGCCGCCCTGAGCCTCAAGGCGGGGGAGCCGGCCCCGGCTCAGCTCCAGGCCTCCCTGGCCCAGCTCGGGGCCCTGGTGGCCGACGTGGCGGCCCTGGCGTCCCAGCCGGCCGGGGCCCCGCCGAACGCGACCGCCGCGGCCGAGAAGGCCAAGTCCGACGCCGCCAAGCTCTCGGCGGCCGTCCAGGGGGTGAAGTGATGGCGGGCACGCTGGAGAACCTGAACCTCGCGGCGATCCTCTCCCTGGCCCAGGCCCTCGGGCCGGTGGTCGAGGGGGGCGTGGCCGGGGTCGAGCACGTGATCGCGGCGATCAAGGGCGTCCGGCCCGAGGCCGAGATCGACGACGACCTCCGGAGCCTGATCCAGGAGGCCCTGGCCGCCAAGGCGGAGGCTGACGCGGTCGCGGCCGGCCAGGCCCAGGCCGCCGACGCGGCGACCCAGGCCGCCAAGACGGCCGGCGGCCCGGTGGGGGCCCACAGCACCCAGGACGAGCCCGCCAAGGAGTGAAGCTCGGGCCGCCGCGGGGAGGGTAAGCCACGGCCGGCAGAACCGGCCGGGCCCCTGGGACCCTCGCGGCGGCACCGCCACATCTTGGGGCGTTGATCCCGGGAGGCACGGGGGAGGAGGATCCCTCCCCGAGAGACACGAAAAGCCCGTCGGCCCTGGGAGGGACCGGCGGGCTCGATGCGGGGACCAGGTCGTGGCTGGCTCCGGCGCCTCGGCAACCTCACGGTTGCTGCCGCCGATTGTAGCCCACCTGAGACCCTCCATCAAAGCACGGCCGGACGAACAGGAAACCGGGCAGCGTCCGGGCCCACCTCCCGCCAAGCCGGGCCACTGCGCGACCGTCAGAGCCCGCGGCGTGGGTGCGCAAGCCCCAGAGCGCGACGGGGCCCCGAGAGGCCGGGGCGACAGTCTGGGGCCGCGGCGTCGGGCCGGATCCGAACGTCGTGCCGACGGGGTCGGGGCGCTGCGGTCAGGCACGAGGCCGAGGCTCGAGATCCTCCACGGCGGCGCATGGCCGAAGGATCCACGGTCGTGCTCTGCCGTGGGGCCAGGGTCGCAGGCGGATCGGCACTTCAAGGGGGCTGGTACTTATGGACGGGATCGACAAGCAGCGGCTCAGAAAGAAAAGGGACAACGAGGCGGCCAAGGCCAGGGCCATCCGGATCCTCGGCGGTAGATGCTCTAACGTGTCGTGCAGGTGGGTGAACGATGATGGCACGACCGGGTGTGCCGACACGCGGGCGCTCCAGATCGATCATGTCAATGGCGGCGGCCTGAATGATCTCAAGGCCGGCCAGGGACCGACCTACTACAGGCACGTGACCGAACAACATGTAGCCGGAACTGGGAAGTACCAACTGCTATGCGCCAATTGCAACTGGATAAAACGGTTCACGAGAAACGAGGTCAGGAATGGTCGCGCGACCACGGATCTCTCGGTGGAGACACAGGCCCAAGGGTGCTTGAGCCTCTGAAAAATAAACTAATTATTTCGTGTCTTGACAACTAATACTTTCATGATCTATTGTTCCCTCCGTTAATTCGTGCCAGGACCGACCAACGCGCCCAAGGCGCAACAGGAGAGACCGACATGCCGACAACCCAGTCACAGCGAGACGACACGCCGAGCCCGTCGATGCCCCAGGAGTACGATCGGATCTACGGGTCCCTCGACGGCCTCCCGGACGTCACCCGCACCAAGGCCTCGACCGTGATCCAGACGCCGCCCCTCGGGGTCGGCGGGTCGCGGACGTTCTTCATCCAGACGGCCCGCCAGCGCGAGGTCGGCGACACCATCTTCATCCAGACGGTCGGGCCCGACGGCGGGCAGCGGATCGTCCTCGGGCCCGAGGTCGCCGCGGCCATCGCCCGGCAGCGCGACTCCCTGACCACGATGGTGGCCCGCAAGCACGGCAAGCGGATCGCGGCCGAGCGCAAGGCCGCCGGCATCGCCCCGGCGTTCCTGGGCAAGGGCGCCCGGGCCAAGTCCAAGAAGGGCGGCCGCTGATGGCCACCCGAACGCGTCCCACCGCCGGCCCTAGCCAGGCCGCGACCCGCCGGACCCCCTCCTCGGCTCGGGCCGGGGAGGGCCCCGCCACGGTCGACGAGTTCCTGGCCCCGGCCCGTCGGGCCCTGGGCCCAGTCAAGCAGGACGCCTGGTCGGCCTTCTGCGAGGCCCACGGGACCCGGTGCTCCGTCACGTCCAGGGGCGAGCGGTGCGAGGGCGGAGCCGTCGGCACGACCGGCAAGTGCGGCACGCACCAGACGGCCGAGTCCCTCCGGACCGTCCGCCAGGCGATCGCCGACGAGATCGTCTCCGAGCTCACCTGCCTGCGGCCGGACGTGGTCGAGGGCTACAAGTCCGACGACCCCTGCCGGCAGGACTTCGTGTTCGTCGAGGAGGGCGTCAGCGCGGCCCTCGAGCCTCTCGGCCTCGGGATCGAGCACGTCGCGGTCTGCGGCCTGGTGTTCGCCTGGCTCAAGGCCGAGCACGGCGTCGAGCCCCCGGCGTGGTACCGCCGTCGGCAGCCCGACGGCCCGACCCTCAAGGACGGGGCCCTGGCCCTGTTCGAGGAGGAGAACGGGGCGCGCCACCGGCGGATCGAGGCCCTCCGCGTGGCCGGCATGACGGCCGAGTTCTCGGCCCTGTACGCCGAGGAGAAGGCCTGGCTCCAGGCCAACGGGATCGCCTACTCCCCGGCCCACGGCTGGCACTTCATCGACCAGGCCGCCGAGGTGTCCCGATGATCCCCCAGGCGACGGAGCGGCCGGCCCGGGTCTGGTCCTCGGAGCAGGAGGCCATCTTCTCGTGGTTCGAGCGCGACCAGGAGGGCCTCCGGGCCGCCTGCGCCGTCCTCGGCCTCCCGGCCGTGCCGGACGCCAAGGGCCACCTGGTCGTCGTGGCCAGGGCCGGCACCGGCAAGACGACGACGATCCTGGAGGGGACGTCCCGGGCCCCCGAGGGCCGGATCCTCCTGGCCGCGTTCAACAAGGCCATCGCCACCGAGCTCCAGGCCCGGCTCCAGAACCCGGCCTGCGAGGCCAAGACCCTCCACGCGGTCGGCTACGCGGCCGTCCGCCGCTACTGGGAGCGCGTCCAGATCGCCAAGGGCAACGAGCGCGAGTGGGGCCTGGCCCAGGAGGTCTGCGGGGACCAGGTCCCGGACGCCATCAAGCGGCTGGTCGGCAAGGCCTGCACCAAGGGCCGGGAGATCGTCCCCCACGCGACCGAGGCCGGCCCCCTCATGGACGTGATCGTCGAGCACGAGCTCGAGCCCGACGAGGAGTGGGCCGAGGCCGGCTACGGGGCCGACTACGTCGAGCACCGGGCCCTGGAGGCGATGGAGCTCGCGGCCGTCCGGCGCCCGAAGGACGGCATCGACTTCGCGGACATGCTCTACCTGCCGGTCCGCAACAAGTGGCTCGTCAAGACGTACGACCTGGTCGTGGTCGACGAGGCCCAGGACATGACGGTGACGCAGCTGGAGATCGCCCAGGGCGTGGCCCGGGGCCGGATCTGCGTGGTCGGGGACGACCGCCAGGCGATCTACGCCTTCCGCGGGGCCGACTCCGAGTCCCTCGGCCGGCTCAAGGAGGGCCTCCGGGCGGGTGAGCTCGGCCTCAAGACGACGTACCGGTGCCCCCGGGTGGTCGTGGCCTCGGCCAAGCGGATCGTGCCCGACTTCGAGGCGGCCCCTGGGGCCCCCGAGGGGACGGAGAGCCGGCTCCTCAGCCTCGACGCCCTGGTGGCCGCGGCCGAGCCCAAGGCCGACGACCGCGGGAAGCCGCACGACCTGATCGCCTCCCGGACCAACGCGCCGATCGCCGGGGTGGCGATGGCCCTGATCCGGGCCGGCAAGCGCGTCCGGATCCAGGGGCGCGAGTTCGGGGCCGGCCTGATCGGCCTCGTCAAGAAGCTCTCCACGGGCAAGGCGGCCTCGTCGATCCCGGCCCTCCTGGAGCGGCTGGCCAGGTGGGAGGACCGCGAGCTGGCCCGGCTCGAGAAGATGGGCCGCGAGGACCTCCAGGACGGCGTCAAGGACAAGGCCGAGACCCTCCGGGTGGTGGCCGAGGGGACGACGGGCCCCCGCGAGCTGGAGGCCCGGCTGGGGCTCCTGTTCGCCGACGACGGGGCCAAGGACACGGTCGTCTGCTCCTCGGTCCACAAGGCCAAGGGGCTCGAGTTCCGGCGGGTGTTCGTCCTCCGGCCGACCCTCCACCCGGCCCTGCCGAAGGGCAAGGTCCGGACGCCGAAGCAGGCCATTGAGGAGGCCAACATCGAGTACGTGGCCGTGACCCGGGCGATGGACGCCCTCGTCTGGGTGGAGGCCAAGTAGCCATGCCCACCTACTACGTGACGGCCCCGCCGATGGTGCGCCGGCTGCTCCGGGCATGGTCGTGGCTGGACGGCAAGGTGCGGGCCTGGGGCCGCCGGCACGAGCGGCTCCATCCCGTCGGCCCGGACGGGCAGCCCGACTACACCAAGACGACGAGGTGGCCCTGATGCGCCGCTTCGTGCGATCCTTCTTCGTCCGCCGCAAGGCCCAGGTGACCGTGATCCAGGACGGCGACTCCCGCCAGTTCGAGGTCTGGGTCTGGCGGCCCAGGACGGCCCCGGCGATGGTCCGCCACTTCCCGTACGCCCCCGGGGCCGCGTCCTTCGTCCGGGACGTGGCCGTCCGGGCCGCCGTCGACCTGGCGTCGGCCGAGAAGGGGCACCCAGACACGAGAGAGGCCCTATGACGACCAAGCACCTCGCCGCCGCCGCCCTGTTCCTGTCGCTGCTCAGCGCCGGGTGCGCCAACGGGTTCGCCGCGCCCATCGCCCCGGAGCCGCCCTACCAGGCCCCGCCGCCGGACGTCACGCCGGCCTCGATCCGCCTGGTCGGCTCGAGCCAGCCGGACCGCACCATCGAGATGACGGCCACCGTCCTGACCAAGGGCGGGAGCTTCGTCCCGGGCGTCGTCGTGCGCTTCTCCTCGTCCTCGGGCTCCATGACCGTCCCGGACGGCCTCACGGACGCGGCCGGCAGCGTCAAGTCGTGGCTCGTCACCGTGGGCGACCAGACGCGGGTGACGGCCTCCGGGGCCGGCCTGTCGGCCTCGGTGATCGTCATAGGGCCGCCGACGGTGAGCCGGTGACCCAGGCGGCCGTCGACCGGGTGCTCGCCCTGGCGGAGGCCTACGCGGCCGGCCGGGAGCTCCAGTGGGCCCTCTACGCCTCGGCCCGAGGGCTCCGGTGCGAGCGGGCCGGGGAGGAGATCCCCCGGTGCTTCGTCGACACGCCAGAGGGGGAGTGGTGCCCGACGTGCGTCAAGCGGGATCCGCTGTTCAAGGAGTACCTGAAGGTGAAGCGCGCCAACCGCGTCCAGCTCCGGAAGCTCGTCGCGGCGTCGGCCAGGCTCTCGATCCCGGATCGGGTCGAGCCCGAGGAGCCCCGGCCGCTCCTGGACCTCCTGGAGCCGCGATGATCGTCCAGGAGCTGGTGGACGAGACCGAGCGGCTGCGGGACCTGTCCGAGAGGACCATGACGCTGCCCTATCGCGACCTGGCCTGCCCGCGCTGCGGCGGGCTGGTGTCCGGGGCGCACGCGGAGACGCACGTCGCCTACCACAACGCGATTGACGCGGCCCTCCGGGCGGCGGGCGCGGCGATCAAGTGGTGACCCGGCAGAAGGCAGGACTATGACCAAAGCGACACGAGGCGGATCCGGTGGGCGCAAGCGCGGGCTCCCGATGTACCCGGGCAAGTCGGTGCAGGGCAGCCACCTCCTGACCAAGGCGGCCGACCGGAAGGTGAGGGCGGCCTCGAAGCGGACGGGCAAGAGCGACAGCGACATCCTGGAGCACGCCGTCCACACGGCCGGGCTGGACGCCCTGACCAAGGCCGACGCAGAGGCCATCACGGCGGCCAACAACCCGGCGGCGGCGTCGTGACGCCCCAGGCCGTCGAGCTCGTGGCCGCCCTGGCCGAGGCCAAGGCCCACGTCCGGACGGCGGCGGCCGAGGCCGTCGACAAGCTCCGGGCCCGGACGGGCCTGTCGCCGGCCGCGATCTACGTCCGGATGGTGGAGACCACCGCGGCCGGCGCCGGGATCCGGCAACACATCGTCGGCGAGGTCGAGATCGACCTCGGCCGGCTCTGAGAATCGGCGGGCCGGCCCGGGCTAAGGAATAGGCTCAGCCGTAGACGCTCCCCTGACGCAAAACGCGGGGGTTCGGGCGTCCCAGGGCGAGGCAGATTCGAGAATCCGGTCCGGGCCGGCCGGCCGAGAGGAGACGAGGAGAACGCACATGCCAGACGGAACCGAGATCGCCACCCAGGGCGGGGCCCTGAGGCGGAGCGAGGGGTCGCCCCTCCCCACCTTCAACGCGCAGCAGATGGCCCAGGCCCTCGCGGTCTACAAGGAGCTCCAGCGGGCCCTGGACGAGGCCATGCCCGAGCAGATCATGGACCTGGAGGGCAAGAAGTTCCGAAAGAAGGGCTACTGGCGGGCCGTGGCCGTGGCCTTCAACATCACGGTCGACACGGTCGAGGAGAAGCGGGAGGTGGCCGGCCTGTTCGGGGACGGCCGGCCCAACTTCGGCTACGTGGTGAGCAAGAAGGCGACGGCCCCCAACGGCCGGAGCGTGATCGGGGACGGGGCCTGCTTCGCGGTGGAGAAGGCCCGGCGGTTCAAGTGCCCCCACCCGGAGAGCCCGGGCTCGCGCCGGACCCTCCACTTCCCGCACAGCTCGTGCCCGGAGTTCGACCCCGAGTTCCAGTGGCGGACCCTCCCCGGGGACGCCTCGGAGCACAACGTCCGCGGCCACGCGGCCACCCGGGCGTTCAACCGGGCCGTCTCGGACCTGGTCGGGTTCGGGGAGGTCTCGGCCGAGGAGGTCGACCACGAGGAGCCCCAGGAGGGCCACGCCGCGCGCCCGTCCGGCCACGGCCGCACCCAGGCGGCCAACCAGGGCACGGCCCAGGCCGCCGGCCAGCCGACGACGGCCGCCGCGCCGGGCACGACCTACGTCAAGGACATCGCGATCAAGACGGGCAAGAGCAGTAAGGGGCCCTGGACCCGGCGGTTCGTCACCTTCGAGGACGGCCGGGACGGGGTGACCTTCTCCGACACCCTGGCCGAGGAGCTGGCCAAGGCCAAGGCCAACCGCACCCCGGTCAACCCGGAGATCGAGAAGGGGGACAAGGGCAACGACCTCAAGGGCCTGCGCCCGATCACGCCGGCCGAGGCCCCGGCCCAGCCGGACGAGCCCGTCGACGGCCCGGAGAAGATCCTCACGGTCCGCAAGGTCGTCACGGACAAGGGCGACCGGTGGGTGATCCAGACGGCCAAGCGGCAGCTGATCACGGACAACGGGGCCCACGCCGACGAGGCCGTGAAGGCCCGGGACGCCAAGCTCGGGGTCGTCCCCTCGTTCGACGTGGTCGACCTCGGCGGCGGCAAGCACGCCAACCGCCTCAAGGCCCTGGCCG
This sequence comes from Pseudomonadota bacterium, assembly GCA_040388315.1. Taxonomy (GTDB): domain Bacteria; phylum Pseudomonadota; class Alphaproteobacteria; order Caulobacterales; family Caulobacteraceae; genus Phenylobacterium. Next base: position 20,168 of record JAZKBZ010000054.1, on the reverse strand, counting down.
TCGAGGCGCGCGAGCCCGGGGAGGAGGGCTAGGATGGCCGACGTCAACCTCGCCCCCGACGACATCAACCGGATCCTGGTGGAGGCCGTGGCCAAAGAGACGCCGCTCCGGATCGTCAAGTTCTCGGCCGAGGACGTCCTCCGGCTCAAGGCCGTCCAGATCACCCCGACCGGGGACCTGGTGGTGATCGGCGGCGGCAACGACGCCGGCAAGTCCTCGGTCCTCAACGCCATCGAGATGGCGATGGCCGGGGCCGGGGCGGCCCCCGAGGAGCCGGTCCGCCGGGGCCGGAAGGCCGGCAAGGTGGTGGTCGACCTCGGGGAGATCCTCGTGACCCTCACCGTCGGCCGCAACACGGGCCGGAAGCTGGTCGTCACAGCCAAGGACGGGACCACGTTCAAGTCCCCCCAGGCCCTCCTGGACGGCCTCTGGTCGACCCTCACGGGCGATCCCCTGGCCTTCGAGCGGATGCAGGGCCGCGAGCAGGCCGAGACCCTCCGGACGATGGTCGGGCTGGACGTCTCCGACCTGGAGGCCGGCCGGGCCCGGCTCTACGAGGAGCGGACCCAGGTCAACCGGACGGTCGACGCCCTCAAGGTCAAGGTGGACCAGAGCTTCCCGTTCGAGGGGGCCCCGACCGAGGAGGTCTCCGTGGCCGCCCTCGTGGAGGAGCTGGCCGAGGCCGCCCGGCTGGCCCAGGACGAGCGCAACGCGGCCGCGCGGATCTCCGGGGCCGACGCGGCCCTGAGGGCCACCCAGGCCGAGATCGAGACCCTCAGGCAGCGCCTGGCCATGCTGGAGGCCCGGGCGGAGCAGGAGGGCGACCAGGCCGTGACGGCGGCGATGGAGTACCAGGAGGCCGTCGCCCTCGTGAAGGACGAGGCGGCCATCCGGGCCCGCCTGTCGGCCTCCGAGGAGGTCAACGCCCAGGTCCGCACCAACCGGCAGCGGGCCCAGGCCGAGCAGGCCCTGGACGCCGCCCGGGCCGACGCCGCCGCCCTCACGGACAAGATCCGGGAGATCGACCAGGCCAAGGCCGACCGGCTGGCGGCGGTCCAGTTCCCCGTGGACGGCCTGGGGATCGACGACGACGGCCTCGTGACGCTCGACGGCCTCCCGTTCTCCCAGGCCTCGACGTCGGACCGGATCCGGGCCTCGGTGGCCATCGCCCTGGCCCGAAAGCCGCGGCTCCGGGTGCTCCTCGTGCGGGACGGCTCGCTCCTCGGGCCGGCCAAGCTGGAGATCCTGGCCCAGATGGCCAAGGAGGCCGGGGCCCAGGTCTGGCTCGAGATGCTCCAGGAGGAGCCCGACTCCAGGACCACCGTGTTCATCGAGGACGGGACGGTGCGGCCGTGACGTGCGTCCTACTCGGCCTGGTCCTGAACTGCCTGGCCTCGCCGGCCCCGCCGCCGGCCGCGCGCCGGGCCCTCCTGGCCCCGTACCAGAGCTACATCGCGACCGAGCGGCCGGAGGGCCTCCGGGTGATCATCTTCCTGCTGCCGACCGTCGTCGAGATCCCGGCCCCGCCGCCGATCACGGCGTCGTACTACTCGGCATACCCGTACTCGGCGGCCTGGCTCCGGCCGTCGCGCGGGAGGCGGCGATGACCTGGGCCATGCGGTGGGACCTGTTCAAGCGGCGGCACCTCGACCGGCGGTCCCTGACGCTCCGCAACGTGGACCGGGCCTTCGACGGCTACCGGGCGGTCGGCATCTTCAGCTCGCCCGACGTCGTCCGGGCGACCGCGGAGGCGGCCGTGGGCCGTCCCCTCAGGGGCGATCTCAGGGTCGTGATCCTGGAGCGGGTCGAGTGAAGGCCGCGGCCATCCCGTCGCGGCCGGCCTGGCGGACGGCCCCGGAGCGCGTCCTGGACCGGCTCCGGGACGTCGTCGACCGCCGGGACGCCGTCGCCGTGCGGGTGCCCCCGATGTCTGACGGCTGGATGCGGAAGAAGGGCTACATCCTCGGCCCCCTCGGGGGGCTCAAGATCAAGATCCGGGTCGGCCTCCTGCGGCTCCGGATCCGCGCGAGGCTCCACGATGGGAACTGAAGCCAACCTGTTCGGCGTCGAGGCCAAGGCCAAGCGGGCCAAGGCGAAGCCGGCCCCGGCCGGCGAGGTCCAGGCCGTGATCGGCCAGTGGGCCGCCCTGTTCCAGGCCCGGTTCGGGGAGAAGCCCCTGGTGACCGGGAAGGACGGGGCGGCCGTCAAGCGGCTGGTGGCCCACGGGGGCCTCCCGGCCGTCCTCCGCCGCCTCCCGATCTACCTCGACCTCCCCGACGAGTTCCTGGCGGGCCAGGGCTACCCGCTCAGCCTGATGCTCGGCCAGTGGAACCGCCTCGTGGCCCTCGACCGGCCGGCCCAGGACCGGGGCCGGGTCCCGGACGCCGACCGGACCTCGGCCCGGATGGCGAGGCTCCGCAGCCAGGGAGGCGCCTGATGGCGATGTGCCGGGCGTGCCGGGGCAAGTGGTCCCAGGGGGCCGACGGCCTGTGCCGGTCGTGCCACCGGGAGGTCCAGCAGGCGGCCGACGCGGCCGAGGCCGAGCAGTACGTGGGCCGGATGGCCGAGCACGTCGCGGCCGCCCGGGCCCGTCGGCAGGCCTCGCAGCCGCCCCAGGCCGTCCTCCGGACCGTCGTCATAGACGGCCGGTGGTACGACGTGGTGTTCGACGGGGCCGTCCGGGACGTGGAGGCCTGCGGGTGACTCCCCGGCGATCCGACGGGCCTCCGCATCCGGCCGAGACGGCCGAGCGCACGCTGCCGCACAACCTGGAGGCCGAGCGGGCCATCCTCGGGGCCGTGCTCCTGCACAACGAGGCCCTCGACGCGGCGGCCGACGTGGTGGACTCGAGCCACTTCTTCCGGGACGCCCATCGCCGGATCTTCGACAAGATGATCGCGCTGTCGGCCCGCGGGATCGCCATCGACCTGGTCACCCTGCGCGAGGAGCTCGACCGGCACGGGGACCTCGACGAGTGCGGGGGCCCGGCCTACCTCGCGGCCCTGATCGACGGCGTCCCCCGGGGCAGCAACGTCGCCCACTACGCCAAGGTGGTCCGGGAGAAGCACGTCCTCCGCTCGGTGATCTTCGCGAGCAACAAGGCGACGGCCCAGGCCTACGCCGGCGAGGCCCCGCCGGGGGAGATCGCCACCGACGCGGCCGAGGCCCTCCACGAGATCGGCGGCGACACGCTCGGCGGCGAGGCCCTGCTCCTGGCCGACCTGATCGGGGCCGGCATGTCGGCCATCGAGAAGGCGTACGAGACGAAGTCCGGGGCCGTCACCGGCCTGGCGACCGGGTTCACCAAGCTCGACGACCTGACGGCCGGCCTCCAGCCGTCCGACCTGATCATCGTGGCCGCCCGGCCGTCGCAGGGCAAGACGGCCCTGGCCCTCAACATCGCCCGGGCCGTCGACGCCGTGGTCCTGGTCTTCTCCCTGGAGATGTCCAAGGAGCAGCTGTTCCTCCGGATGCTGTCGTCCGAGTCCGAGGTGGACTCCCACCGCCTCCGGTCCGGGTGGCTCAACGACGCCGACTGGGGCCCGATCTCGGCGGCGCTGTCGGTGCTCCAGGGCCTCCGGATCCTGATCGACGACCGGGCCGGGGCCGGCGTCCGGGAGGTCCGGGCCCGGGCCCGCCAGGTCAAGGCCAAGCACGGCCTCGGCCTGATCGTGATCGACCAGGTGAGCCACATGCGGGGCCGGGGGAAATTCGACAACCGCCGGGAGGAGATCGGGGGGATCTCCCGGGGCGTGAAGGGCGTGGCCAAGGAGCTCAACGTGCCGATCATCCTCCTGTCGCAGCTCTCCCGGGACGTCGAGGGCGGCCGGGGCAAGAAGGCCCGGCGGCCGCAGCTCTCCGACCTGGCGGAGTCCTCGAGCCTGGAGGCCGACGCCGACGTGGTGATCTTCCCGTTCCGGCCGGAGCAGAAGGACGACGAGGCCCCGCCCGACGGGCGCGAGGCGGCGGAGCTGATCGTGGCCAAGCAGCGCAACGGGCCGGTCGGGGTCGTCAAGGTGTTCTGGAACAAGGAGCTGGTGCGGTTCGAGAACGTGGCTGTATGAGGCGGATCCAGGATCTCCCCACGATGGCCGAGGTCAACGCCCGGCCGCGGGCCACGCCGAAGCGCAAGATCGTGACCCGCAAGACGGTCAAGGGCCGGCAGGATCGGGCCGAGGGCCGGCAGAAGAAGGCCGTCCGGGCCAGGTGCGCGACGCGGGACGGGACGTGCCGGGCCGTGTTCGGGCCGGCCCTGCACGGCGACACCCTGGACCAGGACACGGCCGGGCACGAGTGCCAGGGGCCGTCCGAGTGGGCCCACCTGGGGGACAAGCGGCGAGGCAAGACCAGGGGCATGGCCCCGGAGGAGCGCCACACGACGGCCGGCAGCCTGATGCTGTGCCGGAGCCTCCACCGGCGGTACGACGGCCAGGCCAGGCCGAGGCTCGAGATCGAGAAGCTGAGCGACAAGGGGGCGGACGGGCCGCTCCGGTTCACGAGAGGGGCAGACTGAGATGGAGAACGACGTCGACCAGGCCTGGGACGAGTACCGGCGGCGGGTCGTCCCCCTCGACGCCCCGGCGATGCAGGTCGTCGAGACCCGCCGGGCCTTCTACGCCGGGGCGGCGGCCCTCGTGAAGATGGCCGCCAAGGCCGGAGGCATGACGCCCTACCAGGCCCGGCTCCTGGCGGCGTTCCAGCGGGAGATCGAGCGGTTCCAGGCCCAGGTCGAGTCCGGCCGGGCATAAGAAGGAGAGAAGCATGGCGACGACAGACAGGCAAGGCTGGAGCGGCGACGCGACCCAGGAGACCCTCCAGGAGCTCGTGGCCCTCGGGCCGGAGCTGGTGGTGGACTCGGCCGGCCTGGCCCGCCGGCAGTCGGTGGAGATCGACACGGTCGAGCGGCTCGTCCGGCCGATGCAGCGCGTGTCCCGGGTGATCTTCGTGGCCCGCTTCTGGCGCGGGGACCTGATGAACCTGGCCGAGACCCTGTTCGGGGAGGAGGCCTCGCAGATCGTCGACAGCGAGCACCTCACCGAGGCCGAGGCCGCGGCCGAGAAGCTGGTGGCCGCCAAGGTCAAGCCGACCACCCGGTCGCACGCCCAGTCCTGGGAGCACGCCCGGGCCGTGGTCGGCCTCAAGGACGAGGAGCAGGCCGAGTGGCTCGACAAGTCCCGGGCCGAGGAGTGGTCGGCCCGCAAGCTGGCCAACGAGATCGAGGCGGCCAAGGCCGGCCCGGGTAAGACCACGATGCGCTTCTGGCTGGTGGTGGAGTGCGGCACCGAGGCCCGGCGCGACAAGCTGGCCGACGAGCTCGGGCCCCGCGGCTACCACGTCAAGAAGCAGGAGAAGCTCACCAAGGTCGCCAAGCCGAAGAAGGCCAAGAGAAAGGGACCGGTCACGGCCCAGAGGAAGCACAAGGGCGCCCCGAAGCGCAACACGCGCCAGAGGCCGCCGAAGTGATCGCGGGCTTCGTCTACACCCTCACCAAGTCGGCCACGTTCGAGGCGGCCCACCGGCTCCCGGCCCACGACGGCAAGTGCGCCCGGCTCCACGGCCACTCGTGGCGGATCCTCGTCGAGGTCGGGGCCGACGCCCTCCACGCCGAGGGGCCGAAGGCCGGCATGGCGGCCGACTTCGGCGACGTGGGGCGGCCGCTCAAGGCCCTGGTCGAGGAGAGCCTCGACCACTGGCACCTGAACGAGAGCACCGGCCTGGACAACCCGACGAGCGAGGCGATCGCCGAGTGGGCCTACCACCGCCTCGCGGACGCGTACGAGCGGCTGGACGTGACCCTGGTCGCCGTGACCGTCGAGGAGACGTGCACCTCGCGGGCCCGCTACGAGCCCTGAGGGGATTGCGATAATTATTAGTCAGTGGTAAGGTCCACGGCAGAGGAGGCAGATCATGGCGGAACGACTCACGAGGCGGCCGACCGACCGCAAGGGCCGGGAGCTCTGGAGGAAGCAGCAGGCGGCCGACCGGGCCGCGAGGAAGGCCACCAAGGGCAAGGCCCGGAAGGCCGTCGCCCGCAAGGCCAGGGCCAAGCCGGCCCCCAAGGCCCCGCGGGCCCGCAAGCCGGCCGGCGGCGAGGCCGAGGCCCCGAAGGCCTACCGCCTGATCGGCGGGATCCCGGACCTCCCGCGCGAGGGCACCACGGGCCGGGCGATCCTCGTCTCGATCAAGGACCGGGGCCTGGCCACGGCGGCCGAGATCGCCAAGGACGTCGACAGCGAGGCCTCGCCCCTCACGATCCAGAAGTACCTCCGGATCTTCGTCGACGGCGAGATCATCCGGGTCGCCGAGGATCGGGCGTAAAAGGGGGGAGCCCAGAGATGGCCCGAGAGCAGACGCACAGATCAAAGAACAGGCCCTCGGGCCATTGTCCTAAGTGCGGCACGTTTCGACGACGTCTACACAAGGACCATGTAATCCCGACGTTCAAGGGTGGCCCTGATACCCCGGCGAATTGGCAGTACATCTGCGCCAATTGTCACGAGGACAAAACCTCGGAGGACATGAGGGGGCGACAGCACACCCCAGAGGTCATGGCAAAGATAAGGGCCACCAGAGGAGTCTACGGACCGATAAGCGAAGAGCATCGGCGACGGTTGAGTGAGTACAACACCGGACGTAAGCATCGGCCTGAATCGAAAGATAAGATCAGGACGGCAAGACTGGCCTTCTGGCAGAGAAAGAGAGCCGAGACATGCGTTACCCTTTAGCCGAACGGTTCCACGCTCCTCAGGGCGAGGGGTTGTTCACCGGCGCCCAGATGGCGTTCGTCCGGCTCGTCGGGTGCTCGGTTGGAAAAAGAACGTGTACGGTCTGCGACACAGATTTTGAGGCCGTAAACCAGGCCCTCGGCGGCGGCAAGTTCACTCCAGACGAGATCGTGCAATGGGCAGGCACCGCGAGGCACGTCTGCATAACCGGAGGAGAGCCACTGGATCGCGACATAAGAGAGCTGATATACGCTCTGGCTGGGGCCGGCCTCCATGTCCACGTCGAGACCTCGGGGACGATCCTGCCGGCCTGGCTCGACCCTGGGCTCGTCCTGCCCGAGCTCGGCCCTGGCCGGCACATCGTGGTCGACGAGAACGGGGCCGGGATCAACATGCGCCTCTGGATCACGGTGAGCCCCAAGCCGGGCTGGCGGGAGGAGATGATCGCCCGGGCCGACGAGATCAAGTGGATCGTCGGGGGGCTCGGCGACGGCCCCGGGTGGCCGACCCTGGACGACGCCAAGGCCTGGGCGGCCCGGGGGCACGTCGTCTACGCCCAGCCGCGCAACGAGCGGGACCAGGTGTCCTCCGTGGCCCTGTCCGAGGCCCTGGCCACGACGGCCGCCCATCCGGAGCTCCGGCTCTCGCCCCAGGTTCATAAATTCCTGAGGACGCGATGACCAGGCTCGGCTGGAAGGCGGCGGGGCACCCGACCAGGGACGACGTCGACGCCGCCCAGGGGGCCGTCCGGGCCCTCCTGGCGGCCCTTGGGGAGGACGTGGATCGCGAGGGCCTCCGGGAGACCCCGATGCGCGTCGTCAAGTTCCTGAGCGGCCTGATGAACCCGGAGCCGTTCAAGATGACGACCTTCGACGCCGAGGGCACGTCGGAGATGATCGTCCAGGCCGGGATCCCGTTCTCGAGCCTCTGCGAGCACCACATGCTGCCGTTCACGGGGACGGCCGTCGTGGCCTACATCCCGGCCGGCCGGATCGTCGGCCTCTCGAAGCTGGCCCGGGCCGTGCAGTTCTGCGCCTCTGGCCTCAAGAACCAGGAGCGGGTGACCCGGGCCGTGGCCGACCTCCTGACGGCCGAGCTCGAGCCCGTCGGGGTCGGGGTGCTCCTCCGGGCCCGGCACTCGTGCATGGAGATCCGGGGGGTCAAGGCGCACGACGCGTGGACGACGACCTCGGACCTCCGGGGGGCCATCTTCGACAAGCCGGAGGCCCGGGCCGAGTTCCTGGCCCTGGCCCGGGAGGGCGGCCGGTGATCTGCCTCGCGTTCCTGATCGTCTTCTGGCTGACCATCCGAGGGGACGAGCGGCGTCGGCGATGGCGCTTCGGGTCAGCCACGAGCCAGAGGCCGCCTCGTCCCACGCCGCCTCCGGCGCCGCCGAGAAGGAGGACGGCGTGATCCTCTACCACGCCGGCGCCTGGTCCGGGTCAGACGTCGCCACGTTCTGGGCTGGCGGCGGTAAGTCGGGGCTGCTGGCCTACAGCGAGCGGACCGGCGCCGCCTTCAAGGCCTGGTTTCAGCCGGGCCGTCCAGCCGGCTGCCGGGTGTTTATGGACTCTGGGGCGTTTCCCGTGTTCATGGGTAAGGCGACGGTGGACCTGGACGAGTACTGCCTGTTTCTTCAGACACACGCCGGCCAGGTGACGACCTACGCGGCACTCGACGTCATCGGGGATCCGGTCGCGTCGGCGGCCAACGTGAAGCGGATGCAGTCGGCCGGCCTGGACCCGGTCCCGACCTATCACAAGGGCAGCCCGTGGTCGGAGCTGGACAGGCTGGCCGGCGAGCACGCCTACGTGGCGATCGGGGGCTTGGCCGCCGACGTCGACAACCCAGGCAAGCGCGCGACGATGCACGACCACCAGGAAGCGGCGCGGATCTTTCTGGACCAGGTGTTCCACCGGCTGGCCAGGCGTTGGCCCGTCAAGATCCACGCGTTCGGCGCCGTCGGCCTGCCCATTTTGGAGCGGTATCCACTCTACAGCGCGGACAGCTCGTCGGCCATCCGCGGCGCCGGCTTCGGCCGGGTCATGGTGTTTCGCGACGGCCAGGCCGTCCTGAACTACCGCAACTGGGACGAGCCGATGGTCCGGCGCCTGCTCTACGACGACCGGATCTGCGGGACGTCAGGGGCCAGCCGGTCGGCCCGGATCGCCGTCAACCTGGAGAACGCCGGCCGGCTCGAGCGGCACGTCACGGATCTCTGGGCGCAGCGCGGCGTCAGGTGGGACTCGTGATCGTCTACAACGCCGGCTCCTCCATGCAGGCCGGGGCCGACGAGGCCCTCCGGGCCGGCGGGTGCCTCCACCGGCTCCTCACGTTCGCGGAGATCGACTCGTTCCAGGCCAAGCCGTTCAAGCTCCTGGTGGAGTCGCCGCCCGTGCCTGGGCAGCTCACGTTCATCGACTCCGGGGCCTTCGGGGCGTTCTCGCGGGGGGCCCAGATCGACCTCGGCCGCTACTGCGAGTACATCCAGGCCAACAAGGAGCGGATGGCCGCCTACGCCGCCCTGGACGTGATCCGCGACTGGCAGGCCACGGCCGCCAACGTCCGGGCGATGGCGGCCAGGGGCCTCGACCCGGTGCCCACGTTCCACCGGGGGAGCCCCTGGCCGGAGCTCGACCGGCTGGCCTCGGAGCACGGCTACATCGCCCTGGGCGGCGTGGTGAGCGACCGGGCCGGCGGCCGGGCGAGCATGGAGGGGTGGCTCGACCAGTGCATGGGCCGCCTCGCCGCCCGGTGGCCGGTCAGGGTCCACTGCTTCGGGGTGACGGCCCAGTGGGCGATCGAGCGGTACCCGTTCTACTCGGTCGACTCGTCCTCGGCCATCGTCGGCGGGGCGATGGGCCGGGTGATGCGGTTCCAGGCCGGCCAGGTCGTGCAGCGGGAGTGGCGGGAGGACTTCGCGGCCACGTACGACGGCCGGGTGGCCGACGGCGTGCTCGTCGAGGGCACGGCCCACATGGGCCGCCGGTTCGCCTCGGTCGAGGCCTCCCGGGCCCTGGAGCGGTACGCCACCGACCTCTGGCGGGCCAAGGGGGTGACGTGGGACTCGTAGCCTGGTGGCGAGCCCGGGCCGCCCTGAGGCGCCTGGAGGCGCGGGAGGCGGCCGAGCGCCGGGATCACCTCATGGCCCAGCGATGGACCGTGCGGGTGCTCCTGCTCGACGGGACCGAGCTCCGGGAGACGTTCGGCCCCCTCGGCCGGCCGTTCGACGGCGGCCCCGGGGTGATCCTCCCCTGGATCCCGGCCGAGGCCCGGGCCCGGTGGCGGGCCGAGGAGATCGCCGCCGGCGGGATCTGGGCCGACGCCGGCCGGCTGGTCCCGCCGTCCCGGATCCGCGACATAGCGATCATCCAAGGACTGATCCGATGATGAAGGCCGTCTCCAAGATCGAGCCCGGCATGGACCGCCGCGAGGTCTCGCACACCACGTACCAAATGCGGGTGCCCTTCAAGCAGTTCGCCGACGCCGTGGCCACCGAGCTCGACGTCCACTGCTACCTCCAGCACGCGTTCGCCGCCGACCTCTGCCCGGCCGGGGGCACGGTCCTGGACGTCTGCTGCGGCCGGGGCCTCCTGATCCCGTTCCTCCGCTACCGGGGCAGCGCCCCGAGGCTCTACGTCGGGGTCGACGCCGAGCCGAGGAACGCGCGCTGGAAGGACGGGGCCGACCCCCGCCGGGAGTCGGAGATCAAGAAGGACGGCTGGGGGTTCCGGACCGTGTTCGTCGAGGCCCTCGTGGACGCGATGGCCGGCAAGGTGGCGGACCTGGCCGTCGGGGACGTCGGGTTCGACCTGATCGTCTACACGAGCGCCATCGAGCACATGCAGCCGGCCGCCCAGGAGGCCAGCCTCCGGGAGTGCTACAGGCTCTCGAAGCCCTCCACGGTCCTGTACCTGAGCTGCCCCGTCACGGCCGAGGGCCGGTCCGGGTTCGACGCCCAGTACGCGGCCCACGTCTACGAGCCCAAGGAGTCCGAGCTCCAGGCCTGGCTCAAGGCGGCCGGGTGGAAGGTCCTGGCCCGGCACGGCCTCTGCACGGGCTCGAAGGCCTACCGGGCCCTGCTCAAGGGGGCCGAGCTCCAGGAGGCCGAGCGGATCTACAAGATGCTCCCCAGGGAGTTCGCCCTCCCGACCATCGCGGCCCTGTTCCCGGCCTCGGCCCAGGAGGTCGCCTACGTGTGCGGCCGCGGGCAGTCGGGCCTGTTCGACGAGGTGTGATGGGTGGATCGCCTCAAGCGGCCACTCGACCCGGAGGCCTACCACGTCCAGCTCTGGCAGCGTCCGGACGGCCTGGCGTGCCGGGCCTTCAAGTGGCCGGCCGCGCGCGCCTTGGCCGAGCCCTGGGAGGCGCACGTCGGCTGGTGGCCGCGGCACGCCCAGGAGCGGCGGCTGGTAAAATGGTGCCGGTTCCCCACGTTCTGGCGGGCCTACTACGCGGCGGACGTGGTCTGGCGGCGAGACTTCCTGGTTCCCGAAAGGATCCCCGACGATGACGAGAACGACGACGACCACGCTGATCGGCGGCACCGGCGCCCTGGCCGGTATCCTCCTGGCCGCCACGCTCCTCCGCCCGCCGGCCGCCCCTGACCCGGCGATCCTGGCCCTCCAGGCCCGGGTGGATGGCCTGGTCCGCGAGTTCGCGGCCCTGGAGGTCGAGCGGTTCGTCCCGCCGGCGCCTGGGGCACCCATCGACCGGTACACCCTGGAGCTCGACAGCGGGGCCCACAAGCTGGAGGACACCGACGTGGCCCTCCTGTCGGTGCCGCTCTACGACCTGGCCGTGGCCCGGACGCCGGTCCAGCGAGCGGCCGCCGGGGTCCACGTCCAGTACGGGCTCCGGGCTGTCAGGGCCGTCCTCGACAACGACCTCGGCCGCGGGCAGGACGAGTGGAACGAGGCCGACGTCCTCGCCCGCCTCCGGCTGGCCCTGGTCGACGTCGAGGCCCTGCCCGGCGTCCGGCGGCGGCCCGAATGATCCCGGCCGCCAGGCAGGAGGCGATCTCGAGCCTCCAGGCCGATCCAGGCTGGCACTACGACGACCCGGTCGTGATCGAGAAGCTGGCCGCCGGCCTCCGCCGCCACGGCCAGCTCTCGGGCCTCGTGGTCCGCACCGACCTGGATGGGGCCCGCCGGGTGGTCGACGGCCGCAAGCGGCTCCAGGCCATGCGCCTCCTCGGGTGGGCCGAGGCCTGGACCGTCGACGTCGGCACACTCGACGACGAGGCGGCCGGCCGGATGGCCCTCGACCTGGAGCTCCGGGCCGAGGTGGACTACGCCCGCCTGGCCGTGGCCGTGGCGTGGCTCGTGGACGACAAGGGGGCGGCCCCGGAGAGCCTGGCCTCGGCGGCCCCGTTCACGGCCGACCGGATCGCGCAGCTCCGGGGCCTGGCCTCGTTCGACTGGGGCCAGTTCGCCAAGGCGGCGGACGACGGGCAGGGTGGGTTCCTGTTCGGGGCCGAGGAGGATCCGGCACATCCGGCCGCGACGGATACCATCACGCCGGACCAGGCGAGGGAGCAGTTCATGGCCGGCCCTCTCGCCGAGGCCCTCGACGCTGCATCCGAGCGGCTGGCCGAGGATCTCAACCTCCCGCCAGAGCTCTCGGTGGAGTTCGAGACCGAACCGATCCTCCCTGAGCGGCCGCCCGATCCCGTCCCGTCCGGGGAGCCGGCGGCGCAGCTCGGGCTGTTCTGATCGGGGCGCTTGATAATTATTAGTAGGTCGTGGTAACGTCTCCGCCTGGAGGCCAGTAAACACATGGCAACAAGCACCACCACCGCCGAGGATCGGATCATGTCGGGCACGCACGTCGTCTACGCCGAGGACCTCGCGGCGGCCCTCGTCGGGCCGTTCAAGTCGGCCGGGGACGCGCAGCTGCACATCGAGCTCTGCGAGATGATGAACCACGCGGCCGAGATGAAGGTCCTCAGCGTCGAGGCGGCCCTGGCCCTGAGGGCCACCGTGGGGATCGAGATACCGGCCGAGGCCGACGTCCTGGAGGCCCTGGCGACGGCGGCCGGGCCGTTCCTCAAGGCGCACGAGCACTGCCACCAGCCGTGGCAGGGCGACATCAAGCTGATGCGGGCGGCCCTCGCGGCCGCGGCCCGCCTCGGGATCGGGGCCGGCCGATGACCGCGCTCGCCCCGGACAGGCAGAGGCTCCAGATCCTCCGGGCCAAGCGGACCCGGGCCGCGTCGGTCGTCAGCCGCTCCATGCACCACCTCCTGACGGACGTGGCCAAGTGGGGGCTCGACGGCCGGCCCGTCGGCCCCGAGTACCAGGGCCTCCCCTCGTGGTGGCCGTTCTGGTCGGACGTGCTCAGGGACAACGTGATCGAGCTCGTCAGGGCGGCTCGCCGCCTGGAGGCCGCCGAGGCCTCGACGCAGGAGCTCTCGTGCGCGTGACCATCGCGTACAAGCCGATGACGGTCCGGCTGCCGTCCTGGTCGACGAGGGAGGCCAGGGCCCTGATGGCCAGCGCCGATCCCAAGGACAAGGCCAGGCTGGAGGAGCTCCTGGACGAGATCGTCGCCGACCAGGGCTGGGTCCCAGGGCTCGACTCCGTGACCAAGGCCGTGGGCCGTGGCTGACACCGTCGACCGGGCCACGCGCTCCCGGATCATGCGGGCCATCAAGTCCAAGGGGACCGGCCCGGAGCTCCGGCTGGCCGTCGCCCTGCGGCTGGCCAAGGCCCCACGGTTCACCGACGGCGACGGCCTCCCTGGGAGTCCGGACTTCGTCTTCCCCAAGCACCGCCTCGCCGTCTTCTGCAATGGTTGTTTCTGGCACCTTTGCCGCAAGCACTACAAGCCGGTCGATCCGGCCCGGTCAGACTGGGCCAAGAAGATGGACCGGAACCGCCGGCGGGACGTCAGGGTCCGGCGCCAGCTCCGCCGGCTCGGATGGGCGACCCTGGTCGTCTGGGAGCACGAGACGCCCAAGGCCGGGGCCCTCCGGGTGGTCAGGCGGCTGGCCGCGATCACCCTCTGGTCGACGAGGGCCTCGGCATGACCGGCCCGGTCTTCCACTGCGGACCCATGATGGGATCCGGGGGCCGGATGGTCGCGCTCTGGGTCACGCCCTGGGTCGAGGAGAGCGCCGTCCTCGACACTCGGGCACTGGCCGACGATGCCCTCCGCGCCCGCGTGGCCGGCCGTGACGTCCTTCCCGACGACTGCGTCCTCCTGCTGGTCCATCCGAGCCGCGAGCTCGGGCTCTACCGGTCGTTCTCGACGGCCGGGCTCCCCACGTCGTCGGCCTACATCGCGGACGTCCTGATCGACAACGCCTGCCTCCTCGACGAGAAGCTGGCGGCCAGGCTCGACTGGAGGGTCCGCCGATGATCCAGGCCGACCTCCTGGCCCCGCCGCCGTTCGACCCGGCCGAGGGCTCGAGACGCAAGGCCGAGGGCCAGGCCCTCCAGGCCGAGAGCCTCCGCCTGCGGCCCTACCGGGATCGGATCCGGGACTACCTGGTCGCCCTGGCCGAGGCCGGTGAGGCCTTCACGAGCGACTCCGTCTACGCGATGGCCGAGGCCGAGGGGGATCCCCTCCCGGCCGGCCAGCCGATGGGCGCCATGTTCTCGGCGGCCGCCAAGGCCGGGCTGATCGGGCGGGTCTGGACGCCGTCCGTGGCGTCCGACCGGGCCGCGAGCCACCGGCGGGCCCTCACGGTCTGGAAGGGGGCTGGCCGGTGACTGTCCTCAAGGGGTCGGCGATCTTCAGCCCGGACCGCACCCTCAGGTACGAGATCCGGCGATGGTGGGCCGAACGGCCGACCTTGTGGGCCGCGTGGCTCATGCAGAACCCGAGCGTGGCCGGGGCCGAGAGGTCCGATCCCACGGCGGACCGCGTGACGCACTTCTCCAAGGCGGCCGGCTGCGACGGCTGGATCGGGGTGAACCTCTACCCCTACGTCTCGAGCCGCCCGGACGCCATGTGGCGGTGGGCGGCCTGGCATCGCAACGGCCCCGACTGGTCGGCCCGGGACGCCCTCCAGGCCAACCTGGCCCAGATCGAGCGCGTCGCCAGGGAGGCCCATCTCAGGCTGGCAGCGTTCGGGGCGTCGGCCGCCCTCCACGACGAGCCCTGGGTCGAGACCTGCCTGATGGCGTTCACCCCGGACGACCGGCCGATGCGGTGCCTCGGGACGGGCAAGTCGGGCTGGCCCCTGCACCCGATGGCCAGGGGCCGATCCCGCGTCCCGGACGACAGGCCGCTCGCGATCTGGAGGCGCCCGTGACCACGGCCCGGCACAGCATGGACTCCCCGGAGTGGTACAGCCCGGCCGACTACGTCGAGGCCGCCCGCTCCGTCATGGGCGGGATCGACCTCGACCCGGCGTCCCACGAGGAGGCGAACCGGACCGTCAAGGCCGCCCGGTTCTACACGGCCGAGGAGGACGGCCTCCGCCGGGACTGGCGCGGCCGGATCTACCTGAACCCTCCCGGCGGCGAGGGCCTGGTCCCGGCCTTCTGGCGCAAGCTCATGGAGGAGCACCGGGCCGGCCGCGTGATCGCCTTCGTCTGGATGGGCTACTCCGTCGAGCAGCTCCAGACGCTCCAGGACGATCCGCTCCCGCTCCTGGACCCGGACCCGCCGCCCTCGCCCCTCGACTTCCCGATCTGCGTCCCGAGGCGCCGGATCGCGTTCGTCGAGAACGAGGCCAAGCGGATCGCCCGGCTGGCCAGGGTCGACGAGGAGAACGAGGCCCGCCGCAAGGAGGGGAAGCCCCTCCGGGACCGGAACGAGTCGGGCGGCAGCCCCTCGCACGCCAACTTCCTGGCCTACGGCGGCCACGACGCCCCGCGGTTCGCCTCCGTGCTCTCCAGGTTCGGGAGGGTCCGCCTGTGACGGCCACGGCCAAGCCCAAGGCCAGGAAGAAGGCCGAGCCCGAGACGCCGGCCCACCCGTGCGCCAGGCGGTGCTCGTGCGTCTGCGCGGTGTGCCGGTCGAGGGCCTGGTTCTACGACGTCACGGGCAAGCACGTCTGCTCCCGGGCGGCGTGCGGGAGGTCCTGGTGATCACGAGGCTGGAGGTCCGCTGCTGCTGCCAGCCCAGGCGGCTCCTCGGCTGGCTCGAGATCGACGGGGCGGCCTGGGACGGCCGGGTCGTCCGCCTCGTCGTGGCGGTGGCGGCCCCGTGGACGGTCCGGCGGCCGCCGGAGACCCCCACGCTCCAGCTCCAGCACCGGGTCGTCTCGCTGCCGGTGGCCTGGTTCTCCGAGCCCGGGCAGCCCCGGCGGCTGGCCCTCAAGTCCGAGGAGACGCCCATCGAGACCCTCAGGCGGATCCCCGGCTTCACGGAGGCCCCCCAGTGACGCCCGAGGCCCGGATCATCGCCCGGCTGGTGGCGGCCGCCTCGGCCACCCGCCTCAGGTTCCACCACAAGGCCGGCCCCCAGGACGACCTCCACGGGGCCATAGCCGAGGGGGAGGCCTACCTGGCCGCCCTCCGGCCCTCCCTGGCGTTCACGGCCTACGGGAAGCCCGAGCCGAAGGGGTCGGCCCGGGCCTTCATCCCGAAGCCGAAGGGCGTGTCCTGGGCGGCCCTGGAGCGGGCCGGGCGGCTCCCCCGGGCCATCGTGACCTCCGACAACAAGTCGAACAAGGCCTGGGAGGCCGTCGTGGCCGAGGCGGCCACCCTGGCCCTCGTCGACCTGGCCGAGGCCCGGCGGTCCCGGCCGGCCGACCGGATCCTCCTCGGGCCGGCCACCCTGGCCGTGGACTTCCACCTCCAGCGGCCCCAGCGGGCCAAGGCCGACGAGCCCCACGTCTCGAGCCCCGACCTGGACAAGCTGTGCCGGAGCGTCGGGGACGCCCTCACCGGGGTCCTCTGGGCGGACGACGGCCAGGTGGACGTCCTGGTGGCCCGCAAGGGCTACGCCGCGCCGGGGACCGTCCCGAGGGCCGAGATCTCGGTCGGCCCGACGGCTTGGGGGCTCAGATGGTGACATCGACGAGGAACGGAGTGATCCAGATGGCTGAGACCGACCTGCACGCCCTGATCGAGACTTGGCGTAAGCGAGCCGAGTATGCGAACAACTGCACGGCCAATGGTGAATGGAGTCCGACTTACGCCAGCGGTCAAGAGAAGTGCGCTGACGAACTCGCCGCGCTGCTCTCGGGGCGTCCCTCACCGAACGAGCCGACACCACTTGAGCAGCAGGACTACGCCGTGATAACGCGAACGGACGGCAGCAGCGACCATGGCGGAAAGCACGACGGCTGCAACTACTTCGTGTTGGACGTGACGCACGACAAACACGCGGATGCCGCGCTGCGCGCCTACGCTGACAGCTGCGAGTCTGAATATCCCTTGCTCGCGGCGGATTTGCGCGACTTAGCCGCTCAGCCTTCACCGCTCCCAGCGGGACCGCAGGGGCGTCAGGAGCCAGCACCGGAGGAGCAGGAGCCGCGAGAGACATTGGTAATAGCGCAGATCAAGTCGCATTGGTTCGCGCAAGGCGGCACGATGCGATTCGGTGACATCGACGGCGAGAACGCTGACGAGATCGTTTCCTCGATTCTCGCGGCGGTGCGTCAGGGCGATCCCCGCCCCTCCCTCCCCACCGCCCCGATTGCCACGGCCTATACCGGAGACGGGACCGCCTCCACGGACGTGGACACGCCGCTCCACGCCGTGTTTCCCGAGGACCCCCAGAGGTGAGGACCCCGGCCCGCCGACCGGGGCCGCACTACGGCCGCGAGGGCCCGCCCGCCGTCCCCGACACCGTCGAGGACCAGACGGTCACGGCCCCGAGGGGCGAGGTGACCTACGTCCTCACCCTCGACGACGAGGAGGTCGAGGCCCTGGCGGTCGGGGAGCTCTTGGCCGACGCCGACGTCGCCCGCCGGTGCCACTCCATGCTGGAGTGGAAGCGCCGGCACTACCGCCTGACCGGGGAGACGGTGCCGCCGACCGGCTATACTTCGGAGGACCGAGATGCCTGACGCCCCCCTGAGGCCCTGCGCCGGCGGCTGCGGAGCCCTCGTCCGCAAGGGCCGGTGCCCGACCTGCGCCCCCGAGATCGACCGCCGCCGAGGGACGGCCTCGGCCCGGGGCTACGGCCAGGCCTGGATCGCCTTCCGGCCCGTGTTCATCGCGTCCCTGGTGGCGGCCGGCGTCATGCCCGTCTGCGGGGCGTCGCTCCCGGCCGGCCCCAAGACGGTCCACTCGGCCTGCGAGATCCAGGGCCTCCTGACGTTCGCGAGCGCCGACGGCTCGAGCCTCCACCTGGACCACGAGCCGCCACTCCGCGACGAGGAGCGGACGTCGAGGGCGGCCGTCTGCGACCCCCTCCGGATCCAGCTCCTCTGCGCCTCGTGCCACGCCAGGAAGGATCTACCCCGTGGGTGACACGACCATCGAGTGGACCGAGGCCACCTGGAACCCGGTCACCGGGTGCTCCAAGATCTCCCCGGGCTGCGCCCACTGCTACGCCGAGGGCGTGGCCGACCGGTTCTGGGCCACGCAGTACCCGTGGGTCAGCAGGCCCTCGGCCACCGGCGGCCCGTCGGCCGATCACGACGTCGCCGAGCGGCCCAGGCGGTTCACGGACGTCTGGTGCCATCCGGAGCGCCTCGACCAGCCTCTCCGCCGGCGCAAGCCGACCACGTACTTCGTCAACAGCATGTCCGACCTGTTCCACGAGGACGTCCCGGCCGTGTTCATCGCGGACGTGTTCGCGACGATGGCCAAGGCCGGGAGGCACACGTTCCAGGTCCTCACGAAGCGGCCGGCCCGGATGCGCGAGCTCCTCTCCGATCCGCCCCCGGGCGTGGTCTGGCCGCTCCCGAACGTCTGGCTCGGGGTGAGCGTCGAGAGCCAGCGGTACGCCGACGAGCGGATCCCGATCCTCCTCGACACCCCGGCCGCGCTCCGGTTCATCTCCGCGGAGCCGCTCCTCGGGCCGGTGGTCCTCAAGCAGCAGAACCCCGACGGGTTCTGGCCCCCGAACGCCCCGCAGCCCGACCGGGCCTGGCTCAGGCACAAGGACTGGCCCGACGACTTCGGCTACTGGACGACCGGCCTGGACTGGGTGATCGTCGGGCTCGAGAGCGGAGCCGGGGCCCGTCCCGGCGAGATCGACTGGATCCGGGCCCTCGTGAGGCAGTGCCAGGCCGGCCTGGTCCCCGTGTTCGTCAAGCAGCTCGGGGCCAACCCGCAGCACCGCCTCGTCTACGGCCCGATCACCTTCGAGCCCGACCAGCCCGTCCACGTCGAGCGGCTGCGCCTCAGGAGCCGCAAGGGCGGAGATCCGGCCGAGTGGCCCGAGGACCTCCGGATCCGCGAGTATCCGAGGCCGCGGACGTGATGGCCAGCCGGCCGACGCGCCAGCGCCTCGACCTGGCCAAGGTGGCCCACCTCTGCGCGTCCGGGAAGGCCTCCCACGACACGTACGGCGAGGCCCTCGACGCGGCCGAGGACATGATGCGGGCCGGGCGGGTCGAGCCAGGGTGCCACCAGACCCCGTACTTCCACGAGGCGTGCGGCCGCTGGCACCTCTACAACCGCGTGATCGTCCGCGTCGACCGGGGGGATCCGGCCCGGCGCTTCAAGGGGAGGCCAGAGGCGTGACCGAGACCAAGCGGATCCGCGACAGCGTCGTCCCCGTCCACGCCCAGGCCGACCAGGCCGTCGACATCCACTGGCGCCTCCCGGACGGGAAGGTCCTGGTAGACCGCCGCCACGTCCCCCTCCGCCAGGTCACCAAAGCCGGCCGGCCCAAGGGGCCGACCATCAAGGGAGCCCCATGACCTACGGCCTCATGACCGTCGAGCGCGAGCGCCTCCACCGGGAGGCCACCGGGGAGCACCTCCACGTCCGCCTGGACGGGATCGACGTCACGGCCAGGTGCGAGTCGGCCGACGACGAGGGCGTCTGCGGCCGGCCCTACGTCGTGCTGTTCTGTCGCGACGCCGAGGCCCACGACTGGCGCAAGGCCGACGGGGAGATGCACCTGACCCCCAACGGCGGGATCGTCCACCGCCTCCGGATCGAGGGCGACGTCCGGATCGAGCCCGGCGAGCCCCTCCATCCACCCCAGGAGGGAGGCCAGGCCAATGGCTGAGCCCTCCCAGACCCCCGCGGGAGAGGCCCTCCCCGCCCCGACCATCACCGTCCTGTACACCTGCGCCGGCTGCGGCCTCGCCCGCCAGCCCGTCACCCTCAAGGCCCGGACCCCGCGACAGGGCCCAGCCCAGTGGATGGACCAGCTGGCCCTGGCGATCTCACTCGATCACGTCCACCGCAGCCCCGGCTGCAAGGCCCGCACCATGCAGGACGTGCTCGTGCCCATGCACGGACGTCCGGTCCTCGGAGGGCCCACCGTCTCGTGAGGGCTCCAGCCGCCGCAGCCGGACGCCGGGGAGACCCGAGCCAGGCGGGGGGCGCCGGAGTGTTGCCGTGCCGCGCGCCGTCAAAC
>JAZKBZ010000053.1:126551-136749 GCA_040388315.1 Pseudomonadota bacterium | reverse complement strand
GATCTACGACCAGGGCTGGGCGCGGCGGACGCAGGGGAGCCGGCTGGTGACCTTCTCGGCCCCGGGCCTGGCCGCCTTCGAGGCGGCGTTTCCGGGCGGGGAGCCCCGGTGGCCATGAGCGATCCCGTCGAGGCCGATCTCTATTACGACTTCCGCTCCCCCTACGCCTATCTGGCCGCCCATCGGATCGAGACGGGACGGTTCGCCCCGGCCCGGCCCGTTCGCTGGCGCTGGCGGGCGGTCTCCATCGACGTGCTGCTGAACCTCCAGGCGGGCCGGGCCCCGCTGGCGGCCTATGCCGACCCCCTGGCGGCGCCCAAGCGGCGGCATCTGGTGGCCGATGTGGGGCGGTGCGCCCGGCTGTACGAGGCGCCGCTGCGTCGACCGGTTCCCGCGCGGCCCGATCCGACCCTGGCGCTGTGCGTCGCGACCCTGCTGGAGGCGGAGGACGGAGCGGGCGCCGGCTTCCACATGGCGGTCTTCCGCGCGCTCTGGGAGCAGCAGCGCGATATCGCCGACTCTGCGGTGCTGGCCGCCGCCCTCCCCGAACCGGCGGCCGGGCTGATGGAGCGAGCGCGGGATCCGCGGGTCCGTCAAACCCTGATCGACAACTCCCAGACCGCCTATGATCGCGGGGTGTTCGGTGTCCCGAGCTTCGTGCTGGGCGACGAGGTCTATTTCGGCGCCGACCGGCTCGACCTGCTGGGGGCGCGGCTGGGATGGGACGAGGCGCTCGCCCGATGACCACCCGCGACGAGGTCCGCCGTATCGCGCTTGGCCTTCCGGAGACGACGGAAGCCGACCACTTCGCCGCGCCGTCCTATCGGGTGAAGGGCAAGGCCTTCGCCATTCTGCGGGAGGCGGACCGCGTGACCCTCAAGCTCGATCCGGAGGACCAGGCGAACCTGGTCCTGGCGCGGCCTGGGGTGATCGAGCCGGTGTCCGGCGCGGGCGCGCGGGTGGCGAGCGCGGCGCGGCAGGGCTGGACCTTCGTGCGCTACGCGTTGTGCGACGAGGCGGAGATGGCGCGGTTGCTGCGGCTGGCCTGGACGGGGGTGGCGGGACGGCGGTGAGTTTGAAGATGGGGTGACGTCAGGGCCACTTCTCCCACGGCGTGGGGGAAGCTGAGGGGGCAGCGGCTGGCGACCCTGAGCGCCCGGGACCGCCGCCGTTCAGACCGCGATCAGGCGGGTTCGCTCACCACGTCGCGGAACTCGTCGGCGGGCACGAAGGCGCAGCCCTCCTCGTCCAGCACCCAGACGCCGATCAGGGCGGGGTGGTCGGGGTCGAGGTCTTCGTCGAGCAGGTCGCCGTCATAGAGGGCGACATTGCTGTAGTCGAAATCGAGGGAGAGTTGGGCGGCGAGGCCCAGCATTTCGTCGGCCATGCGGCGGGAATAGCCCACGGCCTCGGCCTCGGTTCCGAAGTCGTCGGTGAGGGTGTTCATCTCGGCCGCGTCGCTGCCTTGGGCCGCACTGGTGGTGACGATGGTGTAGGCGGGCATGGCTCTTCTTTCGTGGGAGGGCCCTCCCTAAACCGTTCGCGATCGGACAGGGCTCATATTCTGAAAAAACATTCCGTGACGGCGCCGCGCCAGGCGGCCCGGACCCGGCTCAGTCGCCGCCGCCCCGATGGTCGCGCTTGGTGGCGCGGTAGGTCTTCTGGAGCGCGGCGGACTTGCGGCGCTCGGCCGCCTTGGCGATGCGGTCGGCCTTCTGCTCCACCGCCGCCAGCTCACGGCCCAGCTTCTGGAAGTTGGCCCAGCGGCCGGGATCGAGGGCGCCGCTGGCCAGGGCGGCCTGGATCGCGCAGCCGGGCTCGTGGCTGTGGCCGCAGTCGTTGAACCGGCAGTCGGCGGCCAGGCCCTCGATGTCGTCGAAGACCTCGCTCACCCCCTCCTCGGCGTCGATCAGCCCGACCTCGCGGATGCCCGGGGTGTCCAGCAGCAGGGCGCCGCCCGGAAGCAGGACCAGCTGCCGGCTGCTGGTGGTGTGGCGGCCCTGGTCGTCGGCCTCGCGGATCGCCGCGATAGTCATGCGGTCCTCGCCCAGGAAGGCGTTGACCAGGGTGGACTTGCCGACCCCCGACGAGCCGATCAGCACGCAGACCTCGCCAGGGGCGACCTGGGCGAGCAGGGCCTCAAGACCCTGGCCCTCCCGCGCCGAGACCCGCAGCACGGGGGCGCCGTCCGCCAGGGCGACGATCCCGGCGGCTTCACCTTCCGGATCGGCGCTGAGGTCCGACTTGGTCAGCACCACCACCGGCCGGGCCCCGCTCTGCCAGGCGGCGGCGAGATAGCGCTCGATCCGGCGCGGATTGAGGTCGGCGTTCATCGAGCTGACCACGAAGACCACGTCGATGTTGGCGGCGATGACCTGCAGCCTGCCCAGGCTGTCGGCGGCGCGGCGGGTGAGCACCGTGCGCCGGGGCAGGACGGCCTCGATGACCGCCGCGCCGTCGGCGGGGTTCAGCGCCAGCGCCACCCAGTCGCCGACGGCGGGCGGGTCGGCCTCCTGGGCCTCGTGATGCAGGCGGCCCGACAGGTTGGCGCGCAGCTCGCCCTGATCGGTGGCCACCAGATAGCCGTCGCGATGCTGGGCGACGACGCGACCGGGGGTATGGCCGGCCTGGGCGTGCGGCGCAAAGGCCAGGGCCAGCAGGTCGGACCATCCATATTGCTCGATCACGCTTCCAAACATCAGACGCATCTACCGCCTTTCGGCCTCGCAGGTGGGGCTATTTGAGCCGGCGCGAGGTCTCAGGATCGGCCTCGCCGCCGAAGTACTTCGCCAGCGCCGTCCGGAAAACCTCCGGCTCGTCGGCCGCCTCAGCGAACAGGGTCATGGACGAGCGGAACTTCTGGTCGTCCGGAGAGCCGAAAATCTGATGGGCCGAGTGGCCCTCGACGGCGTTCACCAGGGCCGTGCAGGCCAGCAGCCGGGGCCCGAGGATCGGGTGGGCCAGGTAGGCTCGGGCCTCGGCCAGGCCGGAGATGGCGAAGAATTGCGCCGTCGGGCTGCGGCCCAGGCCGGCGACCTGGGGGAAGACGAACCACATCCAGTGGGTCTGTTTGCGGCCCTGTTTCAGCTCGGCGAGCACGGTCTCGATGACCGGCGCCTGAGCCTGGACGAAGCGTGTCAGATCAAAGGGGTCGACCATGGAGAACCTCACTTCCCGCCACGTTACCAATCGACAAGCGCGCCAACCTCGGGTTTGCTGCACCGCCCTCGTTTTGAGGGCCAAGACTCATCGAATTTGATTGGGGACGATTTTTCACATGGCTCGAATGTTGCCCGAACCCACGCCGGAAACCCGGCATTTCTGGGAGGGTTGCAAGGACGGCGAGCTGCGTCTGCAGCGCTGCACCGAATGCACCCACAGCTATTTCCCTCCGCGCGCCTTCTGTCCGAAGTGCGGCTCGCGGGACGTCGAGGTCTATGCCGCCAGCGGCAAGGGCTTCCTCTATTCCTACGTCATCAACCACCGGCCGCGCCCCGACATGGGCACCGAACCGCACTCCATCGCGGTGGTGGAGCTCGATGAGGGTCCGCGCATGATGACCAACATCGTGGGCTGCCCGCAGACGCCGGAAGCCCTGCAGCTGGACATGAAGGTCCAGGTGAAGTTCGAGAAGCAGACCGACGACATTTCCCTTCCCCTGTTCGAACCGGCGAAGGGCTGAGACCGCACATGAAACCGAAATCCGTTGCGGTCGTCGGGGCCGCTGAAACCACCAAGATGGGCAAGATTCCGGACGTCTCCGTCCTGGGCCTGCACGCCGACGCCGCGCTGAACGCCATGAAGGACGCGGGCCTCAAGCCCTCGGACATCGACGGCGTCGCCACCGCGGGCGTCAGCCCCGTCGAACTGGCCCACTATCTGGGCATCACGCCGACCTATGCCGACGGCACCAGCGTCGGCGGCTGCTCGTTCATGCTGCACGTGCGCCACGCCGCCGCGGCGATCAATGAGGGGCTCTGCAAGACCGTCCTGATCACCCACGGGGAATCGGGCCGCAGCAGAGTCGGCGCCGCCGGCTGGGGCCGCGCGCCGTCCAGCCTGATGGGTCAGTTCGAAATGCCGTTCGGCGTCACCTCGCCGCCGACCATGTTCACGATCCCGGTGCTTCGCTACATGAAGACCTACGGCGTGACCGAGGAAGACCTGGCCACGGTCGCGGTGGTGCAGCGCGAGTGGGCGGCCAAGAACCCCCGGTCCAGCTTCAAGGATCCGATCAGCGTCGACGACGTCCTGAACTCGCCGATGATCGCCTGGCCGTTCCGGATGCTGATGTGCTGCCTGGTCACCGACGGCGGCGGCGCGCTGATCCTGACCAGCGCCGACCGGGCCAAGGACTTCCCGAACAAGCCGGTCTACGTGCTGGGCACGGGCGAGAGCGTCGAGACCCCGATGGTGAGCCAGATGGAGGACTTCACCTCGTCCAAGGCGTTCCGCGTCTCGGGCAAGAAGGCCTTCGACGAGGCGGGCATCAAGCACTCCGACGTCGATCACCTGATGATCTACGACGCCTTCGCCCACCTGCCGCTCTACGGCCTGGAAGACCTGGGCTTCGTGAAGCCCGGCGAGGCCAAGGACTTCGTGCGCGAACGCAACACCGCCATCGGCGGCAAGCTGCCCATGAACACCAATGGCGGCGGGCTCTCCTACATGCACTCGGGCATGTACGGGATGTACGCCCTGCAGGAGAGCGTGCGGCAGATGCGCGGCACCGCCGCGGCCCAGGTGAAGGACGCCAAGATCAGCGTCTGCCAGGGCGTCGGCGGCATGTTCGCCGCCGCCGGCACGGTGATCTTCGGCAACGAAGCCTAGAGCTTTATCAGCCACTTACCGCACTTCATGCTGCGCAGCATGACGTGCAGCATTTTCGCCCTTCCCGGGAGACCGGGGAGGGCGTTTTGCTGCGCGGGCTGGGGTGCAGCAAAGCAAGATCTCGGACCACGAACCCCACGAACGACACGAACGGGAATCGGCTCTCTTCCGCTCACCCCGGCGAAGGCCGGGGCCCAGGTCGGAGGTCGCAGCCTGGGTGTTGAATCCGGAATGCCGGAGGTGAATCGGGGTCCCGGCCTTCGCCGGGATGAGCGGAGGTTTGGCGGGCGCGCGTTTGTTCGTGTGGTTCGTGGGGTTCGTGGATAGTTTCCTTCCAATGCGCCGCAGCTTCCACCTCCTGGCCTTCCTGGCGGCCCTGTTGTTCAGCGGCGCGGCGCGCGCGCAGGCGCCTGACCTCACCCTCACCGGAACCCTGACCGGCGCCGATCACCAGACCTATCGGGAGGTCCCCTTCAAGGTCCCGGCCGGTGTCACGCGGATCACCGTGGAATTCGACTATTCGGGGCGCGAGCAGAAGACGACGATCGACCTCGGCTTGCGCGACCCGCAGCGGTTCCGGGGCTGGAGCGGGGGGAACAAGGCGGGCTTCACGGTGTCCGAGGCTGAGGCGACGCCCTCCTATCTGGCGGGGCCGTTGCCGGCGGGGACCTGGAAGCTGGTGCTGGGGGCGCCCAATATCCGCAAAGGTTCGACGGCGGCCTATCGTGCGCAGATCTGGTTCTCGCAGGCGGCCAACCTGTCCCAGGCCACGGGCGGGCCGGGCTGGTATCGCGGCGACCTGCACCTGCACACCGGCCATTCGGATGGGACCTGCCTGTCGCATCTCGGGGCCAAGGTCCCCTGTCCGGTGTTCAAGACCCTGGAGGCGGCCTCGGCGCGGGGGCTCGATTTCGTCAGTGTCACCGACCACAACGCCACCTCGCAGAACGGACCTTTGCGCGAACTGGCGGCCTATTTCGACGACCTGGTGCTGATCCCCGGGCGGGAGATCACCACTTTCCAGGGCCACGCCAATGTCTTCGGCCCCACCGGACCCATCGACTTCCAGCTCGGGAGCCCGCGGGCGCCGAGGCTCGCGAAGATCCTCGACCAGGTGGCGGCGGCCGGGGGCCTGATCTCCATCAACCACCCGGCCCTGCCCTCGGGCGAGGCCTGCATGGGCTGCGGCTGGAGCGTGGCCGACACCCCCTATGGCGCCATCGGGGCGATGGAGGCGGTGAACGGCGGCGGCATGGCCCTGATCGGCGGCAAGGCCGAGGGGCCGTTCTCGGGCATCCCCTTCTGGGAGGCGCGGCTGAACGAGGGCTGGAGGATCACCGCCATCGGCGGCTCGGACAATCACGACGCCACCCTCGATCCCGCCAAGGCGCCGGCTGTCGGCATGCCCACCACGGTGGTCCACGCCGCGCAGAAGTCGCAGGCCGCGATCCTGGCGGCGATCCGCGCCGGCCACGTCTTCATCGACGTCAGCGGCTCCCGCGACCGGCTGATCGAGGTGACCGGCGAGGTGGGGGGCGCCAGCGCCGAGATGGGCGATGTCCTGGTCGCGCCGGCGGGGACGACGGTGCGGGTGAGCGTCCATGTACGGGGCGGGGCCGGGGCCCGGCTGAGCCTGGCGGGAAGCGCGGCGGGCCTGGTGCGGCTGGAGGCTCCGGCCTTGGCCGGGGACGACGAGACCCGGGCCTTCGAGCTGGTGAGCGACGGGAAGCCGGGCTGGCTGCGGGTGGACCTGAGGGGCGCCGACGGGCGGCTGATCCTGTTGACCAATCCCCTCTATCTGCGGCCTGGCGGTTGAGGCTAACAGCCTGAAGTAGAACCCGGTTCTGACGCCGCTCACACGCCAGGGCCTGGAAGACCGGCGCTCTGTGACGCCCTGTCGCATCTCGCGCGCCGGAAGATGTTCTTAACCCTCTTTGGCGAGACTGTCGGCGTCGCGAAACGCGTCGGAACGAAGGATCGCTGCGGTCCCGGGCAGGCTGCCCTCAGACCGCACGTTGCAAGCAGAATGGGTCTCAGCCCGGACTCCCGCGCCCGATTCAACCTCGAACGCGCCTCCGTGCTCGTTCTGGAGGAATCGACGATGGGCATGAACATCCTGGTCCAGATCCTCACCGGCTTCGGCGCCAAGGTGCTGCACCGGGCCGAGAACGTCGAGGAAGCCCAAGCCATCGTCGGCAAGGTCGAGCTGGACCTGGTGGTGGCCGACGCCCTGGGCGCCAGCGGCGCGGGCTATGATTTCGTCAGCTGGCTGCGCCGCTCGCGCATCGAACCCAACTGCTATGCCCCCGTGCTGCTGACGGCGGGCCACACGCCCGGCGGGGCGGTGCAGAAGGCGCGCGATTGCGGCGCCCATTTCGTCATGACCAAGCCGCTGACCCCCATCACCGTCCTGGAGCGCGTCCTGTGGATCGCCCGGGAGGGCCGCAGGTTCGTGGAATGCGACACCTATATGGGGCCCGATCGGCGCTTCAAGAACGAGGGCGTGCCGGCCGGCAAGGTCGGACGCCGGCGGGACGACCTGGCCGGGGACGTCGGCGAGGCGAGCTCGCCCAACATGGAACAGGACAGCATTGACGGCATGCTGAAGACACGGCGGGTGACACTTTGAGCTCGGTAAAGATCCATGTTCCGGTGGTGCGGCTGGCCAAGCTGCTGCGCACCCCGGGCGGCCTTCCGGTGGCCGACGCGGTCAAGCGCGCCGGGGCGGGGCTCGCGAGCCTGCGCGCCGAGTGCCTCGACGAGCTGCGGGTGACGCTCGACCAGGCCGAGTTGTGCGCCAACCGCGCCAATGGCGAGTACGATCCCAAGGTGGCCGACGAACTCTACGCCATCGCCAGCGCCGCCATCGGCGTGCCCACGGCCTGCGACCTGGCGCCCATCGACACCGCGCTCGTCAGCCTCGCCGACCTGGTGGATTATCTGAAGAGCCAGGAGAAGTGGGACCCCAACGCCGTGGCTGTCCACCTGCGCGCCTTCCGCCTGCTGCTGCACACCGAGGCGGGCAAGGACAGCAACGGCACCAAGGCGATCCTGGAGGGCCTGCGCCGCGTCAGCCAGCGCTACGCCCGGACCGACACCCCCAGCGCCGCGGCCGGCTGACCCCGCCCCGGGACGGCCATCCCTCCGTCCCAGTCCGAACCGTGTTCGGATGTCTCTGGTCTGTCAAATACTTGACGCGCCCTCCCGCGCGGACCTAGCGTTCACCAAAGGCCCTCCCTCGACGGTGGGCCATGGGAAGAACAGCATCCGATCAGCGGATGCCTGGGAGGGAAGACATGACCAAGGCTCTGATGCTGTCTGCGTCCGCGATGGTGCTGATCTGCGCCGCGCCGGACCTCGCCCGCGCCCAGGACGCCGCCCGCGGCGCCCTGCTGGAGGAACTGATCGTCACCGCCCAGAAGCGGGAGGAGTCGGTGCAGGACGTGCCGATCGCCGTCTCGGCCTTCAGCGAACAGGCGCTCAAGGCCCAGGGCATCGACGGGGCCGGCAACCTCGTCCAGTCCGTGCCCAACCTGACCTTCACCCGCCGCGCCCTGCGCACCAACTTCCAGATCCGCGGGGTCGGCGCCCAGCTGGTCTCGCTGTCGGGCGACGACGGGGTGGGCATCCACGAGAACAATGTTCCGCTCACGGCCAACCGGATCGCCGACGCCGAGTTCTATGACGTCGAGCGGGTGGAGGTGCTGCGCGGGCCCCAGGGGACCCTCTATGGCCGCAACGCCACCGGCGGGGTGGTGAACATCATCTCCAACAAGCCCAACGATCAGCTGAGCGGGTCCCTCACCGCCGAGTTCGGAAACTACAAGTCTCTGAAATATCAGGGCTATGTGAACATCCCCCTGGGCGAGAAGTTCGCCCTGCGCGCCGCCGGCTTCGCGCTGCAGCGGGAGGGCTACACCACCAACCTGCTCAACGACCAGGACATCGACAGCCGCGACATCTGGGCCGGCCGGGTGACCCTGGCCTTCAACCCCACCGACAACCTGCGCAGCTTCCTGCTGTGGGAGACCTTCGCCGAGGATGACAGCCGCGGGGCGCGCAAGCAGCTCTGCGTGAAGGACCCGGGCCCGACCGCGGTGCTGGGGGTGGCCACCGGCGCGGCCCAGGCGGGCCTCACCCAGGGCTGCCTGGCGGCCTCGGTCTACGATCCCGCCGCCTACGGAACCACCAACCAGCTCTCCACCTTCTCGGGCATCATCGCCCGGCAGATCGGCCTGCAGCCGCGGGACTCCTTCCTCGGCAAGACCATCTCGCGCGACCTGCGCGCGGTGGAGGTGGTGGGCCAGCCGATCTACCGGCCGCGCACCGATCTCTACGAGTTCAATGTGGAGTGGGACCTGACGCCGGGCCTGACCTTCACCTCGCTCACCAGCTACAATGAAAATGAGAACTACTCTCGCGGCGACTCCACCGGAGGCTATTCCTCGGTGACGTTCGGGATCACGCCCTACACGCCCGCCGGCATCCTCAACGATCCGCAGTTCGGCGCCACCGACCGGCTGCAGAGCGAGTCCGGCGGCGTCGGCCACAACGAGCAGGTGACCCAGGAGCTGCGCCTGCAGTCCAAGTTCGACGGGCCGCTGAACTTCAACGTCGGCGGCATCTATCTCGACTATGACGCCATGAGCATCACCTATGTCGCCACCAATGCGGCGACGGCGGCCCTGAGGGTGCTGGTGCCGACCGGCTATATCGATCCGCTGCGCGAGCCCGACTTCACGGGCCACAACTATTTCGTCAGCCGGACCGAATACAAACTCAAGTCCAAGGCCGTGTTCGGCGAGGTCTACTGGCAGGCCACCGACACCCTGCGGGCGACGCTCGGCCTGCGCTACACCGACGACAAGAAGTGGACCCGGGGCTCCGGCTCGACCCTGTTCACCCCGGGCCGCGGCCCGGTCTACACCGCCGAACAGAGGGTGCAGTTCAAGGAGACGACGGGACGCTTCAATGTCGACTGGAAGCCCGATCTGCCCTTCACCGACGACACCCTGGTCTATGGGTCCTATTCGAAGGGCTACAAGGGCGGCGGCTTCAACCCGCCCGGCGTCGTGGCCCTGGGCCTGAGCCCCAGCTATGCGCCGGAGTTCGTCAACGCCCTGGAGGTCGGGGTGAAGAACACCCTGATGGACGGTCAGTTGCTGCTGAACCTGACCGCCTTCTCCTACGACTATAAGGGCTACCAGATCGGCCGCAGCGTGAACCGGTCGGTCTACAACGAGAACATCGACGCCAAGATCAAGGGCCTGGAACTGGAGAGCGTCTGGAGCCCGATCGAGAACCTGAGACTCAACGCCAATATCGGCTACCTCGACACCAAGATCGAGCAGGGCGTGGTGGTCGACAC
>JAZKBZ010000053.1:67804-126541 GCA_040388315.1 Pseudomonadota bacterium | reverse complement strand
AAAGTCCGGCTTGACCAGTTCGGCATCCAGTGCGGGCGTGGTGGTCGACACCTTCGATCGCACCCGGGGCGACAGCACCTATATCTACGGCAACTCCACCAGTGGCGGCTGCGTGGTGCGGGCCACCGGGGTGGCGGCGATCCTGGCGGTTCCGGGCGGCGCCGCGACCCTGGCCAACCGGGTCTGTTCGGGTCCGACCTCGGTCACCGCGGGCCTGGTGGCGGCCGGCAACACCCCGGCCGCCGCCGCGGCCCTGGCGGCGGGCATGTACAGCTACGGCTCCAATGTCTCGCTGTACACCAATGGGGCCGGCGAGGGTGTGCGGCAGAACCTGAAGGGCAACGAACTGCCCAATGCGCCGAAATGGACGGTGTCCCTGGGCGCGCAATACAGGTGGGAGTTGGAGAGCGGCTGGAACGTCACCCTGCGGGGCGACTACTACCGGCAGAGCGAAAGCTTCATGCGCTACAACAACGCGGCCTTCGACGGCATCCAGGCCTGGGACAACCTCAACGCCAGCCTGATCGTGGCCAATCCGGACATCGACCTGACGGTGCAGATGTTCGTGAAGAACGCCATGGACGAGGACACCATCGTCGGCTTCGACATCGCCGACGAGAACCTCGGCTCGACCCGGAATATCTTCCTGCTCGATCCCCGCATCTACGGGATCGCCATCACCAAGGGCTTCTAGGATCACCAAAGAAGCGCCGTCCGGCGGGTCGCATCCGCCGGACGGCCAGGAGAGTCGGGTCGGGAGGCCTCCCCGGTCTCAGAATTCCTTTGTGATCGAGACGCCGTAGGTGCGCGGCTCGGTCATGAAGATGTTGGTGAACAGGCCCGAGGTGTCGTCGGTCTGGTACTGGTCGGTGATCACCATCTCGTCGGTGAGGTTCTTCACGTAGAACTGCACCTGCAGGCCCCAGTCGGGCTTGGCCACCAGCACCGAGAGGTTGGTGTTGGTGTAGGACTCCAGCCGGTCATTGATGGCGTTGAAGATCCGGGCGTAGCTCTTGCCCTGATAGTAGAAGTCCACCCGCGGCGTGACCTGCCAGCCGCCCTCCAGCTCCCATTGGTATTGCGCGCCCAGCGCCGCGGTCATGTGCGGCGAGTTGGGCAGCTCGTTGCCCTCCAGCCGGGCCGGGACGCCGGCGCTGGGGGTGACCGAGAAGCCGAGCGCCGTGGCCGTCGGCGTGCCCGGCGCGAAGCCGCCGTTGCAGACCCCGGGCAGCAGGGAGGGCGCGAACAGCGAGCCGCTCACCGCCGCGGCGGGCAGGACGCCGGCGTTCACCAGCTGCTGCAGGCGGGCCAGCTCGGCCACCGGGGCGACGCACATGGAATAGGTCAGGCCGTTGCGCACCACCGAGAGGGTCGGATCGCCCTGGGTGAGGTTCATCAGGTCCAGGGAGCGGTTGTTCCCCAGCTCGGTGTGCAGGAAACCCAGGCTGGTGTTGAAGCGCAGGTTCGGGACCGGCTCCCAGATGCCCTCCAGCTCGGCGCCCCAGAGCTTGGCGTCGATGTTCACATTGACCGAGGTCCGCTGGATGATCGAGGAGACCTGGTAGCCCTTGTAGGTGTAGTGGAACAGGGTCCCGTTCAGGATCAGGCGGCCGTCCAGCAGGGTGTTCTTGGCCCCCACCTCGACGGCGTCGATGAACTCCGGCTGGTAGGTCTTGGGGAACAGTTCCTGTCCCGGCGACTGAGGCGGGTTGAAGCCGCCACCCTTGTAGCCGCGCGCGTAGGAGGCATAGAGCAGGGTCTTGTCGGTGAAGGATACGTCCGGCGACCATTCCAGGTTCACCCGCCCCGTCGTCTCCTTGAAGTGCACGGTCTGGATGGCCAGCGGCGCCTGGCCGATGCCGGCGGTGAGCAGCCGGGGCTGGTAGGGCTGGGCCCGCTTGCGGTCGACGGTGTAGCGCAGGCCGGTGGTCAGCTTCAGGTCGTCGGTGATGTTCCAGTAGACCTCGCCGAAGGCGGCCTGGGACGAGATCTGGTAGCCGGTGCGGCTGTCGAAATAGTTGCCCCCCGAGCCGTCCGGGATCGCCGAGGGATCGACATAGATGCAGTCGGGCCGGCTGAGCGACCCGGTCTGCGGGCAACCCGGGGTGATCAGGTTGATGAACTCCGAGAGGGCCGTCAGGGTGTTGCTGGTGACGAAGTAGTCCGTCTGTGTGCGGAACTTCAGGTCGGAAATGCCGGCGCTGAAGTTGACGGGACCGTCGAAGGCGCTCTGCACCCGCAGCTCATGGCTGCGCTGCGAACTGGCCCCGCCGGAGAAGTCGATGGTGGTGAACTGGTTGCGGCGGCCGACCTGGGGGTCGTTGAAGAAGCCGTTTGAGTCGGTCAGCAGGCCGCCGAAGACGTTGGGATTGAGCGTGCCGGTGGGGACCGCGCGGTTGTAGTCGGCCTGGGTGAAGCCCTCGTTCTCCGAATAGGCGCCGGTGTAGCTGAGCTCCAGGGCGTCGGTCAGGTGATAGGTGAGGTTCAGCTGATAGACGTCGGCCTCGTTGCGGTAGAGGGGGTCGAACACCGACTCGATCTTGCGCAGGTCGGGGTCCTGCAGCTTGCCGGCATAGGCGTCGCCATTGATCAGGCCCGAGGCCACGCCCAGGCCGCCTCCCAGGGTGACGGCGCTGTTGATCTCCTGCAGGGCGTCGGGGCCGCGCAGGTTGGCCAGTTTGCAGCCCTGGCTGAAATAGTTCTGGGTGCTGGTGGCCGCCGAGGTGTTGGTGGGGACCCCGCCGATGGTGGTGGGGCCGGGATCCTTGACGCAGAGCTGCTTGCCCACGCGCAGGCGGTTGTCGTTCTCCCGGAACCGCTCCCACATGAAATAGGCGTGCAGGCGGTCGCTGGGCGCCCAGGCCAGGGTGGCCCGCGCCGACCACAGGTCGCGGTCGTCGACGTCGTGGCCGGTGACCAGGTTGTCGTAGAAGCCGTCGCGCTTGAGATAGGCGCCGGCCACCCGCAGGGCGAAGTTGGCGGGCAGGGGCAGGTTGACCATGCCGTTGACCCGCCGGGTGGCGTAGTTGCCGACATCGCCGCTGATCCGGGCGCCGAAGACGTCGCTGGGCTGGTTGGTGATGACGTTCACCAGGCCGCCGGTGGTGTTGCGGCCGAACTGGGTGCCCTGGGGCCCGCGCAGCACCTCGACCCGGGCGACGTCGTAGAACTCGGCGTCGGCCAGGGTGTTGGCGGTCAGCGGGACGTTGTTCTCGTGGATGCCGATCGCCGCGTCGGCGCTGGTGGCCACCAGCTTGGTGCCGATGCCGCGGATCTGGAAGTTGTAGCCGCCGAAATTGCCGCGGGAGAAGTTCACGTTGGGGACCGCCTGCAGCAGGTCCTGGCCGGTCTCGATGCGCTGGTTCTTCAGGCTGTCGCCGGAAAAGGCCGAGACGGCGATGGGCACGTCCTGGATGCTCTCCTCGCGCCGCTGGGCGGTGACCACCAGTTCGGAGATCACGGTGGCCGGTCCGGTGGCCGGCTTGGCCTGGGCCACGGCCTGGGACGCGGTGATCAGGGCGCCCGCGCTGACGCCCAGGGCCAGCAGGCTCCGCAGACGCGAAGTGATGTGCATTCTCTGTCCTCCCCGCCCGGGCGTTGGGTCGCCTCGGGTCCATTTGCTTGGGGATCGCCCGCCGCCGTTTCCGCTCCGGAGAAGGTGAGCCCCCGGGGAAGTATGTGACCCCCTTTCGAGGCGCGACTACTCGGGTTTGCCGCCGCGCGGAGTCAGAGAACGTCGATACGCATGAATCTCTTATACATAACGCGTAATAGTTATCTGGCGCGGCCCTCAGACGCCCGATCCGACCACCGATCCGAGGCGCGGCTCGGATTCCGCAGGCGCCTTCGCCGCCTCGTGGGGGCGGGGATCGCGGCCCATGGTCATGCGGAAGGTCAGGCGGGCCAACTCCAGGCGCAGGGTCGCGCGACGGGAGTCCGGGACCTGCTGGGACGCGATCTCCATCATGGCGCCGAACAGCATCTGGGAGATCAGCCAGGTGTCGGTGGCGGGATCGGGCAGGGTCAGGTGGGCGGCCGAGCGCAGGCCGATGTCCTGGCAGAGCTCGGTCAGGGCCTCGCGGGTCTGGAGGTAGGCGGGGAGCTGGACGACGAAGGGGGCGTCGCGCAGCAGGGTCCGGATCATGTTGTCATGGGCGCCCAGGGCCTCGATCCCGGCGGCCAGCAGGTGCTCCATCCCCTGGAAGGTGGGCAGGGACATGGCCTCCTCCACCGCCTGGCGCATCCGCCGCACGATCTCGCCGCAGGACTCCGCCACCAGGGCCGCGACGATGGCCTCGCGGTTGGGGAAGTACTCGTAGAGGGTGCCGATGCTGACGCCCGCCCGCTCGGAGATGGCGTTGGTGGTGAGCGCCTCGTAGGAGCCGCTGGCCAGCACCTGGCCGCAGGCGTCGAGGATGGCGTGGAAGGTCGCCCGCGACCGCGCCTGGCGCGGCAGCTTGCGCGGCTCGAGGTCGTCGGGCGCGCCCGCCCTGGGCGTCGAGGTTCGAGCCATGCCGCCCTCCCGCCGCACATGCTCCAGATCCGCAAGGTTGGCCTGCGTGACCGCGCAACCCTACACGAAAACAGATCGCGTTATAGTCTTTTGGCGGCGGCTCGGCTATGTCGGGGAACCGGAGGGCACGTGTCGCCCCGTGACGGGAGACGGGCGTGACGGGAGAGCAGGCGTCGCTGGCGGTGGGGCGCCGGGAAGCGGGCAAGGCCGAGCGGCGGGGCCGCATCATCCACGCCGCCCGCGACCTGATCCGGGAGACCGGCAATGCGGGCCTGTCCATGCGGGCCCTGGCCACCCGCGCCGGGGTGAGCTTGGCCACCCCCTACAACCTGTTCGGCTCCAAGCGGGCCATCGTGCTGGCCCTGCTGGACGACGTGCGGGAGTTCCACGACCGCTTCAGCCACGTGACCTCCGCCGATCCCCTGGAGCGGATCTTCACCGCCATCGACATGTCGGTGGGCTTCTATGTGGACGATCCGTCCTTCTACCGGACCCTGTGGGCGGCGGTGTTCGACACCGACAACGACGACGTCCGGGGCGAGATCTACAACCGCAAGCGCGACGCCTTCTGGCGCGGCCTGATCGCCGCGGCGGGGGAGGCGGGCGCGCTGGCGCCGGCCATCGACCGCGACCTGCTGCTGCGACAGCTGGACCTGCTGTTCCGCTCGGCCATGCTGGACTGGGTGGTGGGGGAACTCCCGCCCGAGCGCCTGGCCCCCACCATCCGCTACGGCTACGCCCTGATGCTCAGGGGCGCGGCGGCGGACGATTGGCGCGGCCCGCTGGAGGCGCGGCTGTTGGAGAGCCAGGGGCGGTTGTCAGAACACCTCTAGCCGGAAGGTCGCCCGCTGGTCTGGGGGGATGGGCGGTGCGGGCGGCGGGGCCGCCTTGGGCGCGTTGGGGAAGCCCTTGAAGGTGATCGCATAGAACGGGAAGAGGGGATGGCAAGGCCAGGTCGCGCCGTTGGTCCAGGCCGCCGGCTTCAGCCTCGCGGCGAGCGTCGGCGCCAGCGCGAGCAGCGACCTGGCCGTGTCGAGGGCCATGTCCGGTGCGAGGGTTTCGGCGCCGAAGTCGAAGGCGCCCAGATAGAGCACCTCGCCGGCCCTGGCCTCGAAGGCCGGGGCGCCCAGGCACATCTCCAACCCCGAACGGACGCTGAAGACCCATTTCCCGGGCGGCAGCGCGAGGACGGACATCCTGCCGTTCCCGGCAGGCAGGCTCTTCTTGTCGTCGGGGAAGAACTGGTCCGGGCGGCCGTCCTCCTCGAAGGGTATGGCGTAGGGGTTGGACGGAACGCGGCGGAATTCGATTCCATCGTACTTCTGCCCGGACTCGCCCGAGACGATCATGACGACGATCGCCGCGTCCGGCGGCGCGGCGCCCAGCCCGTCCGGGGTCAGGGCCGGGGCCCGCCACTTGGGGTTCCCGGTCCGGAACAGGGCCGGGGCCCGCGGTATGGGGACGGCGCCCATGTCGAGCGACCGGGTGGCGAGATCGTGGATCGACGGGAAGGCCAGGACGCTCAGGTCGAGGAGCACGGTCCCCTTGCGGGCCGCGTCATTGGCGAAGGCCCGAACCTCCTGGCCCGGCGGGGCCGCCGCGCCGGCCCAGTCGGCGAGCTGGCGCCGGATCTCCGCAGGATCGGCCTGCCACAGGGCCCGGCCCTGGGCTTCGTCCAGGCGCATGACCCGCCATCCGCCGACGATCATGCAGTTCTGCAGGTTGGTCTCGGCCCGGCCGCGCGCCTGGTAGGTGGCCAGGATCGAGAACTCGCCCGAATAGAAGGAATCGATGTCCGCCCTCGTCTTGGTTCCGGGCGGTATGCCCCGGTGCGGGAGGGTCGCCATCGCCGTGCCGACGCAGGTCTGGAGGTCGCGGGTGTGGTCGGCGGGCGTTGCGCCGGGGCGGTTGAAATAGGTGTAGCCCTCCGACGGCCGGGTCGGGTCGCGGGTCGCCGCGCGGGCCGGACTGGCGGACAGGACCAGGCACGCCCCCAAGGCCCCGAGGAGGGCCGCCATACGGGGAATGTTCTTGAATTTGCCGGCGCGGAGTCCGTTGTCCGTCAGCAGCATTGCAGCCCCCCCCGGGATCGTCGTGCGCCACCCGTTGACCGGGTCGGCGCCGCACCTGGAGTTGAGGCTAGCACCAATTTTCCTGGGCGGAAGATTTGGCGGTGAGAGAGGGATGAAAACCTGGATGTCATCTCGACTCTAAGACGTTGTTTTTGTTGGCGCGAATTGGTCGCGCGTACCAAGGCTGTGTACCAAGCGTGTACCAGGGACCTTTGCGCTCTACAGAGCTCTGTAGCGTGCCTCTATTCATGTGGAGGTGTTGAGAGCAGGTCTTCTCGGATGCGGTTCAGCGCCGGTATGGCAGCCGTGACGAGGTTGGTTAGCGGCGTAAGTGCCTGACCTAGCGCAAAGGCACCTACGAGGGGTCGAAATGGGAGCCTGAGGTGCGACAGCGATGACCTCTCGGCCCTGCGTAAGACCGGGCTACCCTCAACTATGAAAAGTGCATCGGCGACCATTCCCGCCCAAGTCCGCTGATCCGCTGTGACAGAGTTCAGTAAGACCTGAATGCTGGCGTCACGATAAATCAGCCTGTTGATTGCTGACTTTCCCGTCCGGGTAAATTGATCGAGTGCGTAGAGCGGAATGCCTTCGTGTTCCACGAGCGGCAGCAGCAAGTCCTCGGCTACATGTTGGTCCCTGATGGACATGCTTTCCAACAGGGGAAGCATCAGCGCCATCTCATTGCCGGTCGCACGCCATGCCGCGTTCGCCACTGAAAGAACGGGGCCAGCCTCGCATAAGACCTCCAAAATCACGTCAGCGCGGGCAGATCGGGTCCCACCGGCGGGATCGTTGAGTAGGGCGAGCAGTGCAACAGCTCTCTCGATCAAAGGCCGCGTTGAGCACGCAAGCACATCGCGGCGGTCTGAGGGGTTGGCGTCTGCAAGATCGGCGCGGGCGAGCTCCCAGGCAGGATCATTCGTCGCCCTCATGAGTAGGTCGCAGGCGGCCTGGCAGTGACCACCGCTGGCCAGGCGCTGGACTGCGTACGACACCAACACAGCCTCACTTGCGAGGTGTTTTCGGCGCACGCTGGATTGGGCGAGGGCAACGACTTCAGAGAGAGCCGTCCATGAGCCGAAGCCTACGTCCTCCAGGCCAACAATCACCAGCGCCCGCCAAGCTGAGCGGGGATCATTCTCGAGAAGATTGAGCGCAGCTCTCTGGGCCATCGCGCCCTCGCCACGGCGTACCGCCTTTTGCAACGCAGACCTCGCGATCCAACGGTCACATTGGAGAGGTGCACCCGTGAGAGTTGGTTCCTGCGGGGGCAGGGCGATGCTCTGAAATGTGGCGCTGAGAAAGTCGTGGTCGGTCATCTGTTCCTCCAAGAATTGGGGGAACGGACAACTTCTGACCCACTTTAA
This sequence comes from Pseudomonadota bacterium, assembly GCA_040388315.1. Lineage (GTDB taxonomy): Bacteria > Pseudomonadota > Alphaproteobacteria > Caulobacterales > Caulobacteraceae > Phenylobacterium. The sequence goes on along the minus strand of JAZKBZ010000053.1, from coordinate 118,586 downwards.
GCGTAAGCCTTGGGACCACCAACGCCACGTTTAATTGCGCCACGTCGCCGATTCCAAGGGCAACCCTCGGGGGCGGGCACGGCTTAGCATCTGCGCCCTAGTTCGCTACTCGCTGGCTGGAGCGTCAGCCCATGCGCTAGCGGTCGTCGAACAGGTCCCGTTGCTCGGTGCTCAACTCGGCCAACTTCCCAACCTCAACGAATAGCTCATCGTCGGTGAACGCGTCGGAGAGCGGAAAGCCATTGAACTCGAGCACCCGAATGACCCTACAATTCCGGGGCTGCTCGACCTTGCCCTGAAACGCCCACTGCACCTTCATCACGTCGATGACGTGCGTGCTGATTGTGTCAGTGCTGACCCGACCCCAAAACGCCTCGTCCTCAATAGTGAAGTAACGATCACGGCCTTGCTGGTCCCGCCCCTTCCAACGCCGACTACGGTCATCTCTGTCCCAGTTGGGCGATGTCACCTTCAGTAGCGCGGTGCCCACGGACCAAGGATGCTCGACTTCATCCTCCTTGGGCGGCAGCACAGCCTGAAGACGAGCGAAGTCGCTCCTCTTGATCGGGAACACAGGTTCGTCGCTGAAACCTATGGCTTTTACCTGAGGTGTCTCGATGCATGCTTGATAGAACGCGTTCTTTGCCTCAAACGCGTCGCGAAACTGGCGAGGACTGATACCCGCTCGCGCCAGCTCGCCATTGTCCTTGCGAAGGAAGGACTTCGCCATCTCGCTGACAATGAGTGCCTCGAACTGCTGCACGTCGCTGGGATGAACCGTTCGGTCCTCCAAGGCTTCTTCGGCGGACGTCTTCAGCGTCTTGCCTAGTGTCTCAGACCAGTATGCAGGCTCATGATCTGTAAGGCCCTTGATGAAGCCCTTCCCAATATCGGTCTCCAAGAAGGCCCAGATAACGCCACCGACGACCAAGACTACGCGCAGGCGCGCGAGGAATGTGCCCTCTTCCGGAGGTAACACAACCAGCTCGAACTGGAGCTGCCCCCCAAACAGCTCTCTGCTCAGGCCGCGAATAACCGCTTCAGTATATTCAGACGTGCGCACGAAGGTCGTGAGCGGAATTTCATGACCCGGGACGTCGAAGTGAATGGGTATGATTTCGATATGGATCGTCCCGTCTGTCCGGCAGGAGCAGCATCATGCAACGAGCCGGGCACCCTCAACCTTCACCACAACTTGGGTGAGCCCGTGCAGCATTGTCAATCTGAGTGGTTGGCTCATGCGCGTGGCACGGTCGCTGATCGCCTGGGCAGGATGGCATCGGATCGCCGCTTACCAGCTTCAGATTTTGTCCCAACTACCGCCGCGAGCCGCATGTTTGGCGTCAGCGCGCTGAGCCGGAGCAGAAGCCGCCTTGCGCTTGCCGGGTGCCAGCTACCTCCCTCTGCTGTGCAATCGATTGCACTTCTACTGCGCTATGGAACTTCCGGAATTTCGCGGTGACTGGACTAACCAGGCTTAAAGGCCGGTGTGTCGCACTTTCGTTGGCGCTGGCGGCTAACGGCCGTACGCTAATGTCTGGATATAGAAGCCGATCCGAATGTCGCTCCGCCAATCGATCCCGTCGGCGGAGGCCATCTGCTCGAAAGATTCAAACTAAAAGGCGTGGAGGCTGCGGCGAGCGCCTACCTTTGGTCGGCGGCGACGGAAGCGACCACCCCAGTCGATTGGTGGCCCCAGCTACAAGTCCATAGCGTGAGCCTTACACGCGCTCGGAAAATCGGTCGTGCGCCTCGATCCTGCGAGTCAGTAGATTGATGTCACGATGGTAAATTTCGGTCTTTAAGAAGTGGAGTTCGGCGTCGCGCTGACTATCCGGCACGTCGATGTACCAAGCGCGTGGTTGAGGTCCAGCGTCGCTGTTCCACCGGTAGCCGCGCGCCTTCAGCACATCCTTGAGCTCGAAGGGCGAGTTTTCCGCCCATATCCGCCATGTCGGCAGCCGAGCAGTTTCGAGAAGATGGTAGAGACCCGTGGCGAGGGTACGGGGAAGCGATGCGGCGAGGAGTTCAATCGTCGCCAAACAATCGTGCATGGCTCGATGGCGGTCGTAAAAGAAGCCCGCGGCCTGAGCGAGGTATGCTAACTTCGTCCCCTCGTACCCTTCGGCGGCCCAATCGATTTGAGTGAGGGAACATCCCCAAGGCTTGGTGGTGAAGACGTCGCTGAAACGCTCAAGGAAGCGGCGATCAAAAGCGGCGTTATGGGCGATCACCAGCGAAGCCGGCGCGGCGAAATGGGCCACGGCGTTGGGGTCGATCACTCGGCCGGCCACCATCGCGTTGGTGATGCCTGTGATCGCAGTAATCTCGGGGCTGATCGGCTTGGTCGGTTGCCGTAGCTGGGAGAAGCTCTCCCCGACCGCGAAGACTGCGCCGTTTAGACCGTAGCTGAACGGTGTCATCGCCAGCTCTATGATCTCGTCTTTGCGCGGGTCGAGACCCGTGGTTTCAACATCAACCACAAGTCCGTACCGCACAGCTGCACCCGGCGGGGGCGGGATCGGCGTCCGCGGTTTCAGCCGTCGCACCACGCGATAGTCGCCCGAAGCCTCCAACGCACGGGCCCATGACTCAAGGTGCTCGCTTCCCGTCATGCCAAGTCCGAGTAGTCGTCTTCGTCCGCATTGGCATCGCCTCCAATCGGACCCAACTGAATATCAGCTGCGCGCCCTTCCTCATGAAACCACAGATCGACCACGGCGGTGTCGTCACTGCGCGGGCGCGGAGAGGCTTCCCGGACCTTGAACGTGGTCGGGAGGTTTACCGAGGTCCCAAACACCAGAGCGTGCTGTCGGGGAAGCGATGGCAGTCGCTTCAGCACCGAGTCCGAAATAAACGGCGTCATCTGCCGGATTTGGGAAAGGTCATCAGGATTTTGAATCCGGTGAACTAGGAAGTTGGAGCATTGGCTGAGCACGGTCTTGGACAATTCGCTGGGCCGCTGTGACGCCAACAGAACGAACATCCCGTACTTGCGACCCTCCTTAGCTATCCGCTCAAAAATCTTGGTCGCATCGATCGAGAAACGCGAAGGGGTAGAGGCGATATAGCGATGGGCCTCTTCGAGTAGCAGGTGAATGGGGAAGCGATTCCTGGGTTCAGCGCGGCGCAGCAGCCGGAAAAGCATACGCGCCAGCACTGCGCTGACGAGCTCAACGATCTCGTCTTCCACGGCATTGAGGTCGATGATGATAATCTGGTGGCGCTTGGCTAAGCCGTCACCGGCCACCTCAAGACCGACAAGCTCTGCAAGAAAGTCGAGATCGCTGGGCGCGTTGGCGACATCGCTGCCCTCATGTCGAAGGAAGGCATACTCGGACCGCTCCTGAAGCGACCTCAGCCGGGTCACCATCGCCGAGCAGTAGTCTCGAATCTGTCGATTGCCATGAGCCTCTTCGTAGAGAATCGCGAAATCAAGACACTCGTGCAGGTCGTCGAATGAGAAGGGCGTCCGGTCATAGGCCGGTAGAGGCGCATCATCCCGAAGCTTCTTGCGAACCGCATCAAGGAAGCCGACCTGGTTGTTTCCGTTGAAATTGCCGTACTGGAAGTTGGGGCTGAACCTGTTCAGCAGCGCCATATCTAGGCCAGGCGAGGGGTACATTTGAAGAAGAGAGACCACGCGCTGAAACTTGGAGACAGGTGAGTCACCATCGGCCCCGCGGAAGCATTCGATGATGCACGTCGCAACGAAGTGCTCGCGTAAGGCCAAGGCGTCCGGCGTCTTCGCGTTAAGCAGACTCGTAAGTCCCAAAGCAGTCCGGAGCACCGGCAATTGGGTTCGTTCGCTCGCCTGGAGTAGTAGCTCCCACTCCGCCATTTCCAGGAACCAGTGAGGTAACCGAAAACCCTTCGCCGAGCCGTCCAAGACCACCCGATGAACGCCGATGCCACCTGCTCTGGCCAGAGGCGAGAGCGCCTCGTCATATTCGCCGTTGACGTCGAAGACGACGAACGTGGCACCTCTAGCATGGTGCTCGTCCGGCTTACCAAACAACGACTGCAGCACAGCAGCCACAGTGCAGGATTTGCCGCTGCCAGTGTTCCCGAGGACGGCCACGTGGCCCCCGAAGAACTCGTTTAGGCGGACCTTCACTTCATAGTCCTCGAACACTACTGACTTGCCGATCGGCAGGACGCGATAGCGGGTGGCCTCGGCGGGCACACAAGTGCCGCCCGGTGGACCAACTGAAGGTACAACGGCTGATTCAGTCTCGAAAATGCGGTCCAACTCGCCGTCAAGGGCGTAGAGCGCATCCGCGTAGAGCGACGGGAAAATCGAGACGCCGAACTTAAATGAACCTCCGGAAACCGGAAGCATGCCCACCGGTACAACATCGAGGAATTTGGCGGAGCCTGCTCTGTCGATATCGCCCCGATCAGACGGCGCTGATGCATCGCGCTCGCGCAGACCCACAACTTCGGCGACGACATACTCCGATTGAGCGGGGATTATAACGAACGAGCCGAGACGGGCCACATAGTGAACCCCGTCAAATCCAACGACCGTGAAATTGTCCGTGCCGGCATGCATCTCAACTATGAAGCGGTCGGCGGCGACGGAGACGACCTTGCCTATCGCTCGTTTACGGTCGTCGCCGCTCACTTCTCGTCATCCTTTTTCGTAGGTGCCATTTGGTGCAGCACCCGGCGCACAGCGTCGTCTATGCGGTCGCTGGGCCGTTGCGGCATGAAGTGTTCGACGACAGTGTCGAAGTAGTGAGCGCGGCTGTCGGGGGTGGGGCCATCTCCTCCAACGATCCAAATTCGAGGATCGCGAAGGGCCCGGAGTTTGGCGATCTCACCGCCAGCATCTGGGTCTGCGAACATGATCAACCGGAAGGTTGGGATAGTCAGCGCCTGATAGATAATGTTGTTGAGATGCTCATCGCCGAAGGCATACCCGGCTGTGACTAGGACGCTCTGCTCCCGAACCACATGCGATTGGAACTCTCGGAACATATCTGCGTAGGGGGACGCTAGAGAGGCGTTCTGTTTGGCCGGAGTTGGGTAGATCAGCATTCGGTCCGCCTCAGGAGGCGGCCAGACTTCGCGGATCGGAAACAGACCGTGGTCGTCCTCGGTCCAGGTTACCGAACCATGCAGTTTGCATAGATAGACAAACGCATCGACGGCTGACCACTTTCGATTAGCGACGTCCAGCTGTTCAGCTAGCGCATAGCGGAAGGAGGCGGGATTAAAGCGGCGTTCGATCACGCCCGTAAAACCGTTGGCGTAGGGAATCCCTAGCCGGTCCATGGCCGTCTCGTTGAAAACATCATAATTGGTGGTGAAGACCCAAGGCCGGGGCAACGAACGGTCGCGTAGCACCAGCTTCTTATAGAACTGCTCATAGAGGTCACGGACGGCAGTGTCGCCCTGGCTGAACAGGCCAGCCGTCACCTTTGTCCAAAGGAACGTCTGCACCTTTTCGATCATGCCCGCTACAACTGCGCGGTCATCCCAGCATGTAGAGTTTGTGTTTCGCTCCAACACGAACCGATGGGCGTACAGCACCTCCATCAGCCGCTCGAGATTGCGGATATAGTCGCCTTCGAGGTCGATCCCGTGCCTGTCGAGATAGTCGAGCTCAGCTTTGGTTAGCCGCCAGAGCTGACCCTCAATAGGGGCATCGCCGCCGTCACCTTCATTTACAGAGAGCGGGACCAAATCTCCGTTGGGTCCCCGGACCAGGTGATCCTCGGCAAGCTCAGCGACTTTCTCCTCATTGGTGTAGACGCCATCCCGGGGGGGGACGGAACCGTAGAAGCCGCTGGCGCGGGCGGCCAAGGTTTCGCTACAAAACTCCCTGGCGAGCGGAGCCATCGTCGAGATGCCGAGCTCCTCCCTCTCCCGCATCAAGGACGAACAGCCTGCGCCCAGCAAGAAAGCGACATTTCGAGCGTTCAACGATTCCGAAATTGATTGGCGAGCGCCAACAATGTCGTCGTTCCAGGCGAGAATTTCGGGCTCTGCGTCGCCATTTCGTAGGAATTTGAAGTTCCGCGCCGCTGAATTGTCAGTCATTTCCCCGCCCTTGTTTATTGACCCAACCCGGTAAACGCGAGGGTCGGCTAAGTGCCACTATAGCGAAGGTCTTGCGATCTGTGCGGCTTCGTCGGCACCAAAGACTGGCCGGAGTTTGGGGTTCGCAACGCCGCTTACAAAGTCGGAACAGTTTCCCGTAGTCGAACCGCAAGCACCCAAAACTCTTCGCGTAGTTGGGGGGGGGAGGTCGAAACGATCAGCGGTGGACGCGCGCGGCCGGCTTTGCGTTTGGTTTCGGCCCGAGCTATCGCCACGCACCGCATGCATTGGCTGGCAGACTGAGCCGAAGCAGAAGTCGCCTGGCGCTTGCTGGGTGCCAGCTTCCTCCCTCTGGGGCCAACACGCCGCGCGCATTTAGAGCGGTCGCGAACTGCCTGAATGTCATCGCCCCATCAGTGCGACAACTTTCGACGTCTGCACGGAGAGTTTGGGCATACTGCGCTGCACGGGCACGATTTTGGGAGGCCAGCACGGCCCCATTTGCCCCAAGCTTAACTCCCCTTGCCTTCGCAGCCGCGAGGGCCGCCTTCGTTCGTTCCCCGATAAGGCGGCGTTCGTGCTCGGCGAATACGGCCAGCATTTGGAGCATCATCCTGTTGGCCTCCGGCATGTCTGCGGCGCGGATTTCCACGTTGGCGTCCAGAAGCTGAGCGACGAAAGACAGAGAGCGCGACAGGCGATCAAGGCGCGCGATCAACAGCACGGCCTTCCTTTGGCGGCACATCTGTAGCGCCCTGGAAAGCTCCGGGCGGTCCTTGACCGCGCCGCTTTCGACTTCAGTAAATGTCGCGATGACGGGCATCTGGGCGACACCAGCGTGCCTCTCAATCGCCTCTTGCTGAGCTTCGAGACCGAGACCGGAGGCACCCTGTCTCTGGGTCGACACCCGGAGGTAGGCTACGAACATGACATGCAGTTGTTCATGTCTAAGCGTAGTGGAGAGCGCCTGCTTGTAAAGTTTGGGATTTGGGACTCTTAGAAAAACTCTGATTGGTCTCCCGTCACCCCACATCTGGTGCAGACCCATCTACGTTCGTACGCGGCAGCAACAGCGGGATATTCCGTTCGCCGCTGCGCCACCTTCCTCCACATCACAACAACGCCCCAGATCACAAGGGCCATCGCGCCGAATGCTCCAATGGGGCTCTTGGTGATCTGTGCTCCAAGAATGAACATCATCACGGCGGCCAACACGCCGCAAACAATGAGGAATGTCTGGGCTACAAGGAAATCTGCACGTGGTGGGGCTAGTTTCATTGCCGCCAGAGACTGTGACCGACCTCTTGTCGATGAAGTGGCTAGACCAATCCCACCGGTTCCAATGCCGACGGTCCCAGTGGACAGCTGGTGCACATTGGTCTGCTGCTCGTACGCAACTCGCGCCCTTATAACATCGGGCGAGGAACAAGCAGGACAGGATGGCGTCTCGGACATCTGCTGCACTTCACATTCCCCCGCTCACCCCATCCGTTACGGGGGAAGGCCTGATTGTGCCGGTTGTGCAATCAATTGCAAATGTAGTTCCTCCTCCGCGAGGCCAGCTGCCTTGATGCTTTCCCCGTACCCTCAGTGCGGAGCTCGGCGGAATCGGCATGACTACGTTGAGCCAACAGGTTGGCGTGATCGTCCGCCACCGCCGTAAGCAAAACGGCTGGACTCAAGGTCAGCTTGCCGCGAATGCGGAGCTTTCGGTTGAGATGATCAACCGGATCGAGCGTGGTCGAGTTGTGCCCAGCCTCAGGACCCTCGAGGTCTTGGCGGGTCTCTTCGCGGTGCCGGTGCGTGATATGTTTGAGGTTGGCACCCTCCCTGCCCAGTCCGGCAAAGACGACGGATTAGTCCGGCTCATCGACCGCCTGTCTGGTTTGGACAATGACGACTTAAACTGGGTGGACGACCTGGTGCGAGTGGCCCTTATGAGGAAGGTCCGCGCCAAGGCTGGCTAACCCTTGGCCAATAATCGGAACCAATTGGGGTCGCCCAATGGGGCGCTCCAATCGCTTGGAGACTTGACTCCTGACTCGCCGAGGAGGTTCCCGATGGGCGCGAGCGGTTCGAATGGCCGCCCGATGGGTGAGAGGTTGTCGCTCGGTCGCCCGTCAGAACATCGCCTTCGGAAACGGCGTGAATGGCGCGAGCTTGCAGCTCCCCACCAGGTTCGCCATCGCTCCGCCATCGTGGCCCATGTAGTCGGACTTCGTGAACTTCCCCGTCATGCGGTTGATGACGAACTCCTTTGGAATGAAGATCGCATCCCTTTCCTCCGACAACCTGATGGCGTTGGGATCAGCGGTCAGGCTACCGACACGACTGCACATATCCACGCGGCACCAAGTTTTGCTGACGAGATCAATACGTAGAACGAATGGAGCATCGAGACCCTTTGGCTCCAGCGTCCGCTCCGTGATCTTTCCATCGTATGAGGCCCAACCAGCGGCGTTGGTGCAATTCAGGTTGAACCGCTGGGCCGGTTGAGCGACTGCGGAGGACGACAGGGTGATTATGGTGGTGCAGATAAAAGCGGCGCGGAAGTTCATCTGCCAATCGTACCTTGGCCTTGAACAGTGGTCTGTACGCAAGTTGTCCGAGCGGTGACTCTGCTCATGACAGGTCGGAGCGGGCTGCACCCTCCTGTGCGGTCCTGGCCACTATCATGGGGCCAGCGGTTCGCCGCACGTCGGGCTTTCTGACCTAGTCCCCAAACTGCGACTGTGCAGGCGCGGTCAATGGATGGACCGTGGCATCGCTAAGCTGAGTGTCGTTCCGTGCGGTAGGCCCCCCACCGGTGGTGTCGCCCTAATCGCACTTATCCCCTGGCCCTGCAGATCGCGCGGGGGGCGGGTTGCGGGCGGGGCCTAGCCGCTCACGCTGGACCTCTGGAACAGATTGAAGTTGGTATATCCGTTACCGGCTATGACCCCTGTCTCTTCACCCGCTGGGAATTTCGCGGGTTCATTGGGCAAATGGGGCCAGATTACGCTGCCAGTTGCGGTCGTGAATGATCCGGGCGTGGTGAAGCCTGCCAGTCAGAATCTGTGTCTTCGTCAGGTGCGAAACAGCGCCCCAATTCCCTGAGAAGATGTACGTGGCATTCGCAGGCATGACGCTCTCCAGCACAGTCATGCCAGAGCCATTGAACACGTACGCAACGTACGCATGGAAACCGCCATGGCCGAGGTAGACTTCAGCTGGATTGCGGCTGGCGAGGAAACTTAGGCGGGACATGATCGGTCCGCGGAAGGTGGGCGCGGTGCGACCGACAAGGCCCGCCACGTGCGCGGCAACTCCAGCGCCCGTATTGCCTGGTGGCATCAGGGTCCAGTTTACGCGCTGGGTGTGGGGGGGAAGGAACGACGCAAGATTGTCGTGCCTAACTTCCACTTCGGCGAACAGTTCAAGCATCAGGTTCATCGCGTGGAGAATGTCGTCGTGCGGCGTCTGCTGCCAGGTCAGGCTGGGCGAGACGATGAAGCGTGCGCCGCTATGATGGGCGACCGTCAGCTCGACTCCGGGTGGCGGAACGAGGGTCCGGGGGTAGCAGTCGCGGTAGATATCAACCTCTTCGGTCACCGTGTTAGTTTGGCCGGGACCCGCCCATTCCTGCCTAGTCCATTCACGCCTCCCGACAAGGCGGCGCTCTTTTGGCTGGTTGCGATCTACGACGAACTTACCTTCAGCATTGAACCGGCTGGTTTTTCCGACGACCGCCGGAAGGAGCACATCGCCATCGTTGAGGGTGGTAAAGCCCGCGGCAGTCAGCCGAGCCTGTGTGACATGGGCTGTGTCCGCCACAAGCTTGAACTGCGTCTGGGGGATCAACCCGCCCAGATATCCCTGCAGGCTGCGGACGTACTTTTTGCGGATCAGCATGTAAGCTTCCCTGGCAACTGACATATCCTAGATAGTCAGCCGCTACAGCTAAGCTAGTAGTTGCATGCACGCAAGAATGTCGCTTGGCCGACACATCTGCCTGGACTTTCGTGGGTACCTGAGCGGGGCTTAATCCTGGTGTACGTTGCGCCGCTTCGGTGGTCGGTGCAGGGCTTCGCACCAACGTACCGATCAACGTACCTAGGAGAGCTCGTCCGTTGGCTCAGACGCGACAACGATTGCGCGCGTCAACAATCTGTCGATCCAGTCACAACTGGGATCGCTCGACCTCCAGCATCTAAGCCATTCCAAGGTCAGGGCGATAGCTTCGTCTTGTCTCGCATCAATCGACTGCATCGTTAGCCTCGATGGAAGTTCGGATAACCACCGGGAGCAGCTGCTAGGCGAAGGAAATGCCCTGGCTTCATACCGTTCTTGGTTGGCGTTTGTGGTCACCAGATAGCCAAGCAGGTGCACCCCTTTGTCTGAGTGGGTCACCGTTTGCTTGTGGAGGGTTAGCTCTCCGGCGGGGTGCGTCCGAAGACGCTCGGACAGGGCAAGAAGTGTCGCTTCTGCGTCCTCCCTCGTGTCGCACGCCCCGAAGATGTTGTCAGAATACCGCGCGCACATCGTGTCGAATGCAATCGGCTCTAACAACATCCCCAGCAGCTGGCTGGCGACGAGATCAGACGTAGGCGATCCCTGCGGAATTCCCCGCCGGAGAGTGTCCCTAGTGGCCTCACTATCTCCATATCCGGGGGGAACGATAAGCTTCACGCCCTCGGGGATAAGGATGCAGTTCGAGATCACGTTTTCCGGCAATGGGACGAACTTCTTCACCACCTCGTGCCGGATCGAGGGGTAGAAGTCTTTCACGTCCGCGGTGAAGGCCCACGGTCGGTCATTCTCAATCGCTCTCATCAGAAAACCCACAGCAGCGTGCGTTCCCTTGCCCCGACGATTGAACTCATCGGGGGCAACCCCCCAAATGGCGCGCAGCACGTGCCCGGCGAGATAAGAGAGTGCCAATCGTCTGACACCTAGGTCTACGGTCGGGCGATGCGTGCCATCGGGTTTCTCCTTCAGGCAGACGCGCACCGCCTCGCCGCAATCTTTCCAGGGCCAAATTTCCGAGGACAGCTTCTCTAGGCCCGACCGGGTGAGCGTGAGCCCCCGCTTTGAAGCGGCATGGATCAGGACACAGGTCCGCCCAGCGGATGATTGCAGCACACGTCGCGTAAGATCGCGCCGCTCCTTAGAGGTCGACGCGGTGGCTTTCGCCAAAGAGGTGAGTTCGCGGGCATATGTGAAGGCGCTACGCTTCACCCACTCCCGGTTTTGTGGAGTCCAATCTTCCCCAAATACCGCTGCGGCTTTCCCTATCGACGCCAGCGCAAGCCGCTTGCTCGCGACAATCTGATTGGAAATGGCCTCATTCACCCAAGGGGCGTTCTCGCCGACATTATCCCAAGCCATTCCTAACCTCCCTGCCTTGGGAGGTTCTCCAGGTAGGTCTCCAGATCGGCCTTTACATAGAGGATGAGTTTGGGACCCTTCCTCACGAAGGCGGGTCCGATCCCCTTGCGACGCCATTGTTCCAACGTCGAGGAGGAAACGCCGACGAATGCGGCGGCTCCGGCGGTATTCACGAACTTGGCGTGCATCAGTAGCTCCATGGACGAACAAGCAACCAACTCTGAGGGACGCTCAGAGCCAGTCGCGCTGGTCAGCCAGGAAAACCTGACTCCGCCATCCATGAGGCGCGATAAGCCTCGATAGGTCGGGATTGCCCGCATCGTCAAGTGCTTGATGGGCGAAAAGCGCCACTATCCGGAGATATCCTCAGTGCAGGTTGTGAAATCAATTTCACTACACCACGCATTTCGTCGCATCACGTAGCCGCTGCTTAGCAAAGTGCCTCGCGCATCTTGGTCGTAAAGGCGAGGGAGCCGATTGCCTCGGACATGACTTGCAGAGAGACACCTTCCCCGTAAAGCGAGCTCGTCGCGCCGTCCGAGTGCCCAATGATCCGGTCGATCACATACTGAGGCTGCCGCGCGTTCCGCAGGGCGTCCTCGGCGTTGTGACGGAATGAGTGGAAAACAAGCGTGGGGTCGCTGAGGCCAACCTTGTCCATGAGACGGGCGAACCACTTTGAAAAGACGGTCGATGCGACGCCATCCGCACCATAGGCGACCTCATAAAAAAGCCGCTTTGATGCTCGTCGGTCGTCAGCACGTTTGGCGACGAAGTCCCCGAATCCTGCGGCAAGCAGGTCGGGATGGATTGGGACTTTGCGCATTCCAGCAGTCGATTTTACGTGCTTTTCCTCTCCGCTGCCGAGGGCTCCTCCGTCCTCGTCCGTGATCTCGATGAAAGGAACCGGGCCGGAAAGGTGAACGTCGCCGACATGCAACTGGACGATCTCCCCCAGCCTGGCTCCGGTGACAAAGGCAATCAGAGGAATCCAGAAGTGTGCGTCACGGATGACCTTCGGGCCTACGTCGTGCCGACGCGCTACAGACTTGCACCCAGTGAAAACGGGCGCTGAAAAGAGGATATCCAACTCCTCAGGCCTGAAAGGCCGACGTGCCTTCCTTGACTTTGACGCCTTGGGCATTTCCACGCGGAGCCCTGTGGCGGGGTTCTCGGCGACGTATCCTTCAGCTTTCGCCCAGTTGAAAAAGGCTTTGGCAGTTTCAAACAAGAGAGACGCTGTTTTTGCCGAAACGCGGGCCGACTCGTCATCGGTTTGCCGCCCTGAAAATGCCTTGGCCGCTCCGACGTGGTGATTGCGTCGCAGCCGTTGGACCGCATCTCTATAGCCTCTGAGGTGACCGGCGTTGATCTCCGAAGCCGGGACATCTGCTCCAATGTGCTCGATCAGGAACTCGATTTGCCGAGTTCGATTCGCGTGCGTTTTACCCACCCAGCTACGCTTCTTGGCGACGAAGTATTTGGCTGCCAGTTCGGTCAGCGTTGGGCCGATTGTAGTCCTGTCCTGGACTGCGGCTTGAGCCGCAGCCGGTGGGAAGTCCCTCATCCGAACCCCCTCGAACAGGGGGTCTTGAACCTGGTAAGGCAGCAGGCGCTCCTCAAGCCGATAGAGGAATAGGCGCTGTTCCTCGGCCAAAGCGCGCGCCACGCCGCTTATCACGTCCAGTTTCGATGTCGCGTTAAGCTGGTCCGAGGCAAGGCCATGGGCTCGAAGGAACCTGTTCGCGTGCTCCTCCACCCACGGTTCGAATTGATGCCGGGAAACCTGACGTTCGAGGTCGCCGACGCTCTCCTGCGCCCAGTGTCGTTGCTCGCTAACTTCTGCCATCGGGTCAGAGGATCGGGGGGCGAACGTCTGGGCTCGGGACGCGAGATCAGCGAAGCACGCTTTGATGAGGGCGCGAGCCTCGCCTTTCGGGAGTTCAATTGCTTCGGCCATTGCAAACACCTCTTTCAAGCGCGCGACGTACGTCGGAGCTAGGAGGCGGGCGCTGTCGGCAGACGTGACACGTAGAGAACGCCGAACTTCGAGCAGCCCAACCCGTAGCTTCAAACCGTCAGGCACCCGCACGCGCAGATGAAAGATGCCCTGACGACGTTGGAGATACGGGGGACGTACTCCGCTCACGGCGGCGAACCCCAGATGGCAACTGCTAACTGAGCAGCGACCAGGACCGATATTCTTCCCTCAGTCCCGAGGATGTGTACCAGTAGCGTGTACCAAGCGGTTGGCCCGAGAGTTGAGCCGCTCGATAAGTCGCTGATTTCCCTAAATAAAGGGAAGTTTTGGCGGTGAGAGAGGGATTCGAACCCTCGTTAGGCTTTCACCTAAACACGCTTTCCAAGCGTGCGCGATCGACCACTCCGCCACCTCACCGGCCGCCGCGAGGGGCGCCAGGCCCTTCGCGGAAGGCGGGCAATAACTCATGAAGGTTGCCGGGGCAAGCGGCGTCCGGTCGCGGCCGCAAGATGGTTGGGATCGGGTCGGCCAAGCCCTATCCTGGCGGCCGCGCAACGCCGTCGAGGAGGCTGCCCGTTGACCCCCGCGGAGCTGGACAAGACCTGCCTGGCCCTGCTCGGGGCCGCCAAGGTCGTCCAGTGGGGCGGCAGCGACGTCTACAAGGTGGGCGGCAAGATCTTCGCCATCGCCGGCCTGGCCGGCGGCCTGATGTTCAAGGTCACGGACCTGGCCTACGAGGTGATGACCCAGAGCGGCATGGCCAAGCCGGCGCCCTATCTGGCGCGGGCCAGGTGGGTGTCCTTCGACGACCTGGAGGCGCTGGACGCCGACGAGGTCGCCGACTGGCTGAAGACGGCGCACGGCCTGGTGGCCGCCAAGCTGACGCGGGCGCAGAGGAAAGAGCTGGGACTCTAATTCAAAAGATTAGAGCATTTTTCGATCCGATAACCGTTTCACACTTATCGGAAAATGCTCTAGCCGCCCTGCAGCAGCTTGCGGAGGTCGGAGATGGCGCCGGCGGCCTTGGAGCGGCGCTGGCGCCAGAGCAGCAGGCTGACGGCGCCCAGGGTGGCGAGCATGAAGGCGATGGGTCCGAACAGCCAGGCCGCCGCTGCCAGGGCGAAGTAGTAGCCCCGCACCCCGGCGTTGAAGGCCGAGAGCGCCGGATTGAGCAGGCGGGCGGCGGCCTCGCCATAGGCGGTCTTGAAGGCCTGGTCCTCGGTGTCGGGGGCGGCCCCGACCGCGGCGATGCAGTAGTTCATCTGCCGGATCGCCCAGATGAAGTCGAGCAGGCCGCGGGCGAGCGCCACCAAGACCAGGGCGATCTGGCCCTCGAACAGCAGGCGCGAGGAGGTCTGGATGGCGATCAGGCTCGAGGCGCTGCGGAAGGTGGATTCGCCCCCGAACAGCACGCCCGCGGCGGCGGCGATCAGGATCAGGTTTGAGGAGGCGAAGAAGGAGGCCGAGTTCAGGGCGTGGCCCAGCAGCTGGCCGTCCATGAACTTGTTCTCGCGCCCGGCCATGTTCCTCATCCAGGCCACCCGGATGACGGTCATGTCGGTGGTGATGGCGCCCTTGCCCCGCGCCACGACCTTGAGCAGGGGCTCATAGGCCAGCCAGACCACCAGGAAGACGATCAGGGCGGTGAGGTCGAGGGGCGAGAGTTTCACGCGGTCAGTCCTCGGTGATCAGGCTGTGGCGGTTGGTGTTGCGGAGGGTCAGGGCCACCAGGAAGGCCAGGCCCATGATGCTGGCGACATAGACGTAGAAGCCGCTCTCCATGCCCTCCTTCTTGAACCAGAGGGCGACGTACTCCGCCGTGCCGCCGAAGATGGCGTTGGCGGTGGCGTAGGGCAGGGCCACGCCCAGGGCCCGGACGTGGGCCGGGAACAGCTCGGCCTTCAGCACCGCGTTGACGGCGGTGTAGCCCGACAGGATCAGCACCAGGGCGCACATCAGGCCAAAGGCCATCATCGGGTCCTTTGTCACCGCGATCTGGGAGAAGATCGGATAGGTGAAGATCGTTCCCAGCAGGAAGGCGGCCGCCAGCGTGGTCTTGCGGCCGACCTTGTCCGACAGCGCCCCGAAGGCCGGCTGGGCGAACATGTAGACCCCGAGCGCGGCGGCGGTGACCCCGGTGGCGGCGTCCTTGGAGAAGCCCGAGGTGTTGACCAGGAACTTCTGCATGTAGGTCGTGTAGGCGTAGAAGGCCAAGGAGCCGGCGGAGGTGAGGGCGAAGATGGTCGCCGTCTCCTTCGGGAACTTGGCGAACAGCAGCATGGTCCGCGAGCGCTCGGCCCCCTCGGCTTGAGCGGTGAGGTAGGACTGGCTCTCCTCCAGGCCGGTGCGGATCCAGAACACCACGATGGCCAGGACCCCGCCGATGGCGAAGGGAATGCGCCAGCCCCATTCCTCCAGGTCGGCCTTGGGCAGGACGTTCTGCAGCAGGATCAGGACGCCGAGCGCGGTGAGCTGGCCCATGATCAGGGTGACGAACTGGAAGCTGGACCAGAAGCCGCGGCGCTTCTTGCCGGCCATCTCGGACATGTAGGTGGCGCTGGCGCCGTACTCACCGCCGAGCGACAGGCCCTGGACCAGGCGGGCCAGGACCAGGGCCACCGGCGCGGCGGTCCCGATCATGCCGTAGTCGGGGATGATGGCGATGGCGAAGGAGCCGGCGCACATCATCGAGACCGAGACGGTGAGCGCCTTCTTGCGGCCGGCGCGGTCGGCGTAGAGCCCCATGAACCAGGCGCCGATGGGCCTCGCCAGGAAGCCCACGGCGAAGACCGCGGCGGCCTGCAGCAGCTGGGCGGTCTCATCGCCCTTGGGGAAGAAGTGCTTGGCGAAATAGAGGGTGAAGGAGGAGTAGGCGAACCAGTCGTACCACTCGACGAAATTGCCGGCCGACCCGCCGAGGATCGCCTTGGCGCGCTGCAGCGGCGTCAGCCCGGGCGCCATCGCCTCGGGCGAAAGCTCGCCGCCGCTCTCCGTGACCGTCATACATCCCCCCGAACGAAACTGGCTCGGGGGGATGCTAGAGGGTGTTTTGACCTAAGCGAAGGCCGGTCTGCCTATATGCGGCCCAACAGGACCAGGATCAGCACGATCACCAGGACCAGGCCAAGCCCGCCCGACGGCATGTAGCCCCAGGAGCGCGAGTGGCCCCAGGTGGGCAGGGCGCCGATCAGGGCGAGCACGAGAATGATGAGTAGGATGGTCCCCAGCGACATGGCGTCTAGCCTCCCTTGAGCCTGGCCGGTTGGCCGGGCGTTCAGGCGCAGAAACGAGCGTCGCCGGGGAAGGTTGCCCCCTGGAGTTTAGAGCCTGTCCGTTTCAGATGGACTCATCTGAAACGGATGAACAGGCTCGTCCTCTTATGTTTAGAGCGTGACGGGCGCCTGAACCGGTGTCCACTTCAGGCTGTCACGCTCTAATCGGCCATGTCGGCGGTGTGCAGGTGGGCGTCCCGCTCCTTGACCCGAAGGATGTAGAGCAGGCCGATGAAGGCGCCCTTGACCCGGGGCAGCAGGGCGAGCGTGGCGCCGGCCAGCGGGATCAGGGTGGCGGGCACCATGATGGCGGTGGGCGCCTGCCAGATGATCGGGAAGAACAGCAGGGGCGCCACCAGCAGGTGGCCGACGATGAGGATGGTGAAATAGGCCGGGCCGTCGTCGGCGGGGTACTGGGACAGGTCGTGGCCGCAGGCCTGGCAGCGGGGCTCGACCTTCAGGTAGCGCCAATAGAGGGCGCCTTCATTGCAGTGGGGGCACTTGCCGCGGAGGCCGCGGGTCATGGCCTGGATCAGGGTGGGAGGTTCGTGACGGGACATGGCCGGCATATGGGGAGCCGGACCGGAGGAGTCCAAGGTGACGGGCGGTCGCATAGGGTACATGATCTTCGCAATCCCAGGCGGGGCTTGGGGTTCCCCATTTGTGGCGCGTCGTTAGGTCCCACCGCGCCAGCGGGAACGTCTCACCCGCGCAACCCATTGATGAGCAAGACGCGGAGAAGGCTCATGAATTCCGACCGACCGGCCCCGACGAGCGACAAGGGCGTGCATGGCCACACCGGCCCCACCACGCCCGCCGAGGACAAGATGGCGCAGGCCGATCCGGCGCTGTCGCCGCCGGAGGACCGGATCAAGATCGCGCAGGCGGCGTCCCGCGAGGAGGACGCCTGACCCTAGCCCTAGTGCTTGGCGTCGTCGGCGGCGCCGGTGACGGCCTTGCCGGCGGCGGAGACATCCCGGCCCACGCCGGAGACGGTGTTGCAGGCCGCGGTGAGCAGGGCGGCGGCGGTGACGGCGAGAACCAGAACCTTACGCATCGAAAACTCCTCAGTGATGGCGGCTGCATAGCCAAGCTTGATGGCGCTTTCTAGGCGAGGGCCTGGCCCTCGGGCAAGGACGACGACGTGACCTATGAGCTGCACTATTGGCCGGGCATCCAGGGGCGGGGCGAGTTCGTGCGCCTGGCCCTGGAGGACGCTGGCGCGCCCTATCGCGACGTGGCCCGCGGGACGGCGGCCGAGGGCGGGGGCGAACGGGCCCTGATGGCCCGCATGGCCAAGGCCGATCCGCCGCCCTTCGCCCCGCCCTTCCTGGCGGACGGCGAGCGGGTGATCGGCCAGACGGCCAACATCCTGCTGCACCTGGGACCCAAGCTGAACCTGGCGCCGCAGGACGAGGCCGGGCGGCTTTGGGTCAACCAGATGCAGCTGACGATCACCGACCTGACAGCCGAGGCCCACGACACCCACCATCCCCTGGACGTCGGCGCCTATTACGAAGACCAGAAGGACGCCGCCAAGGCGCGCGCGGAGGCCTTCCGCGACCATCGCATTCCCAAGTACCTGGGCTGGTTCGAGACGATCCTGGCGGCTCAGGGGGACTGGCTGACCGGGGACGCAGCGACCTATGCCGACCTGTCGCTGTTTCAGGTGGTGGAGGGCCTGACCTACGCCTTCCCCAGGGCCATGGCGCGGGCGGGCGCGGAGCTTCCGAGGGTCCTGGCGCTGGCCGAGCGGGTGCGCGCGCGGCCCAATATCGCGGCCTACCTGGCCTCGCCCCGCCGCATCCCCTTCAACGAGGCGGGGATCTTCCGCCACTATCCGGAGCTGGACGGCTGAGGCCTATTTCGGCGGCTTGGCCCGCGTTCCTGCGCCCAGGGGCTCGCCGGGAACCGACATCGGGAGGGGCGTGCAGTTGTAGCCCGGCCCGCCGGGCTCGGCGCTGCAGGCCAGTCGATTGACCCCGCCGGCCGTCGGGAGGTCATGGGCGCGGGGGACGTACTTGACCCGCAGGGTGTTGGCCTGGTCGCTCAGGGCCGGCTGGTTCCTGGCCAGCACCGTCAGGCTGTTCACCTCCGGGTGCAGGGACACGACCCCGTTTCGCAGGGCCGCGAGCCTAGCGCCTGGCGAGACGGTCACCGGCTCCTGCGCTTGGGCGAGACCCGCGAGGCTCGAGATGGCGGCGACCGCGGCGAGGCGACGAAGGACGCGCTGGGACATGACAAGGGTCTCTAGCCGGCCACCGCCAGGCTGAGTGTCAGCCGCGCGCGGACCGTTGAAGCGCCAAGCCTAGCCCAAAATCGGGTTATTCCACAACGCCGCCCTGTGGCGTCAGCCTAATCCGCGTCCATCTTCAGGGCGGCGATGAAGGCTTCCTGCGGAATCTCCACCTTGCCGAACTGGCGCATGCGCTTCTTGCCGGCCTTCTGCTTGTCCAGCAGCTTGCGCTTGCGGCTCATGTCACCGCCATAGCACTTGGCCGTCACGTCCTTGCGCAAGGCGCGCACGGTCTCGCGGGCGATGATCCGGCCGCCGATGGCCGCCTGGATCGGGATCTGGAACATGTGGGGACTGATGAGGTCCTTCATCTTCTCCACCATGCCGCGGCCGCGGGCCTCGGCGCGGTCGGCGTGGACCAGCATGGAGAGCGCGTCCACCGGCTCGGAGTTCACCAGGATGGACATCTTCACCAGGTTGCCGACCCGGTAGTCCTCGATGGCGTAGTCGAAGGAGGCGTAGCCCTTGGAGACGCTCTTGAGCCGGTCGTAGAAGTCGAAGACCACCTCGTTCAGCGGCAGGTCGTAGACCACCAGGGCGCGGGAGCCGACATAGGAGAGTTCCCGCTGCTCGCCGCGGCGGTCCTGGCAGAGCTTGATCACCGAGCCGAGATACTCGTCGGGGGTCAGGATGGTGGCCTTGATCCAGGGTTCGGCGATGGTGGAGATCTTCACCGGATCGGGCAGGTCGGCCGGGTTGTGCAGCTCCATCTCCGAGCCGTCGGTGAGGCCGATCTTGTAGACCACGCTGGGCGCGGTCGCGATCAGGTCGAGGTCGAACTCGCGGCTCAGGCGCTCCTGGATGATCTCCAGGTGCAGCAGCCCCAGGAACCCGCAGCGGAAGCCGAAGCCCAGCGCGGCGCTGGTTTCCATCTCGTAGGTGAAGGAGGCGTCGTTCAGGCGCAGGCGGCCGATGGCGGCGCGCAGGTCCTCGAAGTCGGCGGCGTCCACCGGAAACAGGCCGCA
This sequence comes from Pseudomonadota bacterium, assembly GCA_040388315.1. GTDB lineage: Bacteria > Pseudomonadota > Alphaproteobacteria > Caulobacterales > Caulobacteraceae > Phenylobacterium. The sequence continues at coordinate 98,657 of JAZKBZ010000053.1, read as the reverse complement.
GAACACCACCGACTGGGCGACCCGGAAGCCCGGCAGGGCCTTCTCGGTCTGACGCTTTTCCTCGGTGATCGTGTCGCCGACGGCGGCGTCGGCGACCTGCTTGATCTGGGCGGTGATGTAGCCGATCTCGCCGGGACCAAGCTCAGCGACCTCGGTCTGCTTGGGGGTGAAGACCCCGATCCTGTCCACTTGGTGGTTGGCGCCGGCGTTCATCATCCGGACCTTCATGCCCGAGCGCAGGACGCCGTCGAGCACGCGGACCAGGACCACGACGCCGAGATAGGGGTCGTACCAGGCGTCGACCAGCAGCGCCTTCAGCGGCGCGTCACGGTCGCCCTTGGGCGGCGGCAATCTGGCGATCACTGCTTCCAGCACCTCGGCGATGCCTTCGCCGGTCTTGGCCGAGCAGAGCACCGCTTCAGAGGCGTCGATGCCGATCACGTCCTCGATCTGCTGACGCACCCGTTCCGGCTCGGCCGCGGGCAGGTCGATCTTGTTCAGGACTGGGACGATCTCGTGATTGTTGTCGATCGCCTGATAGACGTTGGCCAGGGTCTGGGCCTCGACGCCTTGCGAGGAGTCGACGACCAGGATCGAGCCTTCGCAGGCGGCCAGCGAGCGGCTGACCTCATAGGCGAAGTCGACGTGACCGGGGGTGTCCATCAGGTTCAGGACATAGGTCTCGCCGTCCTTGGCTTTGTATTCGAGGCGGACGGTCTGGGCCTTGATGGTGATGCCGCGCTCGCGCTCGATCTCCATGTTGTCCAGGACCTGCTCGGTCATCTCACGCTTGGTGAGGCCGCCGGTCTCCTGGATCAGGCGATCGGACAGGGTCGACTTGCCGTGGTCGATATGGGCGACGATGGAGAAGTTGCGGATGTGGGAGAGAGGCGTGCTCATGGTGCGCCAGCCTCTAGCACATTCGGCGGCCCCTGCGAGGGTCCGCCGCCGATCATGCTTAATCGGACGTTAAGCTGGGCCGCCGCATTGATGGCGCCGAGGGATGGGAGGCTCGCCTCGCCGTCATCAAGGACCCGCCATGGATCGCCGCACACTGATCGCTTCAGGCCTCGCCACGCTGAGCGCCGCCGGGGCCGCCAAGGCCCAGACTCAGACCCAGGGCGGGCCGCCGCCCCCCAGCCAGACCCCCGACTATCCGACGCCGGCCGAGCCCTTCACCCGCGAGGAGATGGTCAACAACGTCTCCGACTTCCTGGGGGTGACGGCCGAAGCCGCCGGCGGGGCCATCGAGCGGGTGTTCAAGGAGAACGGCCGGCCCACGGCCTATATCGCCGGCCAGGAGGCCTCGGGCGCGATCTCCATCGGCGCCCGCTACGGCCATGGCCTGCTCTACATGAAGAACCGCCAGCCGATCGAGGTCTACTGGCAGGGCCCGTCGGTGGGCTGGGACCTGGGCGGCAACGCGTCCCGCGTCTTCACCCTCTGCTACAATCTCCAATATCCGGAGGTGCTGTTCCAGCGCTTCCCGGGGGTGGAGGGCTCGGCCTATCTGGTGGGCGGGCTGGGGGTGAACTACCTGCGGTCCGACGACGTGATCCTGGCCCCGATCCGCGCCGGGGTCGGCCTGCGCCTCGGCGCCAATATCGGCTATCTCGGATTCAGCCGGAAGCGGCGGGCCTGGCCCTTCTAGGGCCGGCGGATCGCGCCGCCGAGACCTAGTGCTTGTCGGTCTTGGAGGCCAGCAGGTCCATCAGGGCCAGCATGACGCCTGAGACCACGAAGGTCAGGTGGATGCCCACCAGCCAGGCCAGGGTGCGGTCGGGGATCGGCTCGTTCTCCGACAGGCGCATGAAGGCCCGCAGCAGGGCGATGCCCGAGATCGCCACGATGGAGGCGATCAGCTTCATCTTCAGGCCTGAGAAATCCACCGTCCCCATCCAGGAGGGGCGGTCCTCGTCGTCGCCGGTGTCGATCTTGGAGACGAAGTTCTCATAGCCCGAGAAGGTGACGATCAGCAGCAGGTTGCCGGCCAGGGACAGGTCGATGAGGGAGAGCGCCATGAGGATGGCCTCCTCCGGGCTCATCGAGGTGATGTGGCTGAGCTCGTGCCAGGCCTCGTTGAAGAAGACGATGACCAGTCCCGCCAGGGCCAGGATCAGGCCCACATAGAAGGGCGCCATCAGCCAGCGCGAGCGGAACAGGCCGGTCTCCAGCCAGCGTTCGAGGACGGGCTTGGGGCGGTGGGTCGGCGTCGGGGCGGGCGTGGACATACAGGTTGTATGGAGGGCCTCCGACCGGGTTTCAAGCGCGCTCACGGGAACCAGTCCGCCGTCACGGCGTAGCTCTGGGAAGACAGTGTCCCGACGCCGGCGCGTCGGGCGCCTTGCAGGAGTGCGCGCTTGGAGAAGCTCTCGGCCACGGTCTGGGCCTGGTTCACCACCGGCCAATGGCTGGTCCCGGCCGGCAAGCTGGCGGTGGCCGCGGCCATTGTCGCGGCGGGATTCTTCGCCGCGCGCCTGGTGTCGGGGGGGCTCGGCCGATGGCGCGGCCGCGTCCGCGCCGGACGGCCGATCATCTATATCGTCGAGAAGCTGTCGGGGTACGGCCTGGTCCTGGCCGGGCTCTTCGTGGCCCTGTCCACCCTGGGGATCGACCTGACCTCGCTGGCGGTCTTCGCCGGCGCCCTGGGGGTGGGGGTGGGCCTTGGCCTGCAGGGGATCGTCCGCGAGTTTGTCTCGGGCCTGGTGATGATCTTCGATCCGCACGTCCATGTCGGCGACTTCATCGAGCTGGAGAACGGGGTGCGCGGCGTGATCGCCGAGGTGGGGCCGCGGGCCTCGCGGGTGCGCACCAATGACGGGCTCAATGTCGTCATCCCCAATTCCAAGCTGATCGAGAGCCAGGTGATCAACTGGACCCTGAAGGGCGGCACCCGGCGGATCCATGTGCCCTTCTCGGTGGCCTACGGGGTCGACAAGGCCCTGGTGCGCGACGTGGTGATCCAGGCTGCCCGCGCCACCCCCTTCACCCTGCCGGAGACCGAGGACCGCAAGACCCAGGTCTGGCTCATCGGATTCGGCGACTCGGCGCTCAACTTCGAGCTGGTGGTGTGGCCGACTTTCGACGCGGTGAAGCGACCGGCGGCCATGCACGCGGCCTATACCTGGGCCATCGAGGACGCCCTGCGCTCGGCCCAGATCGAGATCCCCTTCCCGCAGATGGATCTGCGGGTGCGCAGCCTGTTCGGCCAGGAGGGCGGCGAGGCCTTCACGGCCCTGGGCCTGAAGGCCGGCAGCCGGCACGAGCCGGCGCCCCACCCGGTGCTCGAGACCAAGAACGACGCTGCCGACGCCCTGATCGCCGACGTCGAGCGCGAGGCCCGCGAGCGCCTGACCGAGGGCCGGGAGTAGAGGGGCCTCAGCTCCGCAGCTTGGCGCCCACGGTCTTTTCCGCCGCCGCCACGATCCTGGCCGACAGGGCCTCGATCTCCGGCTCGGTGAGGGTCTTGTCGCGGGGCTGGACCAGGACCTCGACGGCCACCGACTTGGAGCCCTCCGGCACGCCGGGACCGGAATAGACGTCGAAGACCCGGGCCTCGGAGATCAGAGCCTTGTCGGCGGCCAGGATCGGGCGGACCAGGTCGCCGGCCGGGACGTCGGCGCCCACCACGAAGGCGAAATCCCGCGACAGGGGCATCAGGGCCGAGGCGTCCAGGGCCGGCCGGGACTTGCCGGACTTCTTCTTGCCCTCGGGCAGGGCGTCGAGGTTGAGCTCGAAGGCCAGCAGGGGGCCGTCGACGTCGAGGGCCTTGAGGGCGCGGGGGTGCAGTTCGCCGAACTCGGCCACCACGGTCTTGGGGCCCAGCTGCAGGCGGGCCGAGCGGCCCGGATGCCACCAGTCGGAGCTGGCGCCCTGGACCAGCTGCAGGTTCGGCGCGCCGATCTCCTCCAGGATCGCCATCAGGTCGCCCTTCAGGTCGAACAGCGGATCGGACCTGGCGCCGTCCCAGCGCCGGGGCGGGTGGGGGGCCACCAGGGCGGCCAGCACCGTCACCTGATCCTCAGGCGCGTCGCCGCGATAGAGCGGGCCGATCTCGAACAGGGCGGCGTCGGGGAAGCCCCGCCGGGCGTTGCGGCCGGCCGCCTCGATGAGGTTGGGCAGGATCGAGGGCCGCATGCAGTCCAGGTCCGAGGCGATGGGGTTGGTCACCACCAGCCTGGGATCGCCGCCGCCGAACAGCCTGGCGCTCGCCTGGGCCAGGAAGCTCCAGGTGATGGTCTCGGCATAGCCGCGGGCGGCCATGGCGCGGCGGGCCACGCGGACGCGGCCCTGGCGCACGGTGAGCACGCCGCCGGCGGCCCGGGCGATCTCGGGCAGGGGCGTGGCGGGCAGGGCGTCATAGCCCTGGATGCGGGCCACCTCCTCCACCAGGTCGGCCTTGCCCTCGACGTCGCGGCGCCAGGAGGGCGGGGTGACCTGGTCGCCGGCGATGGCGAAGCCGAGCTTGGTGAGAATCTCGTCGATCCGGGCGTTCCCGATATCCAGACCGGAAAGCTGCTTCACATAGGTCCGGTCGAAGGTGAGCGCGGTCGGCGGGGCGGGCGCCTCGCCGGCATAGGTCACTTCGGAGGCTTCGCCGCCGCAGAGCTCCAGGATCAGCTTCGTCGCCAGCTCCAGGCCGGGGACCAGGGACTGCGGGTCCACGGTGCGGGCGAAGCGGTACTGGGCGTCGGAATTGATCCCCGTCGTGCGGCCGGTCTGGGCGGTGAGGATCGGGTCGAACCAGGCGCTTTCCACGAAGACATCGGTGGTGGCCTCCGAGCAGCCGGTGCTCTCGCCGCCCATGACCCCGCCCAGGCCGATGGCGCCGGAGGCGTCCGCGATGACGCAGATCTCGGGCGTCACGGCGTAGGTCTTGCCGTCCAGGGCCGGGACCTCCTCGCCCTCGCGGCCCAGGCGGGCCTCGACGAAGCCGCCGGTCAGTTTGGCGGCGTCATAGACGTGCAGCGGCCGGGCGCGGTCGTGGGTGATCAGGTTGGTGATATCGACGAGCGTGTTGATGGAGCGCAGGCCGATGGAGGTCAGGCGCTGCGCCAGCCAGGCCGGGGAGGGCCCATTCTTCACGCCGCGGATCAGCCGGCCGGCGAAGGCCGGGCAGGCGTCCGGCGCGGGCAGCTTGATCGCGATGGGGTTGGGGAAGGTCCCGGGGACCGGGGCGATGGAAACGTCCTTCAGGGTCCCGAGGCCGGCGGCGGCGAGGTCGCGGGCGATGCCCACCACCCCCAGCCAGTCGGGGCGGTTGGGGGTGACCTCGAAGTCGATCACCGCCTCCAGGCCGAGCGCCACGGCGGCGGGGGTTCCCACCGCCAGGCCGTCCGGCAGGTCCATGATGCCGTCTGACTCGCTGGCGGCCTCCAGCTCGGAGGCCGAGCAGAGCATGCCGTTGGAGACCACGCCGCGCACCGGCTTCTCGACCAGGGTGACGCCCAGGCCCGGCACATAGGCGCCGATGGGGGCGTAGATGGTGGTCAGGCCCGGCCGGGCGTTGGGGGCGCCGCAGACGATCTCCTTGCGGCCGTCCACGGTGTCCACCTGGCAGACCCGCAGGCGGTCGGCGTTGGGATGCTGCACGGCCTCGACGATCTTGGCGACCGTGAAGGCGGCGAGCTTGGCGGCCGGATCGTCGACATGCTCGACCTCCAGCCCGGCCATGGTCATGGCCTCCACCACCTGGGCGGCGGTGGCGTCGGTGTCGAGGTGCTCGCGCAGCCAGGAGAGGGTGAATTTCATGACGCGCTCCTCAGCTCAGGCCGGTGGCGGGATTGGGGGCGGCGAAGGCCGAGAAGCCATAGTGCTGCAGCCAGCGGACATCGCTGGCGAACATGTCGCGCAGGTCGGGCATGCCGTATTTGAGCACCCCCAGGCGGTCGACGCCGCAGCCGAAGGCGAAGCCCTGCCAGACGTCGGGATCCAGGCCGCAGTTGCGCAGCACGTTGGGGTGGACCATCCCGCAGCCGAGGATCTCCAGCCAGTCCTTGCCCTGGCCGATCTTCACCTCGCCCCCGGAGCGGTCGCACTGGACGTCCATCTCGGCGCTGGGCTCGGTGAAGGGGAAGTGGTGGGGCCGGAAGCGGGTGACCACGTCCGGGGTCTCGAAGAACCGGCCAAGGAAGGTCTCCAGGGTCCATTTCAGGTGGCCCATGTGGATGGCCTTGTCGATCACCAGGCCCTCGATCTGATGGAACATCGGGGTGTGGGTCTGGTCGCTATCCTTGCGGAAGGTGCGGCCCGGCACGATGACGCGGATCGGCGGCTCCTGGCCGGCCGCGATCCACGGGGCGGCCGGCTTCTGGTTGGTGCGGTTCATCACGCGGACCTGCACCGGACTGGTGTGGGTGCGCAGCACCTTGCGCTCGCCGTTCGCGTCCTCCGGCAGGAAGAAGGTGTCGTGCATCTCCCGGGCCGGGTGCTTGGGGGGGAAGTTGAGCGCCGTGAAGTTGTTGAAGTCGGTCTCGATGTCCGGCCCCTCGGCCAGGGCGAAGCCCATCTCGGCGAAGATGGCGATCATCTCGTCCATCACCTGCATGGTCGGGTGAACGCTCCCCTTGCGGCGGGGCGCCGGCGGCAGGGAGAGGTCGACGCGCTCGGCGGCCAGGCGGGCGTCCAGCTCGGCGGCTTCCAGGCCCGCCTTGCGGTCGGCGATGGCGGCCTGGACGCGGTCGCGCAGGCCGTTGATCAGCGGGCCTTGCTCGCGGCGTTCGTCGGGGCTCATGCCCCCCAGCGACTTGAGCAGGTCGGAGATCGCGCCCGACTTGCCCAGGGCCGCGACGCGCACGGCCTCCAGGGCGGCGAGGTCGGGGGCCGCGGCGATGGCGGCGGTGAGGTCGGCTTCGAGTTTGGCGGTCATGACACGCGGTTCTTAGAGGGGGTGACAGGGCGCGGAAAGAGGACAGCAAAAAGCCCTCCGGCGGTTCGGCCGAAGGGCTTTGAATGCTTTAGGAGCGATGAGCTCCCGGGCCTCAAGCCAGCGCGGCGCGAACCTTGTCGGCGATGGCCTTGAACGCGACCGGGTCATTGCCCGCGATGTCCGAGAGGACTTTGCGGTCGATTTCGATCCCGGCCAGGTCAAGGCCGTGGATAAAGGTCGCGTAGGTCAGACCTTCGATGCGGGCCGCGGCGTTGATGCGTTGGATCCACAGCGAGCGGAAGTTACGCTTGCGGACCTTGCGGTCGCGGTAGGCGTACTGACCGGCGCGGTCCACCGCGGCCTTGGCGGCGCGGATGGTGTTCTTGCGGCGGCCGTAGAAGCCCTTGGCCTGCTCAAGAACCTTCTTGTGACGGGCGTGGGCGACAACGCCCCTTTTAACGCGTGCCATGTGTCAGTTCTCCGATCAAAGGCCGTAGGGCAGGTAGGTCTTGATGATCTTGGCGTCGGACGCCGTCATGACCTTGGTGCCGCGGTTTTGTCGGATGTACTTGGCGCTGTGGCTCATCAGCCGGTGGCGCTTGCCCGCCACGCCGGCCTTGATCATGCCAGACGCGGTGAGTTTGAAGCGCTTCTTGGCGCCTGACTTGGTCTTCAGTTTCGGCATTTCTCTGCGGAGCGTGAGCCCCGTCCTCTGGCGTATTGATGAACCGTCCTGGCATGCCATTGGGCCAGACGGTTCCGAAGGGGAGGGCGAATACGGCAAAGGGCGCGGGAAAGCAAGGGTTTGGAGTCGGGGAACCGCCGTGGGGAGGCGGTGCTGCGCTAGGGCGCCGGCGCCCGAACGGGCACGCGCTTGATCACCTGCAGGGCCAGGATCAGGGCCGGCACGATCAGGATGGCGGTGAGCGCGAAGGGGGCGCCCGGCGAGACCAGGGAAAAGAGCTGGCCCGCATAGATGGGGCCGCCGATGCGGGCGAGCGCATTGTTGGACATGTTGAGGCCCAGCATCTCGCCCTGGCGGTCGGGCGGGGTGGACTTGGAGATCAGCCCCACCAGGTTGGGGAAGCAGATGGACTGGCCAAAGCCGACGATGGCCAGGCCGAGCACCGCCTGGGCCGGGACCATGGAGGTGAATTGCACCAGCATGCCGACGAACATCAGGCACAGGCCCGCGATCAGCACCCGGGGCTCGCCGAAGCGGCCCACCAGCCAGCCGGTGGCGATCCCCTGGCTGAAGGCGCCGATGACCCCGATGACCATGAAGGCCAGGCCGATCTGCTGCGGCCCCCAGCCGAACTTGGCGGCGGTCCACAGGCCGTAGGTGGCCTCGATGCCGGCGAAGCCCGAGACGATGACGAAGGAGATGATCAGGATCCGCGAGATCACCGGGTGGGCGAAGGCCTCGCGCAGGGCCACCTGGCGGCCCCGGGGCCGCACGTCCGGCGTGCCAGGCCGGGTCTCGCGCACGAAAAGCAGCACCCCCAGCGCCGAGGCCAGGCCCAGGCCAGCGGCGGCGAACAGGGGCAGCTGGAAGCCGATGGGGCCGAGGTCGGGCCGGGCCAGCAGGCCGCCAAGCGCCGGGCCGGTCATGAAGCCCATGGAGAAGGCCGAGCCCATCACCCCCATGCGGCCGGCGCGCTTCTCCGGCGGGGTGATGTCGGCCATGCAGCCCTGCAGGGTCGAGATGTTGCCGGCGAAGAAGCCGCCGGCGAAGCGGGCGACGAAGGCCGCCAGGATGTTGGGGGAGAAGGCCAGCGCCACGTAGCAGAGCGCGCTGACGGCGATGGTGACGATCAGCACCGGGCGGCGGCCGACGCGGTCCGACAGCCGTCCCCAGAAGGGCTCGCCGAGGAACTGGCCGGCGGAGAACATCGAGAACAGCAGGGCGATCTGCCAGGCCGGGGCGTCGAAGGCCTTGCCGAAGAAGGGCAGCAGCGGGATCACCACCCCGAAGCCGGCGATGTTGAGGAAGACCACCGACAGCAGGATGATGAGCGCGCGCAGGTCCTGCTTCTCGGCGGTCAGGCTCACGGCGTGGGGTCGTCCAGCTTGCCGAGCGCGATGGCCCGCCGGGTGGCCGAGAGCGCCAGCAGGATGGCCGGCGTCACCACCAGGGCCCCCAGGATGAAGGGGCCGTCCCGCATCAGCGGCACCATCAGGCCCGCGCAGATCGGTCCGGTCACCCGCGCGAGCGCCCCGGTGGCGTTGTTGAGGCCCATGATCTGACCCTGCCGGTGGGGATCGGCGGTGCGCGAGATGATCGCGCCCACATTGGGGAAGGCCACCGACTGGCCGGCCGCGGTCAGGCACATGAGCGCGATGGTCATGTATCCGTTGATGGAGACCACCTGCAGGGCCGCGGCCACCGCCGTCATTCCCATGCCGACGGCCAGCATCACCCCCTCGCCGAAGCGCTCCGACATCCGGCCGGTGACCAGGGTCTGGAAGAAGAAGGCCGTGGCGCCGGTGAAGGCGAAGCAGACGGCGATGTCGCGCGGGCCCCAGCCGAAGCGGGCCTGGGACCAGAGGCCGAACTGGCTCTCGATGCCGGTGAAGGCGAAGCCCACCAGGAAGGTCAGCAGCATCATGCGGCCGATCACCGGATGGCCCACCGCCTCGCCCACCGCCGCCCAGCGGCTGGGACGGTGGGTGATGCCTTCCTCGCGGACCCGGCTCTCCTTGATGACGATGGCGATGGCGATGACGCACAGGGCCGCCAGGCCCGAGGCGATGAACAGGGGAATGCGGAAGCCGGCCGGGCCCATGCCCTCGTGGGCGAAGAAGCCCCCCACCGACGGACCGATGATCAGGCCGACGTTCCAGGCCGCGCCCTGATAGCTCATCTGGCGCGCGCGCTTCTCCGGCGGGGTGACGTCGGCGATATAGCCCTGGACCACCGCGCCGTTGCCGGCCGCCAGCCCGCCCACCAGGCGGATGGCGAAGGCCACCCAGATATTGGGGGCGAAGGCGAGCGCCAGGTAGCAGAGGCAGTTGCCCATGATGGTGGAGATCAGCAGCGGCTTGCGGCCGTACTTGTCCGACAGCCGGCCCCACAGGGGTTCGCCGAAGAAGGCGCCCACCGAATAGGCTCCGAAGATCAGCCCGATCTGCCAGGGCGCCGCGTCGAAGGACTTGGCGTAGAAGGGCAGCAACGGGACGATGATCCCGAAGCCGAGCATGTTGATGAAGATAACGGCTATCAGCGACGCCGCAGCAAAACGCGGCGCCGGGGCCTTATACGGCTCGGACTGGGACATAATGATCTGGTGTTAAGCTGGACCGCCCAGGGCGTAAAGACCCAGCGTGACGCTCGGTTGTCGCGGGGGCGGGTCCAAAGAAAAGCGGCCGCCCCTGGGGGACGACCGCTTTCAATCGTTCGGACGATGAAGCCTAGCGGGGCGCCAGGATCATGATCATCTGGCGGCCTTCCATGCGGGGCTCGTACTCGACCTTGGCCACCGGCTCGAAGTCGGCCTTCACCTGCTGGAGCAGCTTCATGCCAAGTTCGGGGTGGGCGAGTTCACGGCCACGGAAGCGCAGGGTGACCTTCACCTTGTCGCCCTCTTCGAAGAAGCGGTGCATCGAGCGCGCTTTGACTTCGTAGTCGTGGATGTCGATGGTGGGACGGAGTTTGATCTCCTTGATCTCCACCACCTTCTGCCGCTTGCGCGCCTCGTTCTTCTTCTTCTGCTCCTGGAACTTGAACTTGCCGTAGTCCAGAATCTTGCAGACGGGCGGATCAGCATTCGGCACGATCTCGACCAAGTCGAGGCCGGCTTCCTCAGCGGCCTCCAGAGCGGAAGAGGTCGGCATCACGCCCTGCTTCTCACCGTGCTGATCGATGAGCAGAACTTTTGGGACGCGGATGTCATCATTGATGCGCGGTCCGTCTTTGACGGGCGGCGCCTGCATGGGGCGGCGAATAGGCTTTTGCTCCGTGAGCTATTTCAAGGCTAACGCACCGGACGCGCAAAGCGCTCCGGCCGTTCGGTTAGTATATGACCGCGCGGACCCCCGCGATCAAGCACCGCCGGGGGCTGGCGCCAAAGCATTCGCCGCCTGTGCGACGCTCGCCACAGCCAGATCGCCGAGATTGTCGGCCTGCAGCACCGCCACATGGCCGCGCGGGGCCGACAGGGCGGGGTCGGAGGCATTGGAGAACAGCACGATGGTGGGCGCCCCCGTGGCGGCCGCCAGGTGCAGGGGGCCGGTATCGTTTCCCACCACCAGGGCGGCCTTGGCGCCCAGGATGGCGATGCGGGCGAAGTCGGTGCGGCCGGTGAGGTCGCGAGCCTTGCCGACATAGCGCTGGATCTGGCGGGCCACGGCGCTCTCCTGGGGGCCGCCCAGGATGACGATATCGAAGCCGCGGTCGTAGAGCAGCTTGCCCAGCTCGCCGTAGCGCTCCACCGGCCAGCGCTTGTCCAGCCGGTGGGCCGAGCCGCCGGGGATGAACAGCACATAGGGCCTGGGCATGACGCCGCCGGCCACGGGGCGTTCCTGCGGCGCCTTGCGCAGCACCCAAGAAAGGTCCGGCGGCGGGGCGGCGCCCGGCTCGGTGGGGGCGTCGGGCCAGATGCCGGCGTATTTCAGCTGGTCGGCCTGACGCTCCAGGGTGTGCATGGAGTTGCGGTGCGGGTTCTTGTGCGGCAAGGCGCAGCCCATGGCGATCCCCGACCACTCGGGCGGGAAGGGCCGCAGCATCTGGAAGATGCGGTTCGAGGCCGAGGAGGTCTGCAGGTCGTAGACCCGGTCGTACTTCGCCTTCTTGATCCGGGCGCGCAGGGCCAGCCACGCGCCGGGGCCGTTGGGCTTGCCGTCGGTCTCCACGGCGTTGAAGTAGGGCGAGCTCTTGGCCAGGCCCTCGAACTGCGGGGTGGTGAGCAGGGTGATGTGGGCGCGCTTGTGCGCCTCGCGGATCTTCTTCATCGCCGCCAGGGCCAGGACGAAGTCCCCCAGCGCCGACAGCTTGATCACCAGGATCTTCTTGATCTCACGCGCCATGGGCTCTGGCCTCCAGCACGCGTTCATAGGCCGCCATTGTGGCCGAACACATGGCCTGGGCGGAATAAAGCTGGCGGGCCCGGTTGGAGGCCAGTTCGCCCATCTTCGCCAGTTTGCCGGGACCGGCGTCGAGGGCGAGCGCCAGGGCGTCGGCCCAGGCCTCGACATCGCCGGGCGGGGTCAGCCAGCCGGTCTTGCCGTCCAGCACGGTCTCGGTGGCGCCGCCGTGGGCCGAGGCGATCACCGGGCGGCCCATGGCCTGGGGCTCGACGGCGGTGCGGCCGAAGGATTCCGGCACGGTGGTGGGCAGGATGGCCAGGTCGCACAGCAGGAAGGCCGCCGGCATGTCGTCGCAGTGGCCCACCAGCTTGATCTCGGCCGACAGCCCGGCGTCACCGATCGCGGCCTCCAGCTCCTCGCGATAGTCGGTGCGGCCCTGGTCGTCCCCGGCGAAGATGATCAGGAAGTCGCCGCGGCCCTGGGCCTTCAGTCGGGCGGCGGCGGCGATGATGGTCAGGTGGCCCTTGATGCGGGTCAGGCGCCCCCCCAGCAGGATCTTGATGCGCCGGTCGTCGGCGGCGATCCCCCAGGCGGCGCGCAGGGCGTCGAGGCGCTCAGGCGCCACCAGGGCCGGATTGAAGAGGTCGAGGTCCACCCCGCGCGGGATGGTGACGATCCTGTCGGGCGACAGGTCGTGCTGCTCCAGGACGTGGTCGCGGGTGTAGTCGGAATTGGCGATCACCAGGTCGCCGCGGGTCATCACCGCATTGTACCAGCGCTTGAGCTTGGACTTGGCGTTGTAGATGCCGTGATAGGTGGCCACGAAAGGCGTCCCCGTCACCTGCGCGGCCCACAAGGCGGAAAAGGCCGGCGCCCGGCTCCGCGCATGGACCAGGCTGACATTCTCCTTGCGGATCAGATCCACCAGGCGGGCGGCGTTGCCCAGCATCACCAGGGGGTTCTTCGACTGCACCGGCATCTGGGCCAAGCGGCCGCCGTCGGCCTCCAGTCGCGCGGTCATGCGACCACCCCGGGTGGCCACCAGGGCCTTGCCTCCGGCGCGCACCACGGCGTTGGCCACGTCGATCGTGGTCTGTTCGGCGCCGCCCGTCTCGAGCTCGGGGACGACCTGCAGCAATGTGAAGTTGGGAGGCAGTGTCACGGCCATCTGCATAACGCACTGCGGAGGCGCGTAAAGCCCGACGCACGCTGACGGCTCCCCGCGCACGGGCTATTGATCGGGCATGAGCGAAGAAACCGGATTCCTGGCGCGGCCGGACGGCGCGCGCATCGCCTGGCGCAGGGTGGAGGGCGCGCAGCCCACGGTGGTCTGGCTGGGGGGCTTCCGCTCCGACATGGCCGGGACCAAGGCGCAGGCCCTGGCGGACTGGGCCCTGGCGCGGGGCCAGGCCTACGTGCGCTTCGACTATTTCGGCCACGGGGAGTCCGACGGCGACTTCGCGCGGGGAACCATCACCCGCTGGCGGGAGGACGCCCTGGCGGTCCTCGACGAGCTGACCACCGGGGGGCTGGTGCTGGTGGGCTCCTCCATGGGCGGCTGGATCAGCTGCCTGGCCGCCGCCGCGCGGCCCGAGCGGATCAAGGCCATGGTGCTGATCGCCCCGGCGCCGGACTTCACCGAGAAGCTGATGGCGCCCGGGATCGACGCGGCGGGCCGCGAGGCCCTGGCCCGGGACGGGGTCTGGATGCGACCCTCCGAGTACGGAGATCCCTATCCGATCACGGCCGGCTTGCTGGAGGACGGCGCCCGCTGGTCGATCCTGCCGGGGCCCGTGCCGATCACCGCGCCGGTGCGCATCCTGCAGGGCGGGGCCGATCCCGACGTCCCCTGGCGCCACGCCCTGGCGCTGGCCCAGGCGCTCAACAGCGACGACGTGGTCTTCACCCTGATCAAGGACGGCGATCACCGGCTGTCGCGGCCCCAGGACATCGCCCGGCTGCTGGCGGCCCTGGACGAGGTCGCCTGATGGAGCCGGCCGCGCCGCCCCGCATGCCGACCTTCGGGGAGGCCGCCCTGGTCTGGGCCCGGATCGGCCTGCTGAGCTTCGGCGGTCCGGCCGGCCAGATCGCCCTGATGCACAGGATGCTGGTGGAGGAGCGCCGCTGGATCGGGGAGCGGCGGTTCCTGCACGCGCTCAACTACTGCATGCTGCTGCCAGGCCCCGAGGCCCAGCAGCTGGCCATCTATATCGGCTGGCTGATGCACCGGACGGCCGGCGGCCTGGTGGCCGGCCTGCTGTTCGTCCTGCCCGGCGCCCTGGTGATGCTGGCCCTGAGTATCGGCTACGCCCTCTATGGCGCGACGCCGTTGGCCGCCTCGTTGTTCCTGGGCGTGAAGTCGGCGGTGCTGGCGGTGGTGATCGCCGCGGTGATCCGCATCAGCGGTCGCGCGCTCAAGGGTCGGGCCTCGCTGGCCCTGGCGGTCGCCGCCTTCGTCGGGCTCTATCTGCTGCATGTTCCCTTCCCCGTGATCATCGCCCTGGCCGGCCTCGCCGGCTGGTTGAAGCCGGACCTGTTCCAGACCGCCGGCCACGGTCAGGAGAGCGACGACGGCCCGCCGGGCCTGGTGGACGAGGTCATCGCCCGGGGGGAGGCCCCCCATATCGTCCCGTCGCGCGGCCGGGCGCTGAAGGTGCTGGCGGTCTGGCTGCCGCTCTGGCTGGCGCCCTTGGCCGCCCTGTTCGTCCTGACCGGACCCACCAGCGTCTGGACCCGGCTGGCGGGCTTCTTCGGGACCATGGGGGTGGTGACCTTCGGCGGCGCCTATGCGGTCCTGACCTATGTGGCCCAGGCCGCTGTCGAGGGCTTCGGCTGGCTTGCGCCCGGCGAGATGGTGGACGGTCTCGGCCTGGCGGAGACCACGCCGGGCCCCCTGATCCTGGTCCTGCAGTTCGTGGGGTTCCTGGCCGCCTATCGCCAGCCCGGCGGCCTCGATCCCCTGCTGGCGGGAAGCCTCGGCGCCCTGCTCACCACCTGGGTCACCTTCGCCCCCTGCTTCCTGTGGATCTTCCTGGGAGCCCCCTATGTGGAGGCCCTGCGCGGCCACCGGGCGGCGGCCGGGGCCCTGGCGGCGGTGACCGCCGCGGTGGTCGGCGTGATCGCCAACCTGGCGGTCTGGTTCGCGCTGCACACCCTGTTCGGAGAGGTGAAGCGGGTCGCGGTGTTCGGGGTCGGACCCGATCTGCCGGTCCTGGCCAGCCTCGACTGGCGGGCGGCGGTGCTGAGCCTGGCCGCCATGATCGCCATGCTGAGGTTCAAGACCGGCATGCTCCCGACGCTGGCGGCCTGCGCGGCGGCCGGATGGGTGCTCTCGCGACTCTAGCCCCCAGCGGCCAGGATCGCCGCCAGGCCCTCGCGATAGGTCGGATACATCGGCCGCCAGCCCAGCTCGGCCTTGGCGCGCGCGTTGGAGACCCGCTTGGTCTCGGCGTAGAAGCGCCGCGCCGACGGGGCCAGGGCTTCCAGGTCGAGGACCTCCTCCGGCGGCGGCGCCATCCCCAGCAGGCGCGCGGCATAGGCCACCACCTCGCTGTTGGGAGCCGGCTCGTCATCGCAGAGGTTGTAGATCCCGCCGGCGCGGGGCCGGGCGATGGAGGCCTCCAGGCCGGCGGCCAGGTCGTCGACATGGATGCGGCTGAACACCTGGCCTGGCGCGGCGACCCGGCGGGCGCGGCCCTCCCGCAGGCGATCGAAGGCCGAGCGACCGGGGCCGTAGATGCCGGGCAGGCGGTGGATGGTGACCGTCAGGCCCATGCCGCGGCCCACCTCGAGCCAATCGCGCTCGGCCCCGACCCGGCGCGCGCCCTCCAGGGACTGCGCGGCCAGGCGGCTGTCCTCGAAGACCCAGCCGCCGCGCCGGTCGCCATAGACCCCGGTGGTGGAGAGATAGCCGATCCAGTCGGGAAAGGCGCCGGCCCGCGCCATCGGCCGGACCAGGGCGGGCAGGGCCGGGCAACCCAGCTCGGTGGGCGGTGCGGTGATCAGGATCGCCTGGGCCCGGCCCATCTCGGCGGCGATCGCGTCGGGGTCGCTCACCGGAACCGGCTCGATCCCCTCGGCGGCCAGGCGCGCGGCCCCGCCCGCGTCGCGGAAGCTGGCGGCCACGGTCCAGCCCTGTGGCGTCAGGCGCTTCGCCAGGGCGCGGGCGGAAAAGCCGTAACCGAAGACGAAGAGGCGCAAGGGCCCGCCTCCTAGAGCAGGGCCTGGATCGCGGCCCGGGCGGCCTCGGCGAACTCGGGGCGGCGCAGGGCGAAGGCGACGTTGGCGCGCAACAGGCCGATCTTGTCGCCACAGTCGTAGGTGGTCCCCTCGTATTCCAGGGCGTGGAAGGTCTGGGCCTTCATCAGTTGCGCCATGCCGTCGGTGAGCTGGATCTCGCCGCCCGCGCCCTTGCCCTGGCGCTCCAGCAGCTCGAAGATTTCCGGCTGCAGGATGTAGCGGCCCGAGATGAACAGGTTCGAGGGCTCGGTCCCCGGGGCGGGCTTCTCCACCATGCCGGTCATGCGGTTCAGCCGGCCGTCCTGACGCTCCAGGGCGACGATGCCGTACTTGTGGGCCTCGCCCTCGGGGCAGGGCTCCACGGCGATGATGTTGCCGCCAACCTTCTCATAGGCGGCCACGGCTTGGGCCAGGGCCGGAACCTCGGCGGCCATCAGCATGTCGGGGAGCATGACGGCGAAGGGCTCGTCGCCGATGATGTGCCGGGCGCACCAGACCGCGTGGCCGAGCCCCAGGGGCGCCATCTGGCGCACGAAGCTCATGCCGCCGGGCTTGGGCAGGTCGGCGCGGACCTCGGCCAGGATATCGGTCTTGCCCTTGGCCTCCAGGGCGTTCTCGATCTCCGGATTGGCGTCGAAATAGTCCTCGATGGCGCCCTGGCCGCGGCCGGTGACGAAGACGATGTGCTCGATGCCCGCGGCGCGGGCCTCCTCCACCACATAGGACAGAATCGGCCGGTCGAAGATGTTGAGCATGTTCTTCGGCGTGGTCTTGGCGCCGGGAAGCACCCGGGTCCCCAGACCCGCCACGGGAAGTACGGCCTTGCGCACGCGTTTGGTCATTCAGTCCTCCGTCCGGCTTTGACTAGAGGAGCCGCCGCGCGAAATCCATCGGGCGTGTGTGACAGCCTGAGCGAAATCTTGTCCTGCCTGTCGGCTACTCGACGGTGACCGACTTGGCGAGGTTGCGGGGCTGGTCGACGTCGGCGCCCTTCTGGACGGCCACATGGTAGGCCAGCAGCTGGATGGGGGCGGAGAAGACCAGGGGCGCCACCAGGGGATCGCAGGTGGGCGCGATGATCACCTTGATCCCGGGGGGCGCGTGGCGGGCGCCTTCGGCGTCGGTGATCAGGATGATCGGGCCGCCGCGGGCCATGACCTCGCTCATGTTGGACATGGTCTTTTCGAAGAGCGCGTCGGAGGGGGCGATGACGATCACCGGGGTGGCCTCGTCGATCAGGGCGATGGGGCCATGCTTCAGCTCGCCGGCGGCGTAGCCCTCGGCGTGGATATAGCTGATCTCCTTGAGCTTCAGCGCGCCTTCCAGGGCCAGGGCCGACATGGCGCCGCGGCCGAAATAGAGCACGTCCCGGGCCTTGGCGAGCTCGGGCGCCAGGGCGCGGATGGTCTCCTCCACGGCGATGGATTGCGCGATCAGGCGCGGCGCCTCCAGCAGCAGCTTGGAGAGGCGGGCCTCCTCGGCGGCGTCGATGGTCTTGCGGGCGGCGGCCGCGGCGATGGCCAGCGCCGTCAGGGCCGCCACCTGGCTGGTGAAGGCCTTGGTGGAGGCCACGCCGATCTCGGGGCCCGCATGGGTGGGGAAGAGGACGTCGGCCTCACGGGCCATGGTGGACTCGTGGACATTGACCACCGCGGCGGTCTGCAGGCCCTGGGCCTTGCACCAGCGCAGGGCCGCCAGGGTGTCGGCGGTCTCCCCGGACTGGGAGACGACGATGGCCAGGGTGCCCGGAGTGACCGGCGGCTCGCGATAGCGGAACTCCGAGGCCACCTCGACGTCGACGGGGATGCGGGCCAGGCGCTCGAACAGGTAGCGGCTGATCAGGCCGGCATAGAAGGCGGTGCCGCAGGCGATGATCTGGATACGGTCGACCTTGGCGAAGTCGACGCCACCGGGGGCGGTGGCGCGGCCGGTGACCGGGTCGAGATAGGCCGACAGGGTGTGCTGGCAGGCGTCCGGCTGGTCATGGATCTCCTTTTCCATGAAGTGCCGGTAGTTGCCGCGCTCCACCAGGGCCGCCGAGGGGGAGACCACCCGCATCTCCCGGGTCACGGCCTGGCCGTGCTCGTTGAAGATGGAGGCGGTGTTGTGGTCGATGGCGACGTAGTCGCCTTCCTCCAGATAGGCGATGCGGGTGGTGAAGGGGCCGACGGCCAGGGCGTCGGAGCCGAGGAACATCTCGCCCGAGCCATAGCCCACCACCAGGGGGCTGCCGCGCCGGGCGCCCAGGATCAGGTCGTCGCGGCCCGCGATGAGCACGGCGATGGCGTAGGCGCCGGTGAGGCGGTCCAGGGTCGCCTTCAGGGCGGCCAGCGGCTCCAGGCCCGTGGCGAGGTCGGCGTCCAGCAGCTGGGCGATGACCTCGGTGTCGGTCTGGCTCTCGAAGGTTCGGCCCTGGCTCTCCAGCTCGCGGCGCAGTTCGGCGAAGTTCTCGATGATGCCGTTGTGGACCAGGGTGACCTTGCCCGCTGTGTGGGGATGGGCGTTGATCTCCGACGGCGCGCCATGGGTGGCCCAGCGGGTGTGTCCGATGCCGACCATGGCCTTCAGGGGGTTTTCGGCCAGGACGTCCTCAAGGGCGCGGATCTTGCCCTTGGCCCGGCGACGCTCGACCTTGCCGTCCACCACGCCGGCGATTCCGGCGGAATCGTAGCCGCGATATTCCAGCCGCTTGAGGCTCTCCAGCAGGCGGTCCTGGACGGGGGCCGTGCCGACAATGCCGATGATCCCGCACATGGACGTGGAGTTCCTTTTGCCGTGGCCCTAAGCCGCGATAATCTTCAAGACCGCGCCGCCTTTAGCATTCGCAAACGGGGCGTCGATTAAATCTCAGTTTCGTTTCGTTTCGAGAGCCCCACCCAGATGACCAAACGCGCCTATTTCGGGACCGACGGCATCCGCGGCCAAGCCAACAGCCATCCGATGACCGCGGAGGTGGCGCTGCGCGTCGGCCTGGCGGCGGGCAAGCTGTTCATGTCCCAGGACGACCGGCGGCACATGGTGGTGATCGGCAAGGACACGCGGCTGTCGGGCTACATGGTGGAGCCGGCCCTGGTGGCGGGGTTCGCCAGCGTCGGCATGGACGTGCGCCTGCTGGGGCCGATGCCGACCCCGGGGGTGGCGATGATGACGCGGTCCCTGCGCGCCGACCTCGGGGTGATGATCTCAGCCTCGCACAACGCCTATCTGGACAATGGCATCAAGCTGTTCGGCCCCGACGGCTACAAGCTGTCGGACGCGCGGGAGCTGGAGATCGAGGCCCTTATGGACCAGGGGCTGACCGAGGGCCTGGCGCCCCCGGCCGGCCTGGGCCGGGTCGCCCGCATCGACGACAGCCAGGCCCGCTATGTGGAGATCGCCAAGGCCACCTTCCCGCGCCGGCTGAGCCTGGCGGGCCTGAGGGTGGTGATCGATTGCGCCAACGGGGCGGCCTACAAGGTGGCGCCGGTGGTGCTCTATGAGCTGGGCGCCGAGGTGATCAAGATCGGGGTCGATCCCGACGGCACCAATATCAACGAGGAGTGCGGCTCCACCCATCCCGAGGCCATGGTGCGGGCGGTGAAGGAGTATCGCGCCGATATCGGCATCGCCCTGGACGGCGACGCCGACCGGCTGGTGATCTGCGACGAGAAGGGTCACGTGGTCGACGGCGACCAGATCATGGCGCTGATCGCCGACAACTGGGCCAAGCGCGACCGCCTGACCGGCGGCGGCGTGGTGGCCACGGTGATGTCCAACCTGGGCCTGGAACGCTTCCTCGGCGCCCGGAACCTGAAGCTGGAGCGCACCGCGGTGGGCGACCGGGCGGTGATGGTGCGGATGCGCGAGGGCGGCTTCAACCTGGGCGGCGAACAGTCGGGCCACATGATCATGTCGGACTTCTCCACCACCGGCGACGGCCTGCTGGCGGCCCTGCAGGTGCTGGCGGTGCTCAAGCAGACCGAGAAGCCGATGAGCGAGCTGGCCCACCAGTTCGAGCCCGTGCCCCAGAGGCTGGAGAACGTGCGCTTCGCCGGCGGCAAGCCGCTGGAGGACGAGCAGGTCAAGAAGGCGCTGGCCGCCGCCGAGATCCGCCTGAATGGATCCGGGCGCCTGGTGGTCCGCGCCTCCGGCACCGAGCCCCTGATCCGGGTCATGGCCGAGGGCGACGACGAGAAGCTGGTCCGCGACGTGGTCCGCGACATCGTCGGCGCGGTGAAGAAGGCCGCCGCCTAGGGTTGTCCTGGTCGCTCTGCAATTGCGCAGAACGACCCTGCAATCACACAGATTGAACCGCTGAAGCTTGCGAAATATCTCCGCCGCTCCTTGGAGAGGGCGAGCGATGACGCGTTTCCTGAAGTGGCTGGGCCTGGGCCTGGCGGGTCTGGTCGGTGTGGCGGTGGTGGCGATCGTCCTGCTCTATGCGGGCACGGAGATCATGCTGCGCTGGCCTCACGCCAAGACGCCGGTGGCCATCGCCGCGGCCCATGATCCCGGCGCGGTGGCCCGCGGCGCGCGCATCGCCAAGGTCTATGGCTGCAACGACTGCCATGGCGCCGACCTCACCGGGGTCCTGTTCTTCGACGAGATGCCGATGGCCCGGATCGCCGGGCCCAATCTGAGCCTGAAGGTCGGCCAGCAGTCCGACGCCGACCTGGCGCGGGCGATACGCACCGGCGTGGCCTCGGACGGCCGCGCCCTGTGGGTGATGCCGTCCGAGGCCTTCGCCCGCCTGTCCGACGCCGAGACCTCCGATCTGTTGGCCTATCTCCGCAGCCAGCCCCCCAAGGGCCATCCGCAGCCGGCCAAGCAGGTCGGGCCCGTGGGACGCCTCGGCGCGGTGCTGGGCAAGTTCCGCTCCGCCCCGGGGCTGGTGACGGCGACTCAGGGCGTCAATCCGCCCGACCTTGGCCCGCAGTTCGCCCAGGGCCGCGCCCTGGCCCGAGCCTGCATGGAATGCCACGGCATGGACCTGAAGGGTTCGGAGGGGGTGAAGTCGCCCGACCTGACCATCGCCGGAGCCTATGACGAGGCGGACTTCGAGCGTCTGCTGCGCACCGGCGTGGCGGCGGGGAATCGCAGGCTGGGCCTGATGAGCCAGAGCGCGCCAGGGCGTTTCAACACCTGGAGCCACCAGGAGATCGGCGCCCTACACGCCTATTTGAAGGCCCGGGCCGCGGCGGAGACCTGAAGCCAAGCCGAAGTGGGTGTTCAAGCCCCAGGATTCATGTCAGTTTCGTAATGTTCCCGCCGCTCGACCGGCGGGAATGAAGAAGAGTTCTGGGAGGATACATGCAGCGTAACCCCGTCATCACGGGCGTGACGCGAGGGCCCGCCCGAGCCGCAAGCTCGATCGCCTGCCTCGCCTTCGTCGCGCTTCTCGCCGTGGCCTTCTGGGCCGGCGCTCTCTGGATCGGGACCGAGCTTCTCAACCTGCTGGCCAACTAGGACCGCGCAGGTTCGGACGCCGCCGATTGACGCCCCTTTTCAGGGGCGTGAAGCGCTTGGCCATTGGGCGAGCGCTATTTCCCCGCTGCAATAGCCGTTTCGAGGGGGCTCAGGCCCGCCCGATGGAGGCGTATTTGAAGCCGCGCGAACGCAGGTCCTCGGGCTTGTAGACATTGCGCAGGTCGACCATGACCGGGGCCTTCATCAGGTCCTTGATGCGGTCGAGGTCCAGCGCCCGGAACTGGTCCCATTCGGTGATGAGCACCAGGACGTCGGCGCCCGTGGCCGCGGCGTAGGCGTCGTCCTTGAAGTCGACATCCTTGAGCATGTGCTTGGCCTCCTCCCCCTCGGGGTCGTAGGCCTGGACCCTGGCGCCCAGCTTCTGCAGGGCTGGGATGATGTCCAGGGCGGGGGCGTCGCGCATGTCGTCGGTGTTGGGCTTGAAGGTCAGGCCCAGCACCCCGATGGTCTTGCCGGCCAGGTCGCCCTCCAGCGCCTTGGCCACCTTGGTGGCCATGGCCTTCTTGCGGGCGTCGTTGATCTCCACCGTGGTCTCGATCAGCCGCACCGGGCTGCCGGCGTCGGTGGCCGTGCGCACCAGGGCGAGCGTGTCCTTCGGGAAGCAGGAGCCGCCGTAGCCCGGGCCGGCGTTGAGGAACTTGCCGCCGATCCGCTTGTCCAGGCCGATGCCGCGGGCCACCTGCTGGACGTCGGCCCCCAGGGCCTCGCAGAGGTCGGCGATCTCGTTGATGTAGGTGATCTTCAGCGCCAGGAAGGCGTTGGCGGCGTACTTGATCAACTCGCTGGTGCGGCGGCTGGTGAAGACGATGGGGGTCTCGTTCAGATAGAGCGGCCGGTAGAGCTCGGTCATCACCGGCCGGGCGCGCTCGTCCTCCAGGCCCACCACCACCCGGTCGGGGCGCTTGAAGTCCTCGATGGCCGCGCCCTCGCGCAGGAACTCCGGGTTGGAGACCACGGCGAACTGGGCGTCGGGGCGCTTGGCCTTGATGATCCGCTCGATCTCGTCGCCGGTGCCCACCGGCACGGTGGACTTGGTCACGATCACCGTGAAGCCGTCCAAGAGGTCGGCGATCTCCTCGGCGGCGGCGTAGACATACGAGAGGTCGGCATGGCCGTCGCCGCGGCGCGAGGGCGTGCCCACGGCGATGAACACCGCGTCGGCCTTCTTCACCGCCGCGGCGGCCTCGGTGTCGAAGGACAGGCGACCGGCCTTGACGTTCTGGGCCACCAGCACGTCCAGCCCCGGCTCGAAGATCGGAATCCCGCCGGCCCGCAGCCGCTCGATCTTGCCGGCGTCCTTGTCGATGCAGATCACATCATGGCCGAAGTCGGCGAAGCAGGCCCCGCTCACCAGGCCAACATAGCCGGTGCCGATCATCGTCACGTGCATCTTCTATCCCCAAGTTCGAGCAGGCCCTGCGTCAGGCCGGTACATCTTTTTGCGGCGCAGCAAAAGTGGCGCCTCGGCTTCAGACTTCCTGATTGTAGGCGCCCACCTGGGGACGCTTGCCCAGGCGCGGCTTCACTTCCTCATGGAAGAGGGCGCGCATGTCGGAGTCGGACTGGGTGCTCTCCACCACCACCACGATCTCGGGCTTGTTGGAGGAGGCGCGCACCAGAACCCAGGAGCCGTCCTCCAGGGCGACGCGGACGCCGTTGACGGTGATGACCTCGACGATCTTCCGCCCCAGGATGGTCCCGCCGGCCAGGGCCAGGGCCTCGTACTCGGCGACGACATCGTCCACCACGCCATACTTCACCTCGTCGCCGCAGTGGGGGGACATGGTCAGCGAAGTGTAGGCGATAGGCAGGGCGTCCTTCAGCTGCGAGAGTTTCTTGTCTGGATTGCGGTCCATCATCGCCAGGATGGCGGCCGCCGCCGTCAGGCCGCAGTCGTAGCCGCGCCCGAGGGGATCGTTGAAGAAGAAGTGGCCGCTCTTCTCGAAGCCGGCGAGCGCGCCCAGTTCGGCGGTCTTGCGCTTGATGTAGGAGTGGCCGGTCTTCCAGTAGACCGTCTTGGCGCCGTTGGCGGCCAGGACCGGGTCGGTGGCGTAGAGCCCGGTGGACTTCACGTCGACCACGAAGGTGGCGTCCTTGTGCAGGGCCGAGAGGTCGCGGGCCAGCATCAGGCCGATCTTGTCGGCGAAGATCTCCTCGCCGGTGTCGTCCACCACGCCGCAGCGGTCACCGTCGCCGTCGAAGCCCAGGGCCAGATCGGCGCCATGCTCGCGGACGGCCTTGGCCATCTCCATGAGCATCTGGTGATCTTCGGGATTGGGGTTGTAGCGGGGGAAGTTCCAATCGAGATCGCAATCCATCTCGATGACCTCGACGCCCATGTTGCGCAGGGCCTGGGGCGCGAAGGCGCCGGCGGTGCCGTTGCCGCAGGCGCAGACCACCTTCAGCGGGCGCTGGATCTTGGTGCGGCTGGAGACGTCGGCGATGAAGGTCGCCTGGAAGCCCGAGACGTGGGTCAGGGAGCCGCCGGCCCTGGCGACGCTCTGGCCGCCGAGCACGATCTCCTTCAGGCGGCCCATCTCGACGGGGCCGAAGGTGAGCGGGCGCTGGGCGCCCATCTTCACGCCGGTCCAGCCGTTCTCGTTGTGGCTGGCGGTGACCATGGCCACGCAGGGGGCGTCGAGGTCGAACTGGGCGAAATAGGCGATGGGCGACAAGGCCAGGCCGATATCAAGCACCTCGCAACCGGCGGCCAGCAGGCCGACGGTCAGGGCCTGCTTCACGGAGATGGAGTAGGAGCGGAAATCGTGACCCACCACGATCTTCCTCTGGCCCAGTTCCTGGATGTAGGTCCCCAGGCCGACGCCGAGGGCCTCGATCCCCAGCAGGTTGATGTCGGGCCCCAGCAGCCAGCGCGCGTCGTATTCCCGGAAGCCGGTGGCCTTCACCAGCGGATAGATCTCGTAGTCGAGGGTATTGGGGACGAGGTCGGCGCGCGGGACAGGAAGCATCGGAACTCCATCGGACGTGTTCGTGCAGGGGTCTTAAAGGTCTTGAGGCCTTAAGACCATGCGAACGCGAGCCTTGAACTTGCGTTTCGTGACGTTTGCTACACGCCAGCGCGCACCAGGTCGTGAACGCGCAAGATTCCGACCGGCTTTTGGCCCTCCACCACGAAGAGCACGGTGACCATGGGCAGGGGGTCGCTCATCAGGGCGAGCGCCTCGCCGGCCAGCATGCCGGGGGGCGCGGTCTTCTTGGGCCCGGGGGTCATGACCTCGCCGGCGGTGTGGCCCATCAGGCCGTCGATGTGGCGGCGCAGATCCCCGTCGGTGATGACGCCGCGCAGGGCGCCGTCGGGTCCGGTGACGCCGACGATACCGAAGGCCTTTTCCGTCATCACCAGCAAAGTCTGGGACATCGGAGTGTCCAGGGACACCAGGGGCAGTTCGGAGGCCCCGTGCATCAAGTCGCCGACCGTGCGCAGCATGGCGCCCAGCTTGCCGCCGGGGTGGAAGGTCTTGAAATCACGAGCGGTGAAGCCTCGCCTCTCAAGCAGCGCGACGGCGAGCGCGTCGCCGAGCGCGATCTGCAGGGTGGTCGAGGTGGTGGGCGCCTTGACCTCGGCGGTGGCCTCGGCGGCGTCGGCCAGCTGCAGCACCACGTCGGCGGCGCGGCCCAGCGCGCTGTCGGGATCGGCGGTGAGCGCGATCAGCGGGATGTGGAAGCGCCGCGAATAGGCCAGGACGTCGGCCAGCTCCTTCACCTCGCCGGACTTGGACAGGCAGAGGACCACGTCGCCCTCGGCGATCATGCCCAGGTCCCCGTGGCTGGCCTCGTTGGCGTGGACGAAGAAGGCGGGCGCGCCGGTGGAGGCGAAGGTGGCGGCGATCTTGCGCGCCACGTGGCCGGACTTGCCGATGCCGGAACAGACGATCTTGCCCTTGGCGGCGTGCAGGATGTCCACTGCCCGGGCGAAGGCCTCCCCCAGGCCGTCGGCCTGCTGGGTCAGGGCGCAGGCCTCGGCGGCCAGAACCCGGCGGCCCACGGCCACGGCGTCGAAATCGGTCATTGGGTCGGCGATATGGCTTGGCTCTGCAGGTCGGAAACCGCCTGCCGGGCCTGGTTGAGACGCTGGTTGGAGGCGTCGGATTCGCGTTTCATCGCCGCCTGCATGGCCGGAGTCCGTTGCACCGGGGTGTGGCCGAAGAGGCCCCACGAACGCTCGCCCAGCCCCTGGGGCCAGACGGCGGCGAGCGCCACCATCAGCAGGGCGGCCAGGGCCAGGGCGGGGAAGAACAGGCGGTCACGCATGGTCGTCCGCATATAGCGGCTCGAATCGGCCTGGGCCAGCGAACCCTTGACGCCCCGGCCCCCGCGCCCTAGCCCGCACGCGTCGGTTTGAATGGAGGTTTCCGCGTGCCCACCCTGATCCTGCTGCGCCATGGCCAGAGCCGCTGGAACCTCGAGGACCGCTTCACCGGCTGGGTGGACGTGGACCTGACGCCGGAGGGCGAGGCCCAGGCGGTCAAGGGCGGGGAGCTGATCAAGGCCGCGGGCCTGCAGATCGACCGCGCCTACACCTCGGTCCTGACCCGGGCGATCCGCACCTGCTGGCTGGCGCTCACCGCCGCGGGCCAGGTCTTCGTGCCGGAGATCAAGGACTGGCGGCTGAACGAGCGGCACTATGGCGGGCTGACCGGCCTGAACAAGACCGAGACCGCCGCCAAGCACGGGGCCGACCAGGTGAAGATCTGGCGGCGGTCCTATGACGTGCCGCCGCCGCCGCTGCCGCCCGGCGGCGAGTTCGACTTCAGCAAGGACCGCCGCTACGCCGGCGCGACCCTTCCCGACACCGAGAGCCTGAAGACCACCCTGGACCGGGTCGCCCCCTACTGGACCGCCGAGATCGCCCCCAAGCTCGCCGCCGGAGAGACCGTGCTGGTGGCCGCCCACGGCAATTCCCTGCGAGCCATCGTCAAGCTGCTCTACGCCCTGTCGGACAAGGCGATCATCGATGTGGAGATTCCCACGGGCAATCCGCTGCTGATCGAACTGGACGCGTCCCTGAAGCCGATCTCGGCGCGCTATCTGGATGAGACCCGCGCGACCGCCCTGCCCACCTACGGAAGCTAACGCGCCGCGGCCCGCAGCGCCTGGGCGATCTGGGCGTCGGTGCGGCGGATGGCTAGCAGCAGCACCCCGGCGACGAGGGCCGGGATGACCGCCCAGGGCTGGCCGGTGGCGGCCAGGCCCGTGGCCGTGGCGATGGCCGCCCCCACCAGGAGCTCCGCCAGGGTGGAGAACCAGCTGGACCCCCGGCGCCGGCGGAACTCGGCGCGCTTGGCCGGCCGCTGATACCAGATGTTGATCAGGCCATTGGCGAGCGCCGTGGCGACGCATCCGGCCGTGGCCGCCAGGCCCACCCCCGGCGACAGCACCGTGAGGACGGCCAGGATCGGCGCCAGCAGGATCGCCACCGGGATGAAGGCGGCCGCCAGCTTGGCTTGGCGAAAGGTGGAGACCGGGGTCGGGGCGCAGGCGATGAGGTCGGGGGCGTCCTCGGCCGAGACGGTGATCCAGGACAGGCTGGCGGCCACCTGGCCGGCGACGAAGGTCAGGGCCGCGGCCCCGCCCGGCAGGGCGAGCGTCTCCCGCGCCCCGGCGTTGCGCAGCAGCACGAAGGCCAGCGGCAGCAGGTAGAGCACCCGCAGCATCACCTGGGACATCAGGGCCGCGTCCCGGGCCATCAGCCGCAGCTCCTTGCGCACGGTGGCGGCGAAGGCCCCGCCGGCGAAGCTCACCGGCCGGGCGCGGGCCTTGACGGCGCTGGCCTCGGCTCCCCCGGCGGCGGCGGAATCGGCGGCGAAGCGGCCCCCCAGCCAGACATTCACGCAGGCGAACATCGCCACGGCCACCGCCAGCAGGATCGCCAGGGCGCCGGGATCGCCCATCAGGGCCTTCAGGGGCAGGGCGGCGGCGGGGGGCAGGGGAATGGCCGGCGCGGCGGCGATCAGGTCGCTCCAGACCGAACCGGCGGCGTGGCCGAAGATCGTGCGGGCCTGGGTGACCAGGAAGAAGCCGGCCCCGATCAGGGCCGACAGCACCTGGGCGATGGTCCGGGTGCGGCGCGGGCCGATGGCCGCGAACATGGCCATGGCCAGGACCAGGCCGCAGGCGGTGGCGGCGACGGCGATCACCGCCAGCACGCCGAAGGCCGCCAGCCAGGGCGGATGGGCGATCAGGGCGATGGGGACCAGGAACGGTCCGAGGAAGGCCGAGAACACCAGGAAGAGATTCAGCGCGATGGCGGCGAAGCGCACCGTCAGCACCTTGCGCGGCGAGATCGGCGAGGAGAACAGCAGGTCCAGATCGCCGCGGTCGTAGAGGACGTCGGCGGCGGCCGCCACGGTCTGGGACAGCATCAGGCTGAAGATCACCGCCAGGACCGCGTCGGCCAGCACGATCCCGGTGGGGGTCACGGCGATCTCGATGCGCCGCATCATCAAGCCCAGGGGCACGCCGGCCAGCAGGGTGACCAGGGCCACGCTGATCAGGGCGACCCAGCCGCTGCGGCGATTCTCGCCCCGGCGCGCCAGCACGCCGCGCCAGCCCAGGCGCATCTCATGGGCCAGCAGCCACAGGGTCGAGCCGGGCCTCACGCCGGGGTCGCCTGATCCTGGCCGGTGAGGTCGAGGAACAGGTCCTCCAGGGTGGCGTTCCCGTCGCCCGCGCGGGCGCGCAGCTCCTCCAGGCGGCCCTCGGTGAGCAGCCGGCCGTGCTGGATGATGCCGATGCGGTCGGCCATCCGCTCGGCCACCTCCAGGATGTGGGTGGTGAGGATGACGGTGGCGCCGGCGCGGGTGCGGGCGACCAGCAGGTCCTTGACCTGGCGGGCGGCCCCGGCGTCGAGGCCGGTCAGGGGCTCGTCGAGGATCAGCAGCTTGGGATCGTGGATCAGGGCGCCTGCCAGGGCGGTCTTCTGCTTCATGCCCCGGGAAAAGCCCTCGCAGCGGCGGCCGCGCTCCTCCCAAAGGCCCAGCATCCGCAGCAGCTCTTCGGAGCGGTCGCGGGCCGTCTGGGCCTCGACCCCCCAGAGGCCGGCGACGAACTCCAGATATTCCAGCGGCGTCAGCCGGTCGTAGAGCATGGGCTCGTCCGGCGCCCAGGCCAACAAGCGCTTGGCGGCGGTGGGGTCGGCCAGGGCGTCGACGCCGAAGATCTCGATCGCCCCGGAGTCCGGCTTCAGCAGGCCGGCCACCATGCGCAGGGTGGTGGTCTTGCCCGCCCCGTTGGGCCCGAGCAGGGCGTAGAGCTCGCCCGAGCGCACGGTGAGGTTCAGGCCGTCCACCGCGGGCGCTCGGAAGGTCTTGCTGAGGCCCTTGATCACCAGCGCGTCGGTCACGAGTCCTCCAGGGGCTTCAAGTCCCGACTATGGGGGAGGGGCGGGACGCGCTCAACTCTCCGGGGTTGCGGCGGGGCGGCCCGGCGCCTCACAACCACGGCATGACCGCCGACCAGGACCATATGCGCCACGCCATCGCGCTCGCCCGCACCAACCTCGGGAACACCGGGGTCAATCCGGCGGTGGGCTGCGTGATCGTGGCCGGCGGGGCGGTTGTGGGCGAGGGCGCCACCCAGGTAGGCGGGCGGCCGCACGCCGAGGAGCAGGCCCTTGAGCAGGCCGGGGCCGCGGCGCGGGGCGCGATCGCCTATGTCACCCTTGAACCCTGCGGCGAGCGCTCGAATGGGACGGCCTCCTGTTCGCTGCGGCTGGCCGACGCCGGCGTGAGCCGGGTGGTGATCGCCTGCGAGGATCTCTCGACCTATGCGGCGGGGCGAGGGGTGGAGCGGTTGCGGGCGGCCGGCGTCACCGTGGAGCTTGGCGTCCTGGAGGCCGAGGCGCGCGTCCTCTACGCCGACTACGAACCCCCGAAAGCTTAGCGCTTATTCACCGTAATTTTTGCTAAGCCGTGGAAACAGCATGTTAATTACGACCCCCTAAATTGGGGACAGTAGGCCAGTGTCAGGCGTAGTCATGTCCCTTCAAACCGCGACGATCCAAGATGTCCACCCGCTCGAACAGTCGGAGGTGGACGCCATTTGCGCCAAGCACGACCGGCTCTGGACCTCCCGTCCCGGCGGCGCGCGCGCGGTTTTCGCCTGGAAGAACCTGAGCGGCCTGGACCTGCGCGGACGCAATCTCTGCGACGCCGACTTCACCGGCGCCATCCTCGCCGACTGCCAGCTGCAGGGGGCCAGGCTGGACCACGCCAACCTGTTCGGCGCCGACCTGCAGAACGCCAATCTCACCGAGGCCTCCATGCGGCGGGCGGACCTGCGCGGCGCCTGCCTGCGCAACGCCAACCTGACCGGCGCCGACCTCTTCGAATGTGACCTTCGGGAGGGCTCGATCGCGGCCGTCGACCGCGCCCAGGGCCTGAAGGTGGTGACCCACCACAACCGGGTCGGCGAGATGCAGGGCGCCATCCTGGCCGGCGCGAACCTGGAGCGGTCCCGGCTGTCGGGGGTCATGGCCTGCCGCGCCGACTTCACCGACGCGGTGCTCAAGGACGCCAAGCTGGTCCGCGCCAATCTCAAGCAGTGCAACCTGACCGGGGCCAACATGGCCGGCGCCGATCTTTCCGGCGCCGACCTGGCCGGGGCGGACATGCGCGACTGCATCCTGGTGGGCGCCAAGACCTTCGCCTGGAACGTCAGCCAAGCCGACATGCGCGGCGCGCTGACCGACCAGCCCTCGGGCAAGTCGGTGTCAGACCTGCCCTACAAGACCATGATCCGCGACCATGCCCGCTGGTGCGAGACCGGGGGCGGGGAGGGGTCGCCCAGCGTGTTCGACAACGCCGACCTGCGGGCGCTGGAAACCGTCCGGGGCTTCAACCTGACGGCGCTCTCGGCCAAGGGGGCGGTCTTCTACGGCCTCGACATGGAGGGCGTCCAGCTCCAGGGCGCCAATCTGGAGGGCGCCGACCTGCGGGCCTGCAACCTGCGACGCGCCGACCTGAGGGGCGCCCGCATGATGGGCGCAAAGCTCGCCAGCGCCGACCTGCGCGAGGCTCAGATGGGGCCGCTGCTGCTGGGCGGCGACCGAATCCTGCCCTGCAACCTGACCGGCGCCGTCCTGAAGAACGCCGACCTGGCTCGCGCCGACCTGCGCCACGTCCTGCTGGTGGACGCCGACCTGTCGCGGGCCAATTTCACCAACGCCCAATTGCGCCAGGCCAACCTGTCGGGCGCCCAGAAGTGGGGCGCGCGGGGCCTTGGCGAAACAATATA
>JAZKBZ010000053.1:56027-67794 GCA_040388315.1 Pseudomonadota bacterium | reverse complement strand
TTACCCGCGGTAAAGCTTAACGGTTCAGTTGCTTCTGGAGGTCTAGACCGACCTTCAGAAACCCATGTTCGCCATAAGCTCACCCCAATGACCGTCACCCTCTCCGGCCGCCGCAAGCTCTCGCCTGGCGAGATCGAGTTGATCGTGAGCGCCCATGAGAAGTTCGTGAGCGGCCGCCCAGGCGGCAAGCGGGCGATCCTGAAATTCGTCGACCTGTCCGGCGCGAACCTGGCCGGCCGCAACCTCACCGACGCCGACGTCTCGGCCTCGATCTTCGACGGCGCGCGGATGGCCGGGATCAACCTGGAACGCGCCATCCTGTTCGGCTGCGACCTGCGCAAGGCCGACCTGCGCGGGGCGCGCCTGGTGCGGGCCGATCTGCGGGGCGCCTGCCTGCGCGGGGCCAACCTGTCCCAGGCCGACCTGACCCAGGCCGACTTCCGTGTCGGCCAGGTGTCCATTCCCCACCCCTCCAAGGGCCTGGCCTCGGTGGTCCACCAGACCCGCGAGGGTCAGCTCGACAACGCCATCTTCGTGGGCGCCACCCTGGACGGATCGCAGCTCAACGACGCCTCGGTCTTCGCCTCGGACTTCACCGACTGTTCCCTGAAGGGCGCCAAGATGTCGGGCGCCAACCTGAAGGACGCCAACCTCAGCGGCGCCATGCTGGAGGGCGCCGAGGTGGCCAACACCAATTTCGAGGGCGCCAATCTCTCCGACGCGGTGATGACCGGCGTCGACGTCGGCAGCGCGAGGACCCGCGGCGCCAACATGAAGGGGGCGGTGAGCGCCCCCAGCGCTCAGGCCATGGCCCGCGCCGAGGAGCTGATCGCCCGCGCCCAGGCCAACCACCTCTGGTGCCGGACCGGCGGCCGCGAGGGAAAGCCCGCCATGTTCGACGGCGAGGACCTGCGGCCCCTGACCAACCAGCTTCGCGGCCTGAGGCTCAGCGCCATGAGCGCCAAGGGCGCCATCATGATGGGGCTGGATCTCACGGGAACCCACCTGCAGGGCGCTCAGTTCGACGGCGCGGACCTGCGCGGGATCTGCCTGAGGGACGCCGACGCCCGCGGCGCCCGGATGGCCGGGGTCAACCTCACCAAGGCCGATCTGCGCGGCTCCATCTTCGCGCCCCTGCCGCTCAGCGCCACCCGGACGACGGCGGCCAATTTCGAGCGCGCCAGGGTGCGCTATGCCCAGGCCCAGGGCGCCGACATGAGCGGGGCGATCCTGGACGGGGCGGACCTGCGCGGCTGCGATTTCACCGACTCCCGGCTGTCGGGGGCCAGCGTCCGCGACGTGCAGCTGCACGCCACCCTGGGCTTCGACCTGGCGCGGGCCGCCTGACTCCCTGACGCCGCGTCAGAGGCGTAGCCTGCTCCGTCCATCAGGAGGAAGCTCGCCATGCAGACCGTCAGTGTGGAAACCCGCGGCCGCGTCGCCATCGTCACCATCGAGCGGCCGCAGAGCCGCAACGCCGTCGACGCCCCCACCGCCCAACAGCTCTACGACGCCTTCAAGGCCTTCGACGCCGATCCTGATCTGGACGTCGCCGTCCTGCAGGGGCGAGGCGGGACCTTCTGCGCCGGCGCCGACCTCAAGGGGGTGAGCGAGGGGCGGGGAAATGCGGTGCTGCGGGAGGGCGACCTTGGTCCCATGGGCTGCACGCGGCTCACCCTATCCAAGCCGGTGATCGCCGCGGTGGAGGGCCATGCCGTGGCCGGCGGCATCGAGGTGGCCGCCTGGTGCGACCTGCGGGTGGCCGCGGAGGGCGCGGTGTTCGGGGTGTTCTGCCGCCGGTTCGGGGTGCCGCTGATCGACCTGGGGACCGTGCGCCTGCCCCGGCTGATCGGCCAGTCGCGGGCCATGGACCTGATCCTCACCGGGCGTCCGGTGGCCGCCGAGGAGGCCTACGCCATCGGCCTGGCCAACCGCCTGGTCCCCCGGGGCCAGGCTCTGGCGGCCGCGATCGAGTTGGCCGAGCAGCTGTCGGCCTTCCCCCAGGCCTGCCTGCGCAGCGACCGGACCTCGGCCCTGGCCCAATGGTCGATGGACTGGGAGGGCGCCGCCCGCAACGAGGTGGAGTTGGGCCTGGAGACCCTGCGCTCGGGCTCCGCCCAGCAGGGCGCGGCCCGCTTCGCCGCCGGTGAGGGTCGGCACGGGGCGTTCTAGCTCGGCGGTCGGAGGCCCGAACCCATCTCGTCTCGGCTGACCAGGCCGTCCTGGTCGAGGTCCAGGCGGGTGAAGCGTTCGCGGCCCTGGGTCTCCGCCTCGGCCAGGGTGACCGCGCCATCGCCATCGGCGTCCGCGCGCATCAGCATGCCGCCGCCCCGGCGCGGACCGGCGCCATCGGCGTCCCGCCGGGCCCGGACCTGGTCCAGCTCGTCGGCGGTGACCTTGCCGTCGCCATTGAGGTCGGCGCCGACGAAGCGGGCGCGGCTGCGCTCGAGCATCTGGTCGAGGGTCTGGGGTCCGGGGCCGCGCATCTGACCGCCGGGCGGCGCCTTGGGATCGATGGCGGCGACGGTCTTCTCGGCCTTGGGGGCGCAGGCGGCGAGCGCCACGAGGGTCGCGGCGCACGCGGCGGTCAAGGTCTTCATGGCGGACATCTCCAATCAAGCGTCGAACACGGAGTTCGCCATGTCCGACGTGAGCCCAGGCTGAACGCCGGGCGTCCTCTGGAGTTCATCTCGTTTCCCTGTCGAAGCGCCCGCGTCTCGATTGAGACGGCCCCTCGACCTCGGGTCTCGCCTTGCGGCCACGAAAAAGGGCGGCGCGTCGCCGCGCCGCCCTTCCGTCGAGCCAATCTGAGGAGGGGGTCTCAGGCGGCCTTTTCACCTTCGATCAGCGGAGCGGTCTCGACGCCCGTGGCGATCTCGATCCGGCGGGGCTTCAGGGCCTCGGGGAGTTCGCGCCTCAGGGCGATGGACAGCAGGCCGTCGGACAGCTTGGCCTCGGTCACCACGACATAGTCGGCCAGCTGGAACCGGCGCTCGAAATCGCGCTCGGCGAGGCCGCGATGCAGGAAGCGGCGCTGGTCGTCATTGGCGGTCTTGCGACCTTGGACGGTGAGGAGGTTTTCCTTCACCTCGATATTGAGTTCGTCGGGACGGAAGCCGGCCACCGCGATCTCGATGCGGTAGGCGTTCTCGTCGGTCCGCTCGATGTTGTAGGGCGGATAGCCGGAGGCGGCGTCCGTGCTGGCGGTCTCAAGCAGGGCCGCGAGACGGTCGAAGCCGACGACGGAGCGATAGAGGGGGGAGAAGTCGAGAGTACGCATGTGGGTCACATCCTTCTTGGCGTAAGCAAGGTTGCAGTTCAGGGATGCAGGTTCAGCGCGCACCGAAGTCTCGCGCCGCCTGGAAGGCCCGGATTTCCAGCGCCTTCGAATGGATAGGTAGGCACGGGTTTTGCGCCTTCAAGGGGGTTGTTCTGACGGAAACGTCATGGCCTCGCCCCTTGCCAGGGGAGGCTTGGTCCTTAGGGTCCTTGAACCTCCCTTGACCTTGAAGGTTCGATCCCCGGATGTCCCGCCGCTCCCTCGCCCTGCTCTCCGCCCTGGCCCTCATCAGCCTCGCGCCCGCCGCCCAGGCCGCGGAGGACAAGGCGCTGAGGGCCGCCGTCGCTGGCCCGGTCCGGACGGAAGCCAACGTCGCCCGCGACGGCGCCCGCCATCCCTATGAGACCCTGGCCTTCTGGGGCGTGAAGCCCAAGCAGACCATCATCGAGATCTCCCCGGGGGCCGGCTACTGGACCGAGATCCTGGCGCCCTACGCCAAGGCCACGGGCGGCCGCTATGTCGCCAGCGCCGCCGACCTGGACAATCCGGCCCTGTCGGAGGGCGCGCGCAAGGGCCGCGCGGCCTTCGAGGCCAGGTACGCCGACGAAGCAAAGTTCGGGAAGGTCGCCTTCGTGAACTTCGGGGCCCAGTCCAAGGCACTGGGCGCGCCCGCCTCCGCCGACATGGTCATCACCGCCCGCAACATCCACAATTGGCTCTGGCAGCCGCCGATGCTCGACAAGGCCATGGCCGATTTCTACGCCGTGCTGAAGCCCGGCGGGGTGCTGGCGGTGGAGGAGCACCGGGCCGATCCCCGGCCCCAGAAGGGCGACGCCCGTGACGGCTATGTCGCCGTGGCCACCGTCGTCGCGGCCGCGCAGAAGGCCGGCTTCGAGCTGGCGGGCGCCTCGGAGATCAACGCCAACCCCAAGGACACCAAGGACCATCCCTTCGGCGTCTGGACCCTGCCGCCCTCGCGCTACACCACCGAAGGGGGCAAGACCCAGGATCCCGCCTTCGACCGCGCCAGGTTCGACGCCATCGGCGAGAGCGATCGCATGACCCTGCGTTTCGTGAAGCCCGGCTGAGGGCGCGACTTTGACCCCGCGCACGGCGCAGTCTACCACCCCTGAGGTCTTCGATCAGGGGTTCGCTTCCGCAATGGGCTCAATGGTTTCGCTGTCGCGACGCGGGATGATCGCCTCCAGCCTGGCCCTGGCGGCCTGCGGCAAGAAGGCCGACAAGGCGCCGGCGCCCAAGGCCGGACCGATGACGGTCGCCCAGGCGGTGGCCGGCGAGTGGCGCACCGCCGCCGACAAGGCCCGCGACCCCTGGCGCCACCCCGCCGAGACCCTGGAATTCTTCCGCCTGGCGCCGGGTCAGACGGTGGTGGAGTTCTGGCCGGGCGCCGGCTGGTACACTGATATCCTGGCCCCCTTCCTGGCGGCCACCGACGGCAAACTGTTCGCCGCCGACCTACAGACCAACGATCCGGGCGAGCCGGCCTCCGCCGAGATCGTGGCCGCCTATCGACGCAAGCTGCGCGCCCGGCCCAAACTCTATGGCGACGTGGCGATCACCGCCTTTGGCCCCACCAGCGGGGCGGTGGCGCCGGCGGGGTCGGCCGACCTCGCCCTCTTCCTGCGCAACGTCCACAACTGGATGGCCGCCGGCATCGCCGAAAAGGCCTTCCATGACGCCTTCGTGGCCCTGAAGCCCGGCGGGGTGCTGGGGGTCGAGGAACACCGCGCCGACGCGGGCGGGGTGCAGGACGTCCTGGCCGCCGACGGCTACGTGCAGCAGGCCTATGTGGCCCAGCTCGCCCAGGAGGCCGGCTTCATCCTGGACAAGGCTTCGGAGATCAACGCCAACCCCAAGGACACCAAGGACCATCCCTTCGGCGTCTGGACCCTGCCGCCGGTCCGCCGCTCCTCCCCCCGCGGCCAGCCCGACGACCCCACCTTCGACCACGCCAAGTACGAGGCCATCGGCGAGAGCGACCGGATGACCCTGCGCTTCGTCAAGCCGACCTGAGCCCATGTCCGCCCCCGACATCGCCGCGGCGCTCCAGGCCGGCTTCGCCGCCGCCGGCTGCGATGGAACCCTGCACGTCCGCGACCTCGCCACCGGCGCCGAGGTGGCGTTCGAGGCGGACCGGCCCGTGGTCCCGGCCTCGGTCTTCAAGGTCCTGGTGGCCCTGGAATTCTACGCCCGGGCGGCGGAGGGGGCGATCGATCCCGCCAAGCAGGCGGACCTCCGCCCGGCGGTGGTGACCCCGGGCCCCACGGGAATCTCAAACTTCCAGGACCCGGTGCGCCTGTCCCTGCGCGACCTGGCCCGGCAGATGATGACGGTGAGCGACAACGCGGCTGCCGACCTGCTGATCGCGCGCGTCGGCCTGGACGCCATCAACGCCCGCGCCCTGACCTGCGGCTGCCGCGAGACGCGGATCGTCAGCGACCTGAAGGCGATGCTGGACGCCATGGCGGTGGAGCTGGAGTTCCGCACCTATGCCGAACTCCTGGCCGCCCAGGCCGGCAAGCTGGGACCGGCGGCCCAGGCGGGCAGCCTCGACCCCGTCCGCCTCGACGCCGTCGCCGCCCTCGACCCGGCGCGGGGGTCGCGCACCACGGCGCGGGACATGACCACCCTGCTGGCGTCGATCTGGGCCGACACCGCGGCCCTGCCGCCGGCCTGCGCCATGCTGCGCGAGGTGATGGGCCAGCAGGTGACGCGGCGCCTGGAGCCGGCCGTCCCCGACGGCGGGACCCTGGCGGCCAAGAGCGGCGGCCTGTTCGGCCGGGTGCGCAACGAGATCGGGGTGATCGGCTGGCCGGACGGCGCGCGCTACGCCGTGGCCGTCTTCACCCGCGCGCACGCACCCTTCGTCGGGGCCGCGGCGATCAACGCCCAGATCGGCGCGGCGGCGCGGATCGCCATCGCGGCCCTGCGACAGGCCTAGAACTGGGTCTTGTAGGTCTCGAGGATCTGCGCCTCGCTTATGGTCGGCTTGCCCATCTGCAGCTGGTCCATGACGATCTCGGCGCTGCTGGGCAGGACCGAGCGATCGATCCGGGCCTCGGGGTCCCACAGCCGGCCGCGCATGATCGCCTTGGGGCAGTGGAAGAAGGCTTCCTCCACCGCGATGGACAGCACCAGGCGCGGCGGCTTCCCGAACTCGACGAACTGGGCCAGCAGCCCGGCGTCGTCGGTGGCGCTGGCCTGCCCGTTCACGCGATACACGTCGTCGAAGCCGGGGATCATGAACATCAGCGCCACCCGGCCGGACCCGGCCAGCAGGTTGCGCAGGGTGTCGAGCCGGTTGTTGCCCGGCCGGTCGGGCAGGAAGAGCGTGGCCCCGTCCTCGCCGACATGGACAAAGCCCGGCTCCCCGCCGCGGGGCGAGACGTCCATGGCGCCGTCCGGTCCCGCCGAGGAGACCACGCAGAAGGGGGACAGCGCGATGAAGCTGCGGCCGTGCTTGTCGACATGGGCCAGGACCTTGTCGATCACCAGCTTGCCGGGCGGGCGGTAGATCTGGTCGAGGTCGGCGAGCGCGAGCGTCTTCACGGCGGTCCTCCAGCACTGTTGCGAGACATTCTCAACTGTTCGCGGGGCGATTCCAATGTGCAAGATGAACGGGACCCGACACGCGGTGTCAGACCTAAGCCACCTCGATGCCCTATTCTGTCAGCATCCTTTGGCGCTAGAGCGTGACAGTGGACACCGGTTCAGGCGCCCGTCACGCTCTAGACATATGAAAAACGAGCCTGTTTATCCGTTTCAGATGAGCCCATCTGAAACGGACAGGCTCTAGAGCTTGGAACATGTTGCGCACCCTGACCCTCGGACTGATCGCCCTCTCCGCCCTGGCCGCCGCCCCGGCGTTCGCCCAGGACTCCACCATCCAGCCCGGCTATTGGGAGGTGACCAACAAGGTCCAGGCGGTGATCAGCCAGACCAAGAAGGAGCGTCGCTGCATCACGCCCTCGGAGGTGGCCAAGTTCACCTTGGGGCCCAGCAACCGCCACTACGCCTGCACCTATCCGACGCGGATCTTCCAGGACGGCAAGATCACGCTGAAGGGCTCTTGCGCCAGCAAGAAGGGCCGCCAGGTCGCCATCGAGGCCACCGGGAGCTATTCGCCCACCACCTTCAAGATGGTGGCCGACGTGGACACCACCTATGCCGGCCTGCCGCTGGGGGGCCGCTTCACCACCGATGCGCGCCGGCTGGGCGACGTCTGTCCCGCGCCGGTCAAGACCGGCTGATCGGCGGGCGTCGAAACCTCCCGCTAACCCTGGGAAAAGCGTCGCCGTTTACATCATTCGCGTGAGAGGCGAAGGTGCGCCCCCATCAACTGTGGAAGGGCCGAATCCTTGGCGAGCTTGCAGGAACTGACCGAACGGGTGAAGTCGGGCGTCGGCGACGAGTCCGGCCTGGGCAAGTCCGTGAAGTTCGACCTCAAGGGCGAAGGCTTCATCCACATCGACGGCGGCACGGTCAGCAATGACGACAAGCCCGCCGACCTGACCATCACCATCAGCAAGGCCGACCTGAAGGCCATGGGCAAGCGCGAGCTCAATCCGATGACGGCGGTGATGAGGGGGCGCATGCGGCTCTCCGACATGGGCCTGGCCATGTCCCTGCAGCCCCAGGTTCAGGCGCTGTTCTCCAAGATGGTGACCGAGCATGGCTGAGGCCGCTCCCCTGATCGCCGTCCCCGAGGCGCCGATCCCCCCCGGCGGGTCGGCCGAGTGGGTGGTGGGCGCCGGCGGCGCCAAGCTGCGCGCGGCCCTGTTCTCGCCCAAGGGCGGCTCCCGCGGCTCGGTGGTGCTGAGCACCGGACGCACAGAGCATATCGAGAAGTATTTCGAGGTGGTGGGCGAGCTGATGGACCGTGGCTTCACGGTGCTGGTGCAGGAGTGGCGCGGCCAGGGGCTGTCCCACCGCGACCTGTCGGATCGCCTGAAGGGTCACGCCTATGGCTACGAGACCTTCCTCACCGACTACCGCGCCATCCTGGCGGCCTTCGAGAGCCGCCTGCCCAAGCCCTGGATCGCCGTCGGCCATTCCATGGGCGGCTGCCTGACCCTGTTGGCCCTGGCCAAGGGCGAGTCCCGCCGCTTCGCCGGCGCGGTGCTGTGCGCGCCGATGCTGGGGGTGAAGACCGGCGCGACGCCGCTCTACCAGGCCAAGCTGATGGCCACCCTCAACAGCCTGATCGGCCGCGGCTCGCGCTATGTCGCCGAGCAGCCGGCCAATCCCTTCAACGAGAGCTTCGAGGGCAACGCGCTTACCCACGATCCCAAGCGCTTCGCCCGCGTCCGCGCCCAGATCGCCGCCCACAACGAGCTGGCGCTGGGCAGCCCCACCTGGGGCTGGCTCGACTTCGCGTTCCGGGCGACGGCCTGGCTGTCCAAGCCCGCCCACCTGCGGGACGTGAAGATCCCCGTGGTCTTCGTTTCGGCCGGAGACGACAAGCTTGTCGTCGACGCGGCGCAACGAGCGGCCGCATCAAATCTGCCGGCTGGCGAATTCGTCAGCGTGGCTGGCTCCTATCATGAGATTCTTATGGAAACCGACGACAAGCGCTCCGGCTTCTGGGCCGCCTTCGACTCTCTGATCGGCAAGATCACCGGCGCCAAGCCAAAGCCCGCCCCCGCCAGGCCGGTGGCCGCGGCCCCCGCTCCGACGCCCAAGCCCGCCCCAGCCCCGGCGCCTGTCGCCGCCACGCCAAAGCCGGCCGCTGCCGCCCCCAAGCCCGCGGCCGCGCCGAAAGCCGCCGCCCCCAAGGCGGCCGCCAAGCCCAAGCCGGCCGCCAAGGCTGCGGCGCCGGCCAAGGCCGCCGCGCCCAAGACGGCTCCCAAGACGGCTCCGAAGCCGGCTGCGAAACCCGCCGCCAAGCCGGCCGTGGCCAAGGCTCCGGCCAAGGCCGCCGCCCCGAAGGCCGCTGCGAAGCCCGCCGCGCCCAAGGCGGCCCCCGCGAAGGCCGCGGCGCCGAAGGCGGCCGCCAAGCCCGCCGTCAAGGCTGCCCCGAAGCCCGTGGCGAAGGCTCCGGCCAAGCTGGCCGCCGCCAAGCCTGCCCCCAAGGCCGCGGCGAAACCCGCCGCCAAGCCTGCGGCCGCCAAGGCGCCCGCCGCGGCGAAGAAGCCGGCGGCTGCGAAGCCCGCGCCCGCGAAAAAGAGCTAACCCTATCAACCGCTCACCCCGGCGAAGGCCGGGGCCCAGATCCTAGAGCTCAGAGCTTCCAGGCTTGGCTCTAGGGATCTGTCGGCGGACGCACCGCTTTATGAGCTGGGTCCCAGCTTTTGCCGGGATGAGCGGGGCCTAGTTCGCTGACCGCTTGAGGGCGACCAGGGCCTCGTCGAGGCAGGCCCGGTCGCCGGCGATGACGATCTGGCCGCCGGTCTGGCCCACGGGATTCCCGCGCCAGTCGGTGACCAGGCCGCCGGCCCCCTCGATCAGGGGGATGGCGCTCTCGATGTCCCAGGACTTCAGCCCCGCCTCGATCACCATGTCCATCGTGCCCGCCGCCACCATGGCGTAGGCATAGGCGTCGCAGCCCAGGCGGGCGAGCTTGGCCGCCGCGCGGACCTGGGTCCAGGCGCCCAGTTCGGCGCCGGTGAAATTGGCTTCCGGGTCGGTGGTGGCGATGATGGCGTCGGTCAGGCGTGGGCAGGGGCGCACCTTCAGCACCTTCTCCTGGCCGCGGGCCAGCAGGCGCGAGCCCCCGGCATGGCCGATATAGAGCTCGCCGATATAGGGCTGGCCGATGGAGCCCAGCACCGGACGGCCTTGATGGCGCAGGGCGATCAGGG
The DNA here is from genome assembly GCA_040388315.1 of Pseudomonadota bacterium. Taxonomy (GTDB): domain Bacteria; phylum Pseudomonadota; class Alphaproteobacteria; order Caulobacterales; family Caulobacteraceae; genus Phenylobacterium. Next base: position 57,693 of record JAZKBZ010000053.1, on the reverse strand, counting down.
TGGTCCAGACCGGCAGGCCGGCGATGAACGCGCGGGTTCCGTCAACAGGATCTAGAACCCACACCCACTCGGCGTCCGGGCGGTCCTCGCCGTACTCCTCGCCGATCACCCCGTGCTCGGGATAGTGCTCGGCGATCAGCTTGCGGATGGCCGCCTCCGCGCCCTTGTCGGCGGCGGTGACGGGATCGAACCAGGTGGCCGTGCCCTTGTCCTCCAGGCCATGATCGGCCCGGAACAGCGGGGCGATGGCGGCGGCGGAGGCGCGGTTCAGGTCGATCAGGAAGCTGTCGAGAGCAGCGAGACGGTCGGGGGCGAGCATGCACTCGCTTTATCCCGCCGCTCGCCCTCGCGATATCCCCCCAAACTCACGAGAGGAGGTTCAGACAGCCTCGTGTTCGCCATTCAGCGACTTGGCGAGGTCGAGCAGCCGGCGGCGCGGACGCTCGCCCAGCTGGTAGTAGGCGCGGATCAGGTCGAGAGTTTCCTTGCGGGCGAACATCTCGCCGCCGCCGTCGCTCTCATTGGCCGGTTCGCGCTGGGCCAGTTCCGAGAGGCCGTCATAGAAATAGCCGACCGGCACTTCGAGGGCTTCGGACAGCTGCCACAGGCGGGCCGCCGAGATGCGGTTCGCGCCGCACTCGTACTTCTGGATCTGCTGGAACCGCACGCCGCAGGCGCCGGCCAATTGTTGCTGGGTCAGGCCCAGGAGCCGCCGACGACGGCGAAGACGCTTACCAAGATGAACGTCGATGTCATTACCCATGGGATGCACCGCCCCTCTTCGCGTTTGTTTGGCGCCGTCCCAAAGCGAGACGGTCTGGCCTGAAATGGGCAAGTCGCGCGCCAGGAGACTCCGGCTCGCGTTGCGCGACTGGGGACCGCCGGTTAGGACAGTCCATGGCGGAAGCGCGACCCTCCCTGGCCCAGCACGTCGTCTGGCGGCTCGAGGCCCTGGCCTACGACCTGGTCACCGGCCTGGCCCGCCTTTTCCCCATCGATGCGGTGTCGGATTTCGGCGCCTGGCTGTTCCAGCGCCTGGGGCCGCTCACCAGCACCCACCGGGTCGTGCAGACCAATCTGCGGATCGCCTTCCCCCAGGCCGACGACGCCGAGATCGAGCGCCTGACCCGGGAGAGCTGGGCCGAGGCGGGACGGGTGGCCCTGGAATTCCCGATCCTCGACAAGATCGTGGGCGACCCCAGCCGCGTGGAGGTGGTGAACGCCGAGCGCCTGAAGCAGATCGCTGAGACCGGCGAGTCCGTGGTGTTCATCTCCGGCCACTTCTCCTCGATGGAGGTCATGCCCGCCGCCATCGTCCATGCCGGGATCACCTGCCAGATCACCTATCGAGCGATGAACAACCCCTATGTGGACGAGAGCTTCCGCCGCAGCCGCTTCCGCTATGGCGTGCGCCTGTTCGCGCCGAAGGGGACCGAGAGCGCCCGCGAGCTGATCCGGGCGCTGGCCCGCGGCGAATGCGTGGCCCTGATGAACGACCAGAAATTCAACGGCGGGGTGGCCGCCCCGCTGTTCGGGGTCACCTGCTACACCGCGCCGGGCCCCTCCAGCTTCGCCCTGCGCTTCGACATCCCCCTGCAGCCCATGTCAGTGCAGCGCACCCACAAGGCCCGCTTCAAGGTGGTGGTGCACGAGCCCATCCGCCTGA
>JAZKBZ010000053.1:0-56017 GCA_040388315.1 Pseudomonadota bacterium | reverse complement strand
CGCAACGCCGACATCGCCGCCGGCGTGCGCCGCGTGAACGCCTTCATCGAGGACCGTGTCCGCGACCGGCCCACCGAATGGTTCTGGGTCCACAAGCGCTGGCCCAACGAGATCTACAAGCGGGCCCGCAAGTGAGCGCCGCAGAGGTTTCCTGAACCTCCGACGCTGACAGGGTGTCAGGCCGCGGCGGCCCGATCAAGCCAAGCTATTGTGCTTTGCCAGGACCTGCGGCGCGCGGCGATTTTCCGGCCATGACCTCAGATCTTTCAGGCGACTGGCACGGCGTCCTCGACACCGGCGCGACGAAGGTGAAGCTCGGCGTCCGGCTCGACGGCGACACGGCGTGGATGAACCGGCGATCCGGCGCGGTCGACCCCCTGCCGCTGCGGCGCGACGGCGATCGCATCGTCTTCGAACTCCTCCCCGTGGATCTCGCCTTCGACCTGCGCCTGGCCGGCGACCGGCTGCGGGGGACTTGCTTCCACAACAGCGTGGATTTCCCGGTGAGCCTCGCGCGGGGCGTGGCGCCGCCGGCCGTCCACGCGGCCCGCCCGCAGACGTTTGCGCCGCCCTTCCCGTATGACGTGGCGGGGATCAGCTTCACCGGCGCCGATGGCTCGAAGCGATCGGGGACCCTGACCCACCCGCCGGGTCCCGGCCCGCACCGCGTCATCGTCCTCTCCGCCTGGTTCGGCGAGGTCGACCGCGACCAGACGGTGGCCGGCCACAGGCCCATGGCGCTCTGGGCCGACCAGCTGACCCGCCGGGGCTTCGCCACCCTGCGATATGACAAGCGCGGCGTGGGGCGATCGGAGGGCCGCTTCGACACCGCCAGCACCGGCGATTTCGCCGCCGACCTGGCGGCGGCCATCGCCTTCCTGCGGACCCGGTCCGACCTCGGCGCGGTGGGCCTGCTGGGCCACAGCGAGGGCGCGCACATCTCCGCCGACATCGCCGCCGCCGATCCGCACATCGCCTTCTGCGTGATGATGACCCCCACGGCCCTTCCCGACGAGGACATCCTGGAAACCGACATGTTCAACGCCGCCCGCTTGGTGGGCGGCGTGCCTCGGGATTTCGACCGTACGGTCGGCTTCGTCCGCGCGCTCTCCGAGGCCTCCAAGGCACCCACGCGCCAACAGACCCTGGCGCGGGCTCGCGAGATCCTCACCGCGGCGGCCTACCCCTCCGAGCGCCTGGAGCTGCGCGCCGCTATCGCCGCCACGCCCTGGCAGCGCTACTGGGCCACCCACGACCACACGGCCGGGCTGCGCGGCCTGACCTGCCCGGCCCTGGTGGTGCTCGCGGAGAAGGACCTCCAGACTCCGCCGCGGGCGCACGGGGCGGCGATCGCGGCGGCCAATGCGGCGGCGACGGTGGTCACCCTCCCGGGCCTCAACCACCTCCTGCAGCCGGCGGTCACCGGCGCCCCGTCGGAATATGCGGAGATCGAGACCAGCTTGGCGCCGGAGGCGATCGCCACCGTCTGCGACTGGATCGCGGCCCGTTAGGCGGGCGTCCTCGCCCCCACCATCAGCATGGGGTCGAGGTTGCGGCCGTGCCATTTCATGCGCCAGCAGAGGTGGGGGCCGGTGGCGCGGCCCTTCATGCCCACGGCGCCGATGACCTGGCCCTGCTTGACCGCCTGGCCGCGGCGGACGCCGATCCGCGACTGGTGCAGATAGAGGCTGATCAGGCCCTGGCCGTGGTCGATCATGGTCAGGCCGCCCTCGAAATGCATGTCGGGATCGGCCAGGGCCACGATCCCGTCGGCCGGGGCGCGGATCGGGGTTCCGGTGGGGGCGGCCAGGTCGGCGCCGTAGTGGGGCGGGCGGGGCTCGCCGTTCAGGATGCGCTGGCCGCCGAAGCGGGCGCTCTGCCGATACTTCGTCAGGGGAACGATGAAGCCCGACTTGAAGCCGTCGATATCGGCGCGGCTGGCGAAGCCCTCGGCCTTGCGTTCGGCCTCGGCCTTGATGCGGGCCAGCAGGGCCTCGCCGGTGGGGTTCACCTGATTGGGCGGCAGGCCGTTGATGCGCTGGATGTCGAAGTTTCCCGGCGCGATCCTGGCGATGTGGCTGGCCTCGCCCTCCTCGGTCACGACCCGGATGATGGTCTGGGGCGGGGCGTCGCGGTCGAAGCCGACGACGAAATATCCGGCTTCCGAGGCCACGGTCTCGGCCTGGCCATCGAGGAAGACCTGGGCGCGGGGTGTGGTGTGGCCAAGCGCGAAGCCGCCCTGCCGGTAGCGGCCGGTCAGCGACAGGCCGGGCGCAGCCGCGCGGACGGGGGTCCAGAGGCCGACCGCCGCCAGGCCCAGGAGGGCGCCGCGCCGGTTCAGCGGTTGGTCGCCTGCCAGCGGGCCAGGGACTCGGCCGGGCTGGCATAGGCCTCCTGCAGCGGGGCGCTCCAGTAGCGCAGGGCCTCCAGCGGGATCTTCACCCCGGAGACCGCGCACAGCACGTAGCGACCCTGTTTCAGGACCACGAACTCGCCGTCGCCATAGTGGAGGACGGCCAGGTCGGCGGTGGAGCCGGGGAGGTTGCGATCATGGGCGTTCATGGGCGCCACTCTATCCCACGCGACGGGCTCAGAACAGATCGCCCTGCGCGGAAGGCGAGGGCGACGCCCTCGGCGGGCGAGCCGGCCGGGCCGGGGCCGGCGGTTCGGGCGCGGCGCTGGGGGTTCCGTCGATGGTGGCCTGGCGGGTCTGGTCGGCGAAGACCAGGCTGACGCCCTCGCCGCTGCGCAAGGTCGCGCCCTCGCGGACCAGGGAGCCGTCGGCCCGGTGGACGCGGGCGAAGCCGCGCTTCAGCGGCGCGCTGGGGTCCACCGAGGCGTGGAGTTTCCCAAGGGCGACAAGGCGTTCCGTCATCCGCTCCAGGCCGCGGTCGAGGGCGGGCCGCAGCCGGACGGCGGTGCGGGACAGGGCCTCGGCCTGCTGCTGTCGGGGGCGCTGGAGCAGGGCCGGGGTGAGGCGGGCGGTGAGGCGGGTGAGCTCGCTGCGATGGACGGCGACGTTGCGCTCCAGGCCGGCCGACAGCCGCGCGGCGACCCCGGTCAACCGTTCGCTCCGCACCTGCTGGGGCCGCTGCAGCAGGGCTGGCGACAGGCGCGAGGCGGTGCGGATCAGCTGGTTGTCGTGGATGGAGATGTTGGCGTTCAGGGCGGCGGCCAGGCGGCTGGCGGCGAGGTTGAAGCGCTGGGCGGCCATCTCCACAAGGTCTGGGACCCGGTCGAGGGCCCGACCGACATTGGCCACACGTTGCCGACGATCCTCCACCACACGGCCGCCCTGGCGGTGCAGGCGGGCCGACAGGTCGCCGACGGAGGCCCGCAGTTCGGCCAGCACGGGCGTGGCCACCTCGGCGGCGGCGGTGGGGGTGGGCGCGCGGCGGTCGGAGACGAAGTCGATGAGGGTGGTGTCGGTCTCGTGGCCCACCGCCGAGATCAAGGGAATCGTCCCCGCCGCCACGATGCGGGCCAGGCCCTCGTCGTTGAAGGCCCAGAGGTCCTCCACCGAGCCGCCGCCGCGGGCGACGATCAGGACGTCCGGACGCGGCACGGGGCCGCCGGGGGCCAGGGCGTTGAAGCGCTGGATGGCGTTCCCGACCTGGGCGGCGGCGGCGTCGCCCTGGACGACCACCGGCCAGACGATCACCCGGCAGGGCCAGCGGTCGCGGATGCGGTGCAGAATGTCGCGGATCACCGCCCCGGTCGGGCTGGTGATGACCCCCACCACCATCGGCATGGCGGGCAGGGGACGTTTGCGCGAGGCCTCGAACAGGCCCTCGGCCTGCAGCTTGGCCTTCAGGCGCTCAAGCTGGGCCAGCAGGGCGCCGACGCCGGCGGCCTCCATGGTCTCGATGACGATCTGGTAGCGGGAGCCTGCCGGGTAGGTGGTGATCTTGCCGGTGACGATCACCTCCAGCCCCTGCTCGGGCCGGACCGACAGGTTCTTGACCGAGCCCTTCCACACCACCCCGTCGATGGCGGCGCGGTCGTCCTTCAGGGTCAGGTAGACGTGGCCGTTGCCGTGGAAGGTGACCTTGGAGAGCTCCGCCCTCAGACGGACGAAGCCATAGGCGTCCTCCAGCGTCCGCTTCAGGGCGAAGGCGAGTTCGGAGACGGAATAGGGCTTGGCGTTGGAGTCGGTCGACTCTGGCGCGAGGTCGGTCATGGCGGGAGACTAGAGCACGTCAGGCGGAAGTGGATACCGGTTCCGCCGCCCGACGTGCTCTCATGTTTTGAATCTAGACCCTGACCGTTTCAGATGAGTCCACCTGAAACGGTCAGAGTCGAGCGAGGGCCGGGCGAAACCCAAACCCTCGCATGCTCTCCAAGAGCAAACCTAGATGTAGCGGCGCAGCGAGCGGGCCAGTTCGTTGGGGCCCGAGCGCTTCTTGGCCTGGGCCGGCTGGTAGGCCACCCGGGCGTGTTCGGAGCAGTAGGGACCGTCGTCCTGGCGGCGGCCGCAGAAGGTGAAGCCGTCGGTGGACGGATCGCCGATCGGCCACTTGCACATGTGGGCGCCCAGGGTCAGCACGGTGGCCGAGCCGGGAGCCTCGTCGATGTAGCGCACGGGCGGCGGCGCGGGGGCCTGGGCCACCATGGGCTCGGCGATGCGGCGCGGGGCGGCGGGCTGGGCCACGGCGCGCTGCGGACGCGGGGCCTTGAAGACCGGGCGCGCGGGCTTGGAGGGCGTGGCGCGGCCCGACAGGCCCAGCCGATGCACCTTGCCGATCACCGCGTTACGGGTGACACCGCCAAGCTGCTTGGCGATCTGGCTGGCGGAAAGACCGTCCTGCCAGAGCTTTTTAAGATTCTCGACGCGTTCGTCCGTCCAACCCATGGTCTCGCCTCCGCGGTGTCCTGGTTCCGGCAGCCCCGTGCGGCAGACCCAGGATCAATATGTTGTGGCAGAGCGTGCTCACGCCCTTACCAACTACTAGATATCGTAAACAGATCCTTAAGACCCACAATAGGCGCCCCCTCCTTCGTCCACAGGAACCACATATAGCGTCGGAAGGTCGCACTCTTGCGCTTCGCGGCGCCCGGGCGCACATCAGCGCCCATGAAGGATATGCCGACCGCCGCCGCCATCCTGCCGCCCGAGCCCCGCGACTATCACGGGGTCAACTGGGCCGGCTTCCGAACCCTCTATCTCCGAGAGATCCGCCGCTTCTGGAAGGTGGGGACCCAGACCCTGGCCGCCCCGGTGGTGACGGCCCTGCTTTACATGATGGTCTTCGTGGTGGCCGCCCAGGGCGCCCGCACCCCGGTCCATGGGGTGGCCTTCGCCGCCTTCGTGGCGCCGGGCCTGATCATGATGCAGATCCTCAACAACGCCTTCTCCAACTCCGCGTCGAGCCTGCTGCAGGCCAAGATGAACGGCCTGACCGGCGACTTCCTGACCCCGCCGCTCACCCCCATCGAGCACGTGGCCGCCTTCGCCCTGGGCGCCGCCACCCGCGGCATCGTGGTCGGCGCGGTGACCTGGCTGGCGGTCCTGCCCTTCGTCCACCTGCCCATCACCCATCTGTGGGCGGTGCTCTATTTCGGCGCCGGGGCGGCGATGATCCTGGGGATGCTGGGCATCATGGCGGGCCTGTGGGCCGAGAAGTTCGACCACATGTCGGCGGTGACCAACTTCATCATCATGCCCATGACTTTCCTGTCGGGCACCTTCTACCTGGTGGAGCGCCTGCCCGAACCGTTCCGCTCGGCCAGCCACTACAACCCGTTCTTCTATCTGATCGACGGCTTCCGCTACGGCTTCATCGGCCACGCCGAGGGCTCGCTGGGCGCCGGCGTCGGCATGACCGCGGGCCTGGTGGTCGCCTTCTTCTTCACCTGCCTGTGGATGTTCGAGACCGGCTACAAGCTGAAGACCTGAGGGGCGGGGTCAGTCCCCGCTCATCCCAAACATCACGTCATCCCTGGCGACCGCAGGGAGACCCGGGACCCAGGTGACCGGGCTGGGCTCCCGGCTCTCCGCTTCGCTGCGGCCGGGATGACGGTGGTGGTGTGGGGTCAGCTCCCCACGCGCCAGTCCGCCGCCGTCGCCGTGAACAGTTCGGCGGTGTCGGCCAGGCCCTGGCCTTCGGCCGCGACCGTGTCGCGGCGGGCCTGGTTGAGCTGGCGCTGGGCGTCCACCACCGACAGCATCGTGCCGCCGCCCAGTTCCAGGGCCTTGCGCTCGTCGCGCAGGGTGGCCTCGGCCGCCCGCTGGGCGCGGGTCTGGGCGGCGAGCGCGGCTTGGTCGCCCGCCAGGTTGCTCATCACGTCGGAGACCTGGACGAAGGCCCGCAGGACCGTGGCGTCGTAGCGGGCCCGGGCGGCCCTGGCCTCGGCCTCGGCGGCCCGCTGGCGGGACTTCAGCGTCTTGCTGCGCACCACCGGCCCCACCAAGTTGGCGGCCAGGTTCCAGCCGGCGGAGTCGGGGCTGAACAGGTCCTCCGGATGGATGGCCTGCTGGGTCAGGCCGGCGCTCAGGCGGATGTCGGGATAGCGGGCGGCGGTCGCCACGCCGACCTGGGCGGTGGCGGCGTGCAACTCGGCCTCGGCGGCCAGGATGTCGGGCCGCCGGCGCACCAGGGCCGAGGGCAGGCTGAGCGGAATCACGCCCGGCGCGGCGAAGTCGGCGAGGTCGAAGTCGGGCGCGGTCCAGGCGGCGGGCGACTGGCCCACCAGCAGGGCTAGCCGGTGGCGGGCGGCGTCCAGGCGCCTCTGGAGCGGCGGCAGCAGGGCCTCGTCCTGGGCCTGTTGCGCCAGGCCCCCGGTTATGGCCGAGGGCGCCTGGCCGCCGGCCTGTTGCGCCTTGCGGACCATGGTCACGGTCTGGCGGTCGTCGGAGATCATGCCCTGGACGGCGGCGATCTGGGCCCGCAGGACGGCGATCCTCATGGCCTGCATCACCACGTCGCCGGTCAGGGTCAGATAGGCGGCGTCGGCGCGGCGGGCCTGGGCGTCGGCCTGGGCCTGGGCGGCCTCTTCCTTGCGGCGCTGGCCGCCGAAGATGTCGAGGTCGTAGGTGACCGTCGCGCCCAGGGAATAGAGGTTGATGGTCGGGCTGGGGAAGCCGGTGAAGCCGAAGGCCTGGGTGTTGATCCGCTCGCGCTGGGCGCCGGCCACGACGTCGATGCTGGGATCGCCCTGACCCTGGGCGGCCCGCAGCTCGGCCTGGGCGCGGGCGAGCGTCGCGTCGGCCTCGGCCAGGGTCGGGCTGCCGGCCAGGGCCTGGCGCACCACGGCGTCCAGCTCCGCCGAGCCGAAGGCGCTCCACCACGGGCCCGCCGCGCGGGTCTCGGGCGACAGGACGACGCCGGGGGCGGGGCGGTCGCCGGCCATGGCGTAGCCCGGCGCGGCGGGGGCTGGGGGCGCCTTGAAGTCCGGCCCCATCGCTGCGCAGGCGGTCAGGGCCATGAGGCTGACCCCGGTGAGGGCCGCGCGGGCCTGGGTTCTAATCGACTTCGACATGGGGAGCGCCTCCGGCCAGGCCCTTGGGCTTACGCATCAGCAGCAGCATGGGCATGCAGGCGATGGTGATGATCAGCATCAGTTTGAAGTCGTCGACATAGGCCACCATCGTGGCCTGGCGGGTGATCTCGGCGTTGAGGGCCGAGAGGCCCGGCACGGTGGTCAGGTCGAAACGGCCGGCCATGGCGGCCTGGGTGACCGGGTCGCTGGGATTGACCCGGTCGGCCATGGAGGCGTGCATGGTCTGGGTGTTGGAGACCACCAGGGCGTTCATGATCGAGATGCCGACCCCCGAGCCCAGGTTGCGGATCAGGGTGTAGACGCTCGACCCCTCCGGCCGCAGGGCCGGCGAGATGGTGGCGAAGGCCAGGGTCGAGAGCGGCACGAAGATCAGGCCGATCCCCAGCCCCTGCACGATTCCGGAGATCATGATCAGGTTGGAGTTCATCGACAGGTCGAAGCCCATCATCATCCACAGCGCGACGGCGTTCAGCGACAGGCCGGTCATCAGGATGGCGCGGGTGTCCACCCGGCCCACCAGCTGGCCCACGGCGAACATGGCGATGAAGGAGCCCAGGCCGCGGGGCATGCTGACCAGGCCGGAGGTGAGCACCGGATAGCCCATCAGCCCCTGCATCATCGGCGGCAGCAGGGCCATGGTGGAGAACAGCAGGATGCCGATGAAGAAGCCGAAGACGCTGGCGGTGAGGAAGTTGCGGTCGCGCACCAGGGCCCGGTCGAAGAAGGGGTGGCTGGCGGTCATGGTGTGGATGACGAAGATCCACAGGCCGATGATGGCCAGCAGCAGCTCGGCCCAGACCTCGGGGGCGGCGAACCAGTCGAGGCTCGGGCCTCGGTCCAGCATCAGCTGGAAGGCGCCGATGAACAGCACCAGGGTCCCGAAGCCCAGGAAGTCGAAGGGCTTGGCCCGGCCGCCGCGGTCGGGCGAGATGAACAGCCACACCCCCAGCAGGGCCATGATGCCGATGGGCAGGTTGATGAAGAAGACCCAGCGCCAGGAGAGGTGCTCGGTGAGATAGCCCCCCAGGGCCGGACCCAGGATCGGCCCCAGGATCGCCCCGGCCCCCCAGATGGCCATGGCCTGGCCGTGCTTCTCCGGCGGGTTGATGTCCAGCAGGACGGCCTGGGACAGCGGGATCAGGGCCGCGCCGAACACCCCCTGCAGCAGGCGGAACATCACGATCTCCGCCAGGCTGTTGGAGACGCCGCACAGCATGGAGGCGATGGTGAAACCGGCGATGGAGATCAGGAACAGGGGCTTGCGGCCGATCTTGTCGGCCAGCCAGCCGCTCATCGGCGTCATGATCGCCGCCGAGACGATGTAGGAGGTCAGGACCCAGGTGATCTGTTCGGGCGATGCCGAGACGCTGCCCTGGATGTGGGGCAGGGCGACATTGGCGATCGTCGTGTCCAGGGAGTTCATCACCGTGGCCAGCATGATCGAGATGGTGATCGGCCAGCGGTTGGCGGCGTCGTGCTTGCTGATCATGGCCAGGGCCTAGCTGGCCGCGCGGCCCGGGGCGCGGACGTCGACCTTCACGTGGGCCGAGAGGCCAGCGCGGCCGGCGGTCTCCGGCGGGGCGTGATCGAAGGCGATGCGCACGGGCAGGCGCTGGGTGACCTTCACCCAGTTGCCGGTGGCGTTCTGGGCGGGCAGGGCGGAGAAGACCGAGCCGGTTCCGGGGCTGAAGCTGGAGACGTGGCCCTTGAGCGGGTGCTTGGGATCGGCGTCGATCTTGATGGTCACCGGCTGGCCGACCTTCATGCCCTCCAGCTGGTCCTCCTTGAAGTTGGCCTCCACCCAGGGCTCGCCGGTGATCAGCCAGAAGACCGTTTGAGAGGGGTTGAGATAGGCGCCGGGCTGCAGCTGCTCGACCCGGGTGACGATCCCGTCGGCCGGGGCGATCACCTGGCCGTAGGACTGGTTGAGGGTGGCGCGCTCGAGCTGGGCGCGGGCCGCCAGGACGGTGGGCTGGCGGTCCACCGACAGGCCGGGGTCGCCGTTCAGGTTGGCCAGGGCCGCGGCCACCTGCTGGCGGGCGACGGCGATCTGCTGGCGGGCCTGCTGGGCGGCGTGGACGGCCTCGTCATAGGACTGGCGCGAGGCCACGCCGGCCTCGACCATGGCCTTTTGGCGGGCGGCCTCGCGGGTGGCGAAGTCGAGGGTCTCGTTGGCGGCGGCCAGGGCGGCCTGCTGCTGTTCATAGGCCGCGCGCAGGGCGCGCACCTGGAGCTGGGCCTGGGCCAGGTTGGCCTGGGCCTGGGCGGCGCTGGCCTGGAAGTCACGGCCGTCCAGCCGGAACAACACCTGTCCCCGGCGCACCCGCTGGTTCTCCTTGACGTAGACCTCCACCACCCGGCCGCCGACGCTGGAGGAGACCGGCGCCTTGGCGATCTGGACATAGGCGTTGTCGGTGGTCTGGTAGTGGCCGCCGGTGATGACGAAGAAGGCGGTGACCGCCAGGATCGCCAGGGGGCCGCCGACGATCAGCGGCCAGCGCCAGCGCCGCAGCCAACGGTCGCGCGCGCCGGATTCGGCGGCCTGGACCTCGGCGTCTGCGATCGCGGTATAGCCTTCGGCGTCGCTCAAGGGGCGCGTCCTTCTGCAAGGTTCTTTGGAGACGGCGCCGCGCCCAGGCTCCCTAGAGACCCGGGTTCGTGTCGAGCTGTGCAGATAGACGCGACGTCACGATGAGCAAAATGATATGTCGTCACGCAGCAAATGAATGAACTGCATATGCCCTCTATCGATCTGAATCTGCTGCGGGTCTTCGACACCCTGCTCACCGAACGCAGCGTCACCCGGGCCGGGACGCGGCTGGGCCTGAGCCAGTCGGCGGTGAGCCACGCCCTCAACCGGCTGCGCTACGCCCTGGGGGACGAGCTGTTCGTGCGCGGGACCAGCGGCATGACGCCCACGGCCCGGGCGACCGAGCTGGGGCCCCAGGTCCACGCGGCGCTGTCGCAGCTGCAGGCCGCCATCGCGCCACGGGATTTCAACCCGGCCACCACCGAGCGCCGGTTCACGGTGGTGGCCGGCTCCTACGCCTGCGCCGTCCTGATCCCGCGGCTGGTGGAGCGCCTGGCCGAGGAGGCGCCGCGGGCCGAGCTGGTGGTAGCCGACGCTGCCGTCGACGTGCTGGAGCAGCTGGACGCCCGCCGAACCGACTTCGTGGTGGGGGCGGTGGTGGCCGGGCCGCCGCGGCTGTCGATCGCGCCCCTGATGACCGACACCCTGGTCTGGGTGGTGCGCGCCCAGAACCCCCTGGCCGGCGCCCCCATCGGCCTGGAGGCGCTGCTCGCCCTGCAGCACGTGGTGATCTCCCGCCAGCCCGCCCTGGACGACATGCGGCGGGCCAATACCGGCCTGCTGATGCACGCCAGCTGGGAGGACATGGGCGCCTTCGACGCCGCCCTGGCCGACAGCGGCCTGTCGCGCCGCGTGGGGGTGGTGGTGCCCGACACCTATTCGGCCCTGGGCATCGTCGCCCGCTCCGACATGGCCGCCCTGATCCCCCGCCGCCTGGCCCTGCTCTCGGCCCAGCGGGGCTTCATCCAGCTGGCCGACCCGCCCTATCCCGCCGCCCCCATCGAGCTGTCCCTGCTGTCCCTGAAGGACCGCCTGGGCGACCCGGCCATCGCCTGGATGCACGACGTGCTCTGCGCGGTGGGCGCGGAGGTCTGAGCGCCGCGGCCCATGATTCTCCGCTCGCGCGAACTTGACCTCCATCAATGCCCGGAGGTTGAATCGGCCTTCTGGTGAAGCTGGGCGTCAGGCGCTCCGCGAACCCGGATGAATGCCATGCAGGCGGATTTGTCGCATTTCAAGGGACTGAGCGCCGCGTCCGGTGGGCCGCGGTCTCCCGGCTTCGGCGAGACCCCGATGCCGATCCCCGAGATCGCCTCGGTCTGCGCCGAGTGCAGCCTGCTGGTGGAGGCCGATCACCGGATCGCCAACCACCTGGCCATGCTCTCCAGCTATGTGCGCCTGAAGGCGGCGGGCGTGGACGGCGAGACCCGGCTGCTGCTGGAGACCATCGGCGCCCAGGTGGACGCGGTGGGCCGGCTGCATCGGGCCCTGGCCGCCCATGGCCAGCACGGCGCGGTGGACCTCAGCGAGCACCTGCGCACCATATGCGCGCCCTTCGCCGCGGGCCTGTCGGGCGCGGTCAAGCTGATCCAGGACATCCCGGCGGCCTGCCCCGTGCGGGCCGAGCAGGTCCTGCCCGTCAGCCAGATCGTCTCGGAGGTGATCACCAACGCCTTCAAATACGCCCCGGTCGGGGTCGTCCTGGTGCGCTGCCGCCAGGGCGAGGCGGGCGGGGTCGAGATCGAGGTGGTGGACGACGGGCCGGGCCTTCCGGCGGGATTCGATCCGGCCACCGACGGCGGCCTGGGCTTTCGCCTGATCCGGACGCTGAGCCGGCAGGTAGGGGCGACCCCGGCCTTCGAGTCCGCGGGCCCGGGCCTGCGCTTCCGCCTCAACCTGCCCTGACCGCCGGCCCCGTCACTGATCGGTCGTGCGCGAGCAATATTGACAGAGCCGGGTTCGGAGACGAAAACGTCGAGCCTTCCTGTCCCCGCCGCCACGCGCCGGGGACGCTTCTCTTTTGGGAGGTATCCCCAGTGACTGAAAAGACCGCGACGCAAGCCGCGCCCGTTCCCAGCGATCACATCATGGGCGTGTACAACCGCACCCCGCTGGCGTTCGAGCGAGGCGTGGGCGCGCGACTTTTCACCACCGACGGGGAGGCCTATCTCGACTGCATGGCGGGCATCGCGGTCAACGCGCTCGGCCACGCCAATCCCAAGCTCGTCCAGGCGGTGAAGGACCAGGCCGAGAAGCTCTGGCACGTGTCCAACATCTTCACGATCCCCGGCCAGGAAAAGCTGGCCAAGGTGCTGACCGACGCCACCTTCGCCGACGAGGTGTTCTTCACCAACTCCGGCGCCGAGGCCATCGAGTGCGCCATCAAGACGGCGCGCAAGTACCACTGGGCCAAGGGTCATCCCGAGCGCATCGACATCATCGGCTTCGACGGCTCCTTCCACGGCCGCACGCTCGCGGCGGTCAACGCCTCGGGCAACGCGGCCTATCTGGAGGGCTTCGGCCCGCGGATGCCGGGCTTCGTCCAGGCCAAGTTCGGCGACATGGAGGGTCTCAAGGCCCTGGTGGGCCCCACCACCGCGGCGATCATCGTCGAGCCGGTGCAGGGGGAAGGCGGCGCCCGCTCGCTCACCGAACAGCAGCTCCAGGCGATGCGCCGCCTGTGCGACGACACCGGGACCCTGCTGATCTATGACGAGATCCAGTGCGGCCTGGGCCGCACCGGCAAGCTGTTCGCCTATGAGTGGGCCACCGACGCCGCCCCCGACATCATGGCCATCGCCAAGGCGCTCGGCGGCGGCTTCCCGGTCGGGGCCTGCCTGGCCACCGCCGAAGCCGGCCAGGGCATGACCGTCGGCTCCCACGGCTCCACCTATGGCGGCAACCCCCTGGCCATGGCCGTGGGCCTGGCGGCCATGGAGGAGTTGAACAGCCCCGAGCTTCTGGCCCACGTCCGCGAGGTGGCCGGCTACTTCACCCAGCAGCTCTCGGGCCTGCAGGAGCGCTTCCCCGACGTGGTGGAGGACATCCGCGGCAAGGGCCTGCTGATCGGCATCAAGCTGAAGACCCCCAACCGCGAGTTCATGCAGCATGCCCGCGACCAGCACATGCTGATCGCCGGCGGCGGCGACAACTGCGTGCGCCTGCTGCCGCCGCTGAACCTCACCCTGGAGGAAGCCCAGGAAGCGATCTCCAAGCTTGAGGCGTCCTGCGAGGCGGCGCGAACCCAGGCGAAGGCCGCGGCCTAACTTCCATTCCCACCGGCCACAGCCGGATTTCAGATCAGGACTCCCCGCTCATTCCAGGCTGAACCTGGACCCCGGCCATTACCGGGGTGAGCGGGATTTGGGGGATTCCCAATGACCCAAGTCAGACACTTCCTCGACCTGTGGCGGGTGCCCCCCGCCGACCTGCGCGCCATCCTGGACGACGCCAGGGCCCGCAAGGCCGCGCGCCGGGGCTGGACGCAGGGCCGCGTGGACGCCGACGCCCCGGGCGCCGAGCGGACGCTGGCCATGATCTTCGAGAAGAACTCCACCCGCACCCGCTTCTCCTTCGACGCGGCCATGCGCCAGCTCGGCGGCGACGTGATCATCTCCACGGCCAGCGACATGCAGCTGGGCCGCGGCGAGACCATCGAGGACACCGCGCGCGTGCTCTCGCGGATGGTCGACGCGGTGATGATCCGCGCCAACAGCCACGCCGACCTGGAGACCTTCGCCTCGATGGCCACCGTGCCGCTGATCAACGGCCTGTCGGACAAGAGCCACCCCTGCCAGATCATCGCCGACCTGCTGGCCTTCGAGGAGCGCTGCGGCTCTGTGGAGGGCAAGACCTTCGCCTGGGTCGGGGACGGCAACAACGTCTGTTCGACCTTCATCCACGCCGCCCCCATCTTCGGGTTCAAGCTGCAGATCGCCAGCCCCGCCAAGTACCATCCCGACCGCGTCGACCTGGCCCGCGCCGCCGACCTGCAGGGCCGGATCACGGTGACCGAGAACCCGCTGGAGGCCGTCGCCGGCGCCGACTGCGTGATCACCGACACCTGGGTCTCCATGGGCGACACCGACCGCGACGACCGGCTCGCCGCGCTGGGTCCCTACCAGGTCACCGAGGCCCTGATGGAGAAGGCCAACCCTGGCGCGGTCTTCATGCACGACCTGCCCGCCCACCGGGGCGAGGAGGTGACGGGCGAGGTTCTGGACGGCGCGCGGTCGCTCGCCTGGGACGAGGCGGAGAACCGCATCCACGCCCAGAAGTCGATCCTGGCCTGGTGCTTCGGCGCCATCGGCTGATCTGCCACGCTCGCAAAGCGGCGGGCCTTTCCCTATATGGCCCGCCCATGAACATCGAAACCACCACCGCCCCCGACGACCTCGTCGCCCCGTTCCAGATCGAGGGCGAGCCCGTGCGCGGGCGCCTGGCGCGGATGGGCGCCAGCGTCGACGAGATCCTGGCGGCCCACGCCTATCCCGAGCCGGTGGCCAACCTGCTGGGGGAGGCCTGCGCGCTCGCCGCCCTGGTGGGCTCCAACCTGAAGTTCGAGGGCCGGCTGATCGTCCAGGCCCAGGGCGACGGTCCGGTCCGCTACGTGGTGGTGGACTACGACACCGGCGGCGCCCTGCGCGGCTACTGCCGTTACGACCCCGACGCGGTGGCGCAGGCGGCCAAGGGCTTCGTGCGGCCCGGCGCCAAGACCCTGCTGGGGGAAGGCGTGTTCATCATGACGGTGGACCAGGGCGTCGACATGGACCGCTACCAGGGCATCACCACCATCGAGGGCGAGACCCTGGCCCTCTGCGCCGAGCAGTACTTCGCCCAGTCCGAGCAGACCCCGACCCGGGTGCGGCTGGCCGTCGGCCAGGCCGATCTCGGCGACGGCCTGCGCTGGCGGGCCGGCGGCATGCTGATCCAGAACATCGCCGAGGACGAGAACCGCGGGCCCACCGCCGAGGCCTGGGTCCGCACCCAGGCCTTCTTCGAGACCATCGGCGAGGACGAGCTGATCGACCCCACCATCTCGGCCGAGACCCTGCTGTTCCGGCTGTTCCACGAGGATGGCGTCCGGGTGTTCGGCCCTAAGCCCCTGGTGGCCGCCTGCCGCTGCTCCCAGGCCCGCATCGAGAGCGTGCTGACCTCCTTCTCCGCCGCCGAGCGGGCGGAGATGGTGGAGGACGACGGCAATATCAGCGTGACCTGCGAGTACTGCTCCAAGACCTATTCGGTGGACCCGGCGCGTTTGGCCGAGGCTTAGCCCACAACCGCTCATCCCGGCCTTCGCCGGGATGAGCGGATTTCTCAAGCCGCGTCGAGCGCCCGCTCGACGTCGCGGGTCAGGTCGCCGACGCCCTCCAGGCCCACGCTCATCCGCACCCAGCCCTCGGTAAGCCCGATCTCCAGGCGCTCGGCCTCGGGCATGGAGCGGTGGGTGGTGGTGCAGGGGTGGGTGGCCATCGACTTGGCGTCGCCGAGATTGTTGGAGATGTCGATGATGGCGAGCGTGTCGAGGAACCGCCAGGCGGCCTCGCGGCTCCCCAGGTCGAAGGCCACCACATTGCCGCCGCCGGACATCTGGTTGGCGATGATGGCGGCCTGCGGGTGGTCGGGCCGGCCGGGATAGACGACCTGCCTGCACTTGGCGTGCGCGCCGATCGCGTCGGCGATCCTGGCGGCGTTCTGCGTCTGGCGGGTGACCCGCAGCTCCAGGGTCTCGAGCCCCTTGAGCAGCACCCAGGCGTTGAAGGGCGACAGCGCCGGGCCGGTGTGGCGCAGGATGTCCTTGTAGCTCTGGGTCATCAGCTCGGCGCCGCCGAGGATCGCCCCGCCCAGCACCCGGCCCTGGCCGTCGATATGCTTGGTGGCCGAATAGACGACGATGTCGGCGCCGAGCGCCAAGGGCTTCTGGTAGATCGGGGTGGCGAAGACATTGTCCACGACCAGCTTGGCGCCGGCGGCGTGGGCCACCTCGGCCACGGCCCCGATGGCGGTCACCTCCAGCAGCGGATTGGCCGGGGTCTCCACCAGGAAGGCCTTGGTGTTGGGGCGCACGGCGTTCTTCCAGGCCTCGATGTCGGTGGCGTCGACGAAGGTCACCTCCACCCCGAAGCGCGGCATCCATTCCGAGAGGATCCAGCGGCAGGAGCCGAACAGGGCCCGGCCGGCCACGATGTGGTCGCCGGCCCGCACCAGGCCCTGCAGGGCCACATGGACGGCGGCCATGCCCGAGGCGGTGGCGCGGCACTGGTCGGCGCCCTCCAGCAGCGCCAGGCGGTCCTCGAACATCTGGGTCGTGGGGTTGCCGAAGCGCTGGTAGATGAAGCCCGGCTCCTCGCCGGAGAAGCGCTTGTCGGCGGCGCCGGCGCTCTCATAGGCGAAGCTCTGGGTAAGATAGAGGGCCTCGGAGATCTCGCCATAGGGGGAGCGGGCCATGCCGCCGCGCACCAGCTTGGTCTCTTGCTGCCAGGTGTTCGGATCTTCGGCCATGGGGCGCTCCTATAAGACGTGCGCAGAAGGCGCCTTCGCGCGGCCAACCGGAACCCAGTTTTCCTGCGAAGCCCTTCAGGGAGGG
Organism: Pseudomonadota bacterium; assembly: GCA_040388315.1. Classification (GTDB taxonomy): domain Bacteria; phylum Pseudomonadota; class Alphaproteobacteria; order Caulobacterales; family Caulobacteraceae; genus Phenylobacterium. Next base: position 39,341 of record JAZKBZ010000053.1, on the reverse strand, counting down.
CGGCATGAACCTCAAGGCGCGCGCCTGGGTCAAGCTTGGCCATTCGCCGTCCGGCTGAATCGGCTTCGCCTCTGCCTAAAAACGCGGCAAGCTCCGCCTTAACTATAGGGAGGACACCTACCAATGCCGCTCAACATGCTGTTTCGACTTCTCGGACTGATCCTGGTCGTGCTTGGCCTCGTCAATGTGGCCATGGGCTTCCTGCCCGCCGACCTGTCGGCCAAGATCCCGCATCAGCTCATGCTCGTGGAAGGGTTCGCCCAGTCGGTGAGCCTGCTCGGCCTCGGCGCCATGATCTATCTGCTGGCCGAAATCGCCGCCAAGCGTCCGGCCAAGAGCTACTAGGACCGATGCCGGTCAATTTCGCGATCCGGGTCTTCAGCCTGCTCCTGGCCTTCTTCGGGGCGCTGAATCTCGTGATCCTGGCCCTGTCGGACCACCTGCAAAGCGTGGTCCCGGCGGTGCTGCGGCCGGCCGCCACCTTCGGTGAGGCGCTCGCCCTGTTCGGAGTGGGCGCCGCCATCGCCATGCTGGGCGAGATCGCCGCCAAGCTGGGGAAGAAGCACTAGGCGGGGCAGGGCGGAGAGCGCCCGGCCCGAATGCCCGCTCACCCCGGCGAAGGCCGGGGCCCAGATCGTAAGGTTGGGCCCGTCCGGAGAGTTCCGAGCGGGTCTTTCCGCGTTCTTGGTGCCTTATGATCTGGGTCCCGGCCTTTGCCGGGATGAGCGGAGTTCGGGGCGCACCGCCCACCACGCCGCACTTGCCAACCCTGCCCCACACGGCGAGTGTCCCGGCGATGACCGACGCGACGCGCGCGGGGATTCTGCCCTGCCAATCCATCGACGACCTGATCGACCAGGGCGCCATCCTCTCGGCGACCGCCTTTGATTTCGACCAGGTGCAGCCCGCCAGCCTCGACCTGCGCCTGGCCGCCCGCTGCTGGCGGGTGCGGGCGAGCTTCCTGCCCAGGCTGGGCCGCACGGTGGCGAGCCGGATCAGGGACGTGTCCATGCACGAGCTGGATCTCTCCCGCGGCGCCGTTCTGGAAAAAGGCTGCGTCTATATCGCCGAGCTGCAGGAGCGCCTGCATCTGCCGCCGGGGATCTCGGCCCGGGCCAATCCCAAGAGCTCGACGGGCCGGGTGGACGTCTTCGTGCGCCTGCTGTCGGACAACCAGCCGGCCTTCGACGACGTCATCGAGGCCTATGACGGGCCGATGTATATCGAGATCGCGCCCCAGACCTTCTCCATCCTGGTGCGCACCGGCACCCGGCTGAACCAGCTGCGCCTCAAGCGCGGCGCGCCGCCCAAGCTGTCGACCCGCAGCGTGGGCGTGGATCTGTCGGACGGGGTGGCGGGGTTCCGGGCCCGCCGGCACGCCGGCGTCATCGACATGGACCACGTCGACGGCCACGATCCGCGCAACTTCTGGGAGCCGCTGACCCCCCAGCGCGGCGAGCTGCTGCTGGATCCCGGCGAATTCTACATCCTGGCCTCCAAGGAGGCGATCGAGATCCCGGTGCTGGAAGCCGCCGAGATGACCCCCATCGACCCCTCGGTGGGCGAGTTCCGTGTCCACTACGCCGGCTTCTTCGATCCCGGCTTCGGGACACAGGAGGCCCAAGGCGTGGGCTCCAAGGGGGTGCTGGAGGTCCGCAGCCACGAGACCCCCTTCCTGCTGGAGGACGGCCAGACCGTCGCCCGCCTGGTCTATGAGCCCCTGACGGCCCGCCCGTCGCGCCTCTACGGCGCCCTGGGCGGCCACTACCAGCGCCAGGGCCTGAAGCTCTCCAAGCACTTCCAGCTGTGGGGAACGGGGTTCTAGCGGCGCTGGCCCGCACCTTCTCCCCTTGCGGGAGAAGGTGGCCCCGCGGAGCGGGATGGGGTCGCACAGACCTATCCGGCAAACCCACGGCGTCATCCCGGCCGCAGCGAAGCGGAGAGCCGGGACCCAGGAGCCCAGCGTACGGCCCCTGGGTCCCGGATCGGCCTGGCGGCCGTCCGGGATGACGGGGTTATGTCTGGAGGCGAGGGGCGACTTCGCGGGGGAGAAGGCCGCCGCCTACTCCGCCTCGACCGTCTCGCGCTTGTAGATCGAGCGCTTGGGCGCGGCGAGCACCTTGCGCAGCATGGGCTTGAAGGCCTCCAGCGGCATGGACTCGTAGGTCGGATCGAAGCTGTTCTGATCATACAGGTGGCAGAACTGGGCGGTGTATTCGAACCACTCGTGGCCGCGGTACTGCTCGCGCATGTCGCGGTCCAGGCCCAGGTGGTGGAAGAAGTAGTAGCCCTGGAAGATGCCGTGCTTGTCCATCATCCAGTAGTTCTGCTCGCTGACATAGGGCTTCATGATCATGGCCCCCATCTCGGCGTGGTTGGAGGGCGAGAGCAGGTCGCCGATGTCGTGCATCAGGGCGCAGACGACATATTCCTCGTCGCGGCCGGCCTTGAAGGCCCGGGTGGCGGTCTGCAGGCTGTGCTCCAGCCGGTCCACCGGATAGCCGCCGGTGTCCTCTTTCAGCATCCGCAGGTGCGCCAGCATCCGGTCGGGGAGTTCGCGGGTGAAGGGTCCGTTGCCACGGACGATGGCCATCCAGTCCTCCTGGGTGCCCTCGGTCATGGCGTGGAATTTCGCGTGCTCGAGCATCTCGCCGTCGGCCATGGTCGTCTCCCGTCGAACTCTTGTTGATCCATCGTGCGGCGAGGCGCCGCGGAGGTCAATCGCGCCCCTTTGTCGACGTTAACCATGTATAAGCTCGACTCGTCGTTCCTGATCCCGAGGGATGCAGGATCACGGCCATGCCCGATGCGACCTACATAGCTTTCGTGCCCACCGCCAAGCGCGACCGATTGCGGGAAATTCTCCAGACCGAGGACACCGGCCCGCTCGCCTGGCGCGAACAGAAGAGCCTGTTCGGCAGCGAGTTCTACTTCTCCGGCCCGCCGGGCCTGGCCCGCAAGGCCCAGGCCTATGTGGCGCAGTGGGTGATCAACGGGGCCCCTTGAGCCGACCCCGCAGACCCGCTAGAGAACCCCCACTGCAAGCCTTGCTCCGCAAGGCCTTCGCGGGCGTAGCTCAGGGGTAGAGCGTCAGCTTCCCAAGCTGAATGTCGTGGGTTCGAATCCCATCGCCCGCTCCAGTCTTTCCGCCATCCCACCGCCGGTCCTGACGCCCCCGTCAAAGCAAACCCTTGTCGAACCATGTTCGGAAGGTCTCGATAGCGGCAATTGCGCGTGAAAAACGCCGCGCCGGGTAGGGAGACGCATCGATGGCTGACGGAACCGTGGACATCCTGAAGGACAAGCGCGCCGCGGCCCGCAAGCAGGCCTACGAAACCCCGCTGGAGGAGCTGAGCCCGGCCCGGGCCTCGTTGTTCCGCGACGACGCCATGTGGCCGATGTTCGAGCGGCTGCGCGCCGAGAGCCCGGTCCACTACACGCCGGACAGCAACTACGGGGCCTATTGGTCCATCACCAAGTACAACGACATCATGGCGGTGGATTCCAACCACCAGGTGTTCTCCTCGGCCAAGGGCATCACGCTCACGCCCAAGGCCGCCCAGGGGTTCCGCGATCCCAACAACACCGCCACCAACTTCATCGCCATGGACCCGCCGCGCCACGACGTGCAGCGCAAGACCGTCAGCCCGGCGGTCTCGCCGCACGCCCTGCAGATCATGGCGCCCCTGATCCGCGAGCGGGCCGGCCTGATCCTGGATTCGCTGCCGATCGGCGAGACCTTCGACTGGGTGGACCTGGTCTCGAAAGAGCTCACCACCATGACGCTGGCGACCCTGTTCGACTTCCCCTTCGAGGAGCGGCGCAAGCTGACCCGCTGGTCGGACGCCATGACCACGGCGCCGGGCTTCGGGCCGGCCGCCGATCTCGCGGAGATGCGGGCGATGATGGCCGAGTGCTTCGGCTACTTCACCGAGCTGTGGAACCAGAGGGTCAACGCCGAGCCGGCCGGGGACCTGATCTCCATGCTGGCCCACGGCGAGGAGACCCGGACCATGACCCAGCAGGAGTTCCACGCCAATGTGGCCCTGCTGATCATCGGCGGCAACGACACCACCCGTAACACCATCTCCGGCTCTGTCCTGGCGCTCAACCAGAACCCCGACCAGTACGCCAAGCTGCGGGCCGACCCGTCCCTGATCCCGTCGATGGTCTCGGAGACCATCCGCTGGCAGACCCCGCTGGCCCACATGGCGCGCACCGCCACCCAGGACTTCGAACTGGGGGGCAAGACCATCCGGGAAGGCGACAAGGTGGCCATGTGGTACGTCTCGGGCAACCGCGACGACACGGTCATCGAGAGCCCCAATTCCTACATCATCGACCGGGCCCGGCCGCGCCAGCACATGTCCTTCGGCTTCGGCATCCACCGCTGCGTGGGCAACCGCCTGGCCGAGCTGCAGCTGACCATCATCTGGGAGGAGATCATGAAGCGCTTCCCCGACATCCAGCTGCTGGCCGAGCCCAAGCGCAGCTACTCGATCTTCGTGAAGGGCTACGAGGACATGCAGGTGGTGCTGCCGGCCCGGCTCTAAGGCTGGCGGCGGGCGGCGTCCGCGCCCATTGTCGTCCCCATGAAGCAGGACATGGCCAGCCCGGGCACGCTGCGTCGGCGCGCCCTGGACGCCGCCCGCGCCCTGCTGGAGGAGAGCGGGGCCGAGGGGGTGCAGCTGCGCGCCATCGCCGCCCGGATCGGCAGCGGGGTGGCCACCCTCTATCACCACTTCGACGACAAGGACGCCCTGCTGGCGGCGCTGGCCATCGAGGGCTGGGGGGAGCTGGCCCGCAGGATCGAGGAGGCCATGGCCTCGGACCGGTTCGTTCACCGCATCGACGGCGCCTCGTCGGCCTTCCTCAGCTTCATCCGCCGCCATCCCCAGCTCTACGCCCTGATGCAGACCGAGCAGGCCCTGGCCGCCAACCGGGAGGTCCGCGCCGCCGAGCAGCAGGCCTTCGCCAGCTTCCAGACCGCCTTCCGCGGCGACGAGCGCGTCCCGCCAGAGCGGGTGGAGGAGATCTCCCTGGTGATCTGGGTGCTGGGCCGCGGCATCGCCTCGGCGGTGCTGATGCAGGCCGAGCCCGGGGCGGCCGACGAGCTGGTGCGCCGGGTGATCTCGGGCTTCGGCTTCCTGCTGTCGCCGCGGTTCGCCGGGTAGGGAAAGCGCCCTGGGTCAGTCCTTGGGCGCCAGCCGCTCGCCGGCGTGGGTCAGGACCCGCAGGGCGGCGGCCAGGTCGGCCTCGGGCAGGTCGCCGAAGGCGCGGGTCTGCAGCTTGCGCCCGATCCGGGCGCCCTCGCGATGGACCGCCTCGGCGGCCGGGGTGATCTGCAGGATCTTGGCGCGCCGGTCGTTGGCCGCGCGCCGGCGTTTCACCAGGCCCTGGGCCTCCAGGGCCGCGATGATCCGCGCCAGGCTGGGCTCGTCGACCCCCAGCAGGCGGGACAGGTCGCGCTGGTTGATGCCGTCCGAGAATTCGGAAATCCGCGACAGGGCCATCCAGCGCAGGTGGGTCTGGCCCATCGCCGCCATCTGCTCGTTGAACAGCGCTGTCCAGCGTCGCTGCGCCAGGCCGATGGCCCGGCCGAGGGAATCGTAGGGGTCGGGTTCGTCAGACAATTCGAATACCGAGGTTCTCGATTGGGGGGTGACTGCGGTCTTCGCACCGGCGGCTTAAAAAATGAAGCAAATATTCGCAGGAGCAGACCCGCCGTCCTTGTTGTTGGTTGTTAACAACAAGAATTCACCATGTCGGACAGTTTCTGAAAAGGCGAGTTGATATACTTTCTACGTTAAGTTGAAAATCGATCAGGCCAAATTTGGACACTTGATCAGGTTGGCGATTTGGCATCGCCCCTCGACGCGTCGCGGTCTGGAACCCGCGCCGCTTCTGGGCTGGCGCCTGCCATGCGGATCGCCCTGGCAAGCCTGGCCGACGATGACGCGGCTATCGCCTTCTACACCGGGGCGCTCGGCTCCGATTTGATCTCGGACAATAAACGGGACTGGTCCCCCTTCCCCGTGAACGGGGACGGAAGGCGCCGTCAGATCTGCACGACCGTCTCATCGTGGCGGGGCAGGCGGCCGCGCAGGGCCATGGTCCCGTGCAGGCGCGCGACGCAGGCGCTGGCGGTCTTTTCGAACAGGAAGGGGAAGACCGCGTGGATCACGCAGGCAATCCCGGCGCAGATCAGGGTCCAGCCGAACCCGGCCGCGGCGCCCATGTGCTCGCCATAGGTCTCGCCCACCTGGCGGGGATGTCGGGTGAAGCTGTCGATCATGGCGCGCCCCTGTCTGCTGAGGACAGGATGCGGCGAGGCGCGGAGAGGATCATCATCGATTTCGCCGCCGGACCCGTCTAAAAGAGAAGAATATTCTCTTCAGGAAGCTTTTCGCGTGAACGATGTTCTCGATCCCATCGACCGGCGCATCCTGCGGGAGCTGCAGGCCGACGCCACCCTGGCCATCGCCGACCTGGCCGAGCGGGTGGGCCTGTCCCAGACGCCCTGCTGGAAGCGGGTCAAGCGCCTGACCGAGTCCGGCGTCATCGAGCGCCGGGTGGCCCTGCTGGACCGCGAGAAGCTGGATCTGGGCTTGGTGGTCTTCGTCTCCATCCGCACCGCCCGCCACGACGAGGCCTGGCTCACCGCCTTCGCCAAGGGCGCCTCGGCCCTGCCCGAGGTGGTGGAGTTCTACCGGATGAGCGGGGAGACCGATTACCTGCTCAAGGTCGTGGTGCGCGACATCGGCGCCTATGACCGCTTCTACAAGCGCCTGATCGCCACCGCCGAGCTGGGGGACGTCTCCTCCTCCTTCGCCATGGAGCAGATCAAGTTCACCACCGCCCTGCCGCTCTGAGGCGGCCGCTTGACCCGGCGAAGCCCCGCGCCTAGCCTCCAGCCATCGACCACGCGCCCGGAAAGGAGGGTTTCGAACATGACTGTGCTCCTCCAGACCCACCTCCGCTGCGCCGCCGACCGGGTATTCTGATACCTTAGACCTCTCCGTCGGCTGGGCGCTGAAACGCGACCCTCGATCGACGGATCACCCCATTGCTCAAGACCTATGGTTGGAGCGACACGCTCCAGACCCACTTCCAACCCTTCGCGGCGCGCGGGCTGACGCCCGGTCGCGTCACTGTCCAGCAGCGCGGCCTCTACCGCCTGGCCACCCCCGACGGCGATCTCTCCGCCGAGCTCTCCGGCCGTCTGGCCCATGAGGCCGGCGAGGGGGGCTATCCCGTGGCCGGGGACTGGGTGGGCTGCGCCACGCGGCCCCAGGAAGGGGCGGCCACCATCCACGCCGTCCTGCCCCGCTCCAGCGTCTTCGTGCGCAAGGCCTCGGGCCCCAATGTCGCCCCCCAGACGGTGGCGGCCAATGTCGACATCGCCCTGCTGACGGCCTCCCTCAACGCCGACCTCAGCCTGCGCCGCCTGGAGCGCTACCTCGCCGTGGCCTGGGAGAGCGGTGCCCAGCCGGTCGTCGTGCTCACCAAGGCCGACGCCTGCGAGGACGTGGACGCTCTGGTGGCGCAGGTGGAGTCCATCGCCATCGGCTGTCCGGTCCACGCGGTCTCGGCGGTGACCGGCCAGGGTCTCGACGCCTTGGCCGCCCTGCTGGGACCGGGCCAGACCGCTGTCCTGCTGGGCTCCTCCGGCGTCGGCAAGTCCACCCTGGTCAATGCGCTCGCCGGCCAAGCCCTGATGGCCACCCAGGACATCATCGAGGAGGGCGCGCGGGGCCGCCACACCACCACCCACCGCGAGCTGATCCTGCTGCCGTCGGGCGGCCTGGTCCTGGACACGCCGGGCATGCGCGAGCTGGGCCTGTGGGACAGCGAGGCGGGGGTCGCCGCCACCTTCGGCGACATCGAGGCCCTGGCCGCCCGGTGCCGCTTCGGCGACTGCGCCCACCGCACCGAGCCCGGCTGCGCGGTGCGGGCGGCCCTGGAGGACGGCAGCCTCGATCCCGGCCGCTGGAAGAGCTTCGCCAAGCTGCAGCGGGAGCTGGCCCACCTGGAGATGAAGGACGACCCCCTGGCCCGGGCCGAGGTCCGCAAGGTCTGGATCGCCCGCCACAAGGCCGGCCGCGCGCACATGAAGCACAAACGCCGGGGGCTGGAGTGAGGTCTGCTAGCTCGAGGTCACCAGCCCGTGGCCGCCCACCGGCGTGGTCACGGTCCCGGGCGCCATGCCGGCGAGGATCGGGCGGGCCTTGGCGATGGCCTCGCGCACGGAGGGCAGGGCGAGCGAGGCCTGGTGACTGGCCTGGCTGTCCCAGACCTCGGTGATCCAGATGGTCTGCGGATCGGCGGGGTCCTGGGCCACCACATAGCTCAGGCAGCCGGGCATGCCCGAGATCCCATCCAGCAGGATCGCGATCAGGGCGTCGCGCTGCCCCGGCTTGGCGGTCATCTTGCCGATCAGTCCGTACATGGGCGGGGCTCCATTGGCGGCGGCGGCGAGGGCGGGGCCGGCCAGGGTGGCCGCCACGCCGGCCAGCAGGGTGCGTCTTTGCCGATTCATGGGTCGATCCTAACCCGGAACCCGCGCGGCGCGCCTGGTCCCAAGTGATGGCGTCGCGAGCGCTCTGCGCGACTTTTCGCCTCTGAGGATAGGTTTTGTGAAGCGGCGGTCGAATTCTTACGATATCTGTCGCCCGTCCGACGGACAGGGGCGTTTCGCCACGTTCTACTTCAGATCGTATTCACCGCGTGGGGCCGCGGCTGCATGAGCGACGAGACCAACGATCAGGACGCGCGGGCCGCCTCGGACCTGCGGCACCGGATGGCCAACACCTTCCAGCTGATGTCGGCGCTCGGCCGCATGCGCAGCCAGCGGGCCGCCGAGCCCGAGGCGCGCCGCCAGCTGCTGTGGATGGCCGACGCCATCGGCACCCTGGGCGCCCTGGAACGTCACCGCACCCCGCAGGGGGTCGACTTCACCGCCTATCTCGCCGAGATGGCGCCGGTCTGGCGTCGCCGCCACGCCTCCCGCAGGGCCGAGGTGCGGGTGTCGGCCATCCAGGTCTTCACGCCGGACACGGCGGCCTCCACCCTGGCCCTGATCGCCCAGGAGCTGGTGGGCAACGCCCTTGCCCACGGCTATCCCGAGGACCGGCCGGGCATGGTCGATCTCAGCCTCCTGAAGACGCAGGACGGCCGCTACGAGCTGACGGTGCGCGACGACGGCTGCGGCTTCGCCCCGGGGTCGCCGGCGGCGCGCGAACGCTTCGGGCTGTGGTTCATCCGCAGCTTGGCCGCCCAGGTGCGCGGCGAGTTCTCGCTGACCTCCCAGGACGGCGTCACCGCCAGGCTGACCTTCCCGCTCTAGGCCGGAGAGGGGGGCAGGGCGAACCGCCCCGCCTCGACCCCGTCCCGCAGGGTCGCCGCCAGCTCGGTCGGCGCCAGGCCGCCGCTGTCGATGGCATGGGCCGCGTCCTCCGCGGCGAACAGCTCGTAGAGCGCCACATAGGGGCTGTAGTCGGCCACCGGATCGTCGGTCCGGTCCCGCGCCCGCGCCGCCGCGGTCGCCTGGCTGGGGATCAGGACCACGAAGTCCAGGACCAGCCCCGCCTCCCGCGCGCCCTCGACGAAGGCCTGCTTGACCCAGTCGGTGACGATGCCGTCGGCCACCACCTCGTAGCCGCCCTTCGCATAGGTCACCGCCGCCCCGACCATGACCGCCACCACGATCAGGTTCTGCGAGTGGGACTCCGGCGTCCAGGGGGCCAGCCAGCCCTTCTTGATGGCCCTGTAGAAGTCGTCGGTGTGCAGGTGGACGGCCAGGGGGCCCGGCGCATTGGCGCAGAGCAGGGGGGCCACCGTGGTCTTGCCCGCCCCCGGCGGTCCGGTGAGCAGGATGATGCGGCCGGGCATGGGCGCCTCCGACAATGGACAGGGAGCCGGCGATGGTCTCTGATCCGCATAACGACGGTCAAGCTCAGGGCCGCGCAATCCGAGGGAGGCCGCCATGGCCGACGGCGCGTCGCGTATCGCTGCGGAGGCCCGCGAGAAGGCCTACGCCACCCCGCTGGAGGCCTTCCACGTCGGCGATCCGGAGCTGTTCCGCACCGACACCCACTGGCCGTGGTTCGAGCGCCTGCGGGCCGAGGACCCGGTCCACTACTGCCCCGCCAGCGACTTCGGCCCCTACTGGTCGGTGACCCGGTTCGAGGACATCGTCGCCGTCGACGGCGACCACAACACCTTCTCCTCCTCCTCCGAACAGGGCGGCATCGCCCTCGGCGATTCCTACGAGTCCGCCGCCGGCGCCAGCTTCATCAGCCAGGACAGCCCGCGACACGAGGCCCAGCGCAGAGTGGTCACCCCGATGTTCACCTCAGGCTCCATGGCGGCCATGGAGCCGCTGATCCGCAGCCGCGCCGGCGCCATCCTCGACGAGCTGCCGCGCGGCGAAACCTTCGACTTCGTCGACCGCGTCTCCGTCGAGCTCACCGCCCAGATGCTCGCCACCCTGATGGACTTCCCCTTCGAGGAGCGGCGGCTGCTGCCCCGCGCCTCGGACCTGCTGCTGGCCGCCCCCATCCTCGGCGGCGGTTCGCCGGCCGGGGAGCCCGCCCGCCAGGCCGAACTGATGGCCACCTTCGGCAGGCTGGTGGGCATCTTCGCCGAGCGCGCCGCCAAGCCTCGCAATGACGACCTGATCTCCATGCTGGCCCACGATCGGGCCACCGACGGCGGCGGCGACCCCTACAAGTTCGTCGGCAATCTCGTCCTGCTGATCGTCGCCGGCAGCGACACCACCCGCCACTCCATCACCGGCGGCCTGCTGGCCCTCAACGAGAATCCCGACCAGTACGCCAAGCTGCGCGCCGATCCGCGCCTCGTCGCCAGCATGGTTCCGGAGATCATCCGCTACCAGAGCCCGGTGGCCCACATGCGCCGCACGGCCCTGGCCGATGCGGAGATCGGCGGCAAGACCATCCGGAAGGGGGACAAGGTGGCCATGTGGTATGTCTCGGGCAACCGCGACGGCTCGGCCATCGCCGACGCCGACGCCTTCATCATCGACCGCGAGCGGCCCCGCCACCACGTGGCCTTCGGCTTCGGCGTCCACCGCTGCGTCGGCCAGCGCCTGGCGGAGATGCAGCTGCGGGTGGTCTGGGAGGAGATGATGAAGCGCTTCCCGCTCATCGAGGTTGTGGGCGAACCGCGCCGCCTGACCTCCAACTTCGTGAAGGGCTACGAATACCTGCCTGTGCGCATTCCGGCCTGAATAGTGTTCGAATATTGGCGGAGCTTAAGCGTGAATTGTCGGATATCCGACAAATAATACAGACGCGATGGATACAATCCATCTCTTGGAGGTTGAGTAATCTCCTAGAGGTTTGAAATTCATGTTCCCGAAACACGTTACGTTCATCGACGACGACCCCATTCTGTTCGTCGATGACGACGCGCTGTGCAGCTTGGACACATGCACCACCCTGCGAGAGCTTGGATATAATGTGCTCTGCGCCCACAGCGCCCAGGGCGCCCTGGACACGCTGAGCGCCCACCGGCCCCTGGCCGCCCTGGTCACCGACATCGATCTGGGGGAGGGCCCCGACGGGTTCGAGGTCGCGCGGTCCGCCCGTGAGGCCTATCCGAGCCTGGCCGTGGTGTTCATCTCGGGCACGGCGGGGGGCCGTCACGCGGCCGAGGGCGTCTGCCGCTCGGAGTTCATCGCCAAGCCCTACCAACCGCAGCAGATCGCCGAGGCGCTGAGCCGCACCCTGCGGCTCGAGGCGGTCTAGTCCTTTGGAGCCTTCTCGGCGGCGGCGGCGGCCTTCTTGTCGGCCTTGGCCTGCGCCTTGACGGCGTCCTTGGCGGCCTTGGCCTTGTCGCGTTCCATCCGCTCGAAGCTGTAGTTGGGTGTCCGCGCCATGGTGGGCCGCTCTCCTGCAAGTCAGTCGCTTATCTGGCGTATCGCACCCCCCGCCGCAAGCGTGACACACTCACAACCGCTCATCCTGGCGAAGGCCGGGACCCAGATTCATTAACTATCTACGCTGCATGCCCGAGGATTGCGATCTCGGAAGCACATGAGAGACCTGTGGGTTTCACCTGGATCCCGGCCTTCACCGGGACGAGCGAAGATGGAATCACAGCGTCACCGACCCCGAAAACATCGGCGCGCAGCCGCCGCCCACCGTCGCCCGCACCCCGTCGGGGGTTCGCCGGGCCGCGGCCTTCAGCACGCTGGGCCGCCCCATCTCAACCCCCTGGCTGATGGTGAAGGCGGCCTGGTCGACGCCGGACAGGGCCACCAGCAGGGCCGCCAGGGTGGCGTTGGCGCTGCCGGTGGCCGGGTCCTCGTGGGTGCCGGCCAGGGGCGCGAACATGCGGGCCCGGATCTTTTCCCCCTCGCGGACATAGATCAGCAGGGAGTAGCGGCCGGCGAGATCGGGCCGCGCGGCTTCGGCCTTGCGGAAGGCCGCCACGTCGGGCTCGGCGCGGCTCAGCGACTCCCCGGTCACCTGGGCGATGATGAAGGGGACGCCCACCGTGGCCAGGACCGGGGCGTGGGTCGCCGTCACCACTTCGCCCACCTCCAGCCCCGCGCAGGCCGCCACTTCCTCGGGCGGGATCTCCGCGCCGATGGTCAGCGCCTGGGGCGCGGCGATGACCGCGCCTGTGGGCGCGCCGGCGGCGTCGCGGTCGATGTCCACCTTCACCAGGCCCGCGATCATCTCCAGGGTGAGCGCGCCCTCATGCCCCATCGCAGCCAGCACATAGCCGGTGCCGATGCTGGGGTGGCCGGCGAAGGGCATCTCGCCGTTGCGGTGGAAGATCCGCACCCGGGCGGTGTGGGCGGGGTCCTGCGGCGGCAGGACGAAGGTGGTCTCCGACAGGTTCATCTCGCCCGCCAGGGCCAGCATCTGGGCGTCGGTCATGCCCCGCGCGTCGGTGAACACCGCCAGCGGATTGCCGCCGAACGGGCGGTCGGTGAAGACATCGAGGGTGACGAAGGCGTAGGTCAGCATGGCAGGTTCCGGTGAAGCTTCACGGCCTTTGCCATGAATTAGCCAGTTGGCAAAGTCCCAAAGATGTAGTGGCCCAGGGTCGCGAAGTCGTGGGCGCCGTCCAGCCGCTTCACCCTCATGCCCTCCAGCACCTCGCGCGGCATCAGCCGGGCGTTCACCCCCATGCGCCGGTACTGCGGATCGAGCGACCGCCAGTGGGTAATGCAGCCACAGGTCGGGCAGTGATGGGAGGTGAGCGTCCTGTCCCCTTGCAGGTACCCCACCGTCTCCCCGGCCGGCGGGTAATAGGCCCACAGCACGCCGACCTTGTGACAGAGGCTGCAGTTGCAGTCGGTCACCTGGGACGGCGCCTCCTCGACCTCGAAGGTCACGGCGCCGCAATGGCAGGCGGCCTGGATCATGGCTGGGTTTCCTCCTGCTTTCGCCGCGATAGCGTCCACATTATCCACCATCTGTCCCGGCGCCGACTCCACTGGTAACACTCCATGTAACGCCCCCCTTGAGGGCCCGCAGGAAACGCCCATGCCCCATTTCTCCCGCCGCACTATGCTCGGCATGACCGCCGCCGCCCCCTTCACCTTCGGGGCGCTCGCCCAGGCCGCCACCCCGGCCGACGCGAAGTTCGAGGCCCTGGCCAAGGGGTGGGTGGACGCCTCGATGCGCCTGTCCCCGGTCAGCGCCACCCAGATCGGCGACCACCGCTTCGATAGCGAGATCGACGACATGGGCCCCAAGGGCCGCGCCGCGGTGGTGAAGCTGGCCGGCGAGACCCTGGCGGCCCTGCAGGCGACCCCGCGCGCGGCGCTGTCGCGCGCCAACCAGGTGGACGCCGCCATCCTGGAGAACCAGGTCCGCAGCGATCTCTGGACCACCCAGACCCTGCAGCCCTGGGCCTGGGACCCGCTCGTCTGGAACGCCGTGGCCGGCGGCGCCCTCTACACCCTCACGGCGCGCGAGTTCGCCCCCCTGGACGCGCGCCTGCGCAGCGCCACCGCGCGGATGGAGAAGCTGCCGGCCCTGCTGGCCCAGTGCCGCGCCGACCTCGTCCCCGCCCGCGTGCCGAAGATCCACGCCGACACCGTGGTGGGCCAGAACAAGGGCCTCCATTCCCTGGTGGACGGGGTGGTGGCGGATGCCGCCAAGCTGCCCCCCGCCGACCGCGCCCGTCTTGAGGCCGCCGTCAAGACCTGCAAGGCCGCCATCGACGAGCACCAGAAATGGCTGGAGACCGTGCTGGTCCCCGCCGCCAAGGGCGAGTTCCGCCTGGGCGCCGAACTCTATGACGCCAAGCTGGCCTTCGCGCTCAACTCGCCGCTGAGCCGCGCCGAGATCAAGACCCGGGCGCTGGCCGAGATGACCGCCCTGCGGGCGACCATGTACGACATCTCGGCGAAGTTCCTGGCCGGCAAGCCGAACGCCCCGCCCACGCCCGCCAATCCCACCGACGCGCAGCGCCAGGCCGCCATCGAGGCGGCGCTGGAATACGCCTACGCCAAGAAGCCCGCGCGCACCAAGCTGGTGGAGGCCGCCGAGGCCTGCCTGGTCCAGGCCACCGCCTTCGTCCGTGAAAAGAACATCGTCACCGTCCCCAGCGACCCGGTGAAGATCGGCCTGGTGCCGGAGTTCCAGCGCGGCGTCGCCGTGGCCTATTGCGATGCGCCCGGCCCCCTCGATAAGGGCCAGCAGACCTATTACAAGATCTCGCCCATCCCCGACGATTGGACCGACGCCCAGGCCGATAGCTTCCTGCGCGAATACAACAGCCTGGGCATCCAGGAGGTCACCGTCCACGAGGCCATGCCCGGCCACTACCTGCAGCTGGCCCACGCCAACGCCTATCCCTCGGTGCTGCGCGCGGTGCTGTCGTCAGGCCCCTTCGTCGAAGGCTGGGCCTGCTACGCGGAGGATGTCATGGCCGACGAGGGTTACCTGGACCGCGACCCCCTCTACCTGCTGGTCCACCTCAAGCTCCAGCTGCGGGTCTGCGCCAACGCCCTGCTGGACCAGGCCGTCCATGTCGACAACATCAGCCGCGAGGACGCCATGAAGCTGATGACCGTCGAGGCCTTCCAGCAGGAGCGCGAGGCCGCCGGCAAATGGGTCCGCGCCCAGCTCAGCCAGGCCCAGCTGCCCACCTATTTCGTCGGCTGGGAGGAGCACAAGGCGTTGCGCAAACAGGCGGAAGCCAAGTGGGGCAAGAGCTTCACCCTCAAGCGCTACCACGACGGCATCCTCGCCTACGGCTCGCCCCCCGCGCGGTTCGCGGGACAGCTCCTGTTCGACCAGCCGATCGCGTAATTCCTTCCCCCTCATGATCGTCATCCCCGGGCTTGTCCCGGGGACCCATGATCTCCGTGGTGCAGCAAGGACCTACGGCTTCGGCCGCGCGATCTGCGGAGGTTCGGAGATCATGGGTGGCCGGGACAAGCCCGGCCATGACGATAGGAGGAGGAAACCCGCCCCTTGCGTTCCCCGAGGGGAGCCGCGCTTCATTGCCCCCAAGCGCGACACCCCAGCACAAGGCGAAGACCCATGAAGGCCATCCAGACCGTCCACCCCACCGGCCTCGACACCCTGCGCTACGCCGACATCGCCGACTCCAAGCCGCCGGCCGCAGGCGAGATCAGCGTCCGCCTGCGGGCCAGCTCGCTGAACTATCACGACTACATGGTGGTGCTGGGCGCCATCCCGACGCCCGAGGGCCGCATCCCCATGTCCGACGGCGCCGGCGAGGTGACGGCGGTGGGCGAGGGGGTCAAGGAATTCGCGGTCGGCGACTTG
Source organism: Pseudomonadota bacterium (assembly GCA_040388315.1). Taxonomy (GTDB): domain Bacteria; phylum Pseudomonadota; class Alphaproteobacteria; order Caulobacterales; family Caulobacteraceae; genus Phenylobacterium. The sequence goes on along the minus strand of JAZKBZ010000053.1, from coordinate 23,559 downwards.
GTGGTCTCCACCTTCTTCCCCGCCTGGCTGGACGGGGTCGATGCGCCGGACGGCGGCTTCTCCGGCGTGCCCGGCGACGGCGCCGACGGCTATGCCCGCGAGGCGATCACCACCGCCGCCACCTCCTTCACCCACGCGCCCAAGGGCTGGACCGCCGCCGAGGCCGCCACGGTCACCTGCGCCGGCGTCACCGCCTGGCGCGCCCTGGTGGCCGACGGCCAGCTCAAGGGCGGCGAGACTGTGCTCGTTCAAGGAACGGGCGGCGTCTCCATCTACGGCCTGCAGATCGCCAAGGCCTATGGCTGCACGGTCATCGCCACCTCCTCCTCCGACGCCAAGCTGGAGCGGCTGAAGGCGCTGGGGGCCGACCACCTGATCAACTACAAGTCCGAGCCCGCCTGGGGCGCGGCGGCGGCCAAGCTCACCGGCGGCCGCGGCGTCGACCACATCCTGGAGATCGGCGGCTCGGGCACGATGCCGGAGTCCATCAACGCCACCCGCAACGGCGGCCACATCGCCGTGATCGGCGTCCTGGCGGGTTATGCCGGCCCGATCCCCACCGTCGCCATCATGGGCAAGCAGCTGAAGGTCCAGGGCCTGACGGTCGGCAGCCGCCGCCACCAGCTCGACCTCATCCGCGCCATCGACGTCGCCGGCTACCGCCCGGTGCTGGACAAGTCCTTCCCCCTGGAAAACCTCGCCGACGCGTTCAGGCACCAGGCGTCGAACACCCACTTCGGCAAGATCGTGGTGGACATCTGAGGGGGCGGGGCGGAGGGGGCTAAACCCCTCCGCCCTCACCGATAGATCGCGCACCCCCGGGCTTCGAGACCGGCAAACCAGGCCGGCGCCTCCAGGGTCACCCAGCGCAGGTCCAGCTTCTCCAGCCGGGGCAGGGTTGCCAGGGTCTCGGGCAGGCTCGTCAGCGGATTGCCGCGCAGGTCCAGCTGCCGCAGCTCGACCAACCCGCCGATCGCCGCCGGCAGGGTCGTCAGCCGGTTGTTCCGCAGATGCAGCTCCCGCAGGTTCGCAAGCCGCCCCACGCTGTCGGGAAGCCTCGTCAGCCGGGCGTCGGTGATCCGCAGCTCCAGCAGCCCGGCCATGGCGCTCACCACCTCGGGGAACACCTCGAACGGGTTCTCGCTGAGGTTCAGGTAGCGCAGCTTGGTCATCCGCGCGAGGGAGGCGGGCAGGGCGGTCAGCCGGTTGTCGTGCAGATACAGAAAGTCCGCCAGCCCCTCGATCTCCCCCAGGGCCTCCGGCAGCTCGGTGAGCGCATTGTGCCCCAGGTCCAGCATCCGCAGGGCCCTCAGACGCCCGATCCCGTCGGGCAGGGCGCTCAGCCCGTTGTCGGCCAGGACCAGGGTCTCAAGATCGGTCCGGTCCCAGAGCCAATCGGGCGCGACGCCCAGTTTCTGCTTCCAGAGGGAAAGGTCCCGGCCCTCGTCCATCCTCTACAGCCCCAACACCCGCGCCGCGTTGCCGCCCATCCACTTGGCCCGCACGTCGGCCTTCAGCGGGAGCTCGTCGGTCTCGGCCACCAGCTGGACCAGCGGGACCATCGAGGTCCCCCAGCCCGAGCCGAAGATGATCTTGTCCTGGAGCCCCCGCGCTCCGTAATAGACGAGCGCCTCATAGCCCGCGCCCGGCGAGAGCATGTACTTCACCCGGCGGCAGGCGAAGTCGATGTAGACGTTCCGGTGGCGGCCCGCGATCGCCACCATGTCGGGGATCCAGGGATAGCCGCCGAGCCCTGAGACGATCCTCAGGTCCGGGAAGGCGATGGCCAGTTCGTCGATATATTTCGGGTGGGCGTAGTCGTAGGCGCGGTCCGACAGCAGGTGGACGCCGACGGTGATCCGCACCGGGATGTTCAGCTCCACGCACTTGGCCAGGAAGGGCCGGTAGGCCGGATCGTTGATGTAGCGCTGCTCGCGGTAGGAGCTGATCTCGAAGCCCTTCACGCCAAGCTCGCGGACCCCATGCTCCAGCTTGGCGACCCCGGCCTCGCCCTCGTCGCCCCAGATGCGGAACCAGGGGATCAGGCGGTCGGGATATTCGGCGGCGAAGGCGGCGACATCCTCGTTGCTGGCGCGGCGCCCCGCATTGCCGATGCAGGCCATGGCGACGCCCGCCTGGTCCAGCATGGCGATCACCGCCTCGTGGCTCATCGCCTTGGTCATGTCGACCTCGCAGAGCTTCAGGGCCAGCGCCGTCAGGCCCACCGTCGACTTGGCCTCGTTGAACTCCTCCAGGGACATGCCGATCTGGGCGGCCCAGCCGGGCGCCATCTGCTGGGCGTAGCCCTCCTTGTCGAAGCCGCGGCCGGACTTGATGAGCCGCACGGTGTCCTCGACGGCCTCCTTGGTGGGGGTGTCGCACTCGAAGTCGATGATCTGCATCGGGGGTCTCTTCAGGAAATGGGATCGGGCAAGAATCCGCCAGACGTGCCACGGCCCAGCTCCCCCCACAAGTTGCCGCCGGGGCCCGTTTGCGTCATAGGGGCGGCCCGTGACCCCCACCCTCCGCACCCTTCCGGCCCTGCTTGAGGCCGGCCTCCTCGAGGCCGAGCGCCTGCCCGCCCTGGAGCGGGTGGCGGCGCAGTACGCAGTGGCCATCACCCCGGCCATGGCCGACCTGATGGACGACCCCCATATCGCCCGCCAGTTCCTGCCCGACGTGGCCGAGCTCACCGTCCTGCCCGGCGAGGACGCCGATCCGGTGGGGGACTTGAGCCACATGCCGGTCGAGGGGATCGTCCACCGCTATCCCGACCGGGTGCTGCTGAAGGTCACCCACACCTGCGCGGTCTATTGCCGGTTCTGCTTCCGCCGCGAGATGGTGGGGCCGACCGGCGAGGTCCCGGCCCTCTCGCCCCGGGCCCTGGACGCGGCCATCGCCTACATTGCTGGCCATCCCGAGATCTGGGAGGTGATCCTCACCGGCGGCGATCCCCTGGTGCTGTCGCCGCGCCGCCTGGCCGACATTCTCCGACGCCTGGGCAAGATCGACCACGTGAAGGTGCTGCGGATCCACACCCGCGTCCCGGCCGTCGATCCGGCCGCCGTCACCGATGAGCTGGTCTCCGCCCTCAAGGTCCCGGGCAAGGCGGTCTATGTCGCCCTGCACGCCAATCACGCGTCGGAGCTGACGCCCGCCGCCCGGGCGGCCTGTGGCAAGCTCGTCGATGCTGGCATTCCCATGGTGGGCCAGACGGTGCTGCTGAAGGGGATCAATGACGACCCGGCGGTGCTCGACGCCCTGCTGCGGGCCATGGTGGAGAGCCGCATCAAGCCCTACTACCTGCACCACGGCGACCTGGCGCGCGGCACCAGCCACCTGCGCACGACCCTGGCGGAGGGTCAGGCGATCATGCGTGAGCTTCGCGGCCGGCTCTCAGGCCTGGCCCAGCCGACCTATGTGCTGGATATCCCCGGCGGCCACGGCAAGGTGCCGGTGGGGCCGGACTATCTGGCGAACGACGGCCAGGTGGAGGACCCCGACGGAGCCCTCCACCCCTATCCGCCTCAACCCTAGTTACGCGTCGTTGTCGGTGGAGATCTCTTCGAGGGTCTTGCCCACCACCTTGGCGCCGTAGTCGGTGGCGATGTCGCCGAGCGACAGGATGCCCACCAGCTTGCCGGTGTCGTTGGCCACCACCAGGCGGCGGATCTGGTGACTGGCCATCTGGGCGGCGGCGTCGGCCAGGTTGTCGTCTTCCTTGCAGGTCTGGACCTCGCCGCTCATCACGGCGCTGACCGGGGTGGAGAGCTGGCCGCCCTTGGCCACCACCTGCAGGACGATGTCGCGGTCGGTGATCAGGCCGACGACCTTGCCGTCCTCGACGATCGGCACGGCGCCTGAATCGATGTTCAGCATGATCCCGGCGACCTTCTGCACGCTGTCGGCCGGCGCGGCGGTCACCACCTGGGCGGTCATGGCTTCACTGACTTTCATGGGGTCGTCCTTCGTGTTGGGGGAGCAGACACGACAACCCGCCGCGCGGCCAGGCGTTCCCCGCCGGGCCTTGATGAGAACAAAGATCGAACATTAGTCTCAAGCTCTACGCTAGGGAGCAAGATGATGGGGCTGACACTATCTTGGGTCGCCGTTGAGGGGATCGGCAAGGACGAGGCGCTGGGGCGGCTGGGGCTTGAGGACTCGGGCGATCCGGCGGAGTTCTGGCAGCGCCGCGTGCAGACCTGCGCCGAACTGCCCAACGGCCAGGTGCTGCTGGCGCGCGGCGAGGTCGACGCGTTCACGGCCGCGGAGCTTGCGGCCCTGTCCCGGGACTCCCGCCTGCTCAGCGCCTATTGCAGCGAGACGGTGATGTTCAGCGGCGCGGCCGGCTGGGCGGAGGGCGTCCGCCGCTGGGCCATCGACCACGACCCCGAGCGCGGCTTGAGCGATCTCAATGTCGAGGGCGACGCCCCGCCCGAACTGACCGCGATCCTGGCGGCCGCCCGCGCGGCCCAGGCGGAGGAGGGCGGCGACGAGGCCGACGTCGACGTGGTCTTCGACGTTCCCAAGGACCTGGTGGGCGCGCTCTGCGGCTGGTGTCCCGACGAGGACAACGCCGCCTGGGGCGAGATCGAATTCACCCGCCTGCGTCGCGTCGGCGAGCCCGACCCGCCGCCGAGGCGGTCCTGGCTCGCGCGGCTGCTGGGCCGGGGCTAGGACGGCCGCTCGGTCTGGCGCAGGGCGTGGCGGAACATCAGCACGCCCACGACCACCAGCAGGGCCCCCAACGCCGGCAGCAGCAGGCTGGCGGGCATGCCCAGGGTGAACAGCACGCGGGCCCAGCCGTCGTCGGTGCGGTAGGCCGCCGTCACGGCGAAGGCCGCGACCCCCAGCCCCACCAGGGCGGTGATGATGGCGCTCAGCTTGTAGAACAGGTTGCCCATGGCGCGTCTCCGGCTAGGCCCCGATCCTGCGGCCCCGCCCCGGGCCCCGCCTTGACGAGGGTCAAGGCGCCAGCTGCGTGCGGTAGAGCTTCGGCGTCAGCCGCCCGATGCGGCCCTCCAGCCGGGCGACCTCCCGCTTGGCGGACGCCAGGTTGAAGGGGGTGGCGGCGTCCACCACCTGATCGATCTCCAGTTGCAGGCCCAGCCTCTGGACGGCGCGGGCGCGCTCGTACATCGCCCGGAACTCCGGCCTCTGCCGCAGCCAGCGATAGACCATCTTCGGGGTCGGCAGGCGCGGATCGCCCGCCATCTGCGCCAGGGTCAAGCCATCGGCCACCGCCCGGCAGAAGGCGTAGGCGCGGCACAGGGTGTAGCGGCTCTTCTGCCCGCCCCGGTGCGGCCCCCTCCCGAACCGGATCGCATAGTCCCGCCGCTCGCCCGCCAGGTGCTCCCGCGACCACAGGGTGTTCTCCGCCAGCACCCGGCGGACCTCCGCATAGTCGGCGGCGAAGTCCTCGTGCATCGCCAGCCACCGGTAGAGGGTCGCCCGGCAGGGCATCTCCGGATCGGCCACGATGGAGGTGATGGTCTCGCCGACCTCCACGCGGGCCAGGATCACCCGCCCGATCGAGGGCCGATAGGCCGAGGGCTTCCACCCGCCCGTGTGATCGAAATCCGGCACGCACCGCTCCCGCGGCGGCCGCCAGGGGTTTGCGGGACCCCAGTCCTCATCGAACTTCGACACGGCCCAAGTCTGCCACGGACCGCGCGAAGGTCGAACAAAAGAAGAACAAATGTCGCTTCAGGCGCAGTTCTTCGCGCGCCATTCGATGAGGTTGGCCAGGATTCCGTCCCGGGTTTCCTGATAGGCGGGATCGGGGCGAGGCCCCGGGGGCGCGTTCCACAGGGCGATCGCCCGGGCGTAGCGCTGGCAGGACACGGCCTTGTCGTCCTGGCTGTTGGCGTAGCAGCGCTCCACCAGGGCCGCCAGATAGCCGCCCCGGGCGCTGTAGAGGTCCTCGACGCCCTTGCACAGGGCCAGGGCGGCGGCGGGATCGCGCTGCATGCGCCCGGCCACGAAGGCCCGGCCGGTGGCCTCCATCACGGCGGCTTCCGCGGGCCAGGACGATCCGGCCCAGGCCGGCGTCGCCGCCAGCAGGGCCAGGGCGAGGACAGGGGACAGACGCATGGCGACCTCCGAGGCGGACCGCAGCCTAACACGGGCCGGCGAAGCTGGCCCTACCCCGCGCTCGCCGCCCGCCCCCTCAGCGGCAGTAGACGCCCTTCAGCCCGGCCCAGATCGCGTCGCCATAGGACATGCGGTCATACGCCGGATGCAGCTTCAGCCAGGCCACGACGGCCACCACCCGCTGCGTGAGCCGCCGCTCCAGTTCGGCGTTGTCGGGGGCCTGCAGCAGGCCGTCGATCCCGCCCTCGCAGGTGGCGTTGGGATTGTCGCGGTCGTTGACCACCTGCTCCACATGCAGCACCGCCCCGGTGCAGTCCTCGTTGGACGGGGTCGCGGCGCAGCCGGCGACGAAGTCCGCCCCTGTGGGGAAGGTCTCGACCGCCTGGGCGCCGGGTCCCGGCAAGACCAGGGCCGCGCCGAGCGCGAGGGAAAGCAGGGGTGTTCTACGCATGGCGGCGCCTCCTAGCGGACTCGGGAACAGACGAAATCCAGCAGGTCCTCGCCCATGGTCCCGGGAACCACCGCCTTGCCCCGGGACCGCCAGTCGGGGGTGTATTTGAGATCATAGGACGAGTAGGCCAGCCGCCGGACGCAGTCGACGGCCGCCCGCCGGGGCGTGGGGTCGTCGCCGTACTTGTCCTTCTCCAGATAGTAGATGAGCCCGTCGGCGCCGCGCTGAAAGCTGTCGACGTCGACATAGGTCACGTGGCGGGTGTCGACCCAGGTCTCCGCCCGGGCGCTGCCCGCCAGGGCCATCAACACCACCAGAAGCCCACCAAGGCGTCGCATCGCCGATCCTCCGCCGAACACTGTTCGATGATAACACGGCTGGCGCGGATCGGGAGTCGCGCCTGGGGTCCGGGGTTCGAGGTCTTGCTGCGGTGTCGCGGCGCGGCCCATCAGATTGTCCACGAACCGCACGAACCCCATGAACGAAGGCGCCGGCGAGCCACCCCTCAGTCGTCATCCTCGGGCTTGTCCCGAGGACCCATGATCTCCGCATCGCCGAAGATGGCTCGAGAGGAGCCCCCGCGACCGCCTGGATATCCACGGAGTCTATGGATCCTCGGGACAAGCCCGAGGATGACGGTCAGGTAGGAGTCGTGCTCGCCGCCCGCGCCGCCCCCTCGACCCGCGCGCGATCCATCAGCCGCACGGTGGAGGACGCCTTGGCCAGCACGGCGCCGGACGCGTCCGTCAGCCGCCCCTCCAGGAAGCAGACCGAGCGCCCCTGCCGCTCCACCCAGCCCTCGGCGATCACCAGGCCCGGCCGCGCGGGCGCGAAGAAGCTGACCTTCAGCTCCAGGGACATGGGCGTCACCTCGCCCCCCGCCGCGCTGATCGCCGCGTGCGCCATGGCCGCGTCGAGCCATCCGGAGATAAAGCCCCCCTGCACCACCCCGCCCGAGTGGCACATATGCAGCCCCGCCACATACTCGATCACCGCGCGGCCATCGGCGTTCGACGCCACGCGCTGCTGGCCGAGGGTTTCGTTGAGGGTGGTCATGTCGCGGTCTCCGGCGGTCGCTGTTCGGGCGGCAGGCGCGCGATCACCCAGTCCGGCGCCTGCCTCGTAGGGCCGACGGTGACGAAGGTGATAAGCGCCCGATGGGCGAGGATGAGATCGGTCCCGGGCGGGATATTGAACCGGGCCTTGAACAGCCCTCGGTCAATGGCGGTTTCGAAGGTCCGGCCGGGCGCCTGCTGGTCGATACGGTATTGGTCAGGCCGACCATCGGGCCGGAGGCGAACCTGGATGGCGACCCACCCGGACTGGCGCCGCGCCAGGGCCAGGAGCGGGTAGTAGACGCCCGGCTTGATCCGATAGGTCAGGCCCGACTCGCCGTCATAACCTTCCGGCGGCGGAGGCGTCGCGACCGCTGGCCAGAGCCTTGCGAGGGTCGGCTCCAGAAAGACGAGCAGCCGGTGGAACGCGGTGAAGCCGCCGACCAGGAAGCCCAGGGTCATCAGCGGCACGATCAGCCACCAGAGCTCCGAGTCGCGCCAAAAGGTCACCAGGATCAGCATCGCTGCCAGCATGCTGGCGAGCAGCCCAAGCAGCGGACCCAGGCTCGACCGCGTCCGCCTCACCCGCCGCCAACCCGTGCCCATGCAGCCCCCGACCTTGTCAGAACGAGCGTATGGCGGGGCTCTGCGTTGTGGAAGGGCTGCCTAGGCCGCCGAACTGGTCTCAAGAGCCCGCCGCACCGCCTCCGGCTCCCGCTCGATGACGATCAGATAGGCCATCAGCGCGCTGTCGGCCTGGGTGCGGCCCTGCTCCAGGTCCCGCGGCCGCGCGAGTGGTAGGCCCGGGTCTAGCCCCGCCGCACCCGGCGCACGGCCTCCATCCGGTCCAGCTCCGCCGTCGTCAGGGGCGGATTGTCGGGATCGCTCTCCGCCGCCGCCGTGATCTCGGCCTCGGTCATGGCGTCCAGCCGCGCCAAGTGCCTTGCCGATAGCTTCGGCGGGCTATTCATGTCGAGAGTGAACCGCACCATATCGCCTAGCCACAGGTACTCATGACGGAAGGATGAGGAAACAAACTAGCTGATTTCGACATCTTATTCACGAGGCGGCGCAGTCGGTTAAGGTGCTGCATGGCGATGTTGCAAAGGCGTTGGTGCGCTCTGACAACAAATTGCGCCGCGACGAGGCGGCAAAGCAGCGCGATCAACCTAAGCGTCGGCCTAAGCCGCCACCCCCAAAGAAAAACCCCTCCAGCGTCTCCGCCAAAGGGGTCTCTCAATTCTAGCCCAACGCCAAACCCGACCCTCGGCAAGCCGAGGGTCGAAGCGTAGCGCCTAGTAGCCTTGGATCTTGGCGTACCGGTCGCGGTGGAACGCTTGGTTCCCAAACGCCGCTTCCGCCGCCCGGGCGCGCTTCAGATAGAAGCCGGCGTCGTGGGCGTCGGTCATGCCGATGCCGCCGTGCATCTGGACCATCTCGTTGGAAACGAGGTGGAAGGTGTCGCCCATCTTGGCCTTGGCGAGGGAGACGAGTTCCGGCACGTCCGGGGTGCCGGCGTCGATGGCCTGGAGGGCGGCTTCGACGGCCGAGCGGGCCAGTTCCAGATCGGTGAACATCTTGGCGGCGCGGTGCTGCAGGGCCTGGAAGGAGCCGATCACCTGGCCGAACTGCACGCGGACCTTGAGGTAGTCCAGGGTCACTTCGAAGGCCTGGACGGCGGCCCCCAGCATCTCGGCCGACAGGGCGGCGCGGACGCGGTCGAGGACCTTTTCCACCAGCTCGGCGCCGCCGGTCAGGGGCTCGGCGGCCGCGCCCTTGAACTCGATATTGGCCGCGCCGCGGCTGTCGGCCAGGGCCAGGCGCTTGCGGCTGACGCCGGCGTCATCCCCACGCACCAGGTAGAGACCCACGCCGTCCGGGCCCTTGGCCGAGACGATCAGCACGTCGGCCTTGAAGCCTTCCAGCACGAAGCTCTTCTTGCCGGTGATCTTGCCGCCGGCGAAGGTGGTGTCGACCTTGGCCGGGTTGTGGTGGGCGCCTTCATCGACGGCGAGCGCGCCGACGGCGGTGCCTTCGGCGATCTTCGGCAGCCACTCGGACTTCTGGGCGTCGGAGCCGCCCAGGACCAGGGCCGAGGCCGCGCCGACGGCGGAGACCAGCAGCGGGGAGGCGGTCAGGGTGCGGCCCAGCTCTTCCAGGATCAGGCCGATGGACAGGTAGCCGAAGTCGGACCCGCCGTATTCCTCGGGGATGATCACCCCGGCCCAGCCCATCTCGGCCATCTCGTTCCAGGCATTGGCGTCGTAGCCGATGTCCACGCCGCTATCGCGCATCTTGCGGAAGGCGGTGACCGGGCTCTTTTCCTGGGTCCAGCTCTTCGCGGCGTCGCGGAGCATGCTCTGTTCTTCGTTCAGAACGGCCATTTCAAATAATTCCCTATTGAATCTCGAAAGTTGGTTTGTCGTTGAAGGCGTCGGTGCGTCCACCCCTACCGCTCATCCCGGCGAAGGCCGGGACCCAGATCCTAAGGCTCGGGGCGGGTTCGCCCTGTCGCCGGTTCGGACCTGGCCGCCCCCTGACCCCGATCTGGATCCCGGCCTTCGCCGGGAGGAGCGGGGTAGGGGGCTTGGCAGGCGTCTCTGCCTCGGCTCCCTAGTTGTTCTGCGTCAGGTCCGGCAGGCCCAGGATGCGCTTGGAGATGATGTTGCTCTGCACCTCCTGCGAACCGCCATAGATGGTGGTGGCCTTGCCGCCGAGCCAGCCGCGCACGGCGCCCAGCTCCTCGGCGGAGAAGTCGTCGCCCTCCCAGCCCAGGCCCTGGTGACCCATGATCTCCAGGGTCAGTTCGGCGCGCTGCTGCATCCAGTGGGTGCCGGCGTTCTTCATGATCGAGGTCGCCGAGGAGGGGCCCGAGTTCGAGCGGGCTTCCATCATCGAGCGCACGGCGGTCTGCTGGAAGGCGCGGCCCTCCATCTCGTTCAGGATCAGGCGGGTGCGCAGGTCGGTGTCGGACAGGCGGCCGGTCTCATCGACCCCCACATAGTCCTTGGCCATCTGCACGATGCCGCGGCCGCCCATGCCGAAGCCGCCGCCACCGGCGCCGCTGAGGCCGGAGCGCTCATGCTGCAGCAGCCGCTTGGCGATGGTCCAGCCGCCGTTCAGCGGGCCCACCAGGTTCTTCTTGTCGGCGATCGCGTCGGTGAAGAAGGTCTCGCAGAAAGGAGAGTTGCCGGCGATCAGAGGAATCGGACGGACTTCGACGCCCGGCTGATGCATCGTGAACAGCACGAAGGAGATGCCTTCATGCTTCTTCGAAGTATCCGTGCGGACAAGACAGAAGCACCAGTCGGCGTATTGGGCGCCGCTCGTCCAGATCTTCTGGCCGTTGATGACGAAATGGTCACCTTTATCTTCGGCCTTGCACTGAAGACTTGCCAGGTCGGAGCCGGCGCCCGGCTCGGAGAAGCCCTGGCACCATTGCAGCTCACCCTTCACGATCGGCGGGATGTGCTCCTGCTTCTGCTCTTCCGTGCCGTATTCCAGCAGGGTGGGGCCGAACATCATCACGCCCATGCCGCCGATGGGGTTATAGGCCCCGGCGCGGCCCAGCTCCTGCTGGATCACGCGGGCCTCGGCCGCCGAGAGGCCGCCGCCGCCATAGGCCTTGGGCCAGGTGGGAACGCCCCAACCCTTTTCGCCCATGGCCTTGCGCCAGGCTTCCTGTTCGGGGGAGGGCGTGGAGCGCTCCTCCCGCATCATCGGGTTCGGACGGCCCTTGAGGGACGCGGGGAAGTTCGCCGCGATCCACTCCTTGGCCTCGGTGCGCAGGGCGTCCAGGTCGCCGCCGCCAAAGTCTGCCATCTAAAAAGTCTCCTTGAAAATCAGGTCGTTCGAAACGGGATGGCCCCTCTCCCATGAGCCGGGGAGGCGGGGACCTTGAAGGCCACTCTAATGGCTTTGCGTAAGGTCAGGCAGCCCCAGAATCCGCTTGGAGATGATGTTGCTCTGCACCTCGTTGGAGCCGCCATAGATCGAGCCCGCCTTGCCGGAAAGCCAGCCGCGCACGGCGGCCAGTTCCTCGGCCGTGAAGTCGGCGCCTTCCCAGCCCAGGCCCTGGTGGCCCATGAACTCGAGCGTCAGTTCGGCCCGGTCCTGCATGGCCTTCATGTTGGCGTTCTTCATGATCGAGGTCGCCGCCGAGGGGCCGGAATTGCCCTTGGCCTCCAAGGCCGCGCGACGGACGGTGAGCGCCAGCGCCTTCTTGTCCATCTCGTTCATGATGATGCGGGTGCGCAGGTCAGAGTCGGCCAGGCGGCCCTGGCTGTCCTCGCCCACATACTTCTTGGCCACCACGCCCAGGGCCGGTTCGGCCACCGGGCCGGCGCGGCCGCCGTTCATGCCCGAACGCTCGTGCTGCAGCAGCCGCTTGGCCACCGTCCAGCCGCCGTTCAGCGGGCCCACCAGGTTTTCCTTGGGCACCTTCACGTCGGTGAAGAAGGTCTCGCAGAAGGGCGAGGAGCCGGCGATCAGGCGGATCGGACGGACCTCGACGCCCGGCTGGTGCATGTCGAAGACGACGAAGGAAATGCCTTCGTGCTTCTTGGTGTTGTCGGTGCGGACCAGGCAGAAGATCATGTCAGCGTATTGGCCGCCGCTCGTCCAGATCTTCGACCCGTTCACCAAGAAATGGTCGCCCTTGTCTTCAGCTTTCGTCTGAAGAGAGGCCAGATCGGACCCGGCGCCCGGCTCGCTGAAACCTTGGCACCACCGGACCTTGCCGGTGACGATGTCGGGGATATACTTGCGCTTCTGCTCCTCGGTCCCGTATTCCAGCAGGGTCGGGCCGAACATGCCCACGCCCATGCCGCCGATCGGGTTGACCGCGCCGATCTTGGCCATCTCGGCCTGCAGCACGCGGGCCTCGGCGGGGGAAAGACCGCCGCCGCCATAGGCCGCCGGCCAGGTGGGAACGCCCCAGCCCTTGGCGCCCATGCGCTCCTTCCACACGGCGAAGTCGCCGGTGGGCTTGTCGGGGCTCATCAGAGCCGCCTGCTGAGCATCGACATTCTTGCTCAGGGACTTGGGGAAATTCGCCTCGAGCCATTCGCGCGCTTCGGCGCGGAAAGCGTCGAGATCAGCGCCTCCGAAATCTGCCATGAAAATTCTCCCTTAAATTCAAATTCTTAGCTATCAGTATAACACAAAACACGCCCGTTCGGAGTCCCCCTACTTGGGGTCCGGCAGGCCCAGGACGCGCTTGGACACCACGTTGAGATTGATCTCCGAGGTGCCGCCCTCGATGGAGTTGCCCTTCGAGCGCAGCCAGGCGCGCACCGTGGCCAGTTCATTGCCCTCGAAGCCCTCGCCCTCCCAGCCCAGGCCGTTGTGGCCCATGGCTTCCACCATCAGCTCGTTGCGGTCCTGGGCGATCTTGGCGCCGGCGTATTTCATGATCGAGGTGGCCGAGGAGGGGCCCTGGTTGGACTTGGCCTCGTCGGCCGCCCGCCGCACCGTCAGCTGGAAGGCGCGGGTCTCCATCAGGTGCTCGGTGATCCGGCGGCGCAGGTCGGTGTCGGCCAGCCGGCCGGTCGCATCGACGCCGATATAGTGCTTGGCCGCCTCGTTGACGGTCATGGTCGCCTGGGCCGCGCCCAGATTGCCGCCGCCCAGCCCCGCCGAGATGTTGTCGCGCTCGAACTGCAGCAGCCGCTTGGCCACCGTCCAGCCGCCGTTCAGCGGGCCGAACAGCTGGTCCTTGGGGACCTTCACGTCGGTGAAGAAGGTCTCGCAGAAGGGCGAGGTGCCGTTGATCAGCCGGATCGGCTTCACCTCGACGCCCGGCGTCTTCATGTCGATCAGCAGGAAGCTGATGCCCTCATGCTTCTTTGAGGCGTCGGTACGCACCAGACAGAAGCACCAGTCGGCCAGATTTGCGCCAGAAGTCCAAATTTTTGAACCATTTACTAGCCAGTGGTCGCCCTTGTCCTCGGCCCGGGTTTGAAGACCCGCCAGGTCGGAACCGGCGCCCGGCTCGGAATAGCCCTGGCACCAGCGGACCTCGCCCTTGATGATCCCGGGCAGGTGCTGGCGCTTCAGCTCCTCGGTCCCGTACTCCACCAGGGTGGGGCCGAACATCATCACCCCCATGCCGCCGATCGGGTTGCGGGCGCCGATCTTGGCCATCTCCTCGGCCAGGACGCGGGCTTCCGCGCGGCTCAGGCCGCCGGCGCCGTACTGGGCCGGCCAGGTGGGAGTGCCCCAGCCCTTGGCGCCCATGGCCTGGCGCCAGGCCTTGGCGTCGGGGGTCTCGGTCCCGCCCATCGCCGCGGCGAGCTGGGCCGCCGGGTTCTTCTTCAGGGACTCAGGGAAGTTCGCGTCGAGCCAAGCCTTGGCCTCCGCGCGGAATGCGGTGGTGTCCTCGCCGCCGAAGTCAGCCATGGGAAAATCGCCTTCTGAAAAATCGGTCGTTCAAATCGAAAGAAAGACGTCGCCCTGAAATTGAGCGGCGCCGGTAACCTCTACTTCGGATCGGGCAGGCCCAGCACCCGCTTGGCCACCACGTTGATGTTCACCTCGGTGGTGCCGCCCTCGATGGAATTGCCCTTGGAGCGCAGCCAGCCATGGGTCGCCGTCAGCTCGCCGGGGGTGAAATCGTCGCCGGCCCAGCCCAGGCCCTGATGGCCCATGGACTCGATCATCAGCTCCGACCGTTCCTTGGCGAATTCCGCCGCCGCGAACTTGATGATCGAGGTGGCCGCGCTCGGCCCATTGCTGGCCCGCGCCTCCGCCGCCGTCCGCGCGATGGTCAGCCGCAGCGAGCGGAAGTCCATCTCGTTCTTCGTGATCCGCTGGCGCAGATCGGCGTCGGCCAGCCGACCGGCGCCATCGGTCCCGTTATAGCTCTTGGCCACCACCGGCAGGTCGGCGGCCGAACCCCCGGCGCCACCGCCGCCGCCAAACCCGCCCGAAATGTTCTGCCGCTCATACTGCAGCAGCCGCTTGGCGATCTCCCACCCGCCATTGACCTTGCCCACCAGCTGGTCCTTGGGGATCTTCACGTCCGTGAAGAAGGTCTCGCAGAACGGACTCTCCCCTGAAATCAACTGGATAGGCCGCGTCTCCACCCCCGGCGTCGCCATGTCGATCAGCACGAAGCTGATCCCCTCATGCTTCTTGCTCGTATCGGTCCGCACCAGGCAGAAACACCAGTCGGCCTTGTCGGCGTAGCTCGTCCACACCTTTTGGCCGTTAATCAGCCAGTGGTCGCCCTTGTCCTCGCAGCGGGTGGCGAGGCTGGCGAGATCGGAGCCGGCGCCCGGCTCGGAATAGCCCTGACACCAGCGGATCTCGCCGCGGACGATGGGGGGCAGGAAGGTCTTCTTCTGCTCTTCGCTGCCGTATTCCAGCAGGACGGGGCCGAGCATCCAAATGCCGAAGGCCAGGACGCCGGGACGATAGCGGCCGGCGGCTAGCTCCTGGTCCAGGACGCGGGCTTCCTGCGGAGAAAGACCGCCGCCGCCGTATTCCTTGGGCCAGGTGGGGGTGGTCCAGCCCTTCTCGCCCATGCGCTTGGTCCAGACGGCCTGGGGATCGTCGCCGCCAGCGAAGGCGCGGCCGCCCCAGACGGCTTCCGGATCGGTCTTGGCCTTGGGATCGCGCAGCTCGGCCGGATAGTTGGCCTCCAGCCAGGCGCGGACGTCCTTGCGGAACGCCTCGATGTCGCCGCCGCCGAAGTCGGCCATGGAATCCTCCCGAGGTCTCAAGCTTTTCGCCTCGCCACATTAGCGTCGGGGCCCTCAAGAGCAAGGAACGAAACGCTTGTTTGACCCGGCCTAAAGCTCAAAAATCGGCTATGAAGGCGGCCGGCCTTTTGGCGTCACACGGACCGCGAATGAGATTCTGGCGAGAACTGAAGCCGGCGGCCTTCGCGGTCGCCCCCTTCATCGGCGCGGTTCTGACCCTGGCGGCCGGCGTGATGCTGGTGGCCTCGGGCGCCACGCCCTCGGTCCCCGACCGCTTCCTGCGCCTCTATCAGGTGACGCCGGTCTATCTGATCGAGGTCAGCCACTTCCTCTCCAGCATCCTGGGTCTGACCCTGGTGATGCTGGCCTTCGGCCTGCGGGCGCGGCTGGACGCGGCCTGGGCAGCCACCATGGGCGCCCTGCTGCTGGCCGCACCGCTGTCCCTGCTCAAGGGCTTCGTCTGGGAGGAGACCGCGGCCCTCGTGGGGCTCGCCTTCCTCTTGCTGCCCTTCCGCGGGGCCTTCCCCAGGCGGGCGCGCCTGTCGCGCATGGAGATCACCCCGGGTTGGCTGGCCTCGGCCTTCGCGGTCCTGATGGGAGCGGGGCTGCTAGGCCTGTGGTCCTTCCAGCACGCCGATTACGCCGACCAGCCCTTCTGGCGGATGATGGTGGACGCCGACGCCGCCCGCTCGATTCGCGCCTGGGCCGGCGCGGCCATCGCCCTCTTCGCCTTCGGCCTGTGGCGGATGGTGGCCACCGCCGCCACCCCCCAGGTGGTGGGGGAGGCCGATCCGGACTTCCAGCGCGTGCGCCACATCCTGGCCAAGGCCGAAGTCGCCGAGCCCGGCTCCAACCTCGCCCTGCTGGGGGATAAGCGGTTCCTGTTCTCGGCCAGTGGCGAGAGCTTCCTGATGTTCGGCGTCCGTGGCCGCTCCTGGATCGCGCTCGGCGCTCCGGTGGGCCGCCGCGACGAGCAGCTTGAGCTGCTGTGGCGCTTCCGCGAACTGGCCGACGCCCACGCGGCGCGGCCGGGAATCTACGGCATCGGCGCCGAACACCTGCCCGACGTGGTGGAGCTGGGCTTCTCCATCCAGAAGGTCGGCGAGTCCGCCGCCGTGCCCCTGGAGAGCTTCCAGATCGAGGGCCGCCGGCGGGGCAACCTTCGACGCGCCTGGCGCAAGGCCGCCGAAGAGGGGGCGACCTTCGAGGTCCTGCCCCCCGAGCGGATCAGCGACATCATCCCGGAACTGGCGGCGGTCTCCGACGTCTGGCTGGCCGAGCACGCCGGCGGGGAGAAGGGCTTCTCCATGGGCGGCTTCCACCCCGGCTACGTCTCGGAGTTCCCGGTGGCGGTGGTGCGCTTCCACGGCGGCATCGTGGCCTTCGCCACCCTGTGGACCACGGCGGCGAAGAGCTCCTTCTCCATGGACCTCATGCGCTACGGCCCCAACGGGCCGAAGAACATCATGGACTACCTGTTCGTGGAGCTCATCGCCTGGGGCCGGGCCCAGGGTTACCAGGCCTTCGAGTTCGGCATGGCCCCCCTGGCGGGGCTGGAGGATCGCCCCCTGGCGCCGGTGATGTCGCGGGTGGGCAAGCTGTTCTTCGAGCGCGGCGAGGAGATCTACAATTTCCAGGGCGTGCGCCGGTACAAGGACAAGTACGACCCGGTCTGGCAGCCCCGCTACATCGCCGCCCCGCGCAAGTGGGCCATCCCCCTGCTGCTGGCCGATGTGGGCCTGCTCTCCTCCGGCGGGGTGGCCGGCCTCGCCAAGCGCCCGAAGAAGGCCGAGGAGCCCGAGGCGCCGCCCCTGGCCGCTTGACCTATCGTCCGGTCGTCACCCCCAGCAGGTTCACCAGGTGGACCAGCAGGATCAGGGCCGCCGCCGCCGCCGTCACCATGATCAGGCGATGGGGCGCCATGCGCACGCCCTTGAGCGGATTGGGCGGTTGGGCGCCGCGCCAGCCGGCGAGGAGCGCGATGGCCACGGCCGCGGCGATCAGTCCGAGGGTCACGGGAAGCGTCATGTGCGACGGCGTAGCGCAGGCAGGCGGCCATCGCAAAGTCGCTTCGCGGCTTGACCTTCGGAACGACGCCATCCCCGGCCCCACCTGGGTTCTCTGGGCGCGAACTTCATCCACAGCCAATCGTTCCCGACGCTATATCTAGCGTTAACGTCGCGTTTACACCCCAAGGATCGGTAGCTAGCGTCCGAAGTCGATCCTTTGGAGAACGATTCGGTATGAGCTCGGGGACGCCATGGAGCGTCAAAGGGATCGACCCAAAAGCCCGGGAGGTCGCCAAGGACCTCGCCCGGCGCTCCGGCATGACTCTGGGTGAATGGCTGAACCGGATGATCCTCGAGGACGAGGGTCCCGAGGAAGTCACCTCCGAAACCTATTTCACCGAGCGTCAGAGCCAGGATCACGAACCTGTCCGGCCCGAAGCCTTCCTCACCGAAGCCCCGCGCGCCGAGCCTGCCTATGTCGAGCCGCCCCGCGCCGAGGTCCCCCGGCCCCAGGCGCCGCGGGCCCCCGAACCCACCAGCCGTTACGAGGCTCCCGAGCACCCCGCCGACGAGATCGGCCGCGTCACCATGGCGCTCGACCGCCTGACCGACCGCATCGAGCATTCGGAGGGCCGCGCGGGCCTGGCCATCTCCGCCGTGGAGCACTCCGTCCGCGAAGCCCTGTCGCGCATCGAACTGGCCGAGCGTGAGAACGTCGCCGTGGCCGCGCGCTTCGAGGGCGTCGTCGACGAGACCAAGACCGAGCAGGCCCGTCTGGCCGAGCGCATCCGCCGGGTCGAGCAAGAGGCCGCCGGTCCCCGGTCGGCCGAGGCGCTTCGGGCCCTGGAGCAGGCGCTCGGCAAGGTCGCCAACCATCTCTACGAAGGCGAGAACCGCACCCGCGAGACCCTGACCGCCCTGCGCGAGCGGGTGAACGAGGTCGAGTCCCGCGGCGGCGGCGATCCCACGACCCTGATCGAGGAGGTGGTCACCCGGGTCGGCGACCGCCTGGCCGACGCCGAGTCCCGCACCGCCGCGGCCATGGAGGGTCTGAAGGACGCCTTCTCCAACCTCGACGGTCGCATCCGCGTGGTGGAGGGCGGCGCCTCGCCGGCCATCGACAAGCGGCTGGAGGAACTGGCCGCCAACCTCACCCGCCGGGTCGACGCCGCCCGCGGCGAGATCGCCCAGAAGCTCCAGGTCTCGGCCGAGGGTCGTTTCGACCGCATGGAGCGCAAGCTGGCCGAGATGAGCGATCATGTCCGCCTGGCCGAGCAGCGTTCGGCCCAGGCCATCGAGAAGATGGGCCGGGAGGTCCTGACCGTGGCCGACAACCTCAATCGCCGGGTCCAGGCGACCGAGCACCGCAGCGCCGACGCCATCGAAACGGTGGGCGGCGAGGTGGCCCGGATCGCCCAGGCCATGGAGACCAAGCTCGGGCGCACCGACAGCGTCCACGCCGAGGCCCTGGAGCGCCTGGGGGCCGAGATCGGTCGCATCACCGAGAAGCTCTCCGAACGCATCGCCAACGCCGAGCGCCGCTCGGCCCAGGCTATCGACGATGTGGGCGAACAGGTGGCCCGCGTCACCGAGCGCATGAATCAGCGCAGCGAGCGCGCCTCCGACGACCTGGTGGAACGCATCCGCCAGAGCGAGGAACGCACCGCCCGCATGCTGGAGGAGGCGCGCGAGAAGATCGACGCGCGCCTGGGCGAATCCCACCGCCGGCTGTCGGAACAGGTGGCCGCCGCCCCGATCGTGCGGGCGCCGGTGGTCGCGCCCGAGCCCCTGTCGCCCTTCGGTCCCGATCCCTTCCCGAGCTTCGGGCCCGCCGAACCTTCCGCCGATCCCCTGGCGCGTCAGGCCTTCGCCCCGCCGGAGACCGGTCCAGACGCCCCCGCCGGCTTCCCTGGTCAGCCCTTCCTGGGGGAGGCCGAGCGCCCCGCCTTCGACGCCGAGGATTTCGAGGCCGCCGACGGCTTCGCCCCCATCGGCGAGGACCTCTCCGAAGACGAAGAGCCGCCCGAGGTCTACGAGGAGCCCCTGGGCTCCAACACCGTGGCGGCGCCGGAACCCGGTCGTCCGCTGTCGACCCGCGAGGTGATCGAGCAGGCCCGCGCCGCCGCTCGCGCCGCGGTGCAGAACGACGGCAAGGCTAAGCGGACCAAACCGGCCAAGGAAAAGAAGGCCAAGGCCGAAAAGATCGCCAAGGAGCCCGGAACCTCGCTGTTCGCGAGCTTCGGCGCCCGGCCCAAGCGCCGCGCCGGGTCTTCCCTGCAGACCGCCCTGATGGTGGTGGGCGGCGCGGCCTGCCTGAGCCTGGCCACCGCCAGCTTCATGCTGATGGACGGTAAGCCCGGCGGCGCCCCGCCCAAGCGGGTGGCCGACGCGCTGGCCTCCCTGAACGGCGGCCGCTCCGAAGAAATCATGGCGCCGGAGGCCGACACCACGCCCTTCGGCGACGGCCCTCGGGTGGCCATCGCGCTGTCGCCCCAACCCATCGCGCCCGGAACCCCGCCGGCGGCCGATCTGGCCCAGCGCTTCGCCACCGCCGCGGCGGCCGTCGAGGCCAAGCAGCCGGGCGGCCTGGACCAGCTCAAGACCGTGGCCAATCTCGGCCATGCGCCGGCCCAGTTCTACCTGGCCAAGCTCTACGAGAACGGCTCGGGCGGGGTGAAGAAGGACCTCATCGAGGCCCGCCGCTGGACCGAGCGGGCGGCCGAGGGGGGCGACCCCAAGGCGATGCACAATCTGGGGATCTCCTATATCTCCGGCGCCGGCGGGCCGAAGAACTCCACCACGGCGGCCCAATGGTTCCGCCGCGCCGCCGACCTTGGCCTGGTGGACAGCCAGTACAATCTCGCCGCCCTTTACGAGCAGGGCCTGGGGGTCAGCCAGAACGCGGCGGAATCCTACAAGTGGTACCTGATCGCCGCCCGCACCGGCGACGGCGAGGCCCGCTCCAGCGCCCAGCGGGTGGCCTCCGGCCTGACTCCCGACGCCCGCACCGTGGCCGAGCGCGCCGCGGCGGCCTTCCGCGCCGCCCAGCCCAATCCCTCGGTGGCGCCCACCGCCGCCGCCGCCGTGGGCGCGGCCTCCCCCACCGTGATCACCGCCCAACGCGCCCTCTCGCGGCTCGGCTACTATCAGGGCCCCACCGACGGCAGCGCGTCCGGCGCCCTGAAGCTGGCGGTGGCCGCTTATCAACGCGACCAGGGCATGTCGCCCACCGGCCAGCTCGATCCGACGACGGTTTCCAGGCTTTCCGTCTTCACGCGGTGACGGACCCTGCGCCATAAGGGGCGACCGTGGACCTCTACCTTCCCATCGCCGAAGTCTCGGTCAATGCTCCGCTCTTGGTGGCGCTCGGCGCCCTCGTCGGCTTCATTTCGGGCCTGTTCGGAATCGGCGGCGGCTTCCTGATGACGCCTGTCCTGGTGTTGATGGGCATTCCCCCGGCCGTCGCCGTGGCCAGTATGGCCAACCACGTGGCCGCCTCCTCAACCTCCAGCGTGATCTCCTATACCCGCAAGCGGGCGGTGGACTTCCGGATGGGCGGCATCCTGGCGGCCGGCGGTGCGGCGGGCTCCATCGTCGGAGTCGAGATCTTCCGCTGGCTGCGCCTGCTGGGCCAGGCCGACCTGGTGGTCGCGCTCTCCTATCTGATCTTCCTGGGCGTCATCGGCGGCCTGATGCTGGTGGAGTCACTGCAGTCGATCCTGCGCCGCCGCAGCGGCCAGCCCCCCAAGCCGCGGGGCGACCGCCGCCCGCTCTGGCTCTATGGCCTGCCCCTGAAGATGCGCTTTCCGCGCTCCCGGCTCTATATCAGCGTCATCCCGCCGATCCTGCTGGGGGTCTTCGTGGGCGTGCTCTCGGCGATCATGGGGGTGGGGGGCGGCTTCATCCTGGTCCCGGCCATGGTCTACATCCTGCGGATGCCGGCCGGGGTGGTGGTGGGCACCAGCCTGTTCCAGATCATCATCACCACCTCGCTCACCGGGGTGCTGCAGGCCGGCCGCAACCAGACCGTCGACATCGTGCTGGCCACCCTGCTGCTGGTGGGCGGGGTCCTGGGCGCCCAGCTCGGCGCCAAGGCCTCCTCGCGGTTCCGGGCCGAGGAACTCCGCGCCCTGCTGGCCCTGATCGTGCTGCTGGTGGGGCTGCGCATGGGGCTGGGCCTGTTCTTCACGCCGGACGAGGCCTTCGTCCTGATGACGGGAGCCGGCTGATGGCGCTCGACATCCCGTCCCCCACGGCCCCCCAGATCACCGCCTCGCCGGCGGCGGTCTCGGCGGCGCTCACCGCCACCCGGGTGCGGGTGACCTCGGGTTTCCACGGCGCCCGCATCGTCCTCTATGGCGCGGTCTTCGATCCCACCACCAAGCCCAGCGACGTGGTGGTCATCGTGCGCGGCCCCGAGCAGCCGATCCGCATCGCGCGCAAGACCAAGGTGGCCGGGGTCTGGGTCAACAGCCGCCCGGTGGTGTTCCGCGGCGCGCCCGGCTTCTACATTACGGCCTCCACCCGGCCGCTTGATCAGATCGCCGGCTTCGGGACCCTTCGCCGGCTGGGCGCGGGCATCGACCACCTGGCCATCAACGCCCCCTTCGAGGAGCGCATCGAGACCCGCTACGGCGTCCGCGACGTGGTGGTGAGCCGACTGGGGGGCGACTATCTGGACTGGCGCAGGGCGGTGGTGCGCCTGAAGGAGGCCGCGGGCCTCTATGACGCCAACCATCGCGGCGTGACCTTCGTCGACACGGGCCTCTTCAAGGCCGAGATCGATCTGCCCACCGAAGCCCCGATCGGAACCTACCAGGCCGAGATCATCCTCTTCCAGGACGGCCAGCCGGTCTCGCGCAAGGTCCGCACCCTGACGGTGGAGAAGGCGGGGGTGGAGCGAACCCTTTACCTCTTCGCCCATCGTAGCCCATGGTTATATGGCCTGGTCTCAATGGCCCTGGCGCTCGGCGCGGGCTGGGCCGCCTCGGTCACCTTCCGGAGGAACTGACGCCTGATGGATGCCGAGACCTCCGCGCCCAAGCCCATGTGGGTCATCGCCCTGCTCGGTCTCTCGGCCTTCCCGATCTCGGCGATCATCTACGCCTATGGCCCGGCGAGTTGGTCGGGGCACGCCCTGAACGTCCTGCTGGCCTGGTCGGCGATCATGCTGGGCTTCCTGGGGGGCATCCGCTGGGGGCTGGAGACCAGCCTGGAGACTCCCCGCTGGCAGAGGCTGGCGGGCTCGATCATCTCGCCCATCGTGGGCTTTGGCCTGATCGTCGCCCGTGGCGACATCCCGACCTCCTGGATCATCACCGGCCTGATGGGGGCCTTCATCGTCCAGTGGCTGTTCGACCAGACCGCCCCCGACGTGCCGGCCCGCTATCCGCGGCTGATGACGGTGCTGACCCTGGGGGCCTCGGTGTCCCTGGCCATGGCCCTGGAACAGGCGATGAAACTGTAGGGGATCAGTCCCCGACGACGGATCGCCAGCCCACCGCATGCACCCGGCCCGATCCGAGGGCCCCGCACAGGGGATCGCGGGCGAAGAGGCCGGCGAAGGCCTGGTCGCGAATGTTGAGACCCCCCGCATAGGCGCCGAAGGCCGGGACCACCAGGCGCTCGCCGTCGGTGACGAAACAGCGCCGCCGCACCGTGCCGCGCGAGGCGGTGACCTTGGCGCAGGGATGCAGGTGGCCCGCCACCTCGCCGGGCTGCAGACCCACCTGGGGTTCGTGCCGCAGCAGGAGGCCCGCCACGCTCAGTTCGTCGGCCACCTCGCCCGGCAGGGCGCGGGGGCCGTCGGCGTCATGGTTGCCGATCACCCAGATCAGGCGGGTCAGGCCTGCCAGGGCGCGCAGCTGCTCGGCGTCGTCCCCGGCCAGCCGGTCCTCCGAGGCGCGGTCGTGGAAGGTGTCCCCCAGCAGCACCACGGCGGCGGGCCGCGTCGCCGCGATCTCGGCGCTCAGGCGCTTGAGCGTATCGCGCGTGTCGTAGGGCGGCAGCATCTGGCCCCGGGCCGCGTAGGCGCTGCCCTTCTCCAGGTGCAGGTCGGCCACGACCAGCATGGCCTGCGCCTCGATCCACAGGGCCCCGCTGGCGCGAAAGGTCACCGCGGCGCCCGACAGCGTGGTGCGCAGCCCGCCGCAGGAACTGGGCCCCCAGGCATAGACGTGGCGGGTCTCGGCCAGGGCGCTCATGCCAGGGCCTCGGCGATCAGGTCGCCCTCGGCCTCGGCCAGGATC
>JAZKBZ010000052.1:0-42787 GCA_040388315.1 Pseudomonadota bacterium | reverse complement strand
CGAACCTCGCGCCCCTCCAGGATCGGCGCGGGCTGCGCCAGGGCCAGCCCGGCGAAGGTCAGGGTCAGGCCGACGGCGAGGCCGGCGGCGATTAGGTGGCGGGGCTTAATCATGTCTCTCATCAGATAGGGGGCCGGTGGCCTCATTGCGACCATCCTCGCCGATCCCGCCTGAACGGTCGATGAGCGGGAACAGCAGCAAGCCTCCGGCGTTTGCCAAGATGCGGGCGTCCGGCCCGCGCTGACATTGGGGCTTCCCATGAACCGCGGCATCGAGGCCCGAAGTGGCGGCCTGGTCCTGTTCACCGCGCCGACCGAGCGCCAGCGCCAGACGCGCCGTCGCGGCGCGGCCCTGGCGGTGATCCTCGGCGTCGCCTTCGCCGGCGGTCTGATCGGACAGCTCAGCAGCGTCCACGACGCCGCCCGGCCCACGCCGCCTGGCCCGTTCAGCTATTTCCCGAACTAGTAAGAGGAGCCGACCCATGGCCGTCCTGAGCCGCAATTCCACCCACCCCGTCCTCAACGCCACCCGCGCCCGCCAGGGCCGTCTGGGCCGCCACGTGTTCTGGGTGCTGCTGGTCTCCACCGCGCTCGCCGCGATGGCCCTGTTCGGCGCCTGGACCTGGCAGGCCGACAACCTGGCCTCCACCGAGGTCAACAACGCCAAGCAGCCCGCCGACGCCCAAGCCTTCGACATGGGGGCGCCGGGTCCGGCGGCCCAGCAGACCTCGCCGACGCCCGCGCCCTAGACGCTCCGCGCCACCCCAACGCAAGACGGCCGCCCCATCGGGCGGCCGTTTTCGTAAGAGGGTCCCCGGTCGCTAGAGCCTGTCCGTTTCAGGTGGACTCACCAGAAATGGATAAACAGGCTCGATCTCTTATGTTTAGAGCGTGACGGACGCCTGAACCGGTATCCACTTCAGGCTGTCACGCTCTAGAGGACCGACTGGCCCCGCACCGCGCGGATGACGAAGCTCGCCACCAGCAGGACGAGGAAGATCACGAACAGCACCTTGGCCACGGTGGCCGCGAGGCCCGCCAGGCCCACGAAGCCGAGGAGGCCCGCCACGATGGCGAGGATGGCGAAGGTCAGGGCCCAGCCCAGCATGCGGTCAACTCCGTTGCAGGAACGATGCGCCGCCCGACGCGGCGCCTGAAACGACAACGCCGGCGCGAGGCCGGCGTTCCGCTTGATCTGTCGGCCGAGTCTAGGCCGCCTGGCGGGCGTTCCTCGGGTGGAAGAACAGCGCCTGGCCGATCGCCGCCTTCACCGTTTCCGGCTGGAAGGGCTTGGTGATCAGGAAGGTGGGTTCGGGACGTTCGCCGGTCAGCAGCCGCTCGGGGAAGGCGGTGATGAAGATCACCGGCACGTCGTAACGGGCCAGGATGTCCTTGACCGCGTCGATGCCGGAGGAGCCGTCGGCCAGCTGGATATCGGCCAGGACCAGGCCCGGCACCTTGCGGTTCACCGCGTCCACCGCCTCGGTGCGGGTGGCGGCGATGTCGACGACGGTGTGACCCAGTTCGGTCACCAGGGCCTCGATGTCGGCGGCGATCACCGGCTCGTCCTCGATGATCAGGACGTCGGTGGCCAACTCGGCGTCGATCTCGGCCTGGGCTTCGCCGATCAGGGTCTCCACCTCGGAGAAGTCGGCGCCCAGAATCTGGGCGGCCTCCGAGGGGGTGAAGCCTTCAAGGGCGGTGAGCAGGAAGGCCTGGCGCGAACGCGGGGCGATGCGCATCAGGCGGCCGCTGGCGTCGTCGCCGCCGCCGTCCCGGGGCTCCAGCTTGGCGCCGGTGGTCAGCCAGATGGCGTGGAAGACGTGATAGAGCGCCACGCGGGGGGTGAGATTGGCCTCCAGCACCCGTTCGCCCGCAGCCAGGGCCTCGAGCGCCACGCGGACATAGTGGTCGCCGGTGGTCTGATCACCGGTGAGGGCGCGGGCGTAGCGGCGCACATAGGGCAGGTGGGGCGCCAGTCGGGCTAGAAGACTCAAGGTGATACCCTCCCCGTTCAAGAAACACGCGACCGCATCGGGAGACATCCCGACAGCGCTCATCATAACGCCGGAAACGTCGCTGTGGGGAACCGGTTCCCTTGGGCGGGCGTTTTCTCCATTCTAGAGCACGGGTTTCAGTCGGAGCATTCTGAAAACAGATCGAACGGCTCCTGATCTGTGACTTGGACGCGACGCGAACGCCGAAAACAGCGGCGACCAGCCGTGGCGCGCCTCAAAGGGGGGTTGATCATGGGAACCGGAATCGGAGCGGGGCGTTGACGGGCGACGATGACCATTCGAGGGGGCAAGCCCCGCGCAAGCGGAGCGCCGAGGACATGATCGAACACACACCCAATGAAGAGCGCCGCAAGACATCGGCGGCTCTCGACGAGGCGAGGCTCCGGCAACAGGCGATCGGGGTGCGTCTGCGACAGATGTTCGACGAAGTGGTCAACGAGCCCGTCCCGGACGAATTCCTCGACATCCTGCGCAAGGCCGACAAGCGTTCCTCGGAGAACGGCTGATGTCGGAGGCTGCGTCCAAGCATGCCAACCGCGACCCCGCCGACGATGAGGCGTTCAAGCGCGAACTGGTCAAGCTGATCCCGCACCTGCGCGCCTTCGCCCGCACCCTGGCCGGCGAACCGGCCGGCGCCGACGACCTGGCCCAGGACGCGATGATGAAGGCCTGGGACGCCCGGGCCAGCTTCCAGATGGGCACCAACATGAAGGCCTGGACCTTCATGATCCTGCGCAACCAGTTCTATTCCGAGAAGCGCCGCTCCTGGCGCCAGACCCAGCTCGACCAGGAGGCGGCCGAACGCACCCTGGTGGCCGTGGACGATCCCGAGGCGCCCGTCGCCCTGGACGAACTGCGGATGTCGCTGGCCATGCTGCCGGCGGAGCAGCGCGAGGCGCTGGTCCTGGTGGGCGCGGGCGGCTTCGCCTACGAAGAGGCGGCGGAAATCTGCAATTGCGCGGTGGGCACCGTGAAGAGTCGGGTCAGCCGGGCGCGGCGCGCCCTGCACGCCATCCTCGACGACGGGAGTTATGAGCGCGATGGTGGGGCGGCAGGCGACGCCATGCGCTCCATCCTGGCGGACGCGGAGCGGCTCTCAAGCGCCCGCTAGGCGACGGGCGTAACATGAACACCTCCCCCTGGGGCTCACTGTCGACGATCCGGGTGCGCCTGACCGCCGCCCTGGCGGCCGCCCTGCTGCCGGTCCTGATCCTGGGCGCCATCCAATCCACCATGGCCTTCCGCCGCGAGGGCGAGATCGTCCGGCAGAACCTGGCCGCGGCCGCTGAGCGCAGCGCCGCCACCGCCCGGGCCCGGATGGAGGCCGCCGACATCCTGCTGGAAACCCTGGCGCCGGCCTCGGTCGGCTTCCAGTGCGCCCAGCGCCTGGCCGAGGTGACCCGGCGGATTCCTGGCTACGCCAACCTGATCCGCTTCGACCGCCGCGGCCGGGTGGCCTGCGCCGCCCGAGACGTGCCCATCGACACCCTGCGCGGCGAACGCCCCTGGTTCAAACAGCTGCAGGCCGGCGACAACCTGGTGGTCACCCGCGATCCCGGCGCGGTCTACGCCAAGCAGCCGGTCCTGCTGGCGGCGGTGCGGGCCACCGATCCCCGGGTGGGATTCGACGGCGCCCTGGTGGCGGTGATCTCCCTGCAGAGCCTGGCCCCGCGCCTGGCCGACCGCTCCCTGCCCAACGAGGCCGAGGTGGCGCTCGCCGACCGGCAGGGCCGCTACATGAACTTCACCGACGGCCAGGCCTTCACTGAATTGCCCGCCGCCTGGCGGACCCGGGCCGACGCCAAGGGCTCGGTGGTCTGGTACGCCAAGGACCGGCGCGGCGACCGCCGGGTCTATTCCGCCGCCCCCCTGGTGGGCGACGACCTCTATGTCATCCTTTCGGCCAAGAGCCAGGGCCTGTTCTCCTGGGCGCGGCTCAATCCCCTGAGCGGCCTGCTGTTCCCGATCCTGGCCTTCGTGCTCGCCCTGCTGGCGGTGCTGGTGGTGACCGAGCGGGTGGTGATCCGCTGGATCGCCTATCTGCAGCGGATCGCCGCCCTCTATGCCCGCGGCCGACTGAGCGTGCGGCCCATCCAGGCCGAACAGGCGCCGCCGGAGATTCGCGACCTGGCCGACACCCTGGAGCAGATGGCCGACGCCATCGTCGGACGCGACGCCACCCTGCGCGACAACCTGGCCCAGAAGGACGCGCTGATGCGCGAGATCCATCACCGGGTGAAGAACAACCTGCAGGTCATCTCCTCCCTGCTGAACATGCAGCAGCGGGCGCTCAGCGACCCGGCGGCCCGTGCGGCCATGTCCGACACCCGCCAGAGGATCACCGCGCTGGCCCTCATCTACCGCGCCCTCTATCAGGGCCCGGACCTCAAGAAGGTCGACCTGCGGCCCTTCCTGGAGGAGCTCACCGCCCAGTTGATCGCCGCCGACTCCCTGCACGGCGCCCAGGTGCGGACCGAGCTGCACGTCGACGCCCTGGTGATCGACCCCGACCGCCTGGCGCCGCTGGCCCTGTTCACCGTCGAGGCCATCACCAACGCCCAGAAGCACGCCTTCGCCGGCCGGGGCGGCACGCTCACCGTCACCTTCTCGGTGGACGGCGAGGAGGCCACGCTGGAGATCAGCGACGACGGGATCTCCAGCAACGACGTGCTCACGGCGTCCGGAGTGGGCCGCACCCTGATGACCGCCTTCGCCCGTCAGCTGCGCGGGCGCAGCGAATTGGTGCGCAATGAAGCGGGCGGCGTGACCGTCCGTCTCGTCTTCCCGACGCCTGGCGTGGAAAATACAGTCAAGCCTGAGCCCCAGGAAGGGAACCAGGCGGCGGCTTGACCGTTCGTCTCCCGCAAGTTCAACAATCCCCCGGGGAGACTAAACCCAATGCGTAAGATCGCTCTGCTGGCCGTCGTGGCCGCCACCTTCGCCATTTCCGCCTGCAACACCCTCTCGGGCGCCGGCCGTGACGTTTCGGCCGCCGGTTCGGCCGTGACCACCACCGCCGAAGACGCCAAGCACTAAGCTTCGACCCCGTACAGGGTTTGGAAGTCCCGCCGCACCTCGTGCGGCGGGATTTTTCATGGGCGTCAGTCGCCGCCGAACCAGACGAAGACGCGGTTCAGCTTCTGGCCCATGGCGGCGAGCGCGCCGGTCAGCACCGGCTCCTCCGCCCCGCCGGCCCGGACGCGCTCCAGGGCCTTGGCGTCGATCTGACCGTCGAAGGACACCGCGCCCATCACCGGGTCCTCGCCGTAGAAGCTGACCTGCTCGGCGGTGACCCGATAGGCCTTGGGGAGCACTCGGCGGCTGACCTCGTGATAGGGCTGGCCAAGCTCGTTCTCGCGCTGCGGACTGGTG
The DNA here is from genome assembly GCA_040388315.1 of Pseudomonadota bacterium. Taxonomy (GTDB): domain Bacteria; phylum Pseudomonadota; class Alphaproteobacteria; order Caulobacterales; family Caulobacteraceae; genus Phenylobacterium. The sequence continues at coordinate 37,398 of JAZKBZ010000052.1, read as the reverse complement.
ATGTCGTCGAACTCCAGCATCACCGGGGCGTAGTTGGGCGAGATCCTTTGGCCCTTCTCGTAGCTGGCGAACTCTTCTGGCGCCCCCAGGTGCAGCGCGCGCAGCTTGAAGTTCCCGAACTGGACCGGCGCCTTGGCGAAATAGTAGCCGAACAGATTGAGGCCCGGCTCGTGGAAGAAGCCGGTGAGATGGGCGGCGGGACCCGCCGGCGCCGTGGGCGCGGCCGGCTGGGCGGACGCCGCCGGCTGGCCCGGGGCCGCGGGGGCGGCTGGCTCGCGGGCCGGCTTGTTGCAGCTGGCGAGCGCCAGGCCGGCGGCGAGCACGGCGGCGGTTGCGGACAGTCGGCGCATTCAGATCACCCCCAAGGTTGGTCAGGGCGATCCTAGACCCTTGTGGCTCCGCCTGTCAGGCGGCGGCGCGAAAGGAAGGGTTCCGGGCGTAGAGGCCGGGCCGGCCGCTCACCGGCTGGAAGGCCTCCGACAGGCCGGTGGCGGTCTCGCCCAGCCCCAGAAACAGGAAGCCGTCGGGGCTGAGCGCCCGGGCCAGGTTCTCAAGCAGGCGGACGCGCATGGGCTCCACTAGGGCGCCCAGCACATAGCGGCAGAAGATCACGTCGAAACGCCCGGCCGCCGACAGGTCGGCCACCAGGTTGATGCGCCGCCAGCGGACCATCTGGCGGATGCGCGGCGACAGGGCCCACATCTCGTCGACCTTCTCGAAGTGGCGCACCAGCTGGCGGATCGGCAGGCCGCGCTGGATCTCGAACTGGGTGTAGAGCCCGCTCTGGGCCTTTTCCAGGGCGCGTTCCGACAGGTCCGAGGCGAACAGCTCCAGCTTGGCGCCCGGGATCAGGGCGCGCTGGTCGTCGATGGTCATGGCGAGCGAATAGACCTCCTGGCCCGAGCCGCAGGCCGCGCTCCAGATGCGGATCGGCTCCCCGTCGCGCAGACGGGCCAGCGTCGGCAGGATCTCGTCGCGGAACAGGTTGAAGGGCGTGCGGTCGCGGAAGAAGGCGGTCTCGCTGGAGGCCATGGACTCCATGATCGCCCAGGCCAGGCGATCCTCGCGCTTGGCGCGCAGGGCCGCGATCATCTCGTCGATGGATCCGAAGTTCTCGCGGCGGGCCACGGGCCCCAGCCGGCTCTCCAGCAGGTAGTCCTTGTCGGGGTCGACGTGCAGGCCGGCCCGCGCCCCGCAGAGCTGGACGACGAGATCCTTGTCCTCGGGCCTCATGCCAGTCCGACCTCGGCGAACTTCGAGGCGATGATGTCGCCGTCGAAGGGCTTCATGATGTACTCGTTGGCGCCGCAGTCCAGCGCCTCGCGGATGCGTTCGATATCGTTCTCGACGGTGCAGAACACCACCGTGGGCTTGTCGCCGCCCGGCTCCAGCCGCAGGTGGCGCAGGAATTCGATCCCCGTCATCACCGGCATGTTCCAGTCCAGCAGGATGGCGTCGGGCATGGCCGCCCGGCACCAGGCGAGCGCCTCCATCCCGTCGGACGCCTCGGCGATTTCGAAGCCGATGTCCTCCAGGATTCTGCGGGCGACCTTGCGGATCACCCGGCTGTCGTCAACGACGAGGCAGGTCTTCAACGGGGCACTCCAACCGTAGGCGAATCTTCTCGCGCGCGGTTGGTTAAGGAGGCGTGTTAACCGGCTGGGAATTCACAATTGCGCGCGACTTGGCCGCAACCTGGATCAGGCGGGAATACTGGCGGCGAAGGTGACCTTTTCCTCGCCCACGTCGGCGAAGATCCGCCCGCCAGCGTCGGTCATGAACAGGTGCACGTAATAGGCCTGGACCCAGTGGCCGTGCAGCCCCTCGCCCATGGCCTCGCCCCGCAGGCCGTCCAGCACCTCGGCCCGCAGCCGGGCGCGGGGACCGGTCGCCTCGACGGCGATGACGACGAAGGCGCCTTCCTCCACCGCGCGGATCTTGGCCACGCCGCCGGTGGGCAGGGCGGCCCCGGCCATCTGGGCCAGGTTCAGGATGGCGCGGGCCGCGGCCTTGTTCAGGGAGGCCGGCTCCACCTGCCAGTCCAACTCGGCCCGCATGTGGGCGAAGACCCCCTGGGCCAGCTTGGCCAGCTCGCGGGCGTCGAAGGTCTCGGCGGTGGCCGAGGCGCCGAAGGCCACGCGGGTGAAGGACAGCAGGTCGGCCAGCTTGCGGGCGCTGGCCGAGATCAGGCTCATGGCGTCCTCGCGCATGTCCTGGGCGCTGGGATCCTCCAGCAGGTCGAGGCCCGAGACGATGGCGCTGGCCGGGCTGATGAAGTCATGGCACATGCGCGCGGCCAGATAGGCGGCCACCTCGGCGGTGCGCGGCGGCGCCTTGACGGGCGGCTCGGCGGGGGCCTGCGGCTCGGGAGTCTGTTCGGGCTCGGTCATAAGGCCCTGAACTTGGCCTGATTTGGCGCTTTGGCAAACCGCATCGGGCGTCTAGGTACCTCGTCCATGAGCGGTTCCGATCCCTTTCTCGAGCCTGGCGTCATCGTGCGCCACCCGGGACAGGACGACTGGGGCCCGGGTCAGGTGCAGTCAGTCGCGGGGCGTAAGGTGACGGTGAACTTCCAAGAGGCCGGCAAGCAGGTGATCGACACCTTGGTGGTGACCCTCACCTTCGTGTCCGAGGACCCCCGCGGCCGCCGGGGCGCGGCGCGATGAGCGGCTTCGACAACGAGATCGGGGCCCTGCTGGCCGACATCGTCGAGGAGGCCGGCCGCCTGGTCCTGCCGCTGTGGAAGTCGGGCCTGACGGTCCATTCCAAGGCCGACGACAGCCCGGTGACCGAGGCCGACCGTCGCGGCGAGCTGCTGATCCTGGAGCGGCTGGAGACCCACTTCCCCGGCGTCCACGTGATCTCCGAGGAGGACGCCAGCGAGTTCGGCACGCCCGAGGCCATCGGCCATCGCTTTTTCCTGGTGGACCCGGTGGACGGCACCAAGGCCTTCGTCCGCGGCGACCCCAACTTCACGGTCAATATCGCCCTCATCGAGGGCCGCCGTCCGGTGGCCGGCGCCGTCTGCGCCCCGGCCAGCGGCGAGACCTGGTACACCCAGGGCGGCCACGCCATGAAGCGGGTGGTGGGCGAGGCCGGCAAGCCGATCCAGGCGCGGGCCTGGCCGCAGGGCAAGGCCGTGGCCCTGGTGAGCCACACCATGAAGGAAGAGACCATCCAGGCCCTGGCCGACAAGTACGGCTTCGACCATCCCCAGGCGATGGATTCCTCCATCAAGTTCTGCCGCATCGCCGAGGGCTCGGCCGACGTCTATCCGCGGCACGGGCCGACCATGGAGTGGGACATCGCCGCGGGCCACGCGGTGCTGGAGGCCGCCGGCGGCAGCGTGCTGACCCCCGAGGGCGAGGCCTTCGCCTACGGCAAGGCCGACGAGAAGTTCCGCAACGGCTGGTTCGTGGCGCGGGGCCGATAGCCGGCTAGATCGCCTTGCGGCTGTTCCAGTCGATCATCGAGGACTCGATGGGCGAGGCCGCGTGGGTGCGGCCATAGGCCTTGGCCGCGCCCCCCGCGCCGGCCACCATGTAGGTCGCAAAGCCCACGAAGAAGGCGAAGGCCGCCAACCAGACGAAGGGCCGGAGCAGTTCGAACGGGTTGGACTCGGTACGGGTAAGCGACATGGGCGATCCCTTGGTCTAAGCGCCTGACACGGGAACATCCGATCGCCGCGATGGTTGCGACGCTCTGTTCACAGACTCACACGATTCGCGCAGCCGGCGAGCCGACGGACTGTCGCAGCCTTGGCGGCTGGCGCCCGACCAGCCTCAGATGATAATAGCTCGCATTATACTTGCGATTGAAAGCCGTTCGCAGTAGCTGGCCCCCATGGCCGACAGGCTTTCGAGGGGAACCCCATGACCGCATCTCTGTCCGGGCGCCTGCGCCGGCTCTGGCTCGATGTCCACCTGTGGATCGGCGTCGGCCTGCTGGTCGCCATCATCCCCCTCAGCCTCTCGGGTTCGATCCTCGTCTGGCACGACGCCCTGGACCGGGCGACCCACGGCGAGCGCTACGCCGTCAGCGGACCCCAGGTCGCCCTGCCCCCCGCCGCCTACGCGCAGAGCGCCCAGGCCGCCTTCGGACGCGAGGCCCGCCTCACCCAGATCCGCTTCCCGGAAAAGGCCGGCGATCCCGTGGTGGCGGTCGGCCGCGTCGCGGGCCCGCCCGGCCCCGGCGGCCGGCCCCGCAGCCTGAACCTCTGGATCGACCCGGCGACGGCCAAGGTCCTGGCCAAGGCCGAGGTGGCCAGGGGCTTCTCCATGACCATGCACCGACTGCACGGCACCCTCTTCATCCCCGAGATCGGCCGCAAGGTCGTGGGCTGGATCGGCTGGGCGATGTTCGTCTCCTGCGTCAGCGGACTCTGGCTCTGGTGGCCCCGCAACGGTGCGGTCCTCAAGGCCCTGCGCTGGCGGCGCGGGCCCTCGACCCTGTTCAACCTGCACCACATGGTGGGCTTCTGGATCTGCCTGCCCCTGGCGGTCCTGTCGCTGACCGGGGTCTATATCTCCTTCCCCCAGACCAGCCGCGCCCTGTTCGACGTCGCCCCGCCACCGCAGGCGCAAGGCGGCCAGCGGCCCGGAGGCCCCGGCGGCGGCCGCTTCGCCCCGCCCCTCGCCGCCCCCCGGCTCAGCCTGGAGACGGCGGTCGCCAAGGCCCTGGCCACGGCCCCCGGCGCGAGCCTGGCCGGGGTGAGCGTCCCCACCCAGGGCAAGGCGCCGGCCTGGAAGGTCCAGGTCAGAAAGCCCGGCGTGAAGGAGCCCGCCACCCTGGCCGTGGACGACGCCACCGGCGAGACCAAGGCCGACCGCGGCGGCGGCCCCGACCCCCTGTCGCGCTGGATGCGCCGCATCCATGACGGCGCCGACATGGGGATCGTCTGGCAGGCCATCATCGTCCTGGGCGGGATCGCGCCCGTGGTGCTGTCGATCACCGGCTTGGTGATGTGGCTGCGCCGCCGCGCCCGTCGGCGCGCGATGCACCGCCGGATGGCCGCGGCCTGAGGTGCTTACATGCGAATAATTCTCATTGCTAAGATGCGACGCGCATTCTAGGAATGCCTCGCAATCGCAGGAGACGCCCGGGGGGTGTCGAGCAGGACGGGTGGCTATGCAAAGAGTTCGAAACGGGATTTCCGCACGCGCCAAGCGCGCCCTGACCTGCGCGGCCGTGGCCGGGGCGGCGGGGCTGTCCCTGGGGGGCGTGGCCCAGGCCGCCGACGACGGCGCCATGGCTGCCGCCGATGACGGCGCCGCCACCGTCTCCGCCCTGGACGTCCAGGGCCGCCGCAAGGCCCTGGACAACGTCAAGCTGACCGCCGAGCCGCTGAACCATCCGCAGACCGTCACCGTGGTGCCGCGCGGGGTGATCGAGGCCCAGAACCTGCTGTCCCTGCGCGACATCCTCTCGACGGTGCCGGGCATCACCTTCGGGGCCGGCGAGGGCGGCGGCGGCTTCGGCGACAGCATCAACCTGCGGGGCTATTCGGCCAACAACGACCTGACCATCGACGGGGTCCGCGACAGCGCCCAGTACAGCCGGTCGGACCCCTTCAACCTCGAGCAGATCGAGGTCACCAACGGCGCCAACTCGGTCTATTCCGGCGCGGGCTCAGTGGGCGGGACCATCAATATCGTCAGCAAGCGTCCGAACGCACGCGACAGCTCCACGGTCACCGGCGCCCTGGGTCTGGACTCCTATTACCGGGCGACCCTGGACACCAACCACAAGGTCTCCGACAGCGTCGCGGTGCGGCTCAACCTGATGGTCCACCGCAACGACGCGCCGGGCCGCGACGTGGAGTCCTTCGAGCGCTGGGGGATCGCGCCGTCGATCGTCATCGGCCTGGACGGTCCGACCCAGTTCACGGCGCTCTACTTCCACCAGGAGGACAGGAACACGCCTCAGTACGGCGTCCCCTTCTACAACGGCCGCCCCCTGCCCGGCGTCGATCCGTCGGACTATTACGGCTATTCCAATATCGACAAGCAGGAGCAGACGGTCGACATCCTCACCGGGATCATCGACCACGACTTCGGCGACGGCCTGACCCTGCGCAACCTGACCCGGGCCCAGAAGGTCACCCAGCTCACCATCGTCGATCCGCCCCAGGGGACCTGGTGCCTGGCCAACGGTCAGAAGCCCGTGGCCTGGAGCCAGTCCACGACGGCGACAAACCTCACGGGCTACACCGCCTGCCTGTCCACCGATCCGGCGCCGGGCTTCTACCAGCCCAGCGGGCCGCGCGGGACCTATCGCGACAGCGAGAACACCCTGCTCTATAACCAGACCGACCTCAGCTGGCGCGGCGAGATCGCCGGCCTGGAGCACGACGCGGTGCTGGGCGTGGCCCTGCTGTCGGAGACCTTCGAGCTCACCAACGGCAATGTCCTGCGCAATGCGAACGGGACCGCCGTGGCCCTGCCGCCGATGAGTATCGCCACCCCCAACACCACCTATGCGGGGGCCTACGCCTTCATCCAGGGGGGCGGCGCGGCGCCTTCGGGCACGCCGCTCACCTTCCCGGCCGGCGCCCAGGACGGCGAACGCACCAACCAGGCGGTCTATCTGTTCGACAACATCACCCTGTCCGACCGCTGGTCGGTGAACTTCGGCGCGCGCTGGGAACACAACGCCGGGGAGAACATCTCGGCCTACTATACGTCGGCCGGCTACCTGCCCAATCCCTCCGGCGGCACGGCGCCGGGCCCGGCCCTGGCTGGCGCCCCCGGCGGGGTGTTCTCGGGTCAGGGTCCGCTGTTCAAGAGCGACGAGACCCTCTTCACCTATCGCCTGGGGGTGGTGTTCAAGCCGACCCCCAATTCCAGCCTCTATGTCGCCTACGGCAATTCCCAGACCCCCTCCCAGGCGACGGTGAACGGTTCGGGCGCCTGCTCGCGGGCCACCTGCAACGTCGATCCGGAGGAGGCCGAGAACATCGAGATGGGGGGCAAGCTCGACATCGACGGCCGCCTCTCCCTGACCGCCGCCCTCTTCCGCAACGACCGTACCAACTACAAGGTGGCCTCGGGCGACCCCACCGTGCCCGACCAGCAACTGGACGGCGCGGCCCGGGTGACCGGCCTGGCCCTGGGCCTCTCGGGCAAGCTCACCGAGGCCTGGTCGATCTTCGCCAACTACACCTGGCTGGACACCGAGGTCCTGCAGGGGGTGTCGAAATTCGCCGCCGCCGCCGGCCTGGACTTCACCAAGGGCGACCCGCTCACCAACGTCCCCGACCACGCTTTCAGCCTGTTCACCACCTATGACCTGCCGCGCGATGTGCAGGTGGGCTACGGCGTGACCTATCAGGGCGAATACTTCCTGACCCAGCACGGCCAGATCACCGGCTCGGTCCCGCCGGCCCGCACCACCATCCCCCTGGTGACCTCGGAGGCCTACTGGGTGCATCGCGCGACCATCGCCTGGACCCCCAGACCCGGCCTGGAACTGCGGCTCAACGTCAACAACCTGCTGGACGAGGTCTACTACATCCGCGGCCGCAACAACGGCTGGTCCACCCCGGGGGACCGCCGCACCGCCACCGCCAGCGTCAGCTACCGGTTCTGATCCTCCCCCTGAACCGGTAGGCCTCGCGCCCCGTCCCTCGCGGACGGGGCGCCCTTTCGTCTAGGATCGCGAAATGCTCCTGCAAGTCCCCGGTCTGCTGAACCCCGCCGAGGTGGCCAAGGTCCGCGGCCTCATCGACGCCGGCGACTGGGCCGACGGCAACGCCACCTCCGGCGCCCAGTCGGCTCTGGCCAAGGACAACCGGCAGCTGGCCGAGGACTCGCCGGCCGCCCGCGAGGCCGGGGTGCTGATCCGCGAGGCCCTGACCCGCAATCCCCTCTTCATGTCGGCGGCCCTGCCGCACACGGTCTATCCGCCGCTGTTCAACCGCTATGGCGGCGGCCAGGCCTTCGGCGACCACATCGACAACGCCTTGCGCTTCCACCGCGACACCGGGGTGCGCATCCGCACCGACCTGTCGGCCACCCTCTTCCTGACCGAGCCCGAGGCCTATGACGGCGGCGAGCTGGTGATCGAGGACACCTTCGGCGCCCACGAGGTGAAGCTGCCGGCCGGCGACCTGATCCTCTATCCCGCCTCCAGCCTGCACCGGGTGGAGCCCGTCACCCGCGGCGAGCGGGTGGGCAGCTTCTTCTGGATCCAGAGCCTGGTGCGCCAGGACGCCCAGCGAGCCCTGCTGTTCGACATGGACCTGGCCATCCAGCGGGTGGCCGGCCAGACCGGCCTCGGCGACCCCGCCGTGGTGTCGCTGACCGGCGCCTATCACAACCTGCTGCGGATGTGGTCGGAGCTGTAGATCGGCCTTGCCTCCCCGGCCCCCGGACGTGAGGGTCGGAAAAAAGCAGGGAGCGGCGTTCATGACCTACCAGGCCATCACCTATGAAACCCAGGGCCATGTGGGGATCGTCACCTTCAACCGGCCCGAGAAGCTGAACGCCATCAACGGCCAGCTGCGCGAGGACACCCACGCCGCCTTCGCCGCCGCCCGCGAGGACGACAATGTCCGGGCGGTGATCCTCACCGGCGCCGGGCGGGGCTTCTGCTCGGGCGCGGACCTCACCGGGCCGATTCCCGCCGCCTCCACGGCCCAGAACGACCGGCTGGACGACCTCGGCTGGGTGGGCCACTGGGCCAAGCTGTTCCACGACTTCGACAAGCCGGTGATCGGGGCGATCAACGGGGTCTGCGCCGGGGCCGGCATGAGCGCGGCGCTCGCCTGCGACATCCGCATCGGCTCCGAGCACGCCCGCTTCAAGACCACCTTCGTCGAGCGCAGCCTGTCACCGGACTCCGGCATGAGCTTCTTCCTGCCCCGCATCGTCGGCTACGCGGCGGCGGCCGACCTGATCCTGACGAGCCGCATGGTCCTGGCCGAGGAGGCCAAGGCGCTGGGCCTGCTCAACCGCCTGGTCCCCCACGCCGAGCTGATGGACCAGGCCCTGGCCTACGCTGAGGAGATCGTCCGCTGGCCGCCCCTGGCGGTGCGGACGGCCAAGCGGGTGCTGCAGACCAACTTCGAGACCGACCTCGACACCGCGGTGAAATACGAGTCCGTCGGCCTCGGCTTCGCCCGCCGGGCGGTGAACGACGTCAAGGAGTCCCGGGCGGCCTTCCTGGAGAAGCGCCAAGGCGTCTACACAGGGACCTGACTTGGCGTCATAAGGCGCGGCAGAACAGCAAGGAAACCGTCATGGCCCTGGACACCGCCGCCCCCCAGAAGACCTTCGACTGGGAAGACCCGTTGGACATGAAGTCCCGCCTCTCCGAGGAGGAGACCATGGTCTGGGACGCGGCGCGCGCCTACGCCCGCGAGAAGCTGCTGCCTCGGGTGGTCTCGGCCTATGCCGAGGAGCGGTTCGACCGTGAGATCATGACCGAGATGGGGGCGCTGGGCTTCCTCGGCCCCACGCTGCCGGAGGAGTACGGCGGCGCGGGGGTCAACCACGTGGCCTATGGGCTGATCGCCCGCGAGATCGAGGCGATCGACTCTGGCTACCGCTCGGCCATGAGCGTGCAGTCGTCCCTGGTCATGTATCCGATCTACGCCTTCGGGTCGGAGGAGCAGAAGCGCAAGTACCTGCCCGGCATGGCCAAGGGCGAGATCATCGGCTGTTTCGGCCTGACCGAGGCCGACGGCGGCTCCGACCCGGCCTCCATGCGCACCGTGGCCCGCAAGGCGCCCGGCGGCTACGTCCTGAACGGGGCCAAGATGTGGATCAGCAACTCGCCGATCTGCGACGTGGCCCTGGTCTGGGCCAAGCTGGACGGGGTGATCCGCGGCTTCCTGGTGGACCGCGGCTCGGAAGGCTTCGCCACGCCGAAGATCCTCAACAAGCTCTCCCTGCGCGCCTCCATCACCGGCGAGATCGCCCTGGCCGACGTCTTCGTGGCCGAAGACCAGATGCTGCCCGGGGTCTCGGGCCTGCGGGGACCGTTCTCCTGCCTGAACAAGGCCCGCTACGGCATCGCCTGGGGGGCCATGGGCGCGGCCGAGTTCTGCCTGCACGCCAGCCGCGACTACACCAAGACCCGCCAGGTGTTCGGCAAGCCGCTGGCCGCGCGCCAGCTGGTGCAGAAGAAGCTGGCCGACATGCAGACCGAGATCGCGCTCGGCTTCGAGGGCGCGCTCGCCCTGGGGCGCCTGCTGGACCAGGGGGCCTGGGTCCCCGAGGCCATCAGCCTGATGAAGCGCAACAACTGCGGCAAGGCGCTGGCCATCGCCCGCGAGGCCCGCGACATCCACGGCGGCAACGGGATTTCCGGCGAGTACCACGTGATGCGGCACGCTTCGAACCTGGAGACCGTCAACACCTATGAAGGCGCCCACGACGTCCACGCCCTGATCCTGGGCCGGGCGATCACCGGCGAGAACGCCTTCTAGATCAAAGAAAAGGCCCGGGGCGGAGATCCGCGCCCGGGCCAGGCTGGCGTTCCTTTGGGAGGAAACCCCCTAGGACTCCAGCTCCTTGACCTCGCCGGAGCCGGAAACGTTCTTCTCGAGCTTGAGGGGGCGGGTCCTCAGCTCCACCTCGCCCGAGCCCGAGATGTCCAGCTTGGCGCTGGCGCGCGGGGCGATGGCGGCCTCCGCCGCGCCGGAGATATCCACCTCTGCGCTCTCGGCGGCCAGGTCGGCCAGGTCGGCCTCGCCGGCCCCGGTCATGTGGAGCTTCAGAACCCCGGTCCTGCCGTGGCCGGTGACCTTGGCCATTCCCGAGGTGCTGATCTCCAGGCTGTCCTGGTCGTAGCCCGACAGGGTCAGGCGATCGACGCCGTTCAGCTCGAAGCGGGTGACCTTGGGCGCGGTCATGACGATCTGCAGCCGTTCACCGGTGTTGTTCACCCCGTCGCTCAGCCGGCCGCCCGAGAGGGACAGGGTATCGATGGCGCGCTTGGGCCCGGTGACGGTCAGCTTGCCGGGGCCCTCTGAGTCTTGCGTGAAGCTGACCTCGCCGGGGACGTCGAGGATCAGGGCCGAGGCGCCGTCCCAGGCGATCTCGCGGGTGGTCTGGGCCCATTCCGGGTCGTCGCGGTGGGAGTTGCGCCAGTCGGAATGGCGGCGGCCGTGTTCGTCCCAACCGATGCCCCAGTCGTGGTCGGACCAGTGGTCCCAGCCCTGGGCGGCGATATCCCGGCCGCCGAGGGCCGCAGCGCCGCCGAGGGTGACGACCGCGGTAAGGAAGCCGACCACGGCGATGATGACGAGAAGGCGGATCATGGGCGCGGCCTCAGGCTTGAGGATCGATGGCCGGCTTCAGCAGCCGGTAGTGGAGACGTCCGTACCAGACCAGGACGTTGACGAAGCCGACGGTGACCAGGCAGAGCAGCGCGCCGATCGAGACGGCCGCCGCCATCAGTCCGATCCCGGCCAGCATGGCCGCGGCTGCGCCGCCGGGGGGATCCAGGAACGGACCCGCGGCGAAGACGAAGCCCCCGGAGCCGAACACCGCGATCACCGCGACGAACAGGCCCAGCAGGGTGCCGGCGATGGAGAGCACGATGGGCAGCAGGACCAGCAGGTCGATGGCGCCCAGGCCCAGGACCGCGAAGATGGCCGAGGCGGCGGCCGACGGATTGCGCTCGGACTCCCAGCGCTTCAGGCCCGCCTCGGCGCGCAGCTCGCGGGCCAGGCGTCCGGGATCGCCCAGGGCCTGCGCCACCTCGGCCTCGGTGCGGCCGGCGGCCTCCCCCTCGGCGAAGTGGGCCTCATAGTCGGCGACGATCTCGGCCACGGCGGCGGCCGGCAGGCCCGAAAGCCCCAGGCGAAGCCGGTCGAGGAAGGCCTGGCGGGTCATTGGGCCTCTCCCAGGATGGCGTTCACGGCCCGCGAGAAGGACATCCAGGCGGCCTTCTGGCTGGTGAAGCTGGTCTTGCCGGCCTCGGTCAGGCGGTAGTATTTGCGCGGCGGGCCCGACGAGGACTCCACCAGGTAGGTGTCCACCAGGCCGTCGGCCTGCATCCGCCGCATCAGCGGATAGATGGTGCCTTCCCCCATATCGATCCCCTCGGCCAAACGGCTCGCGATCTCGTAGGCGTAGTTGTCGCCCCGCGAGAGGAGCGCGAGAACGCAGAGCTCGAGCACGCCCTTCTTCAGCTGAACTTCAACGGCTTCCGCCACGGGATCTGCCTCCAATTCCTGCGCACTGTCTATCGCAAGGTACTGTTTCATACACGGTAGCTGGCGACGCACGATAGTGAACTTTTCGTAAGGCCGAATATCGTTTGCCTGACAAACTAATATCGCCGGAGGTAACGGCCTTGAAGATCATTCCCCTCGCCCTGGCGTTCGCTGTCTCGGCGAGCCTGGCCCAGGCCCAGACTCCAACCGCCCAGACCCGTCCCGACATCCTGGCGGTCCCCGCCGACGCCCCGCCCCAGAAGGCCCCGCCGCTCGGCCCCTATGCGGTGACCATCGAGACCGACGCGAGCCTGCCGACCCATACGATCTATCGTCCCACCGATCTGGCGGCGGTGAAGGGCAGGCTGCCGATCGTGGCCTGGGGCAACGGCGCCTGCGCCAATTCCAGCGCGCGCTTCACGCCCTTCCTCACCAAGATCGCCAGCCACGGCTTCCTGGTGGTGGCCATCGGCCCCAAGGACGGGCCGCCCCTGGCCCTGGGCGCGCCCATCGTCGCGCCGAAGACCACCGCCCGCCAGCTCATCGACGCCATCGACTGGGCCCAGGGCCAGAACGCCAAGGCTGGTCCCTATAAGGGCCGCATCGACACCGCCGCCGTGGCGGTCATGGGTCAGTCCTGCGGCGGCCTGCAGGCCATCGAGGCCTCGGCCGATCCGCGGGTGAAGACCACCGTGGTCTGGAACTCCGGCGTCATCGTCGACCACACAGGCCTGCCCAAGCTCTCCAACGCCACCAAGGACAGCCTGAAGACCTACCATGCCCCCGTCGCCTACTTCATCGGCGGCCCGGTGGACGTGGCCTATCCCAACGCCAGGGACGACTTCGCCAGGATCACCACCGCGCCGGTCTTCATGGGCAACCTGAACGTCGGCCACGGCGGCACCTATCGGCACGTCAATGGCGGATGGTTCGGCGAGGTGGGCGAGGCCTGGCTCGCCTGGCGGCTGAAGGGCGACCAGGAAGCCGGCAAGATGTTCACCGGCCCCAAGTGCGGCCTCTGCGTCGCGCCGGAGTGGAAGATCGAGAAGAAGAACATGGACTAGGCTCCAGGTCCGATGGCTGAGATGGCGTCAACTTTAACGATCAACCCGCGTTCTTCGAACGTTGCGTTTACGCTTCCCGCTTAAGCAGTGACCCCGAATACGGGGGAGTTTCCATGCCGGAAGAGCGTGCGACCGACACGCCGACGGAACACGGGCCGCTGGTGGAATGGTTGTTCGCCAACAGCCAGGAGCTTCTGCTCGTCATCGCCCCGGACACCCGTTTCAAGCTGGTGAACCCCGCCTGGACCGCCGCCACCGGCTGGACCGCCGAGGACATCGTAGGCCGCTATCCCGCCGCGTTCATGCATCCCGACGACCTGGCGGAATTCGGCAAGTTCGCCGAGGGCCTGATCAAGACCCGCACCGGCGAGAACCTCGCCCGCATGCGGATGAAGGACGGCTCCTATCGCTGGTTCGAGGGGCGCAGCCAGCTCACCGACGACGGCCACATCATCGGCGTGCTGCGCGACGCCACCCGCGAGCGTGAGCGGGAGGCCGAGCTTGAGGACGCCCGACGCACCCGCCTGTTGCTGTCGGAATCCGCCGGGGTCGGCACCTGGACCTTCGAGCCGTCCGAGCGCCGGGTGAACTGGTCCGACGACATCCGCGCCATCACCGGCTATGGCCCCGACGAGATCCTCACCGCCGAGGAATTCCGCGCCATCCTGCACCCCGACGAAGCCGAGGATGTCCGCGCCGCCTTCAACCGCGGCGTCTTCGAGGGTGTCTCCCAGACCTTCGAACACCGGATGCTCAACAAGGATGGCCGCTGGTCCACCTGGCGGGCCACCTTCCATTGCGAGCCGCGCGAGGGCGGGGGCTACGCCCTGAAGGGCATGTCCCAGGACATCACGGAACTGGCCGCGGCCCGCGACGCCGCCCTGGCCGCCGAGCGTCAGATCCGCCAGCTCGTCGAGAGCGCCCCCTTCGCCGTGGCCATGTTCGACCGCGACCTGCGCTATCTGATGATCAGCGAACGCTGGCGTCAGGCCTTCAGCCTCGGCCATCGAGACCATGTGGGCCTGCGGCTGGAGGAGGTCTTCCCCACCATCCCCAAGAAGTTCCTCGCCGCCCAGAGGCGCGCCCTGGCCGGGGAGGTGATCTCCAGCAAGGAAGACCGCTTCACCGACAGCCAGGGCAACCGCCACTGGGTCCGCTGGGAGGCCAAGCCCTGGCTCGACGCCGCCGGCGAGATTGGCGGCATGCTGGTCTATGTGGACGACATCTCGGCGGTGTCGCGGGCCCGGCGCGACGCCCAGACCAATGCGCGGCGCCTGAAGGTGGCGCTGGCCGCCGCCGACGCCGGCGTCTACGAGATCGACCACGTCAACAAGACCTTCTGGGCCAGCCCGGAGTTCAAGAAGCTGATCGGCCGCTCCTCGCGCAGCTACCGCGACGCCCAGAAGCTCGACTTCCCCAAGTTCCACCCCGACGACATGGCCGACGTCCGCCAGGCCTTCCTCGACATCAACGCCGACCGCCGCAAGTCGGGCGAGGCCTTCGAGGCCCGCATCGTCACCCCCTCCGGCGAGGCCCGCTGGATGCGGGTCTTCCACCACCTCAAGCGCGACGCCAAGGGCCGTTGGATCAAGGGCGTGGGCCTGGTCCACGACTTCGACCAGCGCAAGCGCCAGGAGCTGGCCCTGATCGAGGCCCAGGAGGCCGCGCAGGCCGGCGCCGAGGCCAAGGCCGCCTTCCTGGCCAATATGAGCCACGAGATCCGCACCCCCATGAACGGGGTGATGGGCGTGCTCCACCTGCTCAAGACCGAGAGCCTCTCGCAGGAGGGGCGCGCCATGCTGGAGGAGGCGCTCTCCTGCGGCCAGATGCTCGCCGAGCTGCTCAACGACGTCATCGACTTCTCCAAGATCGAGGCGGGCGCCCTGGTGCTGGCCGAGGAGTCCATCGATCCCGCCGCCCTGGTCCAGGGGGTCACCCGCCTGCTGCGGCCCCAGGCCGAGGCCAAGGGCCTAGTCCTGAACCTGGAGGGCCTGGCCGAGATCGGCTGGGTGCGCACCGATCCGGTCCGCCTGCGCCAGGCCCTGTTCAACCTGGTTGGCAACGCCGTGAAGTTCACCCTGGCCGGCTCGGTCACCGTCCGCGCCGCCCTGCATCATCGGCCCGAGGGCCGTATCCTGCGCTTCGAGGTCATCGACACCGGTGTCGGCATTCCGGCCGAGGCGCAGGAGCGCATCTTCCAGCGCTTCGACCAGGGCGACGCCTCCACCACCCGCCGGTTCGGCGGTTCGGGCCTGGGCCTGGCCATCACCCAGAAGCTGGCGCAGATGATGGGCGGGGCCGTCGGCTTCACCTCGGTGGAGGGTGTGGGCTCGACCTTCTGGCTGGAGGTGGCCGCCCCCAGCGCCGAACCGGTGGCGCCCATGGCCGACGCCAGCGGCGCCGTCCTGGAGGGCCTGCGCATCCTGGTGGTGGAGGACAACTCCACCAACCGCATGATCGCCACCAAGCTGCTGGAGAACCTCGGCGCCAGCGTCGAGACCGCGGCGGACGGCCTGCTGGGGGTGGAGGCCGCCGCCCGCGGGGCCTTCGACCTGATCCTGATGGACGTCCAGATGCCCGGCATCGACGGCCTGGAGGCCAGCCGCCGCATCCGCGCCCTGGGGGGCTCCGTCGCCCAGACCCCCATCGTGGCGCTCACCGCCAATGTCCTGTCCCACCAGCGCCAGGCCTATCTGGAGGCCGGGATGGACGGTGTGGTGGGCAAACCCATCTCACCCTCGGCCCTGCTCACCGAGATCGCCCGGCTGAGCGCGCCGGCGGCCGAGGAGGCTGTCGCCTAAAGTCCCGCCCTTCCACCCCGCCGCCGGCCAATGCTAGACCTTGGCCCGCAAAGAGCTCGGGGGAGAGACGCATGGCCGACGCCGTGGTTGGAGACGTGAAGGCGCCGAAGGAAGCTTCGCTGCGCACGGTGGTGGCGGCCTCGGCGGCCGGGACCACCTTCGAATGGTATGACTTCTTCGTCTTCGGCAGCCTGACCCAGGTCATCTCCAAGACCTTCTTCTCCGGCCTCCCCGAAACCGCCGGCTATATCGCCGCGCTGGCCCTGTTCGGCGCCGGATTCGCCTTCCGGCCCCTGGGCGCGCTGGTCTTCGGCCGCATCGGCGACCGGGTGGGCCGCAAGGGCGCCTTCCTGTTCACCGTGGTGCTGATGGGCGGGGCGACGGTCGCCATCGGCTTGCTGCCCTCCTACGCCCAGGTGGGCATGCTGGCGCCGGCCCTGCTGGTCCTGATGCGCATCCTGCAGGGCTTCGCGCTCGGCGGGGAGTATGGCGGGGCGGCCATCTATGTGGCCGAGCACGCGCCCCCCGGCGCCCGGGGCCGCTCCACCAGCTGGGTGCAGACCTCGGCCGCCTTCGGCCTGTTCGCCGCCCTGCTGGTGATCCTGCTGACCCGCGTCGTGGTGGGCCGCGTCGCCGGACCCGAGGCCTTCGACGCCTGGGGCTGGCGCATCCCGTTCCTGTTCTCGGCGGGCCTGCTGGCGGTCTCGATCTTCATGCGCCTGAAGCTCTCGGAGAGCCCGGCCTTCGCCAAGATGAAGGAGGAGGGCGAGGTGGCCAAGGCGCCCTTCACCGAGGCCTTCGGGACCTGGAAGAACCTGAAGATCGTCATCCTGGCCCTGGTGGCCATCATGTTCGCGCAAGGGGCGGTCTGGTACACGGCCTTCTTCTACACCCAGACCTTCCTGGACAAGTTCCTCAAGGTCCCCCCCGAGACCATCAACCTGCTGATGATGGCCGCCACCGCGGTGAGCGCCATCTTCTACGTCGTGTTCGGCTGGTTGTCGGACAAGGTGGGGCGCAAGCCGGTGATGCTGTTTGGCATGACCCTGATGCTGATCGCCTACTTCCCCGGCTTCCACATGTTGGCCAAGACCGCCAACCCGGCCCTGGCCGAGGCCGAGGCCCGCACCCCCATCGTGGTGGTGGCCGACCCGGCCGAATGCTCCCTGCAGTTCGACCCCATCGGCAAGGCGGCCTTCACCTCCTCCTGCGACATCGCCAAGAGCACGCTGGCCAACGCCGGGGTCTCCTACAGCAACCAGAAGGCCGCGCCCGGGGCCAAGGCCCAGGTGAAGATCGGCGAGACCGTCATCGAGTCGGGCTCCATCGGCGGCCTGCCGAAGGACGCCGCCAAGGCCGCCAAGACCGTCATCGAAGGCCGCATCAAGGGCGGGCTGAAGGCCGCCGGCTATCCGGAGAAAGCCGACCCGGCGCGGATGAATCTGCCCGGCGTCTTCGGCGTGCTGATGGTCTTCGTCATCGCCGCCACGGCCCTGTTCGGACCCATCGCCGCGACCCTGGTGGAGCTGTTCCCGACCCGCATCCGCTACACCGCCATGTCCCTACCCTACCATATCGGCACCGGCTGGGTCGGGGGCTTCGTCCCCTTCACCGCCTTCGCCATCGTGGCGGCGGTCGGCGATATCTATTCCGGCCTCTGGTACCCCTTCGCCTTCACGGCGCTCTCGGTGGTCACCTGCCTGTTGTTCCTGCCGGAGACCCACAAGCGGTCCCTGCACGACTGAGGTCCGTCAGGCGGTCAGCAGCCTGACCGCCTGATCGAAGGCCGGGGTCGACATGCCGGCGAGCGCGGCGGCGAGCCGGCTCTTGCCGTAGGTGATCTGACCCTCCCAGCCCTCCAGGACATAGGTCCCGGCGCCCAGGCCCTGGTGGATCTCCGCCAGGTCCGGCGCCTCCAGCCCGCCCGGCGCCGCGACGCCCGGACGCTGCCCGGCCACCGCGTTGAGCATGATCAGGCCGTAGAACAGGTGGTTCACCTGCCGCATGACGTGAAGCCGCGCCCGCTGGCGGGCGTCCGGCGCTTGGCCGAGATAGGCGCCCAGCAACAGATCGGCCTCCGCCGCGCCGGAAGTCATGAAGTTGGCCAGGGTCGCCAGGTCCACATAGCGGTCGGCCAGGAAGGACGATTCCCAGTCGACGAACCACAGGCGGCGGCCGTCATAGAGGACGTTGCGCGGATTGAGATCGTTGTGGCTGGAGACCAGGTCGGCCGGGTCGGTGCGATAGGCGCCCTTGAGCGCCGCCCACCGGGCCAGCAGGGGCGCCGTCGTCGCCGCCGCCAGCAGGCCGGTGGCCCGATGCTCGCCAATGATGGCCTCCATGCCCTCCATATAGTCCACCAGCGGCGGGAAGGCCGGGGCCTGGTGCAGGGCGCGCAGGGTCTGGGCCGCCTCGGTGATCAGCGCCGCCCGCGTCCCCATGAAGTCCTGGCTCAGCGACCGCTCGACGACGAACTCCATGATCGCCACCCCGTCGGCGGCGTCGGCGTAGCGGACCCGAGGGGCGATCACCGCCTGCGCGGCGATGCGCATGCAGGCGTACCAGCGGTCCGGATCGCGGAAGGCGTCGCGGGCCCCCTCGATCCGCAGCAGATAGGCGATGCCGCCGACCCGGATCTTGTAGATCAGAGCCCCGGAGAGGCCGCCGCCCAGAGGAGCGATGGCGTCCAGCTGCGTCGTGCCGAAGGCGGCCCCCAGGGCGCGGTCGACCGCGGGGCGCTTGGCTTGGGGAATAGACATGGGCTCGGCTCCGGGTGAGGGCTATCTTTTACCCGGATATAATTATCTGTCAATATTACCCGGATAAATACCTAGGAGGCGCCTCGCGAGGCCCGGCTGGCCATCCGGCCCACGGCGTCGGAGACCAGCACCGCCCCCACGGCGATCGCCGCGGCCACCAGGCAGAGCGCCCCGGCGCGGGCCTCGTCGCCGGGGGACTGGGTGGCGCCATAGATGGCGGCGGGCAGGGTCAGGGTTTCGCCGGGGATGGCGGCCACGAAGGTGATGGTGGCCCCGAACTCCCCCAGCGCCTTGGCGAAGCCGAGGATGGCCCCGGCCGCGACCCCGGGCAGGGCGAGCGGCAGGGTGATCCGGAAGAACCGCACCAGGGGCCGCGCGCCCAGGGTGCGGGCCACCTCGTCCACCTCCCGGTCCAGGGCCTCGATGGCCAGGCGCATGGGACGAACCATGAGGGGAAAGGCCATCACCCCGGCCGCCAGCGCCGCCCCGGTCCAGTCGAAGGCGAAGACGATCCCCACCTTCTCCAGCAGGGCGCCGATGGCGCCGCGGCGGCCAAACAGCAGCAGCAGGACATAGCCGGTGGCCACCGGCGGCAGGACCAGGGGCAGGGTCACCAGGCCGTCCAGCAGCACGCGGACCGGGTAGCGGCCCCGGGCCTGGGCCATGGCCGTCAGCAGGGCCAGCGGCAGGCCGAAGGCGGTGGCGGCCAGGGCCACCTTCAGCGACAGGGCCACGGCGGCCCAGTCCTCCGGGGTCAGGGCGCTCACGAGGCGGAGGCCAGGATCTCGACGGGGACTCCCGCGGCGGCCAGGGCCTCGGCCTCCGCCGCCGGCGGGGCCTGGACCACCAGGCGCACGACCCGCCGTCCATTGCGGGCCAGGTCGATGAGGGCCTCGGGGGTGGCGGCGGCCGGGGCCAGGCGATCGGCGTCGCGCCGCGCCATGGCCAGGATGTCGGGGTCGGCGCCGTCGTCGGCGGCCAGGACGTCGGCGGCGGCCAGGGCCCGGCTGGCCCGCAGGGTCAGGAGGTCGGCGGGGCCGCGGCCGGCGACGAACTGGATCTTGCCGGCGGCCTTGGGACCCTTGGCGATGGCGGCGCGGAACAGGTTCTGGGCCTGCTCCATGTCGCCGGACTGGGCGGCCTCGGCCACCGCCCCCGAGAGGGTCTCGCGCAGGAAGGCGCGGCGGGCGTGGAGCTCGGGGAACTTGGCCCGGACGTCGTCCTGGAACTTGCGGAACAGGGCCGCCACCCGGCCGGTCCCCTCGGGCACCCTCTGCTCGATGTCGTTGCGCAGCATGGTGGCCAGCATAGGGGAGGCGCCCCCGGTGCCGATGGCGGCCACAACCTCGCCCCGGTCGATCACCGCGGGCGTGGTGAAGTCGCAGAGCTCGGGTCGGTCGGTGACATTGACCAGGGCGCGCGCCACCCGGGCGGCGGCGGCGGCCCCCTTGGCGAAGGCCTCGTCCTCGCCGTCGATGAACACCAGCCGTGCGCCGGAATAGCTACCGGGCAAGAAGGCGGCGGGCCCCTCTACTCGCACCAGGGTCGCCGGCGAGGAGGCCAGCAGCCGCAGCTTGGCCTCGGCGGCCTCGCCCGATCCGGCGATCACCACCTTGACGCCGGCCAGGGGGAAATAGGCGGGGAAGGCGTCCACCTAGCCGGTTCTGCAGTTCCGGTAGGGACCGGCCGGCGCCCCGTCCAGGTCGGCGCTCGCCCCCTTGGTCGTCAGGGTCACGCCGCCCGCCGAGAAGATCGGGTCGCCGCGCTTCTTCTTCACCTGGCGCAGGGTGGTGGTCTTGCCGCCGGCGGTCACGCGCACGATCCGGCCGTCCAGGGCGTAGGACGCCACGAACCGCTTCCCGGCTCCGCAGCTGTAGGTCATGGGCGCGTCGCTGGCGTCCTCGGGCGCGACGGTGGCGCAGCCGGCGAGCGCCAGGCCCGCGGCGAGGGCGATCCAGGGCGCGGCTCTCATTTCAGGCCCTTCAGATAGCCGATCACCGCGGCGCGGTCGGCGGGGACGGCCAGGCCCGTCATCATCTTGGTGCCCGGCGCGAACTTGGCGGGCGCCGCCAGATAGGCGTCGAGATTGGCGTCGGTCCAGGTCTGGGCGCCCTTGGCGGCCAGGCCCGTGGAGTACTTGTAGTCGGGCAGGCCGGCGATCTTGCGGCCCGCCACCCCGGTCAGGCTGGGGCCCATGGGGCCGCTCTTGGCGGCGTGGCAGGTCTTGCACTGAAGCATGAAGGTCTTGGCGCCGTCGGCGGCCAGGGCCGGCGAGGCCGACAGACCCGCCAAGGCCAGCAGAACGGGAAGCAGGCGTCTCATGAAAACCCTCCGGGAACCTCGTCACCTTCACTAGCGCGTCGCGCGCGGCCCGGCCACGACCGCGCACATTTACCGCGAGGACTAAACGACGTTAAGATGATTGTTGAATCTCACCCGGAGAGGGATCTGCCCATGGCCATGACGCTCGATGTGAACGGCAAACCCCTGGCGGTGAAGGCCGCGCCCGACACCCCCCTGCTGTGGGTGCTGCGCGACGAACTGCACCTGACGGGCACGAAGTACGGCTGCGGGATCGCCCAGTGCGGCGCCTGCACGGTGCTGGTCGACGGCCAGCCGGTCCGCTCGTGCGCCACGCCCATCGAGGGCCTGGCGGGGTTGAAGATCACCACCATCGAGAGCCTGGGCGGCGCCCATCCCCTGCAGCAGACCTGGGTGAAGAACGACGTCCCGCAGTGCGGCTACTGCCAGTCGGGCCAGATCATGAGCGCCGCGGCCCTGCTGGCCGCCAAGCCCCATCCCACCGACGCCGACATCGACGCGGCCATGGACGGCAACATCTGCCGCTGCGGCGCCTATCAGCGGATCCGGGCGGCCATCAAGGAAGCCGCCGGCATGGCGCCCGCCGCCGCCGCGACGCCCGCCGCCCCGGCCAAGGTCTAGGAGAGCGTCCCATGAACAAGATCCTCTCCCCCCGCGAAACCCAAGGCGCCACGCGGCGCGACCTGGTGGTCGGCGCGACCCTGGTGGGCGGCGCCCTGCTGGTGGGCTGCTCCCCCGGTGACCTGCTCAGCGTCGGCGCCAAGGAGGACTTCGGCGCCTTCGGGCCCTTCATCAAGATCGGCGCCGACGGCGCGGTGACGGTGATCTCCAAGCACATCGAATTCGGCCAGGGCAACCATGCGGGCCTGGCGGCCATCGTCGCCGAGGAGCTGGACGCCGACTGGACCAAGGTCACGGTCGAGCAGGCCCCGGCCATCGCCAAGGTCTACGCCAACACCGGCATGGGCGTTCAGGGCACCGGCGGCTCCTCGGCCATCTCCAACTCCTGGACCCAGCTGCGCCAGGCCGGCGCCGGCGCCAAGGCCATGTTCGTCGAGGCCGCGGCCAACAAATGGAACGCGCCGGTCGGGGAGATCACCGTCAAGGACAGCGTCGTCAGCCACGCCAAGTCCGGCAAGTCGGCCACCTTCGCCCAGTTGCTGCCCGAGGCCGGCAAGGTCACGCCCCCCAAGGCCCCGACCCTGAAGGATCCCAAGACCTTCACCCTGATCGGCACCGACCGCGTGCGCCGTAAGGATAGCCAGGCCAAGAGCGACGGAACCGCCCGCTTCACCCAGGATGTCCAGATGCCGGACATGCTGGTGGCGATGGTGGCCCACGCCCCGCGCTTCGGCGCCAAGGTCGCCAGCTTCGACGCCGCCGAGGCCAGGAAGGTTCCCGGCGTCGTGGAGGTCTATCAGATCCCCACCGGCGTGGCGGTGGTGGCGCAGAGCACCTGGGCCGCCCGCAAGGGGCGCGAGGCCCTGAAGGTGACCTGGGACGAGAGCGGGGCCGAGAAGGTCAGCTCCGACAAGCTGGCCGCCAACTATCGCCAGTGGGCGGCGGGCAAGGGAACCCTGCCCGAGAAGACCCCCTGGCAGGCCTTCGAGACCAAGGGCGACGCCGCCAAGAAGGTCGAGGGGACCATCTTCGAGACCACCTACGACTTCCCCTTCCTGGCCCACGCGGCCATGGAGCCGATGAACTGCGTGGCCCAGGTGGGCGTGGGCAAGGCCAAGCTGACCTTCGGTTCGCAGATCCCCACCGTCGACCAGCTCAACACCGCCAAGATCGTCGGCATGCTGCCCGGCGCCGTGGAGATCGAGACCCTGTTCGCCGGCGGCTCCTTCGGGCGTCGCGCCAACTTCCAGTCGGACTACGTCGCCGAGTGCGTCGAGATCGCCAAGAAGGTCGGCAAGATGCGGCCGGTCAAGCTGGTCTGGACCCGCGAGGACGACATGACGGCGGGCTATTTCCGCCCCCTCACCCACCACGCCCTGAAGATCACCCTGGACAAGGAGGGCTATCCGCTGGCCTGGCGCCACCGGATCGTCACCCAGACCCTGATGAAGGGCTCGCCGATCCCCGCCAAGGGTCTCGACGAGACCACCGTCGAGGGCGCCAAGGGCTCGCCCTATCTGAAGGCCACCCCGGTGGTTGACGCCCGGGCCCTGCTGCCCGATCTCGGGGTGCCGGTCCTGTGGTGGCGTTCGGTGGGGGCGACCCACACCGCCTTCGTCATGGAGCACACCATCGACCAGCTGGCCCGCAAGGCCGGCAAGGACCCCGTGGCCTATCGCCGGGCCCTGTACGAGAAGGCCGGCGCGACCCGCCACCTGGCCGTGCTGAACCTGGCCGCCGAGAAGGCCGGCTGGGACAAGCCCGCGCCGGCCGGATGGTCGCGAGGCGTCGCCGTGCATGAGAGCTTCGGCACCCTGGTGGCCCAGGTGGCCGAGGTGCAGCTGGTGGACGGCCAGCCCAAGGTCGGCCGGGTGGTCACCGCCGTCGAGTGCGGCACACCCATCTCGCCCGACCAGATCGCCGCCCAGATGGAGGGCGGCGTCTGCTACGGCCTGTCGGCGGCCCTGTACGGCAAGGTGACCCTGAAGGACGGGGTGGTGGAGCAGACCAACTTCGACACCTACCGGGTGCTGCGCAACTCCGAGGCCCCGACGGTGGAGACCTATATCGTCCCCTCCGGAAACGCCCCCTCCGGCATCGGCGAGCCGGGCACCCCGGTGATCGCCCCGGCGGTCGCCAACGCCCTGCTGGCCCTCAACGGCCAGGCGACGACGAGCCTGCCCTTCGTGAAGGCCTAGTCACCGAGCAGATCGCCAAGATCACGGGCGCCGTGGAGGATCCTCACGATCACCACGGCGTCCGGTTCGATCCGATAGAGGATGAGATAGTCGCCGACGGCCCAGGCCCTGACGCCCGGCCGCAAATCGTCGCGCGGCGGCGCCATCTCCGGGAACTCCGCCAAGCGATTTTCCGCAGCTTCGATGCGGAGGATCACCCGCTCGGCCGCCGACGGGCTGTCGGCCGCTATATGGATCCAGATGTCGACGAGATCGGCTTCCGCGCGATGACTTCGCCGGACCTCCCAGCTCAAGAGGACTTTCTCGCAGCTAGGACGCGACGCCCTTCGGCCGCGATTTCCGCCGCGGTGCGGCGGGTGGGGGAAACGCCGCTCGCCGCGCCCTCGTCCCAGGCCTGACGGAGCCGCGCGATGGCGTCGGCCTTGCGCTGCTGCTTCTCCGACCAGTCGCGCAGCGCCTCTCGGATCACCTCACTGGAGGAGGCGTAGTTCCCGCTGCTCACCGCGACGCGGACCACCTCGGCCAGTTCGTTAGTGAGGGCGATGGACAGCTTTTCGACCTTGGACATGGCGGGCTCCTTGGCGAAGAAATACTACTTCTTCGCACCAAGGTCGAGATCGGCCGGCCGATCCACATCGAACAGCACCCCGTCGTCGGGGGCCTCCACCAGGACCAGCCGCTCCCCCAGGCCCTGCAGCACCGCCCGCGCCCCGGCGTCGCCCGTCAGCGTCAGCAGCTGGGGGATGAGGGCCGCGCCGATCACCGCCGGATGGCCCCGCTTGCCGCCGAAGGTCGCCGCCGCGGCCGGGGCGCCGTCGGCGATCGCCTGGGCGAGGGGCGCCAGCACGGCGAGCGGAATCCGCGGCATGTCCCCCAGGAAGACGAACACCCCCTCGGTGTCGGCCGGCAGGGCGGCGGCCCCCCGCCGCAGGGAGGCGCCCATGCCCTCGGCGTGGTCGACCGCATGGACGATCCGCAGGCGCGCGCCCTGTCCCGCCGCCTTGGCGTGGGCGGTGGCCACCGCCGCCACCCGGCTGGGATCGGCGCCGGTCACCACCGTGACGGTTCGCACCGGAGCGGCGAAGGCCGCGCGCAGGGCGCCCTCCAGCAACACCCCGCCGCCATAGGCCGCCAGCAGCTTGCCGCCGCCGAACCGCGTCCCCGACCCCGCCGCCAGGACGATCGCTTCAAATCCGCCCACCCCTGTCACGACCGGCTCTTCCCCTCTATGTTAGGCGTAGCATGACGCCCTATGACGACGCCTCGCCGCAAGCGACTTCGAGACCGGCCCTGATCGACGGCTTTGGCCGCACCGTGACCTATCTGCGGGTTTCGGTGACCGACCGCTGCGACCTGCGCTGCGTCTACTGCATGTCCGAGCACATGACCTTCCTGCCCAAGGCCCAGGTGCTCACCCTGGAGGAGCTCGACCGGCTGGCCACGGCCTTCGTGGACCTGGGGGTCCGCAAGCTGCGCATCACCGGCGGCGAGCCCTTGGTGCGCAAGGGGGTCATGGGCCTGATCGAGAACCTGTCGCGGCACCTGAAGACCGGGGCGCTCGAAGAACTGACCCTGACCACCAATGGCACCCGCCTCGCCGAATTCGCCCCCGACCTGGCGAGGTTCGGCGTGCGGCGGATCAATGTCTCCATGGACACCCTGAAGCCGGACCTGTTCCGCACCCTGACCCGCGGGGGCGACCTGGCCAAGGTGATTGGCGGGATCGACGCGGCGCTGGCCGCCGGCATCGCGGTGAAGATCAACGCCGTGGCCCTGAAGGACGACAACGCCGGCGAGCTGGCCGACCTGATCGCCTGGGCCCACGCGCGGGGCTGTGACGCCACCCTGATCGAGGCCATGCCGCTCGGCGAGATCGAGTTCGACCGCACCGACCAGTTCCTGTCGCTGAAGGACGTCCGCCGGGAGCTGGAAAGCTTCTGGACCCTGGAGGACAGCGACCACGTCACCGGCGGGCCGGCGCATTATGTGCGGGTCAAGGAGACCGGCGGCCGCCTGGGCTTCATCACCCCGCTGAGCCACAATTTCTGCGAGGCCTGCAACCGGGTCCGCCTGACCTGCACCGGCACCCTGCACACCTGCCTGGGCCGCGAGGACGCCAGCGACCTGCGCGCCGTGATCCGCGCCGGCGCCGACGCCAAGGGCCTGGAGGAGGCCATCCGCCTGGCCATCGACGCCAAGCCCCAGGGCCATGACTTCCAGATCGTGCGGTCCGGCGCCCCGGCCGTCGCCCGCCACATGTCGACGACGGGAGGCTAGGGTGGCCAAGGTCCTGCTGTTCGGGCGCCTGAGCGATATCGCCGGCTGGCGCGAGCGCAGCCTCGACCCCCCGCCCGCCACGCTCCTGGCCCTGCGCGCCTTGCTCTGCGCCGAGGACGAGGGCCTCGCCGAGGCCCTGGCCGCCCCCGGCGTCCAGGTCGCCCTGGACCAGGTCCTCGTGCGCGGCGACGCGGCCCTGACACCCCGCTCGGAGGTCGCCTTCCTGCCGGCCATGAGCGGCGGATGATCACCCTGACCGACCAGCCCTTCGACCCCGGCGTCCTGCTGAGCGCCTTCAGCAAGGGCCGCACCGAGACCGGCGCCGTGGCGACCTTCACCGGTCTGGCCCGCGCCGAGCAGGGATCAACCAACATCCTGGAGCTGGAGGCCTATCCGGGCTTCACCGAGGCGCAGATCGGCGCCATCGCCGAGGGCGCGCGCCAGCGCTTTTCCCTCGACGACTTCCAGATCGTCCACCGCATCGGCAAGATCGCGCCCGGCGAGGCCATCGTCTTCGTGGCCACCGCGTCGGGCCACCGCCGCGAGGCCTTCGAGGCCTGCGATTTCCTGATGGACTACTTGAAGAGCCGCGCCCCCTTCTGGAAGAAGGAGAGCGGCCCGACGGGCGAGCGCTGGATCGAACCGCGCGCCCAGGACCACACCGACATCGCCCGCTGGGAGACCTCAAAATCATGAACGCCTTCACCCCTGGCGGCCACGTCAACGAAGCCCTGACGATCAAGCCGGTGCGCATCGCCGTCCTGACCGTCTCCGACACCCGCGACGAGGAGAGCGACACCTCCGGCCACGTGCTGGTCGAGCGCATCACTGGCGCGGGCCACGAATTGGCGGCCAAGGCGATCGTCCTCGACGACGTCGCCCAGATCCGCGAGCAGATCAAAGCCTGGGTCGCCTCCGGCAGCGTCGAGGCGATCATCACCACCGGCGGCACCGGCATCACCGGCCGCGACGTGACGCCTGAAGCGGTCGAGCCGCTGTTCGACAAGAAGATCGACGGCTTCTCGGTGATCTTCCATCTGGTCAGCTACCAATCGGTGGGCCTGTCCACCCTGCAGAGCCGCGCCACGGCTGGGATCATCGGCGGCGTGTTCGTCTTCTGCCTGCCGGGCTCCAACGGCGCGGTGCGCGACGGCTGGGACAAGGTGATCGCCCCGCAGCTCGATAGCCGCCATGGCCCCTGCAACATGGTCGAACTCATGCCGCGCCTGCTGGAAAAATGACCGGCCTCACCCACATCGACGAGACCGGCCGCGCCAACATGGTCGACGTCTCCGACAAGGCGGTCACCACGCGGGAGGCGCTGGCCGAGGGTTTCGTGCGCATGAGCCCGGCGACCCTGGCGCTCGCCCTCTCCGGCGACGCCAAGAAGGGCGACGTGCGGGGAACCGCCGAGATCGCCGGCATCATGGCCGCCAAGAAGACCGCCGACCTGATCCCGCTCTGCCATCCCCTGGCGCTGTCCAAGGTCGAGGTCCGGGTCGAGCCGGGCGAGGGGGGGCTGTCGGTCACCGCCCGCGTGCGCACCACCGGCCAGACCGGGGTGGAGATGGAGGCGCTCACCGCCGTCTCGGTGGCCTGCCTGACGGTCTACGACATGCTCAAGGCCGCCGATAAGGCCATGACCATCGAGGTCGTGCGCCTGATGAAGAAGTCCGGCGGCAAGTCCGGCGACTGGACGCGTCCGTGAAGCTGCTCTCGGTCGAGGCCGCCCGCGCCGCCATGGTGGCCGAGGCTCAGCCCCTGGCCGCCGAGACCATTCCCCTGTCCGCCGCCGTGGGTCGGGTGCTGGCCGAAGACGTGAGCGCCGTCCGCGCCCAGCCCCCCTTCACCAACTCGGCCATGGACGGCTGGGCGGTGCGCGCCGCCGACACCCCGGGGTCCCTGTCCATCGTCGGCGAGAGCGCCGCGGGGCACGGCTATGAGGGCGTGCTGGCCGCCGGCCAGGCGATCCGCATCTTCACCGGCGCGGCCCTGCCGGATGGCGCCGACAGCGTGGTGATCCAGGAGAACGCCACCCGCGAGGGCGACCAGGTCACGGTCCCGCAGGCCGCGCCCGGCGACAATATCCGCGACGCCGGCAAGGACTTCCAGGCCGGCGACGTCCTGCTGACCGCGGGAACCCGCATCGATCCGTGGCGCCTGTCGCTGGCGGCGTCGGCCGGCCGCGCCGAGCTCAGCGTCCGCCGCAAACTCCGCATCGCCATCCTCTCCACCGGCGAGGAGATCGTCGAGGCGCCGGCTGTGCCGGGTCCCTTCCAGATCTACGATTCCGGCTCCCCGGCGCTGAAGGTGATGTGCGAGGCCTGGGGCGCGCAGGCCTCCAGGGTCAGCGGCGTCCGCGACCAGCTGGACGCCGTGATCGAGGCTATGCGGAGCGCCGAGGCCGACCTCATCGTCACGGTGGGCGGCGCCTCGGTGGGAGACCATGACCTGGTCCGCGCCGCCGCCGAGGCGCTGGGGATCCAGTACCGGGTGGAGAGCGTCGCGGTGCGACCCGGCAAGCCCACCTTCTTCGGCGTCCTGGCCGACGGCCGCCGTCTGCTGGGCCTGCCCGGCAACCCGGCCTCGGCCTTCGTCTGCGCCGAGCTGTTCCTCAAGCCGCTGATCGCCGCCTATTCGGGCGCGGCCCACGCCCCGCGCATGGCAACCGCCCGCCTGGCCGAACCCCTGGCCGCCAATGGGCCCCGAGAGCACTGGATGCGCGCCAAGCTGACCTATGCCGATGGCGCCATCACCGTCCGGCCCTACCGCGACCAGGACTCCTCCCTGATCACCGTCTTCGCCGCCGCCGACGCCCTGCTCAAGCGCCCGCCCGGCGCCCCGGCCTCAGCGGCAGGCGACCTCATAGAGGTGCTGCTGCTGGACCGGGCGGGGTAAGCTACGCGAAGTCGCCGGGCGACAGGAAGTAGGTTCCCGTCAGCTTGACCGCCGTACCGATGGTGTTGTTGTGGGCCGTGTCGGCGAAGGCGTAAACGCCGGTTTCCGCCCCATCGTAGACCCAAATCACCACCACATCACGCGCGCCACCGTTGATCAGGGAGGAAGCATCACTCAGCGCTTGAGCATAGGTCGGCGACGCCGTTCCGCTCTGCATGTTGCCGGCCGTCACCGCGACGCCCATGTCTAGCTTATCGCCGGCGGAAAAGTCCGTGATCACGTCCAACTCGCCATAGATCGTGCTCGTGTCACCCACGCTGAAAATAAACCGATCGGCACCGTCCGACCCGGTCAGCGTGTCGGAGCCCGCACCTCCGACCAGAGTGTCGGTCCCGGCCCCACCATCGACCACGTCTGCGCCCGCCCCGCCCGAAAGGCGGTTGTCGACAGCATCTCCGTAGATGCTGTCATTGTAGGCGCTGCCCTCAATGTTCTCGAAGGACAACAGCCCGTCGTCTCCGTGGCCTTCGGCATATGAAATGCTGAGAATCACCTGCACACCGCCGGCAACCCCGTCGTCGAAGCTGAAGGTGTCGATCCCATCGCCACCGACAGCGTAGTCATTTCCCGCCCCACCGACGATTAGGTCGTTCCCCGCGTCGCCGTCGATGTAGTCCGCCCCGCCGCCGGCCACGATGGTGTCGGCGCCCGCGCCGCCGAACAGGTAGTTGTCGACATCGTTCCCGACGATGCTGTCACTGTCGCCGCTGCCGTAGACGCTCTCGATGGAGACCAGGCTGTCATGGCCGTGGCCGTCGGCGGTCTGGGTGATCAGCGAGACCACGACCCCGCCCGCGACGCCGTCATCGAAGCTGACCGTGTCGTCGTTCGCGCCGCCATCGACCGTGTCGTCGCCCGCGCCGCCGGCCAGGAAATCGTCCCCCGCGCGGCCGACCAGGCTGTCATCGCCCTCGCCCCCGAAGACATAGTTGAAGCCCGAGGTCCCGCTCAGCGTGTCGCCGTAGGACGAGCCGTAGACATATTCGATGGAGTTGAGCTGGTCGGTCCCCGCGCCCAGGGTGTTCTGCGCCGTGGTCAGGGCCAGGTCGACCTTCACGGCCGAGGTCGCGTCCTCGTAGCCGGCCCAGTCATTGCCCGTGCCGCCATCGATGCGGTCATTGCCCAGGCCGCCCATCAGGTAGTCGTCGTTGGCCCCGCCCGAGAGGGTGTCATTGCCGTCGTTGCCGGCCAGGACGTCCTCGCCGCCGAGACCCGAGAGCGAGTCGTCGCCGCCGAGGCCATAGAGGGTGTCGGCGCCCGCGCCGCCCGTCAGCTTGTCCTTGCCCGATCCACCGTTGAGAAACATGGTCCGCTCCGCCCCCGGCCTGATGCCGAGGGCGCAACCTAGGGGCGACGTCCAGGGCGACAATCGCGCGCAACCTGGGGGCGGCAGGGTAACCTTAAGGCCGACGTCCGGACGGGAATTTCCGTTAAGGAGTCAGGGATTTCACCGCATCCCGGCTCAGGTCGCGCCACCGCCGTGGGTCTCGATCATCCCGCGGAAGTGCTGGGTGGTGGCGTAGCACTCGCAGGCGCGCTTCTCGAGGCCGGGCCGGTCCAAGATCTGGATCAGGCCGCGGGTGTAGTCGATCAGCCCGTCGGCCTTCAGCACGCTGGCCACCTGGGAGACCGTCGAACGCTGCACCCCCAGCATCGAGGCGAGGAAGTCCTGCTTCAGGGGCAGGGTCGGCCCACCGCCGGTGCGGTCCTGGCATTCCAGCAGCCACCAGGCCAGGCGCTGCTCGTGGGAATGGTGGGTCTGGCAGGCCAGGGTCTGGCGCGCCTCGGCGAGGCTTAGCTCCACATGGCTGCCGACCTTCCGCCGCAGGGAGGCGCTGGCGTCATAGGCGGCGATATAGGCCTCGGCCGGCACCCTCAGGGCCAACAGGTCCACCTGCACCAAGGCGCGGGAGAAGATCACCCCGGCGCCCGCCGCCTCCAGGAAGCCGACGCCCCCCTCGCGGCCCACCACCGCGGTCTCCACCGCGACCCCCGAAAGCATCACCGACAGCAGGGAGATCAGCCCCTCCTCCGGGAAATAGACCCAGTCGATGGGCGCCTCGGGCTCGTAGAGCACGGTCCCCTGCTTGAAGGTCATCGGTCGCATCGACTTGGACAGCACGTCGTAGTCGGCCGGGTCGAGGGAAAGCAGGAGGCGGTTTGCGGTCTGCATCAGGATATCCGTAAGCCGCGAGGACCGCGGACCTCAGTGAGGCGGGAAATTCCCTTGAGGCGAGGACACGCGAGCGGCCTCGGGCTCACTAAGTCAGAAAATGACATTATAAGCAAATACTATTTCATACTATGAATAGAACTGCCGTTCTTATGTAATTGTTGAACATCAACTCGGTTTTTCGACCGGCCAAGAGTGAAATGGAGTTATTGCTGGGCGCAAGAGAATTGCCGAGGCCCCGTGATATTCATAAATCGAGTTCTTTCCGCGCTTCCCAAGGCTGACTTGACGGCCTTGATCCCCGACATGGTCGAGGTGACTTGGGGTCCGGGCGAAGTACTGTACGAGCCAGGCGGTCCGGTGACGGCGGCGCACTTCCCCAGCAGCGCCGGTCTGTCGGTGGTCAAGGTCATGGACGACGGAACCTGCGTCGAATGCGCCACGGTGGGCTCGGAGAGCGCGGTCGGACTGTTGCCGGCGCTCAGCGGCGGGGTGTCCTCCAACCGGACCTTCGTGCAGCTGGCGGGGTCGGGGATTTCCATCCCGGCCGCCGCCCTGAGCGGGCGCGCGCGGCGGAGCCCGGCCCTGGTGGACCTGCTGCTGCGTTTCGCCCAGGTGACGCTGGCCCAGGAAGAACAGTCGGTGGCCTGCAACGCCCTGCATGAGACCGAGCCGCGCCTGGCGCGGTGGATCCTGCAGAGCCAGGACCGGCTGAACGCCCGCGTCCTGCCGCTCACCCAGGACTATCTGGCCATCATGCTGGGGGTGCAGCGCACCACGGTGGGCGCGGCCGCCAGCCGGCTGAAGGCCGAGGGCCTGATCCGCTACAGCCGCGGCCAGCTGGAGGTGCTCGATCGCCCCGGCCTCGAGCGGCGGTCCTGCGAATGCTACGGCGCCGTCCGCGAACTGCAGGCTCGGCTGCTGGCCCCCGACGAGTCCAACGACAATCCAGGAGCCCTCTAATGCTCACCCCAGACGAGATGAACCTCCGGGCCAAGGCCCTGATCCTGAAGTCGGCGGCGGGCGGCGCGTCCAGCGGGCCCTATCGCGAGCTGGCCCTGGAATGGCGCATGCTGGCGGTGCAGAGCATCTTCCTGGACGCCATGCTCGCCGCCGAAACCGTCGGGCGAGGAGACTGAGCCTGGAACGTGACGGGCGCCCGAACCGGTCCCCACGTCAGGCTGTCACGCCCTAGAACTGCTCCTGATCGGCGGACTTGATCTCCTTGGGCCGGGACGCGCTCCAGGCGCTCTCCCTGTCGCGCTTGGAGACCGGTTCGCGCGGCGTCTCTGGGGCCCGGGAATGGCGCAGGGCCATGATCTCGCCGATCACCGACACCGCCACCTCCCAGGGGGCCTTGCCGCCGATGTCCAGGCCGATGGGGGCGTGGACGCGGCGCAGGACACTCTCCGGAACCCCAGCGGCCCGCAGGGGCGCCAGGCGCTCGGGCAGGCGCTTGCGGGCCCCCAGCAGACCCACATAGCCGGCGGCCGAGGGCAGGGCGGCGGCGAGCGCCGTGCGATCGATCTCCAGGCTGTGGGTGGCGATGGCGATGGCGGTCCAGGCGTCGGTGCCGATGGCGGCCAGGGCCGCCTCCGGCTCGGAGCGCAGATAGGCGATCCCGGCGATCGGCGGGCCGGCCTCCGGCCCCTTGGGGCGGACCAGGGTGGTCTCGAACCCGCTCTGGGCGCCGAGTTGGCTGATGGCCAGGGCCGTGGGGTCGGAGCCGAACACCACCAGCCGCGGCGTCGGATCGTAATGGCGGGCGATGGCGCCGTCCCAGGCGTCCTGGGTGTCGGGGTCCACGCAGAGGCGGCGGGTCCCGTCGCTGATCCACACCGCCGGACGCCGCTCGGCCTGGGCGGCCAGCAGTTCGGCCAGCGCCGGGTCGCCGGCGGGCACGCGCTCCAGGAAGATCTCGATCCGCGCGCCGCAGAGCAGCTGGATGTCGGGCCATGGGCTGCCCTGTCCATAGACCAGGCGCCGCGGCGTTCCGTCCGCCAGGCAGGCGGCGGCGTGATCGGCGATATCGCTCTCCACGCAGCCGCCGGAAAAATATCCCGCGACGATCGCCTCGGCGAACACCATCTGGGTTCCCACCGGGCGCGGCCCACCGCCCTCGACGGCGATCAGGGTGGCAAGCGCAACGGGCAGATTCCGTTGCGCCGCAAGGCTCAGGGCGGGGCGGACGTCCTCGGCCATGCCGAACAGCGGCCACTCGGGCAGGGGCTCTCTCATCCTGCTCAGTTTAACCCCCCGGAAAGGTTCCAGACACTGGTTCTTTAGGCCTTGCCCCCTAAATGGGGGTTCATTCGGTCCGCAACCAGCGTTGTTCATGACTTCTCCGCTTTCCAAGCTCGGTCTCGGCTCCGGCCAGTTCGCCCTCGACCAGGCGACCGTGCGCGGGCGTCCGCCCCAGGCCGAGGTGCGCGACATCCTGGACATCGCCGCCCGGACCCAGCTGGCGGTCTTCGACGTGGCCGGCCGCTCGCCCCAGGTGGAGGACGTCCTGGGCACCATCATGCCCCGGCCCAACCCCTTCCGGATCTCCATCTCCACCGTCCGCGCCGACCGCGGCCCCGACTTCGTGGAGGCCGAGGCCCGCGCCACCCTGCGCCGGCTGGGCGTGGAGCAGGCCGACGCCATCCTGGTGCCCTCGGCCGCCGACCTGTTCGGCCCCCACGGCCTGGCCCTCTGGGACCGGCTGAAGGCGCTGAAGGACCAGGGGCTGACCAGGAAGATCGGCGTCTCGGTCTTCGCCTCCGACGATCCCCTGGGGGTGGCCCGCCGCTTCCGTCCCGACATCATCCAGGCCCCGGCCTCCCTGCTCGACCAGCGCCTGCTGATCGACGGCACGCTCGCGGCGCTCACCGGCATCGGCATCGAGGTGCACCTGCGCTCGATCTTCCTGTCGGGCCTGCTGTTCCTGCCCGCCGACCGGGCGCCCAACCACCTGAAGGAAGCCGCCAGCCGGATTTCCCGGGCCCGCCGGCTGATCGCCGAGGGCCGGTCCGATCCGCTGCAGGCGGCCCTGGGCTTCGCCCTGTCCCGCCCCGAAGCCGCCGCCGTCCTGGTGGGCGTCACCACCGCGGCCGAGCTGAACGCGGTGATCGCCGCGGCCTCCAGCCCGCCGCCGGACCTCGACTGGGACGACATGGCGATCGACGACCCGGTCGCCCTCGACCCCCGCGCCTGGAGGGCCGCCTAGGCGCCCCCCACGGCCTGGCTCAAAAGGAGCCCGCGCCATGATCCTCGCCATCCTGCAAGCCCGGATGACCTCGCCCAGACTGCCCGGCAAGGCCATGGCCCCCCTGCGCGGCGAGCCCATGATCCTGCGCCAGGTGGAGCGCCTGCGTCAGGCCCGCTGCCTCTCCAAGGTGATCGTCGCCACCAGCGACGAGGCCGTCGACGATCCCATGGCCAGCTTCCTGGTGGCCCGCGGCCAGACCGTGTTCCGCGGCGCCTCGGAGAACCTTAGCCGGCGCTTCATGCGCTGCGTGGAGGCCGCCGGCCCCGTCAGCCACGTGGTCCGCATCAAGGGCGACTCCCCCTTCGTCGACCCCGGCGTCATCGACGAGACCGTGCGCCTGGCCCTGGCCTCGGGCGCCGCCTACGTCTCCAACCGCGTGAAACGCACCTTCCCCCTGGGGCTGGAGGTGGAGGTGGTCACCGCCCAGGCGCTCGCCCAGACCGCCCATGAGGCCGACGAGGCCACGGCGGCCGGAACCTCGCCGCTGGCCCAGATCCGCGCCCGGCCCGAGCGCTACCCCCAGGCCCATTGCATGGCCCGCCGCGACTGGTCCCACCTCGACTGGCGGGTGAAGACCCCGGCCGACATGGCCTTCGCCAACGGGGTCTACGCCGCCCTACACGCCGACGACCCCGCCTTCGGGATGGAGGATGTGCTGAGCCTGGTGGGCGGCCGCCAGGACCTGGCCCGCTGGGCGGCGTGATTCCATATCCGCTCACCCCGGCGAAGGCCGGGGCCCAGATACATCAGCCGCTTTCCGGTCAACGAACCGAGATCGTGACTCACGATCTGGGTCCCGGCCTTCGCCGGGATGAGCGGGGGTTTACGCCGCCCACGCCCCGTACGGATCGCTGAAGGCCTTGCCCAGGGCCTGCGCCACCGCCGGGTGGGTGATCTGGCCCTTGAGCACGTTCAGGCCCTTGGCCAGGTGCCGGTTGGCCGCCAGGGCCTCCAGCCCCTTGTCGGCCAGGGCCAGGCCGAAGGGCAGGGTCGCATGGCCCAGGGCCTCCGAGGAGGTGCGCGGCGCCGCGCCCGGCATATTGGCCACGCAGTAATGCACCACCCCGTCGATCGTGTAGGTGGGATGGACGTGGGTGGTGGGCTTGGAGGTCTCGAAACAGCCCCCCTGGTCGATGGAGACGTCCACCAGCACCGAGCCCGGCTTCATCCGCGACAGGTGCTCGCGGCGCACCAGGGTCGGGGCCGCGGCCCCGGCGGTGAGCACCGCGCCGATCACCACGTCGGCCTTCAGCACCTCCTCCTCCACCGCGTCCAGGGTGGAGTAGCGGGTGAGGATGCGGCCCAGGAACATGTCGTCCAGCACCCGCATGCGCGGGATGGAGCGCTCCACCACCACCACCTCCGCGCCGAGCCCCGCGGCCATGCGCGCGGCGTTCATGCCCACGACCCCGCCCCCCAGGACGCAGATCCGCGCCGGGGGCACACCGGGCACGCCCGACAGCAGCAGGCCCATGCCGCCATTGTGCTTCAGCAGGGTCTCGCCGGCCGAGAAGACGGCGATGCGGCCCGCCACCTCCGACATCGGCGCCAGCAGCGGCAGGCCGCCTGCCGCGTCCGTCACCGTCTCATAGGCGATGGCCGCCGCGCCCGACGCCAGCAGGCCCTCGGTCTGGGCGGGATCGGGCGCCAGGTGCAGGTAGGTGAAGAGGATGTGCTCAGGCGTGAGCCTGGCCCATTCGATGGGCTGGGGCTCCTTGACCTTGATGATCAACTGGCTGCCGGCGAACACCGCCTCGGCGTCGGCGGCGATCTTCGCCCCGGCCCGAACATAGGCCTCGTCGGCATAGCCCGCGCCCTGGCCGGCGCCGGTCTCCACCAGCACCTCGTGGCCATGGACGACATATTCCCGGACGGCGGTGGGGGTCAGACCCACCCGGTACTCGTCCGCCTTGATCTCGCGGGGCACGCCAACGCGCATGTTTGCCTCCCTGGGGCAACGTTATGTCTCTTGAGGGAGGGTTTGAGGGTTTGGTTTTGTTCCGTCAACCCAGAACGCAGCTGGCCATCCCCTCACGGCGGATGGTCCCGGCGGCCTTGCCGATACGGCCCGAGCGGCGCTTCACATAGGGTCCGGGCTGGGCGGCGCGCCATTTGAGCGGACTGGGCAGGATGGCCGCCAGCCGCGCGGCCTGGGCATTGGTGAGCCGGTCGGCGCCGACCCCGAAGTTCTTCAGGGACGCGGCCTCGGCGCCATAGACGCCCGGACCCCATTCGACGCTGTTGAGATAGACCTCCATGATCCGCCGCTTGCCCCACAGGGCCTCGATCAGGACCGTGAAATAGGCCTCCAGCCCTTTGCGCACATAGGAACGATCGGGCCACAGGAAGATGTTCTTGGCGGTCTGCTGGCTGATGGTGGAGCCGCCGCGCACCCGCTTGGAGCGCTCGTTGTGGGCCAGGGCCTTCTCCATGGCGGCGAAGTCGAAGCCGCGGTGGCTGCAGAACTTGGCGTCCTCGGCGGCGATCACCGCGCGGACCAGGGTGGGCGAGATCTCGTCCAGGGGCCGCCACCGGCGCTCGAAGCCGCGGCCCTCGATGGCGCGCTCCACCATCAGATAGGTGATGGGGGGCGGGACTACCCGATAGGCGGCGGTCACCAGGATCGGCCCGATCAGGCCGACCACCAGGAACAGCACCACCAGGACGCGGCCCACGCGGCGCCAGAGGGGCCGGCGCCGGGTCGGGTCCTGGGGAATCTCGATGGGCGGGGCGTCGCCGCGGTCCTCGACCGGCCGCGGCGGCTCATTGAGCGAGATGTCGTCCCAGGACTTGGCCAGGCCCTCCCAGCCGC
>JAZKBZ010000051.1:68268-70610 GCA_040388315.1 Pseudomonadota bacterium | reverse complement strand
AGTGATCTCGATGAACCGCCGGCTGTCGGGCCCCGACGCCTCGCTGAACGCGCCCATGCGCGCCGACGGCGAGAGCGAGTGGCAGGACTGGCTGGAGGACACCAACGCCGTCAGCCAGGAGACCCAGGTCGCCGAGAGCCAGGAGCACACCCTGCGCATGGGCCTGCTGGGCGAGGCGATGACCGAGCTCACCGACCGCGAGCGTCACATCCTGACCGAGCGCCGGCTGAAGGACGATCCCTCCACCCTGGAGGAGCTGGCCGCCGAATACGGCGTTAGCCGCGAGCGCGTGCGCCAGATTGAGGTGCGCGCCTTCGAGAAGCTGCAGAAATCGATGAAGGCCGCCGCCGAGGCGCGGAACCTGATCGACGCCTGATCCCCGTGGCCTTCTCCCCACCGGGAGGAGGCCGCCTCTCTATCTCTAGATGGCCAAGGCGTCGCGAGGCGGCGCCTTGCGGGTTTCGTCCTCGGCCGGCAGGAAGGCCAGAAGCGGCGCGGCCTGGGCCGACACCTCGTGCGGGATCAACACCCCACGGTTGGTCGCGGCGCGGAGGTAGCGCTGGAAGGCGCCCACGCAGGCGGCGAGCTTGAGGTCCGACACCGCCACGGCCGAGCGCTGCAGCTCGGCCACCTGGGCCTCCATGGAGCGCAGGGCCTGGCGGGGATCGCTCTCGATGGCGGTCAGGGCCGAACGCAGAATCTTCAGGGCCTGGAGGATGCGCGCGGCGTCGGGCGTCGTCTTGATGTCGGAGCGGCGCTTGAGCTTGCCCTTGTAGTCCCCCGAATTGAACCGCCGACGGTCGGGGCCGATATAGTCCACCGCCTCCACCCAGTCGCGCGGACGCAGGGTGACCGCCTCCAGGCGACGCAGCAGATCCTTGGCGGTGTAGGGCTTGCGCAGGAACTCATGCACCCCGGCGTCGCGGGCGCCCAGGATGGCGCCGGCCGTGGCGGTGGCGGTGACCATGATGATCGGCGCCTGGCGGCAGCTGAAGTCCTCCCGCCGAATCCGGCGGGCGAAGTCGATGCCGTCGACATTGTCCCCCGACAGCTCCACGAAGATCACCTGCGGATTGACCTGCTCCGCGGCCTGCAGGCCGCGTTTGTTGTTGGGGGCGTTCCAGATCTGGCCTGCGGAAATGTTTCGCACCAGGTCGGCGAGCAGGCGCGCGCTCGCCGGCGCCGGATCCACGATCAGCACCCTCTGCAGCATGGGGACCATGCGCTGGACGAGTTTGTGCTCTTCGTTGAACACTTGGCGGGCCGACTCCCGGGGAAGACTGGCGCCCAATTTGGGGGACGTGGGTAAAGATCGCCTTGACGACGCCGCCCCCCTGCGCGGCGTTCGGTCGCGCCCGAGGGCCCGTCCTCAGTCCTGGAAGGGGTCGCGGACCATGATCGTGTCGTCCCGTTGCGGGCTGGTGGAGACCATGGCCGCCGGCGCCCCGATCAGCTCCTCCACTCGGCGGACATATTTCACCGCGTTGGCCGGCAGGTCCTTCCAGGAGGTCGCCCCGGCCGTGCTTTCGCTCCAACCGTCCATCTCCTCGTAGATCGGCTCCAGGGCCGACTGGGCCTTCAGACCGGCCGGCAGGTAGTCGAAGGTCTTGTCCCCCAGCTTGTAGCCGACGCAGATCTTCAGCTTGGGCAATCCGTCGAGAATATCGAGCTTGGTCAGCGCGATGCCGTCGATGCCATTGAGCGCCACCGACTGGCGCACCAGGACCGCGTCGAACCAGCCGCAGCGGCGCGGCCGCCCGGTGACCACGCCGAACTCCTTGCCCACCGTCCCCAGGTGCTGGCCGATCTCGTCGAACAGCTCGGTAGGGAAGGGCCCCTCGCCGACCCGGGTGGTGTAGGCCTTGACGATGCCCAGAACGAAGCCCGGCCCTTTGGGGCCCAGGCCCGACCCGGCCGCGGCCTGGCCCGCCACGGTGTTGGAGGAGGTCACATAGGGGTAGGTGCCGTGATCGACGTCCAGCAGGGCGCCCTGGGCGCCCTCGAACAGCACCCGCTTGCCCGACTTCACCACCTGATCCAGCAGCCGCCAGGCCGGCTGGGCGAAGGGCAGGATCTTGGGCGCGATCTCTTCGAGGGCCGCCAGCAGTTCGGCCCCGTCATATTCCGGCAGGCCAAGACCGCGGCGCAGTGGCGTGTGGTGGGCCAGCAGGCGGTCGATCTTGGCCTCCAAGGCGTCCCGGTCGGCCAAGTCGCCGACCCGGATGGCCCGGCGGCCGACCTTGTCCTCGTAGGCCGGGCCGATGCCGCGGCCGGTGGTGCCGATCTTGTTGACAGCCGCGGCCTCGCGCGCCTGGTCCAGGTCGCGGTGCAGGGGCAGGATG
>JAZKBZ010000051.1:66442-68258 GCA_040388315.1 Pseudomonadota bacterium | reverse complement strand
TGACGAGGAAGACAACCCAACAGTCACCCCTGGCCAGGAGGAAGCGGAGGAGGACGGGGTTGTGGGAGACGGCGGCAAGGTCCGTGGGGTTGTCGATGGCGTTGGAGCGGGCCCAGTGGATGAGGGCGGCGTTGTCGGCCAGGACCAGCAGGTCGGGGGTGATCTTGATCCCCTGAGCGCCGATCTTGGCGATCTCCTCCAGCAGGTGCCAGGGATCGACAACCACGCCGTTGCCGATCACCGAGAGCTTGCCCTGAACCACGCCCGAGGGCAGCAGGGACAGCTTGTAGACCTGGTTGCCGACCACCAGGGTGTGGCCGGCGTTGTGGCCGCCCTGGAAGCGCACGACCACGTCGGCCCGGTTGGACAGCCAGTCCACCAGCTTGCCCTTGCCCTCGTCGCCCCACTGGGCCCCGATCACGGTCACATTGGCCATGCAGATACGATCTCCCGGCCTGCCGAGGCGATCCAACCACGCCCTTCGACAGGCTCTCGGCGGGTGGACTTGATCGATTTTAGGAACCCAGACCGGGCCTCGCGGGCGCCAGGGTCGTGTTCGTCGGGTGTAGAGCATCCGGGCGCCCCCGCCGTCAAGTTGGCGGAGGACAAATCGGCGCTTCGCAGGGCCGAGCCCTAGGGTCTATGAGGCGATCATGACCCTGCCCCGCTTCCACCTCGCCTTCCCCGTCCGCGACCTGGCCGAGGCCCGCGCCTTCTACGGCGGCCTGCTGGGTTGTCCGGAGGGGCGCTCGAGCCCGGACTGGATCGATTTCGACTTCTACGGTCACCAGATCGTCGCCCACCTGTCGCCCGACGAGGTCGGCCACCGGGCCACCAGCGCGGTCGACGGCGAAAACGTGCCGGTCCGCCACTTCGGGGCCATCCTGACCCTGCCTCAGTGGGAGGCGATGGCCGCCAGGCTGAAGGCCGCGGGGACCAGGTTCGTCATCGAGCCGCAGATCCGCTTCAAGGGCCAGCCCGGCGAGCAGGCGACCCTGTTCTTCCTCGACCCCTCCGGCAACGCGCTGGAGTTCAAGGCCTTCGCCGACGACGCCATGGTGTTCGCCAGGTGAGCGTGACCCTGGCCGGCATCCAGGCCGCCGCGGCGCGGCTCAAGGGCCATGCGGTGGAGACGCCGCTGATCGAGAGCCCGGCCCTGAACGACCGCCTGGGCCATCGGGTGCTGATCAAACCCGAGACCCTGCAGCGGGTCGGCGCCTTCAAGTTCCGCGGCGCCTACAACCGCCTGGTCCAGCTCACGGACGCCCAGAAGGCCTCCGGCGTCGTGGCCTTCTCCTCCGGCAATCACGCCCAGGGGGTGGCGCTCGCCGCGCGCCTGCTGGGGATCCCGGCCCTGATCGTCATGCCGGCCGACGCCCCGGCCGTGAAGGTGGAAGCCACCCGCGGCTATGGCGCGGAAATCCGGCTCTATGACCGCCTCACCGAGGATCGCGTGGCCATCGCCGCGGAGATCGCCGCCCAGCGTGGCGCCGTCGTCGTTCCGGCCTTCGACGACCTGGACATCATCGCCGGCCAGGGCACGGTGGGCCTGGAGATGGTGACCCAGGCCCAGGCCCTGGGGGTCGTCTTCGATGTGGTGGTCTGCCCCGTCGGCGGCGGCGGCCTGATGGCGGGGCTGTCGACGGCGGTGAAGGCGCTCTCCCCCGCCACGGCCGTCGTCGGGGTGGAGCCCGAGGGGTTCGACGACACCCTGCGCTCCCTGCAGGCCGGGTCGCGCCAGACCCTGACGCCCACCACCCGCTCCCTTTGCGACGCCCTGGAATCCCCCGCCCCCGGCGAACTCACCTTCCCGGTG
>JAZKBZ010000051.1:49928-66432 GCA_040388315.1 Pseudomonadota bacterium | reverse complement strand
TCGGGGTCGAGCTTGCGCAACCGGCGCCGGTACTCGCCGTAGGTGTCCTCGGGGGAGAACTTGGCGGGCGTGTTCTGCACGGTCTTCCCGGTGCTGCAGAAGACGGTGGCCGACATCGCCGTGGTCAGCGACGCCGAGGTGGCCGCCGCCATGCGCTACGCCTTCTCGACC
This sequence comes from Pseudomonadota bacterium, assembly GCA_040388315.1. Taxonomy (GTDB): domain Bacteria; phylum Pseudomonadota; class Alphaproteobacteria; order Caulobacterales; family Caulobacteraceae; genus Phenylobacterium. The sequence goes on along the minus strand of JAZKBZ010000051.1, from coordinate 66,261 downwards.
CTGAAATTGGTGGTGGAGCCCGGCGGGGCTGTGGGCCTGGCCGCCCTGCTGGCCGGCAAGGTCAAGCATCTGGGCGACCGGGGCGCCGGCCTGGTGCTATCGGGCGGGAATGTCGATCCCGCCCTCTTCGCCGAGATCCTGGCGGGAGGCTGAGGCCGGCCCGGAGCGCCTGTCCCCGATCTGGTGCGGTCTTTTGACCCGCGACCGAAGACTGCGGCTTAACAGGTTGTTGACCCGTCCACGGTGAAGTTTGTTTCGATGCGTCGCAGCCCGAAGTTGCGCGCAGGGACGGGCAGGCTTTCTTGGACCAGGTCGATCAAATGCGCGCCCATGCGCGCCCGGTCAGACGGGTCGGCTGGATGGCGCTCTGCACCCGACTCAACGATCTGCCGGCGACCTGGAAACTGACCCTGGCCTTCGCCGTGGTGCTCAGCGCCATCATCGCCACGGGGGCGGCCCTGGTGATCAACCTCGAAGTCGTGAAGCGGGCCGAGGCGGCCGACAGCCGCGCCCAGCAGATCTTCGCCGTCGCCAATGACGCCCGGTCCGCCCTGACGCGGCAGGAGGACTCGCTACGCGGCTACATCATCTCGGGCGACCCCTATTATGCGCGGCGCATTGCGACGGTCCATCGCCCGGCCTTCCTGGCGCGCATGGCCGAGCTCGAGCGCCTCGGACGCTCCGATCCGGCGCTCGGCGGCACGGTGGCCCAGGCGCGGGCGGCCTATGAACTCTGGGACGACTGGGCGGTCGCCCGGGCCCTCGAATTAGCCGCCGCCCACGGGACACGATCCCTGGCCGCGGAGATGGTGGGCCCCGCCAACCCCGCCGACGACCTGATCGCCCCGGCCGAGACAGCCCTCGACGCCATACAGGCCGACAGTCGGCGGGCCCTGGCGATGAGCGGCGAGCGCAAGGACCATGCGATGCGCGCCATGACCACGGCCCTTGGCCTGGGCGTGCTCTTCGCCGCCTTGATCGCCGCGGTCATGGGCCTGGCGCTGCGCCGAAGCATGGTGCGGCCGATCCTGGGCCTGACGGCGGTGATGCGCCGCCTGGCCGACGGCGACCACGCCATACAGATTCCGGAGGTGGCCCGCCGCGACGAGATCGGCCGCATGGCCGAGGCGGTGGTCATCTTCCGCGACGCGGCGGTGGAGAAGGCGCGCCTGGAGGTCGAGGCCGAGGTGCGCCGGCAAGAGGCCCAGGCCCTGGCCCTGCAGGCCCAGGCGGCCAACCACGCCAAGTCGGAATTCCTGGCCACCATGGCCCACGAGCTGCGGACACCCCTCAATGGCGTCCTGGGCCTGGTGGACGTGATGGGCAGGACCAAGCTGACGCCGGCGCAGAAGGAACACCTGGCCACCATCGGCGCCTCGGGCCGGGCTCTGGTCGGCGTGGTCAACGATGTCCTGGACATCTCCCGGATCGAGGCCGGAGGCCTGGAGATTCGGCCCGAGCCCTTCGACATGGAGCGGCTGACCGACGACCTGACCTCGATCTACGCCACCATGGCCGCCGACAAGGGGCTGGCCTTCGAGCTTTCGGTCGACCCCGCCGTCCGGGGCTGGCGCCTCGGGGACGTCGCGCGCCTGCGCCAGATCGCCGGCAACCTGATCTCCAACGGGCTGAAGTTCACGCAGGTCGGCTCGGTGCGTGTCACCCTCACCCAGCGGGGCGACCAGGTCGTCCTGGAGGTGACCGACACCGGGATCGGCGTCGCGGCCCATCAGCAGGGCGCCATGTTCGACCGCTTCGTCCAGGCCGACGGCTCCTCGACCCGTCGCTTCGGCGGCGCCGGCCTGGGCCTTGCGATCTGCCGGGAGCTGTCGGACCTTATGGGTGGGACCATCGGCTTCACCAGCGAGCTCGGCGTTGGGTCACGCTTCACCCTGCAGGTTCCCCTGCCCGCCTGCCCGCCGCCGGCCGAGACCGAGGCCGCCGCGCCGATGGACGACAAGCTGCGCATCCTGGTGGTGGACGACAACGCCACCAATCGCCTGGTGCTCTGCGCCCTGCTGGACCAGCTCGGCCTGGTCGCCGAGTGCGTGGTCAACGGCGTCGAGGCCGTGGCCGCCTGGGAGGCCAATGTCTGGGACGCCATCCTTATGGACATCCACATGCCCGAGATGGACGGCGTGGCCGCCACCTCCAGCATCCGCCGCCGCGAAGCCGAACTGGGACGCGAAAAGACCCCGATCATCGCCGTCACCGCCAGCGTGCAGCCGGAAGAGACCCGCGGCTACCTGTCGGCCGGGATGGACGACTGCGTGCCCAAGCCCATCGACACCCGGGTCCTGGTGACCGCGCTCCAGGGGGTGCTGGCCGCCTAGAGCCCTTGGGGTCAGATGGAATCATCTGACCCGTTTAAAAAGGCTCCAAATTCAAAGAAGTAGAGCGCGTTGGGCGGATTAACCGGTTTCCACTTAGCCCTAACGCGCTCTAGGCGGCGGGGTCGGCTGTCCCCGCGGTGAGCTGGCGGTATATGTCGGCGGAGGGGGCGACGGCGAAGATGTAGAAGCCGGCGACGATCACCGAGGCCAAGGCCATCAGGCCGACATAGGCGCCGGCGAACTGCGGAACCCAGGTTTCCGCGCCCTGGGCCATCTTCGCGGTCATGGCCTGGGCGATGGCGTCGGCGTGGCCGGACACGCCGATCCCCACGGCCATGGCGATCAGGATCATGATCAAGGCGACCGCCAGCTCGACGGCGATCACGATCGCGATCATGGCCAGTTGGACGCCGAAGATTTTCCAGCCGTGGCCCCGGGTGAGCGCCCAGGACTCGAAGAGCCGGAAACGTCCGTCGGCGAAGGCCATCGGATAGGCCAGGGACAGGCGGATGGCGCACCAGCCGCACAGGATGACGGCCACCAGGGCCAGGCCGAAGGTGACCAGGCCCGTGGCGCTCGAGTCGGGGCCGGCGACCATCCGGACGCCCATGACCAGGATGACGATGACCAGGGTCGCGGCGATCATGGCCACGATCAGCAGGAAGACCGCGGTCAGCGTGGTCAGGAACATCGCGCCCTCCCGCCGGCCCAGTCGCAGATAGCCGAAGCTGCGATCGTCTGGCCGCAGGATCGCCCGATAGATGGCGCCGTACATCGCCATCGCGCCCGCGATGCTGAGCGGGAAGGCCAGCAGCTGGTACGGGAGCATGTGGGCCTGCATCTGCGCCATCTCCGGGACCTGGTCGGCCTTGCCGCCGGTCAGGGCCGCCTTCGACGCCGCGTCCAGGGCGGTGAGCACCTCGGGCCAGACCGCCCAATAGGCCAGAAGCTGCGGCAGCACCCCGCTCAGCAGATAGACCGCGGCCAGGGACAGCAGCAGCCTTGGCTCGCGCCGCATCAGGTCGAACCCGGAAAACAGCGCCTCGCGGCCCTTGAGTTTGGTCATATCCAGCCCCCTCAACTTCCCCGAGCGGAGCTTAGGCCCGTCCAGGGCGGGTTGAAAAGCCTAGAGCCTGTCCTCGGGGGCCGCGACCGCCGGGGCCTCGCGGGGGGTCACCAGCTTGGCCAGGCGCGGCCGCAGCCACATCTCGAAGTCATCGACCATCTCGTAGACCACCGGCACCAGGACCAGGGACAGCAGGGTCGAGGTGATCAGCCCGCCGATCACCGCCACGGCCATGGGCTGGCGGAATTCCGCGCCCTTCTCCAGGGCGAAGGCCGTGGGCAGCATGCCCGCGGCCATGGCCATGGTGGTCATGACGATGGGCCGGGCGCGCTCGCGGCAGGCCTCCAGGATGGCGTCGCGCTGGGGCATGCCGTCGCGCTCGCGCTCGATGGCGTATTCCACCAGCAGGATGGAATTCTTCGCCGCCAGGCCCATCAGCATCAGGAAGCCGATCAGGGAGGGGACCGAGAGCGAGAGGTTGAAGACCAGCAGGCCGAAGAAGGCCCCGCCCACCGCCAGCGGCAGGGCCGAGAGGATCACCACCGGCTTGAAGAAGCTGCGGAACAGCAGGACCAGAACGCCGAAGATCATGGCCACGCCGGCGAACACCGCCATGCCGAAGGAGCCGAACAGTTCCTGCTGGGCCTCCAGCTGGCCCGTCTCGGCCGGGGCGACCCCGGGGGGCAGGTTCTTCATGATCGGCAAGGCCCGGACGCGCTTGTAGGCGTCCCCCAGCTCGGCGCCGTTCAGCTCGGCCTGGATGGTCAGCTGGCGTTTGCGGTTCAGGCGTTCGATCTTCGCCGGGCCGGCCTGGAAGCTGACGTCGGCCACGGCGTCCAGGGTCGTGGTCCCGCCGGTGACGGTGGGAATGCGCAGGGACTTGATCCGCTCCAGGTCGCCCCGCGCATTGGCGGGCATGCGGATGCGGATCGGGATGCGGCGCTCGCCGGAGGTCAGCTTGGCCACATTGGCGTCGATGTCGCCGACGGTGGCGACGCGGGCCACCTGGGCGATGGTGTCGACGGAGACCCCCAGGCGGGCGGCCTCGTCGGCGCGGGGACGCACCACCAACTCCGGTCCGATCGGCGGCGCCGAGGCGTGGGGATCGGCGATGATGTCGATAGTCCGCATCTGCTTTTCCAGCTCCAGCGACGCGGCCGTCAGGGCCGCCGCGTCGTCGCTCGCCAGAATCGCCTGCAGGCCGGCGGAGCCCTGGAAGTTCAGGAAGTTGAGACGGGCGTCGGGCACCTCGCGCAGAGCCTGACGGGTCTGGGCCTTCAGCTGGTCGCCCGTGATGCTGCGGTGCTCGTCCAGCAGGACGGTGATCGTGCCGTTGCGGAGGTCGCCGGCGCCGCCGCCGCCGCCGAAGCCTGGCCCGCCGCGCGCGGCGGTGGAGCCGACCTGGGCGAAGACGCCGCGCACACCCGGGCGGCCCTCGAAGATCGCTGTGACGCGCTGGGCGACGTCCTCCATGGCCTCGGCCGTGGCGCCGGGCGGACCCTGCACATTGACATAGATGTAGTCGGGATCGCCGGCCGGCTGGAAGCCCTGGGGCAGCATGGGCACCAGGGCCAGCGAGCCGACGAACATCACACCGCCCAGGATGCAGGCCACGATGCGGTGGTTCAACGCCCACTCGAGGGCGTTCCGGTAGAAGCCCTCGAAGGGTTTGCGCGGCTTGGGGTGGGCGGTGGGCTGCAGCAGATAGGCCGCCATCAGCGGCGTCAGGAGCCTGGCCACCACCAGGGAGAACAGCACCGCCACCGAGACGGTGAGGCCGAACTCGCGGAAGAACTGGCCGGCCATGCCCTTCATGAAGCTGACCGGGGTGAACACCACCACGATGGCCATGGTGGTGGCCACCACCGCCAGGCCGATGGCGTCGGCGCCCTCGAGCGCGGCCCGGAACGGCCGCATGCCCTGGGCCACGCGTTTCTCGATGTTCTCGATCTCGACGATGGCGTCGTCCACCAGGATCCCCACCACCAGGGTCAGGGCCAGCAGGGTCACGATGTTCAGGGAGAAGCCGAAGAGCTTCATGAAGAAGAAGGTCGGGATCAGCGAGACCGGCATGGCGAAGGCGGTGATCATGGTCGAGCGCCAGTCGCGCAGGAACAGGAAGACCACCAGGGCCGCCAGGATCATGCCCTCCAGCAGCACGTTCTGCGTGGCGCGGAAACTGGCCCGGGTTTCGTCCACCGAAGAGAAGATGCGGGTGAACTTCACCCCCGGATGGTCTTTCTCCATCTTGGCCAGCGCCTTGACCACCCCGTCATCGACGTCGATGTCGCTGGAGTCGCGGGTCTTCATGACCTGGAAGCCCACCACGGGCTCGCCGTTGAAGCGGGCGAAGCCGCGCACCTCGCTGGAGCCGTCGCCGATCTCGGCGACGTCGGTGAGCTTCACATAACGCCCGCCGCCCGTGGGGATGGTGAGGTCGCGCAGGGCGGCCAGGGTGTTGACCGCCCCCAGCACCCGCAGGGTCTGCTCGCGACCGCCGACGGAGACCCGTCCGCCGGGGGCGTCGAGATCGAAGCCCCGCAGGGCGTTGTTCACCTGGGGCGCGGTGAGGCCCCGGGCCGCCATGCGATCGGGGTCGATGATGATGTTGATTTCGCGGTTCACCCCGCCGACGCGGGAGATCTGGGAGACGCCCTTCGCGGTCTGCAACGCGCGCGAGATGGTGTCGTCGACGAACCAGGAGAGATCGGCGTCCGACAGGGCCGGCGCGGCCACCGCGTAGGTCAGGATCGGCTGGCTGTCCATCTCGACCCGCGTGACCGTCGGCTCGTCGATCTCGCGCGGCAGGATGGCGCGGGTCTGGTCCAGGCGGGACCGGACCTCGTCGGTCTTTTTCTGCAGGTCCTCGCCGAGCTCGAACTCCACATTGGTGGAGGAAACCCCAAGGCTGACGGTCGAATAGATGTTCTTGACGTTGGAGATGCCGGCGATGGCGTCCTCCACCGGCCGGGTGATCTGGGTCTCCATCTCGCCGGGCGCCGCCCCCGACTGGGTCACGGTGATCGAGACCGCCGGAAACTGGACGTTGGGATACTGCTTCACCGGCAGCCCGCCGTAGGAAATCATCCCGGCCAGGACCAGCGCGATGAACAGCACCGCCACGGGGACGGGGTTGCGGATCGCCCAGGAGGAGATCTGGAAGCCGCCTCTGGAGTCGTGATCTTGCGGCGCGTGGCTCATTTCTTGGCGCTCGCGGGCTTGGCGACCGGGGCCGCGCCCTCGACCGGGCGTACCGCGTCACCGTCCATCAGGAAGGCCGCGGCGTTCAGCACCACGCGGGAGCCGGCCGGCGGACCCTTGAGCAGGGACACCAGGCCCGAGCCGCGCGGTCCGGTGGTTACGGACGCCCGCTTCACGCGGTTGTCGGCGCCCACCACCATCACGCTGGCGCCGTCGGCGTCGTAGCGCACGGCGGTCTCCGGCACCGCCAGGCTCTGGCCCATGGCGTCGGCGAACAGGGCCCGGCCATAGCCGCCGGAGCGGATGTCGGCGCGAACCGGCAGGCGGACACGCACCGTTCCGAGCTTGGTTTGGGCGTTCACCTGGGGCGAGACCAGCCGGACATGGCCCTCGGCGCTCGAGCCGGTGGCGAGCACCACGCTGGCGCGCTGGCCGGGGCGGACCCGGGCGAGGTCCTCTTCCGACAGTTCGGCCAGCAGCTCCACCTCGCCGCCCTGGGCGATGCGGAACCAGGGGGTCGAACCCCCCGCCGAAAGGTCGCCGGGGCGCACGTTGCGTTCCAGCACCAGGCCCGAGACCGGGGCCGTGACGGCCAGCTTGCCGGCTCGGGTGCGGGCGTCCTTGTAGGCCGCGGCCTGGGCGTTGGCGGTGGCCCGCGCGGCGCGGGCCTGGAAGCGGCGCTGGTCGAGCTGTTCCTGGGAAAGCACGCCTTGGCCGTCCAGGCCCTTCACGCGGGCGGCCTGGGCCTCGGCCTGCTCGGCCTGGATGGCGCTCTGGGCGGCGAGCGCCCCCTGCTGCTCCACCTGGGCGGCGATCAGGGCGCCGTCGAGCTGGACCAGGGTCTGTCCGGCCCGGACGTACTGGCCGGCGTCGACCAGCACCCGGGCGACCCGGTAACCGGTGACCTCGGGCAGGACGGCGGCCTCCTCGCGGGGGGTGAGCACGCCGGACGCGGTGAGCGAGCCGATGATGGCGCGGGGCTCGACCTTGACCACGCGCACGGCGCGGGCGCGCTGGGCGTCGGTCTCCTTGACCGCGGGCTTCTTGCCGCAGGCCGACAGGGACAGGACCGCCATCAGGGCGAGCGTGAAGACTTGGGGCGTTCTCGTCACGTCTAGCGTGCCTCTTGCTTTGCGAGCGCCGGGGTGGCGGGCCAGCCGCCTCCCAGGGCCTTGTAGGTCTGGACGGCGCGGCGCAGGGCCTGGACCTGGGCGCTGGTCAAGGCCGAGCGGGTCGTGCGCCAGGACTGTTCGGCGCCGAGCGCGGACTGAAGGTCGTCGATGCCGGCGGCGTAGCGCACGCGGCTGGCCTCGTAGGCCCGCTCGGCGCGCAGTTCCCCGTCGGTGAGCAGGTCGACGCGGCGACGGTCGGACTCCAGCCGGGTGAGCGCGCTGTCGGCCTCGCCATAGGCGGTTTGCACGGCCTTCTCATAGGCGATGACCGCCTGTTCGGTCCGGGCGTCCTGGGCCTTGAGGTCCTGCAGCAGCTTGGGGATCGACAGGATCGGCTGGGTCAGGCCCGCCCCGATCGACCAGTTGCGGGTGGAGGACTCGTAGCCGGGCTGTTCGGTTCTGGAGAGGCCGATCCCAGGGGTCAGGTTGAAGGTCGGGAAGAAGGCGAGCTTGGCGTAGGTCAGGCGGCCGGCCGCCGAGCGGACCCCGGCCTCGGCCTGGCGCACGTCGGGGCGGCGCGCCAGCAGCTGACCGGGCACCGTGGCCGGGACCGGCGGGATCTCGCCGACGCTGGCGGGGGTGGGAATGCTGGCCAGCGGGTCGATCCCGCGACCCACCAGCACCAGCAGGGTGCGACGGGTGGCCTTCAGCTCGGCCTCCAGGCCGGCGGCCTGACCCTCGGCCTGGGCCAGGTCCCCGGCCACCCGGTCGGCGTCGGCCGAGGAGCCCAGGCCGCGCTCGGCCTTGGTGTTGGCCACCTGCTGCAGGGCCCGCTGGATGCGAGCGGTCTCCCGCGCATCCTGAAGCTGGATGGCCTGGCCGCGGGCCTGGAAATAGGTGTCGGCGATATTGGCCGCGAGGCTGGCGCGCGCGCCCTCATAGCTCGCCTCGGCGGCGTTGGTGTCGCCCCGGGCGGCCTTGGCGACGGCGAAGATCCGCCCGAACAGGTCGACCTCCCAGCTCACGTTCAGGCTGGCGCTGGAGGTGGTGCTCTCCCCGTTGTTGGAGAAGCCGGGGATATTGACCACCGTCCCGGAGGTCTGGGTGGTGTGGGTCTCCTTGGTGGAGCCCGCGGCGTTGCCCTGGGGCAGGAAGGCGATGAGGGCGTTGGAGGAGGTGGCGCGGGCCTCGGTCAGCCGCGCGGCGGCGGATCGGGAATCCGGCGCCGAGAGAAGGGCCTGTTCGATCAGGTTGGTCAGCACCGGGTCGTTGAACTGGGTCCACCAGCGGTCGAGGGCCGCGGCGTCGATGGACGACGTTGCGGGCTGGGGCGCCTCGAAGGCGGCGGGCACGGCGATGTCGGGCTTGCGCGCCGAAGCGCATGCGGCAAGCGTCAGACAGGCCAGTCCGGCTACGAATGTGGCGGGGCGCATGATCTCTGTCGTTGTCAGACCGCGAATCGCCGCCGAGTGTATCGGCTTTGGGGGAGGCGCGACGCGGTTAGCTGAAGGTCCCTTGATCATAGCAAGCCGACCGGCGGATTGCAGCGGCGTTACAAACCGCCCGCGCGCTTGCCGGTGCGGCGCGCGGGTCACACTCATTCCGGGTTAGATCGTTCAAGATTGAACCATCCCCCGCCGGATGAGATTCGACCCGACCCCTGGCCCAACACGCCCTAATAGCACGTCAGGCGGAAGTGGAGACCGGTTCCGCCGCCCGACGTGCTCTAATATGTTTGAATCTAGACCCTTCTTGCCGTTTCAGATGAGTCCATCTGAAACGGTCAGGGTCTAGCGCCAGGGCCTGGGGCTCGTTAGGGTCGGGGCAAATCTGATCCTTGCCTGAGTGTATTCATGAAACAATTCCTCCTGGCCGGCGCATGCGCGTGGGCGGTTCTGGCCCTGGGCGTTCCCGCCGGCGCCGCCGAGATCGATCCGGCCAAGATCGCCGACCACGTGAAGGTCCTGGCCTCCGACGCCTTCGAGGGCCGCGGCCCCGCCACCGCCGGCGAGGTCAAGACGGTCCAGTACCTCACCGACCAGTTCAAGGCCGCGGGCCTGCAGCCCGCCGGCGACCTGCAGAAGGACGGCGGCCGCGCCTGGACCCAGGATGTGCCGCTCGCCCAGTTCGACAATAGGGATCCCGTCAAGGTCAGCGTCACCGTGAACGGCCAGGTCCAGACCTGGGCCCAAGGCGAGCAGATCGCCATCCGCGCGCCCCAGACGGGTGTCGACCACGTGAGCGTGAAGGACGCCCCGGTCGTCTTCGTCGGCTACGGCGTCAAGGCGCCTGAGCGCAACTGGGACGACTTCAAAGGGGTGGACCTCAAGGGCAAGATCGCGCTCGTCCTGGTCAACGACCCCGACTTCGAAACCGGCCAGGGCGACTTCGGCGGCAAGGCCATGACCTATTACGGCCGCTGGACCTACAAGTACGAGGAGGCCGCCCGCCAGGGCGCCGTCGGCTTCATCGTCATCCACGAGACCGCCCCGGCCTCCTACGGTTGGAACACGGTGAAGAACTCCAACACCAACACCGTCTTCGACATCATCCGCGCCGATCCCACCAAGGCCCACGCTCCCATCGAGGCCTGGATCCAGCGCGATCCGGCGGTGGAGCTGTTCAAGGCCTCGGGCCTGGACTTCGAGGCCCTGAAGACCCAGGCCCAGACCCGCGACTTCAAGCCGGTGACCCTGAAAGGCGTGACCTTCTCCACCGACATCGCGGTGGATGCGAAGAAGATCGTCTCCAAGAACGTGGCGGGCGTCCTGCCGGGGACCAAGCATCCCGAGGACAAGGTGGTCTACACCGCCCACTGGGACCACCTGGGGGTCGGCCTGCCCGACGCCAAGGGCGACCGGATCTATAACGGCGCCCTGGACAACGCCTCGGGGACCTCGGTGCTGATCGAGATGGCCCGGGCCGCCGCGTCCCGGCCGCGCACAGAGCGCTCCATCCTCTTCCTGGCGGTCACCGCCGAGGAGAAGGGCCTGCTGGGCTCGGAATACTACGCCGCCAACCCGCTCTATCCGCTCGCCACCACCGTGGCCGACATCAACATGGACGGCGCGGCCATCAGCGGCCCGTCGCGGGACTTCGGCACCTCGGGCGACGCCCCGCTGACCCTGCAGGACGACCTGATCGAGGTCGCCAAGGGTTACCACATGACCTACAGCCCCGATCCGCGTCCGGGCGCCGGCAGCTTCTTCCGCTCCGACCACTTCTCCTTCGCCAAGCGCGGCGTGCCGGCCATCTCCTTCGGGGGCGGCCAGGATCTGGTGAACGGCGGCAAGGAACGCGGCGAGGCCCTGCAGAAGGCCTACACTACCGACAAGTACCACCAGCCGGCCGACGAATATTCCCCCGATTGGGACCTGTCGGGCGCGGCGCAGAACGCCGAGATGCTGCTGGACCTGGGGACCAAGCTCGCCAATTCCCGCGAGTGGCCGGAATGGAAGGCCGGATCGGAGTTCGAGGCCGAACGGGACAAGACCGCCGCGGCGCGCAAATAGGAGAGCAGGCGGCATGGCGAAGGCAGGCGTCATCCGCGCCGGCATCGGGGGCTGGACCTTCGAGCCCTGGCGCGGGGTCTTCTATCCCGAGGGCCTCAAGCAGGCCGACGAGCTCGCCTACGCCAGCCGCCATCTCACCACGATCGAGATCAACTCCACCTACTATTCGTCCCAGAAACCCGAGACCTTCGCCAAGTGGAAGGCGGCCACCCCCGAGGCCTTCATCTTCTCCCTGAAGGCCTCGCGGTTCTGCACCAACCGCAAGACCCTGGCCCAGTCGGGGGAGTCGATCGGCAAGTTCCTGAACCAGGGGATCGTCGAGCTGGGGGACCGGCTGGGGCCGATCCTCTGGCAGTTCATGCCCACCAAGAAGTTCGAGCCCGCCGACTTCGAGGCCTTCCTCGACCTGCTGCCCAGGACCCACGAGGGCCTGAAGCTGCGGCACGTGGTGGAGGTGCGCAACGCCAGCTTCGTCGATATCGCCTTCATCGCCATGTGCCGCCATCGCAACGTCGCCATCTGCGTGTCGGAGAACGACCGCTACCCGATGATCCCCGACGTCACCGCCGACTTCGTCTACGCCCGCCTGCTGGACGGCTCCGACGACATCGAGAGCGGCTACCCGCCCGAGGGGCTGGACCTCTGGGCCCGGCGGTTTGGCCAGTACGCCCAGGGCCGCTGCCCCGACGACCTGACGCCCGTGGACCGCACCGCCCCAGCCGAGCAGCCGGTGGACGTGTTCAGCTACTTCATCCACGAGGGGAAGGTCCGCGCCCCGGCCGCGGCCATGGCGCTCATCAGCCGCGTGACCAGCTAGATACCTGTGGGCTTGAAGGCGGGATGAGGAAAAGTGGGAACCCCGCCCGGATCCCGCTCGAACTCGAGGCAATCAGGGCGACCCGCCCAGGTTGCGGCAATCCGCCGCAAGGGGGCGTCGCGAGGCCTGCAGCGACGGCTTGTCGCATGACAAAACACCTCCGGCCCACGGGGCCGGAGGTGTGATTTGCAAGAATGATAATTCTTGGAGCTGCGGTCTAGCCGCCGCCCGGGAAGCGCATCGGGACCTTAACGACCCCGGTTTTCGACCCCATGGGCAGCGCTTCGGCGACGCAGAGCGCGGCCTTGTCGAAGCCCTTGTTCGGCTTGCTGTCCTCCAGCACCTTGCAGCCCGAAAGCTTGCCGGCGTCGGCGGTGCATTCCAGCATGACCATGGCCGCGTCCCGCGTGTTGGCGTTCTTCGTCAGGCAACGGCCCATGCTGTCCTCAAAGCTCCCGGCAGACGCCGAACCGGCGACGGCCAGAGCCAGGGCGCAACCGCCCAAGATCTTGATCATATTTTTCATGCCCCACTCCTTTCTAGATTTGGACAAGTGGAGGTTGAAGCATTCAGGTTAAGAGAGTCTGATCCGGACCACCCGATTTGTGGTTAACCAACAGTAAAGGCTCGGATCACAATTTCGAGTCTCTATAGTGGTCGCGACCCCGGCAAATCGACACCCAACGCATTTCGGTGACGTTTGGTTAGCAACCTCACGGCATGGTGACCGCGTCGCTAACCGTGTTTACGGGGGATTTTAGAGTGAAGCGCCTTAGGCTCGTGGATACGCCGCTGATCATCAAGATCGGCTTCGCACCGGCTTTCGCACTGGTCATGCTGGCCTGTCTGGCCACCGGAGCCATCATCCTGCAACGCGGCCAGGCGGCCGAGTTGCGGCAGGTGGTCCAGGTGGACATGCCCAACAGCCTGCGAATGCAGAAGGTGTCCGAACGGATCACCGCCGTTCACGGCCAGCTCTATTTCCTGCTGACCCACGCCGCGGCGTCCATCGAGGTCGAGAAGATCGAGGCCGACTCCCAGGCCATGCTGGCCGAGATCGACTCCATCAAGAAGGAGGTCGAGACCGCCCGCAAGACGGCCCCCGCCGATCAGAAGAAATCCTATGACGACCTGATCAAGGCGCTGGGCAACACCCGCGACGCCCTGGACGTGATCTGCGCCATGATCACCGCCGACTTCGGTACGGCCGCCGGCTTCGCCGCGCCGTTCGAAGAAGAATACGGCAAGATGAGCGCCACCCTCCACAAGATCGTGGAAGCCGGTCAGGCGGTCACCGACAAGAGCGCCGCCGCCAGCGGCGAGCGCGCCAAGACCGCCCAGACCATGACCATGGTCGGCGCCCTGGCCACCCTGCTGATCGCCGGCGCCCTGGCCGTCAGCCTGACCCTCACCCTGCGCCGCGACGTCAAGAAGATCGCCGGCGCCACCGAGGCCCTGTCGCGCGGCGACAATAGCATCAATCTCGACGCCCTGGCCCGCAAGGACGAGCTGGGCGCCATCGTCTCCTCCCTGACCGTCTTCCGCGACAACCAGCTGCACCTGGAGAAACTGCGCCAGGAGAGCGAGACCGCCGAGGCCTCCGCCGAAACCGCCCGCCGCCAGAACGCCGAGGCCGCCGCGGCCATCGCCGAGGAACAGGCCAACGTCGTCACCAACCTGGCCCGCGCCCTGGACGCGCTCGCCTCCGGCGATCTGACTTACCGGGTCGAGACCGAGTTCCCGGGCGACTACCGCAAGCTTCGCGACGACTTCAACGCCGCCGTGGCCAAGCTGGAAGAAGCCATGACCGCCATCGCCGGCGCGACGGCCTCCATCCAATCGGGCGCTGGCGAGATCAGCCACTCGGCAGACGACCTGTCGCGCCGCACCGAGCACCAGGCCGCGACCCTGGAAGAGACGGCGGCGGCCCTCGACCAGATCACCGCCACCGTCAACAAGACCTCCGAAGGCGCCACCCACGGCCGCGAGGCCACCGCCTCGGCCAAGACCGACGCCGAGCAGTCCGGCGAGATCGTCCGCAAGGCGGTCCTGGCCATGAACTCCATCCAGGAAGGCTCCAACAAGATCAGCCAGATCATCGGCGTGGTCGACGAGATCGCGTTCCAGACCAACCTGCTGGCCCTCAACGCCGGGGTCGAAGCCGCCCGCGCCGGGGAGTCCGGCAAGGGCTTCGCCGTCGTCGCCTCCGAAGTGCGGGCCCTGGCCCAGCGCTCGGCCGAAGCGGCCAAGGAGATCAAGGCGCTCATCTCGGCCTCGACCCAACAGGTCGCCGAGGGCGTGGGTCTGGTGGACGAGACCGGCAAGGCCCTGGAGCGCATCGTGCGCCAGGTCGGCGAGATCTCCAACGTGGTGGGCGAGATCGCCGCCTCGGCCAAGGAAGAGGCGCTTGGCCTCGGCCAGGTGAACACCGCCGTCAACCAGATGGACCAGGTCACCCAGCAGAACGCGGCCATGGTGGAGGAATCCACCGCCGCCAGCCGCGTCCTGGCCGACGAGGCCGAGGAGTTGGCCCGCCTGGTGGGCCGCTTCCGGGTCTCCGGCGGGACTCAGGTCGCCAGCCGAGCGCCCGAACGGCAACACGCCGCCCCGGCGCGTCACGCCCCGGCCCCGCGGTCCCAGGCCCAGTACGCGCCCGCCACTCGCGGGAACACCGCGCTCGCCCAACAGCCCCAGGCCGAGGACGACAGCTGGGAAGAGTTCTAAGAGCTTCTGACTTCCAAAGGGGCGTCTGAAGGGGGACCGCTGCAAGGCGGTCCCCCTTTTCATTTGACCGACCCGGCGTCAGCGGCGCGCACTTCCTCCAACGACAAGGAGGAGCGCCGCCATGGCCGAGCTGACCCAAGACGACCTGATGTTCCGGCCCGGCCTGATGAAGGGCGAACGGATTCTGATCACCGGCGGCGGCACGGGCCTGGGCAAGGTGATGGCCGAGGCCTGCCTGATCCTGGGCGCCGAGGTCTATATCTGCGGCCGCCGCGGCGGGGTGGTGGAGGCCGCGGCCAAGGACCTGATGGCCGCCCACGGCGGCAAGGTGGTGGGCATCGCCTGCGATATCCGCGTGCCCGAGGCCATCACCGACATGATGGACCAGATCTGGGCCGACGGCGGGGCGCTCACGGGCCTGGTCAACAACGCCGCCGGCAACTTCATCAGCCGCACCCAGGACCTGTCCCCGCGCGGCTTCGACGCCATCGCCAACATCGTCTTCCGAGGCTCCTTCTTCGTCACCCTGGACGCCGGCAAGCGCTGGATCGCCGAGGGCAAGAAGGCCTCCGTCGTCTCCATCCTCACCACCTGGATCTGGAACGGCGGCCCCTTCACCGTGCCCTCGGCCATGTCCAAGGCGGGTCTGGCCACCATGAGCCAGTCCCTGGCGGTGGAGTGGGGTCCCTACGGCATCCGCTTCAACAACATCGCGCCGGGCCCCTTCCCCACCGAGGGGATGAGCGCCCGCCTCAATCCCGGCGAGCAGCGCGACGACGGCGAGGCCAGCCGCACCGGCAATCCCATGGGCCGGGTCGGCGAGATGCGGGAGCTGGCCAATCTGGCGGTCTATCTGCTGCATCCGCTGTCGGCCTATGTGAACGGCCAGACCATCGCCATCGACGGCGCCGCCTGGCAGGCCTCGGGGGGCAACTTCTCGGGCCTGCGGGCCTGGACCGACGAACAGTGGACCGCCGCCAAGGAGTCCATCCAGGCCACGAACGCCAAGGACCGGGCTGCTCGAACGGTCTGATCATGGTTAACGCGGTCTTAAGATCGCGCTGCGAGGGTGGGGCATGCGCAAAGCCCTCCCCCTCGTGGCGCTGATCCTCGCCCTGGCCAGTCCGGTCGGCGCCCAGCCGCAGGCCGCCCCCGTCCTGCGGGGATCGCAGTCGGCCGACACGCCGGCCCCCGTCGGCGCGGCCGCGCCGCGTCTCGGCACGCCCGCCGTCGACCTCGCCCCCCAGGTCCCGATCCCGCTGCGCAGCCTGGCCGAGACGCCGGTGGCGGGCGAGGACGGCCAGTGCCGCCTGACCTGCGCCCAGTCCTACTATTTCTGCCTGGCCACCGAGGGGGCGGAGGACTGCGGACCGACCTGGGGTCAGTGCCGCGCCAAATGCGACGCCCCCAGCGCGGTTGCGGGCGTCTTCCCGGGCTGACATCTTCGCGGCCGACCACCGCCGGAGACCGCCATGAAACCCCTGATCGCCGCCGCCGCCCTCCTGGCGCTGGCCGCCTGCGGCCCCAAGGCGGCTCAGGAGGCCAAACAGGCCTCAGCCGCGATTCCC
>JAZKBZ010000051.1:0-49918 GCA_040388315.1 Pseudomonadota bacterium | reverse complement strand
GCCCGCCTACGCGCCCCTCTATCCGGGCGCCAAGGTCACCCTCTGCACCCAGGGCGATTCGACGCCGGGCAAGATCGGCGGCGCGGTGGGTTTCACCAGCCCCGCCGCCCCGGACACCCTCGTCGCCCGCTATCGCGCCGGCGCCGCGGCCGCCGGCCTCACCCCGGGCCTGGACCTGGACCAGGGTGGATCGAAGGTGTTCTCGGCCCAGGACGGCGACCGCACGATGCGCATCCAGGCCTTGCCGGAGGCCAGCGGCGGCTCCACCGCCATCCTCACCTGGGGCGCCGCCAAGCCCTCCTGATCGCGCCTTGCGCGTGGCGGTTGGCGAGGCGGCGTTCGAGTGTCTAGTATGACGCCCGTCACGATTTGATTTCAGGAATAGATGTCCCAGGTCGCTTATCTACCGGTCGGCAAACGCGAACAGACCAAGGTCCAAAATCGCCAGGCCATTCTCGACGCCGCGCGCGAGGTGTTCGGAGAGTTGGGCTACGAGGCCTGCACGGTGCGCGACATCATCCGGCGCACGGGCCTCGCGGCCGGCACCTTCTACAACTATTACCGCTCCAAGGATGAGGTCTATGTCGCCCTCTCCGACGAGGGCGCCCGGCGCTTCACGCCGCTGCTGAAGGCCCATCGCGCCCAATCGGCCGACTGGTCGAGCTTCGTCCGCGCCGCGATCGAGGCCTATTTCGGCTTCCTGGCCGACGAGCACAAAAGCTGGCTGGCCCGCCGTCCGGCCGACGAGCCCATTCCGCACGTCCACGGCGAGACCCCGGAGATGACCGCGGTGTTCAACGAGGTGCGCCAGGCCATCGTCGACGAGATCGCCCGCGGCGGCGCCCCCGGGGCCGATCCGGACTATCTGGCCGCCGCCTGCATCGCCATCGCCCGCGAGGTCGGAGAGAAGATGGTCGTCCGCCGGCCCATCGACACCAAGGCCGCCGCCGACTTCGTGGTCGCCCTCATCGAGGGGGGCGTGAAGGGGCTGCCCAAGACGCAGGTCTAGGATGGCCAGCGTCTCAGCCCAGCGGTTCGTGGTCCGCACCCTGCTTTCCCTGCCCGCCCCCCTCCTGCGGCTGCTCTCTGGCGGCGGCGTGGTCTATCGCGGCGGCCGCACCCTCGATCCGCGCCTGCAGTTCCTGGCCGCCGGCGCCGCGCGCGGGCCGTCGATGACCACCCTGAGCCCCGAGGAGGCCCGGCGGGCCAACACGCAGGGCTTGGCCGCCCTCGGCGGCCCGCCCGAGCCCGGGGTGCGCACCGAGAGCGTCAGCATTCCCAATGGGGCGGCGTCCATTCCGGCCCGCGCCTACCGCCCCGAGAACCAGGACCCCGCCGCGCCCCTGATGGTCTTCGCCCACTTCGGCGGCGGGGTGATCGGCGACCTGGAGACCTGCGACACCTTCTGCGGGATCCTGGCCAGGATCGCCCGTTGCCCGGTGCTGTCGGTGGAGTACCGCCTGGCGCCGGAGCACCGCTTCCCCGCCGGGCTGGAGGACGTGCTGGCCGCCTATCGTTGGGGCCGCGACAATGCCGCCCGCTTCGGGGCGCCGGCCGGCCGCGCGGCCATCGGCGGCGATTCGATGGGCGGCAACTTCGCCGCCATCGTCGCCCAGGAGCTCAAGCGCGCCGGCGAGGCTCAGCCCGACCTGCAGCTGCTGATCTATCCCTGCACCGACGTGGCCAGCGAGACCGCGTCGATGACCACCTATGCCGAGGCCTTCCCGCTCAGCCGGGCGATGATGGACTGGTTCATGGGCCACTATATGGGCCCCGGAGACGACCCCGCCGATCCGCGCCTGTCGCCGGTGCGCGCGCCGGACCTCTCGGGCCTGGCGCCGGCCGTGGTGGTGACCGCGGGCTTCGATCCCCTGGTGGACCAGGGCGAGGCCTACGCCAAGCGGCTGAAGGACGCCGGGGTCCCCACGCTCTATCGCTGCTATGACAGCCTGGCCCACGGCTTCACCGCCTTCACCGGCGCCGTCCCCTGCGCCGACACCGCCTGCCGCGAGATCGCCGGCCTGGTGCGCGAGGGCTTCGAAGGGCGCATCCACTGATGCGCGCCCTGGTGGTCGAGGCCCTGGCCGCCGACTATGGCGGCTGCGTGCTCAAGGAAATCCCGACCCCGGACCCCGGTCCGGGCGAGGTGCGGATCAAGGTGAAGGCCGCCGCCGTCAACTTTCCCGACCTGCTGCAGACCCGCGGCGAGTACCAGCACAAGCCGGCCCTGCCCTTCATCCCCGGCATGGAGATCGCCGGCGAGGTGGAGGCCCTGGGGGAGGGCGTCACCCAGTGGAAGATCGGCGACCCCGTCGTCGGCGGCGCCCGCATCGGCGGCTTCTCGGAATATGCCGTGACTCCGGCCGCGGCCCTGCGGCCCAAGCCCGCCAACCTCTCCTTCAGCCAGGCCGCCGGCTACGCCACCGCCTATCTGACCGCCTATGTCTCCTTGGTGCGCCGCGCCCAGGTGGAGCCGGGGGAGTGGGTGCTGGTGCACGGCGCCGCCGGCGGGGTGGGCCTGGCCGCCGTGGACCTGGCCAAGCACCTGGGCTGCAAGGTGATCGCCGCCTCCGCCTCCGACGAGAAGCTGGCCATCGTGGCTCGCGAATACGCCCCCGACGCCACGGTGAACGTCACCGGGGGCTTCCGCGAGAAGGTCAAGGAAATCACCGGCGGCCGCGGGGCCGACGTGATCTACGACCCCGTGGGGGGCGACGTCTTCGACGAGAGCGTCCGCTGCATCGCCTTCAACGGCCGCATCCTCTCCATCGGCTTCACCTCCGGCCGCCTGCCGGTGCTGCCGGTCAACATGGCCCTGATCAAGGGCTTCTCGGTCATGGGCGTGCGGGCCGGCGAATATGGCCGCCAGTTCCCCGAGAAGGGCCGCGAGAACATCGCCGCCGTCTGGGCGCTCGCCGACGAAGGCAAGGTCCACCCCCGCGTCGACCACGAATATCCGCTGTCGGAATGGCGCCAGGCCTTCGAAAGCCTCGCCAACCGCAAGGTGGTGGGCAAGACCATCGTGCGGCCGGACCTCTAGGCGCGTGGCGGCCTCCCAGGACTATGCCGACTGGCGACAGGCGGCCTGGAGGGAGCTGGAGGCGAAGAACGCTCGCGTATATGGCGACTTCAAGCTCAACCACTGGCCCCGCTACGACTACGACCTCGAAGCCGGAACCCTGACCTTCTCCGACGCCGGCGGGCCGAAGGTGGTGGCGACGATCCAGCTGGCGGGCAGCGTCTCGCTCCAGGCGGGCGATTGGCTGTGGGCCTGGGCCAATCCTCATTGGCCGGATGGCGCCTGCCAGGACGCCATCGCAGTCCGGCGCCATGGGGAGGAGCATGGGATCCTGGAACTTGTCGAACAGCACGCGACGGCCACCAACGTCATCCAACTTGCCTGGGAGCTGACCGCGATCGCCGTCCACCTGACGGGCGCCGTCGGCGCCTATCGGGCGCCCGACGCCACGACGCCGCTCTTCCTGCTGATCCGAGACATCGCCTTGGCGAGCTAGGGAACCGGGAACCCCGTCAGGTCCCAGGTGGCCTTCGAGCTGTTCGGCAGCACCACGATGGCGTCATGGGCGAAGATGTAGTCCCGCAGGGCCGCCTGCTGGTCGACGGGAACCTGGTTCGCGAAGGCCCGCGACCAGGGATGCAGGGGCCGCAGGTCGATCACCACCGGCGACTTGGGCGGGCCGTCGGGGAACAGGGCCTTCATCCACTCGCCCTGCTCGGTGACGTCGGCCTCATAGCCCCCCACCGGAATGACATTGATCCCGTAGGCCTCGCGGCCGTCGGAGATGGCCAGCTCGTGGGCGAAGTTGCCGATGGTGAAGGCGCCGCCGGGGCTGCGGCCTCGGTACATGTGCCAGCTGCCGAACTTGAACATCACCTTGGGCGGGGCGCCGGCGCGGGCCACCTGGCGGTAGTGGTCCATGAAGGCGCGCTTGAAGAGCGCCTCGCGCTCGGTGTTGTTGTAGAGCCCCACCCGCTCCCCGGCCATGGCGCGGCGGTTGTAGGAATAGATTTCCGCCGAGGTGACGATCCCGGTCAGCAGGATATCGGCCCGCGAGCCCGGTTTGGCGGCGAAGGCGGCCTTCAGGGCGGTCAGCCGCGGCAGGGTGGTGGGGTCGTCGTGGATGAAGCCGCCGGGGCTGGTCCGGCTCTCCTTGGCGCGGGCGTCGTCCAGCAGGGCCTGGGCGGCCGCCCGGACGCCGGCGTTGGGCGCCAGGGCGACCAGCTCCTCCAGATAGCGGATCGAGCCCTGGGCCTGCTCCAGGCCCCAGACCGAGGGGTCGCCCCGACGGGCGGAGGCGGTGGCCTGGGCCAGGAAGCCAAGGTCCTGGTCCGAGGAGAAGCCGAGATGGGTCGGATGGCTGCGGGAGAAGGCGGCGATCTTCTTCACGTCGCCCCGATAGGCGGGGCTGTTGAGGTCGGCGATCGCCAGCGGATCCTGCTCCACCGCCAGGTAGCGGAAGCCCAGGTCCTGCCGCAGTCGGCCATAGAGGGCGCCGGCGAAGATCGGGACCTCGTGGTCGTGGTGGCTCTCCCCCAGCAGCACGAACTGCGCCCTGGCCATCTGTCCCATCAGGAAGTCGGCGCCCGGCCCGGCGAGCCTGCCGTCGGAATAGGTGAAGGGCCGGGTGTTGGCCGCCAGCAGGGCGCGGGTGTCCACCGGCGCCGGGGTCTGGGCGGCCGCGGTGCTCGCCAGGCTCAGGGCCGCCAGGATCGACAACAGGATGCGCATCGGATGTTCCCCCTCAAGACGGGCGAACTATGCCGAGCGTCGCCCGCGTCACAACTTACAACGCGGCAATGTCACGGCCCCTTGGGCCCGCGCCCATTCGGCGCCATCTTCCTCCCATGACCATCGGCAGCGAAGACGAACTCGACAAACTGCGGGCGGCCGGAAACCTCGTGGCCCGCACGCTCGCGGCCATGGGCGCGGCCCTGGAGCCTGGCGTCACCACCCGCGAGCTGGATCAGCTCGGCCGGGCCATGCTGGAGCGCGAGGGCGCCCGTTCGGCTCCGGAGGTCACCTACGACTTCCCCGGCGCCACCTGCATCTCGGTCGGTCCCGACTGCGCCCACGGCATCCCGGGCGACACGGTCATCAAGGCCGGCGACCTGGTGAACATCGACGTCTCGGCCGAGATCGACGGCTTCTTCGGCGACACCGGGGCCAGCTTCGCCGTCCCGCCGACCGCGCCGAGGATCGAGCGCCTATGCCGCGATGGCCGGCGCGCCATGTGGACCGGCATCCGGTCGGTGAAACCCGGCGCCAGGCTCAACGAGATCGGCCGCTCCATCGAGGGCTTCGCGCGGAAGAACGGCTACAGCCTGGTGCGCAACCTGGCCTCCCACGGGGTCGGCCGCTCCCTGCACGACGCGCCCGGCGACATCCCCACCTGGTACGAACCCCGCGACGAACGCCGCATCTCCGAGGGCCTGGTCTTCACCATCGAGCCCTTCCTCTCCCTCGGCGCCGACTGGGTCGAGGAGCTGGAGGACGGCTGGACCCTACGGCCGGCCGGCGGCCAGCCCACGGTGCAGTACGAACACACCCTGGTGGCCACCTCCCGCGGGCCCGTGATCCTGACTCTGGCGTGACAGCCCGCTGGGGGGCGGTCCTGGCGCTGATGGTGCTGCTCGGCGGCTGCGCCACCGTCACGGCGCGGCTCACCCCCGCACCCCTGCCCTCGGCCCTCGTTCGAGCCTATCCGGACCAGGTCTGGGGCGTCCGGAACGGCCAACTCATCATGGCCGATGGGACACGCTTCCCGATCTCCCGGGGCGGGCCGACCAAGACCACCGAACAGGCCCTCGACCAGGCCGACATCGTCGACATGTTCGCCGAGCCCTACCGGCGAGGGCCCCAGCGGAAGCCGCCCAAGGGCGATCCAGGCCGCGCCCGCCATGAGCCCCTGTTCCTGAAGATGTACGGCGACTGCTCGACGCGCGCCTTCCAGACCCACATGCGCAAGGTGGCCTGGATGCCCGCGCGCCAGGGTGGGACCGTCAACGTCACCACCGTCAACGGCGTCGACCGCGCCCTGGAGGCCGTGGTCGCCGAACTTGAAAAACTGCCGCCGGAAATGACCCGCTACCTGGTGCCCACCGCCGGCGCCTTCAATTGCCGGGTGGTGGCGGGGACCGGCCGGCGCAGCATGCACGCCTATGGCGCGGCCATCGACATCTCCACGGCCTGGGCCGACTACTGGCTCTGGAAGGGCGGCGAGGACGCGGTCTGGGCCAACCGCATCCCCCCGGAGATCGTCGCCGTCTTCGAGCGCCACGGCTTCATCTGGGGCGGCCGGTGGCGGCATTTCGACACCATGCACTTCGAGTACCGGCCCGAACTGCTGTCGCGCCGCAGGCCCTAACCCTCCCCCGCCACCAGGGCGAGATCCGGGGTCAGGGCGATCCGCTGAAGCTCGCGGCCGTCGATGTCCAGCCGGGCCACCCCGTCGGGACCGGCAAACAGCACCAGGTCGGCCCGCGAGCCGCGATAGAGGGTGCCCTCGTGGGGCGGGAACTCCGAATGGACGGGCCCGGCGGCGACGAAGCCCAGGGCCGCCAGGTCGCCGGCCGCCCGCGCCACCTCCTGGGCCCCCACCCAGACCCGCCGCAGCCGGGTCCCGGTGTCGGGCGCCGGATTGGGGGGATAGAGCGGCCCTGAGAAGTCCGGCAGGGCCCAGGGGGCCGGGTCGTCGGCATATTCGATGGCCGAGATCTGGGTCAGCAGGCCCTGGCCGCGGCGGAACATCAGCATGGACCAGGGCTGGTCCTGGGCCGGGTCAGTGATCGTCTCGCGCCGGTGGCTGCGGAAGGCCCAGCCCTTGGCGGCCGCCAGGGACTCAAGGTCGGAAAGCGGCCCCTGCAGGATCAGGGCGGCCGGGGTGGCGCTCTCCCCGAAGATGTCGAGGAAGGGTCCGTTGGCGAACCGCACCCCCACCGAGCCCTGCGGGTCCCCCCCGCGATAGCCCGCCAGCAGCGGCCGCCCGGACAGGGCCGCGACCTTGGCCGCCAGCCCATCACGGTCCAACGCGCGGATCACCACGTGATCGATCCTAAACCTTTGACCGCTAACGGTTGACATCGCCTGCCCCACCCCTTATTCCCCGCCGCTCGATTTCGACCCGGAGCCAGTCCCGTGAAACGCACTTTCCAGCCCTCCCGTCTCGTGCGCGCACGCCGGCACGGCTGGCGTTCGCGTATGGCCACCAAGAACGGCCAGAAGGTGATCGCCCGTCGTCGCGCCAAGGGCCGTAAGCGCCTGACCGCCTAATACCAGGGTCTTGGGGCGTCCGCATGACGGACCCCGTCTTTCCCATCGAACATCTGAAGATCCGGCCTGATTTCCTGGCCGCGGCCAAGGCGCCTTCGTGCGCCCGCGGCGCCGTGGTGCTGCAGGCCCGTCATCGGGGCGACGATCGCCCCCTGGTCCGGATCGGTTTCACCGCCACCCGCAAGGTCGGCGGGGCGGTGGTTCGCAACCGCGCCAAGCGCCGGATGCGCGAGGCCGCGCGGACCCTGGTCCCGGTCCTGGGCAAGCCCGGCCACGACTATGTCTTCATCGCCCGGGGCGGCGCGCCGACGCGCCCCTGGGCGCGTTTGCTTGACGATGTGAAAAGCGCGCTGATAAGCCTCGGCGCCGATAGCGACACCCGCGCGCCCGATCGCGCTCCTCCCCCTTCCGTTTGAGCGCGCGCCCCTCATGCAAGACAACTCAAACCGCAACACGATCATCTTCGTGGTCTCGGCGATGGCGCTGCTGCTGGCCTACCAGTTCCTGGTCATGGGCCCACGCACCCGGGCCCGCGAGGCCGAACTGGCCCGCAACCCGCCGGCCGCCAGCGCCCAGGTCCAGGCCCAGAACCTCACCAAGGCTCCGCCCACCGCCGCCGAAGCCCTGGTCTCCCGCAATGTCGCCGCCGCCGCCAGCCCGCGGGTGCGCATCGAGACCCCGGCCCTCTCGGGCTCCATCTCCCTGCGCGGCGCCCGCCTGGACGACCTCTATCTGAAGCAGTACCGTGAGACGGTGGCCAAGGACTCCCCGCCGGTGGAGTTGCTGCGTCCCGAGGGCGCCCAGCACGCCCAGTTCGCCGAGTTCGGCTGGGCCGGCGCCAATGTGTCGGGCCTGCCCACCGCCGACACCGTCTGGACCCAGACAGCCGGCGCGACCCTCGCCCCCGGCGCCCCGATCACGCTCTCCACCACCAACGGCGCGGGCCTGACCTTCACCCGGGTGATCTCCGTCGACGACCGCTTCATGTTCACCGTAGCCGACACCGTGGCCAACACCGGCGCCGCGCCGGTGACGCTGGCCCCCTACGGCTCGGTGCAGCGCCAGGGCCTGCCCGCCGACATCGGCAAGAACTCCATCGTCCACGAGGGCGCGGTGGGCTGGCTGGGCGACGAGCTGCGGCTGATCAAGTTCAAGAAGTGGTCCAAGGACGGCGGCGGCCAGTTCCCCACCACCGGCGGCTGGGCCGGCATCACCGACAAGTACTGGCTGGCGGCGCTGATCCCGGCCCAGGCCGAGGCCGTCCAGAGCCAGTTCCGTGTCACCCGGAGCGGCGGCGTCGACGTCTTCGAGGCCAATTTCGTGGGCGGCGCCAAGATCATCGCCCCCGGCCGCCAGGTCACCGAGACCTCACGCTTCTTCGCCGGCGCCAAGACCGTCCCGGTCCTGAAGGCCTATGAGACCAATCTCGGCGTGCCGCGCTTCGACCAGGCCGTCGACTGGGGCATGTTCTGGTTCTTCACCCGGCCGCTGTTCCAGTTCCTGGAATTCATCCACAGCCACGTCGGCAACTTCGGCATCGCCATCCTGCTGCTCACCGTGGCGGTGAAGGTGGTCTTCTTCCCGCTCGCCAACAAGAGCTACGAGTCGATCACCAAGATGAAGAAGGTGCAGCCCCAGATCGAGGCGCTGCGCGCGAAATACAAGGACGACGCCACCAAGCAGCAGACCGAGCTGATGGCCCTCTATCAGAAGGAGAAGATCAACCCGGTCACCGGTTGCCTTCCCATGCTGCTGCAGATCCCGGTCTTCTACGCCCTGTACAAGGTGCTGACCGTGACCATCGAGATGCGGCACGCGCCCTTCTTCGGCTGGATTCAGGACCTCTCGGCCCGCGACCCCTCCACCATCTGGAACGTGTTCGGGCTGATCCCGTGGAATCCGGCCAGCCTGCCCATGGTCGGCGGACTGTTGGACACCACCCTGCACATCGGCGCCCTGGCCCTGGCCTACGGCGTGACCATGTGGCTGACCACCTCGATGAACCCGCCGGTCGGCGACCCCATCCAGCAGAAGATCTTCCAGTTCATGCCGATCATCTTCACGTTCATCATGGCCCCCTTCGCCGTGGGCCTGCTGATCTACTGGACCTGGTCGAACGTGCTGACGATCATCCAGCAGTACATCATCATGCGGCGCTTCAAGGTCGATAACCCCATCGACGACCTGATCGCCAGGTTCTCCGGCAAACCCAAGGCCCAAGAGTGAACACCGACGGGACCTTCGACGAGGCCGAGATCGAGGCCGCGCGCATCCTCTTCGCGCGCCAGGCCACCTTCCTGATGGGCGCCGTCTCGGTGGACGGCCTGCCGCCCGCCGACATGCCCGAGGTGGCCTTCGCCGGCCGCTCCAATGTCGGCAAGTCCTCGCTGATCAACGCCCTGGTGGGACACAAGAAGCTGGCCCGGGCCTCCAACGAGCCCGGCCGCACCCGCGAGGTGAACTTCTTCGTCCTCGACGACGCGATCCGCCTGGTGGACCTGCCCGGCTACGGCTGGGCCCGCGCCTCCAAGATCACGACGAAGAAGTTCCAGAACCTCGGCCGCGACTATCTGCGCGGCCGGGTCAACTTGAAGCGCGCCTACCTCCTGATCGACGCCCGTCATGGGCTGAAGGAGGTGGACACCGAGCCCATGGACGCCTTCGACAAGGCTGCCGTCTCCTACCAGATCATTCTGACCAAGGCCGACAAGATGAAGCCCGCCGAGGTCGAGGCCCTGGTGGCCAAGACCCAGGCTGCGATCATCAAGCGGCCCGCCGCCTTCCCCCGCGTCCTGGCCACCTCCTCGGAAAAGGGGACCGGCATCCCCGAGCTGCGCGCCGAGATCGCCGCGACCTGCGAGATCCTGCCGCGCACCGAGCCCGACGCCGTCACCGAATAGGCGCCACGGTCCGGCGCGGCCTGGGACTCGGGGCGAACCTTCGTCATAGCCTCCCGGAGACCGAACCTTGGCCGCTCCCGACACCGCACCCCGGCGCAACCCCGCCGCCCTGATGATGACCGTGCGCCGCTGGCACACCTATCTGGGGGTCTTCATCGCCCCCAGCATCCTGTTCTTCGCCCTGACCGGCGCCCTGCAGCTCTTCGCCCTGCACGAGGCCCACGGCGCCTACCAGCCCGCCGCCGTCATCGAGAAGCTGGGGGAAGTGCACAAGAACCAGCGCTTCGCCGCCAAGCCCAAGCGCCCCGGCGCGCCCGCCGCCGCCAAGCCCGTGGCCGCCAAGGCGCCCGAGCCCGAGAAGGCCAAACCCGTCACGGTCCAGGCCCTGAAGTGGCTGTTCCTGCTGGTCTCGGCAGGCCTTGTGGCCTCCACCGTGCTGGGCCTGTGGATGGCGCTGACCTCCACCCGCCGCCGGGGCCTCATCCGCGGCCTGCTGGCGGCCGGGCTGGTGATCCCGGTCCTGCTGGTGGTCCTGCAGGGCTGAGCCCCTTTCCTGACGCGAGGTGAGGGCGCTAGATCGGGGCGACATCCCGCCAGCAGGAGCTTCGCCATGCTCGAGACCGCCACCCGCGCCATCTATGACGAAGACCTCGGACTCTTCCGCGACCAGGTCCGCAAGTTCTTCGCGGTCCATCTGACGCCCCACCTGGACCGCTGGGAGGAGGAGGGCGTCGTCGACCGGGCCTTCTGGCGGGCCTGCGGCGAGGCGGGCCTGCTCTGCCCGCAGGTGCCGGCCGCGTACGGCGGCCTCGCCCTCGACTACCGCTACAACGCCGTGATCGGCGAGGAGCTGTCCTATGCCGGCTCCTCGGCCGGCATCACCCTGCAGTCCGACATCGTCGTCGACTACATCATCAACTACGGCTCCGAGGAGCAGAAGAAGCGCTGGCTGCCGGGCATGGTCTCGGGCGAGGTCATCACAGCCATCGCCATGACCGAGCCCGGCGCGGGTTCCGACCTCCAGGGCGTGCGCACCACCGCGATCCGCGACGGCAATCACTATGTGGTCTCCGGCTCCAAGACCTACATCACCAACGGCCAGAACGCCGACCTGGTGGTGGTGGTGGCCAAGACCGATCCGGCCGCCGGTTCCAAGGGCATCTCGCTAGTCCTGGTGGAGACCGACCGCGCCGGCTTCAAGCGCGGGCGCAACCTCGACAAGATCGGCCAGAACTCCGCCGACACCTCCGAGCTGTTCTTCGAGGATGTCCGCATCCCCATCACCAACTGCGTGGGCGAGGAGGGCCGCGGCTTCGCCTACCTCATGAACCAGCTGCCCCAGGAGCGGCTGCAGATCGCCATCGCCGGCCAGGCCGGCGCCCAGCGCGCCTTCGATGAGGCGGTGAAGTTCACCAAGGAACGCAAGGCCTTCAAGCAGACCGTCTTCGACTTCCAGAACACCCGCTTCACCCTGGGCGCCCTGAAGGCCAAGCTCCAGGCCGGCTGGGCCCACCTGGACTGGTGCACGGCCCGCCACCTGAAGGGCGAGCTCACCGCCGCAGAGGCCTCGGCCGCCAAGCTCTTCCACACCGAGCTACAATGGGAGGTCTGCGACGCGGCCCTGCAGCTGCACGGCGGGGCCGGCTACATGAACGAGTATCCCATCGCCCGCCTGTGGCGCGACGCCCGGGTGCAGCGGATCTATGGCGGCACCTCGGAGATCATGAAAGAGGTCGTCGCCCGCTCCATCTGACTCGGTCGGATATCGGACAAGCGGAGCCGTTCGGCCGATTGTGCGTTCTTTCGCGGTCGGTACCTGGGGAGTTGTCGCATGAACAAGGTCATCACCGCGCCGGACTGCACGGACGAGTCAGGTCCGCACCCGCGCCTGACCAACCGCCTGCTGGCCGCGCTGTCCCTGCGGGACTTCGCCGTCCTGGAGCCGCACCTGGAGCTCGTCGCCTTGCCCCGCGGACGGGTGCTGTTCGAGCCCGGCGACGAGGTGGCCACCACCTTCTTCCCCTGCCGCCAGACCATGGCCTCCCTGCTGATCGTCACCCGTGACGGCCGCGAGGTGGAGGCCGCCACCATCGGTCGCGAGGGCGCCATCGGCGGCATCGTCAGCGAGGGCCACAAGCCCGCCTTCGGCCGCGCCGTGGTGCAGGTGGCGGGCTCGGCCTACGCCATCTCCACCAGCCACGTGGCGGCCGCCAAGCTGGGCTCGGCCCGCTTCGGCGACCTCTTCTCCCGCTACGCCGACGCCCTGCTCGCCCAGATGATGCAGTCGGTGGCCTGCAACGCCCTGCACACGGTGGAGGAGCGCTGCTGCCGCTGGCTGCTGGCCACCCACGACCGCGCCGGCGACAAGATCATCCACCTGACCCAGGAATCCCTGGCCGAGATGCTGGGGGTCCAGCGCACCACGGTCTCGGCCGTCACCGCGGCGCTGGCCGCCCGCGGCCTGCTCAAGACCCACCGGGGCCGGGTGGAGATCCTCGACCGCCCCGGCCTCGAGAAGGCCTCCTGCGAATGCTACGAGGCCGTCGAGCGCCACTTCGCCACGGTCCTGCCCGAGGTGGAGCTGTAAAACCCCCCGATCAGTTAGGCGCCTTCACCACATCCCCGCCCTTCATCACGAAGGCCGGGTGCTCCAGCACCGTGACATCCCTCAGCGGATCGCCGGTGACCCCGATGAGGTCGCCATAGGCGCCGACCTTCACCTGGCCGACGTCCTTCTCCTGGCCGAGCGCCTGGGCGGCGGTGACCGTGGCCGATTGGATGGCCTGCAGCGGGGTCGCGCCATAGCGCACCATCACCGCGAACTGCTTGGCGTTGTCGCCGTGCGGATAGATGCCGGCGTCAGTGGCGTAGATCATCTTCACCCCGGCCTTGAGCGCCTTGGCGTAGTTCTGGCGCTGGATCTCCCCGATGTCGCGGTCCTTCCGCAGGTTGTCCTCCAGCACGCCGTTCTTCTTGCCCTCGGCCTGGGTGTAGTCGGTGTTGTAGATGTCCATGCCGAAGTAGGTCCCCTTCTGCAGGGCCAGCCTGATCCCCTCGTCGTCCACCAGGCTGACGTGCTCGATGGTGTCGACGCCCCCCAGGATCGAGGCCTTGATCCCCGGCGCCCCGTGGGCGTGGGCGGCGACCTTCAGGCCCGCCATGTGCGCCTCGTCGACGATGGCCTTGATCTCCTCCAGGGTCAGCTGCTGGGCGCCGGGCTCGTCGCCGCGGGAGAAGACCCCGCCGGTGGCGCAGATCTTGATCACCTGGGCGCCGTACTTCTTCAGCTTGCGCACCATGCGGCGGCCCTCGTCGGGGCTGTCGATCACCGCCGGCGCCACCTGCGCCATGGAGGGCGGGAAGAAGGTGGAGTCGCAGTGGCCGCCGGTGGCGCCGATGGCGTAGGTGGCCGTCACGATCCGCGGCCCCGGAACCACCCCATCCTCGATCGCCTCGCGCAGGCCCACGTCGTCATAGAAGTCGGCGCCGACATTGCGGATCGTCGTGAAGCCGGCGTCGAGGGTGTCCTTGGCGTAGCGGGTCGAGGCGACCGCCCAGTAGGCGTCGGACTTCTCCAGGTAGTTGTAGCCCCCGAACAGCGGCGAGGAGGTGATGTGGGTGTGCATGTCGATGAGGCCCGGCAGCAAGGTCACCCCTGGCAGGTTCACCGCCTGCGCCCCGGCCGGGGTCGCGTCCCCCTGCTTGCCGACCGCGGTGATGCGGCCGTCGGTGATGATCACCAGCGGCTTTTCGGTGATCTTGCCGGTGGCCACGTCCACCAGGCGCTCGGCGCTGACCGCCACGGTCTTGGCCTGGGCGCCGGTGGCGAAGAGGACGGCCGCGCAGGCGAACAGGGCGGAGACGCGCATGGGGGATACCTTCGGGGGTGAGACGAAGGGTGACGCTAGCACGAAGTCGCGCCCCGTCGAGCCGCCGCGAAGGTGACAGGGGGGCCCTTGTCCGCTAATCGACCCCTCCGAGCCGACGGAGTGC
Source organism: Pseudomonadota bacterium (assembly GCA_040388315.1). Lineage (GTDB taxonomy): Bacteria > Pseudomonadota > Alphaproteobacteria > Caulobacterales > Caulobacteraceae > Phenylobacterium. The sequence goes on along the minus strand of JAZKBZ010000051.1, from coordinate 35,734 downwards.
GTAGCGACGTGACCGAGACCCCCGAAGAGCAAGGCTGGGCCACCGCCAAGACCCTCGCCGAGGCCCTGCCCTACATCCAGCGCTACGACCGCGAGACCGTGGTGATCAAGTACGGCGGCCACGCCATGGGCCAGGAGTCGGTGGCCCGCCTGTTCGCCGCCGACGCCGTGCTGCTGAAGCTGCTGGGCCTGCACCCCGTCGTGGTGCACGGCGGCGGGCCGCAGATCTCCCGCATGCTGGACAAGGCCGGGGTCAAGTCGACCTTCGTCGACGGCCTGCGGGTGACCGACGAGGCCACCATGGAGGTCGCCGAGATGGTGCTGTCGGGCGCCATCAACAAGGAGATCGCCAACTGGATCACCCTGGCCGGCGCCGAGGCCGACGTGCGCGGGGTGGGCCTGTCGGGCAAGGACGCCCGGCTGATCACCGTCAGGAAGGTGGAGCGCACCAAGAAGGACCCCGGCAGCCAGATCGAGCAGGCCGTCGACCTGGGCTTCGTGGGTGAGCCGACCCGCATCGACCCCCAGCTGATCCAGGGCCTGATCTCCGCCGACCACGACTACATCCCGGTGATCGCCCCCATCGGCGTCTCCGAGGAGGGCCAGACCTTCAACATCAACGCCGACACCGTGGCCGGCGCCCTGGCCGGGGCGCTCAAGGCCAAGCGCATGCTGCTGCTCACCGATGTCAGCGGCGTCCTGGGCGCCGACGGCGAGCTGATCCGCGAGATGAGCGTGGCGCAGGCTCGCGACGCCATCGCCACCGGCGTCGCCTCGGGCGGCATGATCCCCAAGCTGGAGACCGCCATCGCCGCGGTGGAGTCCGGGGTCGAGGCCGTGGTCATCCTGGACGGCCGGCGGCCCCACGCCATGTTGGTGGAGCTGTTCACCGAGCACGGCTCGGGCACCCTCATCACCCGATGAGCCCCGACCTCGCCCATATCGACACCTGGCTGTTTGATCTCGACAACACCCTCTACCCGGAGGAGTCGGGCTTCATGGGCCAGGTCGAGGGGCGGATGACCGACTTCGTGGCCAGGGTCACCGGCCTGCCCCGGGACGAGGCCTATGTCCTGCAGAAGAAATATCTGGCCGAACACGGCCTGACCCTGCGAGGCCTGATGCTGAACCACGGGGTGGACCCGGCCGACTTCCACGCCCTGTTCCACGACCTGTCCCTGGACCTGCTGGCCCACGACGCCGACCTGCTGGCGGCGCTTGAGCGTTTGCCCGGACGCCGGCTGATCTTCACCAACGCCGACGACAAGCACGCCGAGCGGGTCCTGGCCCATCTGGGCCTGGAGCACCTGTTCGACGACGTCTTCCACATCCACTCCTTCGGCTTTACCCCCAAGCCCGACCCCCTGGGCTTCCAGCGGATGATCGACGCCCATGGCCTGGATCCGGCCGCCACCAGCTTCTTCGAGGACTCCGAGCGCAACCTGAAGCCCGCCTTCGACCTGGGCATGACCACCGTCCTGGTGGGCCCGCGCGCCCTGACCTCCACCGCCCCCTTCGTCCAACACCGCACCGCCAAGCTCGCGCCCTTCCTCGGGGCCGCGCGTCTGAAGGAACCCACCTGATGTCCCAAGACCTGAAGTCCGTGATCGAAGCCGCCTGGGAGGCCCGCGACGGGATCAACACCGCCACCACGGGCGAGGTCCGCGAGGCGGTCGAGGAAACCCTCAACCAGCTCGACGCCGGAACCCTGCGGGTCGCCAGCCGCGGCGACGACGGCGTCTGGACAACCCACCAGTGGGCCAAGCAGGCGATCCTGCTGTCCTTCCGCCTCAGCGCCAACCAGCTGATCGACGCCGGCGCGCCCCATCCCTACTGGGACAAGATCCCGCTGAAGTTCACCGGCTGGGACGCCGCCCGCTTCGAGGCCGCCGGCTTCCGCGCCGTCCCCGGCTGCATCGTCCGCCGCGGGGCCTATATCGGCCGCAACGTCATCATGACCCCGTCCTTCGTCAACATCGGCGCCTATGTCGACGAGGGGACCATGGTGGACACCTGGGCCACGGTCGGCTCCTGCGCCCAGATCGGCAAGAACGTCCACCTGTCGGGCGGCGCCGGCATCGGCGGGGTGCTGGAGCCCCTGCAGGCCAACCCCACCATCATCGAGGACGACTGCTTCATCGGCGCCCGCTCCGAGGTCGCCGAGGGCGTCATCGTCCGCAGGGGCAGCGTGCTGTCCATGGGCACTTTCATCACCTCGACCACCCGCATCGTCGACCGCAAGACCGGCGAGGTCTTCCAGGGCGAGGTGCCCCCCTATTCGGTGATCATGCCGGGCTCCATGCCTAGCCCCTTCGGCGAGGGCCTGCCGTCGATCAACTGCGCGGTCATCGTCAAGACCGTGGACGAGCGCACCCGCTCCAAGACCTCGATCAACGAGCTGCTCCGCGACTAATCTCTTCGGACGCCGAATCCCGAGCCCAGGGCGCCCAAGCCCTGGGCTTTTTCGCGCCCGCCACACGGCAAGTTGACCGACATAACCCCATTTTGGGTGCAAGCCACCTTCTCGCCTTAAAGGCGAATATATAGATTAGATGACGCCCATGATGGTTGTGTTGAGCTATTTCAGAACCATCTTTGGTATCTCTGGTTGATAAGCGAAAACGACCGAGTTCGCGAAAACCGGATGGAAGGTCTGGATTACTTGGTTAATACGCGTTAACTCTATTGAGAGGCCAATTCGATGCTTACTGTGTCTCATGATGATCGGAAGGCTTCGGCCGCAACAGACACGGCCCAGCCTCTCGTCAACGGCGAGCCCGCCTCCTGGGCCGAGCCCTATCCGGGCTATCTCGACCAGGACGTGTCGCGCTTCTTCTACCGCTGGGGCGGCCATCTCTCGGCCACCCTGATCCGGGTCCGCAGCCGCTTCGACGGGGACCTGGACCAGTACCTGCTCTATCTCATCTTCCTGTTGTCGGAGCTTTCGGACTCCCTGTCGACCAGCCCGCCGCGCACCTTCGCGCGCCGCCGCGGCCTCAATGCGCTCAGCCTGTCCGACATCACCCAGATCCCCCGCGAGACCGCCCGCCGCAAGCTGCTGGCCCTGGCCGACCATGGCTATCTGGTGCGCGACGACGACGGCCTGTTCATGCTGGGCGATCGGTACGGCCTCGATCAGTTCTTCGCCGATCTGAGGCCGCTGTTCTGGGACGCCGTGCGTCCCGACGCCGACCGCTAACCTTCCGCCTCGTCCATCCAGCGCCACAGGGCGCGGATGGCCAGGGCCCGCATGGCCGCGTCCTCGGACTCCAGGGGCGGCAGGCCGGCCTTCTCCAGACAGTCCCCGAGCGTCAGGGGTTCGCCCCGCGACAGCCGGATCCCCCGCCGCCGCGCCACCCCCTGGAACCGGCGCCAGGCGCACTCCACGCCCGCCGCGCTGGCCACCGCCACATAGGGCAGAAGCCCCCCCTGCAGCACCCGGTGGAAGGCCACCAGGGTCGCGCCGCCACACAGTCGGCTGGCGAGGTACTCGAAAGCCTCCGGATCCAGGGGCTCAAGACTCAGATCCTCCGCCGGCTGGCCGGCGATCATGGTCACCGGACTGGCCGACCGGGCGAGCGCGCTGAGCACGACCGTCCCTCGGTCGTCGACGAAGGCGTACTGCATCACATGCTGGTGGCCGTCGGCGCTGATCGAGCGGATCGCGAAGTATAGATGATCGCTGGCCGACAGCTGTCTCACGGATTTTTCCACCTTCTTCGTGAAGAATGGCCGCTCCGCCATAATCCAATCTTCTCGATGCGGCGTATCATCATGATAAGTCCGGGCTTCATGGCGCGTTCTTGAGTGGAACCACGATCCAAGCATTGCTGATCTCCTCATCTATACCTGGATTATTTTCCTTTCCGCGTCGCATGTCGATGCAATGACTTCCCATAGCGGGATGATATACAGAAATTAATCACCCCGCTTTGGGGCGACCGCCTTGACAGGCGCCGCGGCGCGGCCATTGCCCGCCGGCGCACGGGCGGCTACCAGCAAGCCATGCTCGATCCCGTCGCCCTGACCCAGGACCTGATCCGCCGCCCCTCCGTGACCCCGGCCGACGCCGGCGCCATGGACATCGTCCAGCAGACCCTGGAGGGCCTGGGCTTTTCCTGCCGCCGGATGAAGTTCGGCGAGATCGAGAACCTCTACGCCCGCTACGGGACCGCCCGCCCCAACCTCTGCTTCGCCGGCCACACCGACGTGGTGCCGGTGGGCGACGCCGGCGCCTGGAGCTCCGAGGCCTTCGCCGCCGAGATCGTCGAGGACGTCCTGATCGGCCGCGGCGCGGTGGACATGAAGAGCGCCGTGGCCGCCTTCGCCGCCGCCGCCGCCCGGGCCATCGACGCGGGCCAGGTCACAGGCTCCCTCTCCTTCCTGATCACCGGGGACGAGGAGGGGATCGCCACCCACGGCACCAAGCTTGTCGTCCAAACCCTGCAGGCCGAGGGCGAGATCATCGACCACTGCGTGGTGGGCGAGCCCACCAGTTCCGAGACCTTCGGGGACATGATCAAGATCGGCCGCCGCGGCTCGATCAATGTCGAGATCCTGGTGGAGGGCGTCCAGGGTCACGTGGCCTATCCGCACCGGGCGGCCAATCCCATTCCCGTCCTCATCGCCCTGCTGGCCCGCCTGCAGGAGCACGAGCTGGACACCGGTTTCCTGGGCTTCCAGCCCTCGAACCTGGAGGTCACCACCGTCGATGTCGGCAATGCCGCCACCAATGTGATCCCGGCGGCCGCGAAGGCCCGCCTCAATATCCGCTTCAACCCCAGCCACACCGGCCAGGCCCTGGCCGACTGGATCGCCCAGGAGGCCCGCGAGGCCCTGGCCGGCTTCCAGGGTAATATCGTGGTGACGCCCTCCATCAGCGGCGAGGCCTTCCTCACCGAGCCCGGCCCCTTCACCGACCTGGTGGCCGCCGCCGTGGCCGACGTCACCGGCAAGGGCCCAGAACTCTCCACCACCGGCGGCACGTCGGACGCCCGCTTCATCCGCGCGCTCTGCCCGGTCGTGGAGCTGGGCCTGGTGGGCAAGACCATGCACTCGGTGGACGAACGCGCCCCGGTGGCCGAGATCCATCAGCTCCAGGCGGTCTATGAGCGCCTGATCGCCCGCTACTTCGAGGCCTTCAAGGGCTAGAGACCCACGGCTTCAGTACCTCACCGCCGTCAGATACAGCCCGTCGGCCGGCGCCACCGGGCCGCAGGCCGTGCGGTCGCGGGCCTCCAGAGCGCCCTTCACGTCGGCGGCGGTCCAGCGTCCGATCCCTACCTCGGCCAGGGTCCCGGTCATGGAGCGGACCTGCCGGTGCAGGAAGGAGCGGGAGGCGAACTCCAGCACCACCTCGCAGCCCTCCCGGCGGACCGTGGCCAGGTCCATGGTCTTCATCGGCGACCTGGCCTGGCAGGCCAGGTCCCGGAAGGTGGTGAAGTCGTGGTGGCCCACCAGGGACTGGGCGGCGATGTGCATGGCCTGGGCGTCCAGGGGCTTCCTCACGTGCCACACCCGGCCCCGGTCCAGGGCCGGCGGGCTCTCGCGGTTGAGGATGCGGTAGAGATAGCGCCGCTCCGTGGCCGAGAACCGCGCGTGCCAGTCCGCCTCCGCCACCGTCACCTCCAGGACCGAGATCGGCTCGGGCACCAGGTGGGCGTTGATGGCGTTGCGCACCACCTCCGGCCGCCAGGCCTTCTCCAGGTCGATGTGAATCACCTGGGCGAGCGCATGGACACCGGTGTCGGTGCGGCCGGCGGCGTTGACCCGCACATCCTCGCCACAGAAGGCGTGCGCGGCCCGCTCGATCGAGCCCTGAACCGTCGGCAGGCCGGCCTGGGCCTGGAAGCCCTTATAGGGCCGGCCGTCATACTCGATGGTCATGCGGTAGCGGGGCATCAGAGGGCTATCGTCCCCGCCGCCACCGGGAAGCCGCGCAGGAAGACCTCGGCGTCCTGCGGCCCCCGGCCCTCCCGCTGCACCCGCAGCAGGCGCACCGCGCCGTCGCCGCAGGCCACCAGCAGCCGGTCGTCCAGCACCTGGCCAGGCGCCCCCTGCGCGTCCTCCACCTGGGACAGCAGGGCCTTCACCCGCACCGGACCCCTGTCCGAGGCCAACTCGAACCAGGCGCCCGGGAAGGGCGACAGGCCGCGGATCTTGCGGTCGATCTCGGCGGCGGGCTTGGTCCAGCGCAGCCGCGCCTCCTTGGGCCGGATCTTCTTGGCATAGGTCAGGCCCGCGTCGGCCTGGGGCGTCGCCTTGGCCTCGCCCCGCTCCACCGCCGCCATCGTGCGCACCAGCAGGTCGGCGCCCACGGCCGCCAGCCGGTCGTGCAGGCTGCCGGCGGTCTCCAGGGCGTCGATGCGGACGCTCTCGGAGGCCAGGACCGGCCCCTCGTCCAGCCCCTCCGTCATCTGCATCACCTCGACGCCGGTGAGCTTGTCGCCAGCCATGATCGCCCGCTGGATCGGGGCCGCGCCCCGCCAGCGCGGCAACAGGGAGGCATGCAGGTTGAAGGCGCCGAGCCGCGGCGCCTCCAGCACCTCTCGCGGCAGGATCTGGCCGAAGGCCACAACCACCGCGGCGTCCAGCTTCAGGTCGGCGAAGGCCGTGATCTCGGCGGGGTCGCGCATGGACACGGGCGTCCGAACCGGGATGCCGCGCTCAAGGGCGTAGGCATGGGCCGGCGAGGGCTTCAGGTCCTGGCCGCGCCCCCGCGGGGCGGGCGGCTGGGAGTAGACCGCCGCGATCTCGTGGCCGGCCTCCACGAGGGCCGCCAGACAGGCGACGGCGAAATCGGGGGTTCCTAGGAAAGCCAAGCGCATGGCGCGGGTTTAACGGCGTGCGAGGCGATAGGGAACCGGCCTCAAGCGTGACCGTTACACGCACGCCTCATCCGGAGAAGAGTTCATGCGCCACGCCATCGTCATCTCGTTCGCCGTCGCGGCCCTCGCGCTCACCGCCTGCTCCAAGGCCGAACAGGCGGAAACCGGCGAACACGCCAAGGCCGCGGCCGCCAAGATCGGCGAGGCCACCAAGGAGGTCGCCGCCAGTCCCGAGATGAAGGACCTGGGGACCGACGTGAAGGAGGGCGCGGTCGAGGCCGGCGCCGTGGCCAAGGAGGCGCTGGCCACCGCAGGGGCGGAACTCAAGGAAGGCGCGGCCAAGGCCGGAGACAAGGCCCAGGACGCCGCCGCCACCGCCGACGCCAAGATCGACAAGGCCGCCGCCGACGCCAAGAAATAGGCGGCGGGCCAGGGCGTGGCGGCCTGACCCGGAGACCGGTTCAGCCGAGCGTCACGCTCCAGACATAGAGCACTTCAGGCGGAAGTGGATACCGGTTCCGCCGCCCGACGTGCTCTAATATTTTGAAACTAGACCCTTCTTGCCGTTTCAGATGAGTCCATCTGAAACGGTCAGGGTCTAGCCGGCTAGCCTGTCGGCCCGCTGCGCGGCCACCATCTCGGCGGCCCGGATCAGCCCCAGATAGGTGATCCCGTAGAAGATCCGCACGGTCTCCCCCAGGGCTGGCGTCAGGACCCAGGTCCCGTCGACGCCGGCCTTGGTCATCCAGCCCGCGGCTTCGATGTCCCGCAGGATGCTGAGCACGTGGCTGCGGGACAGCTCGTAGTGGCGGGCCAGGGCCGCCACCGAGACCTCCACCGGCCCCTGCGGCGGGAAGGCGCCGCCCCGATCGGCACGTCCCAGCAGGTCGAACAGGATCAGCAGCCCGGCCGAACGGAGGGAAAGCGCGTTGAAGGGGGCGATGTCCGGATTGGGCGCCCCGGCGGCCTGCATGGACTGTTCGCCCATCACCGCCATGAAGGCGCCGAAGGTCTCCGCGTCGTCGAGATCGTCCAGCAGGGTCCGGACGCCGGGTTCCAGCAGCGCCGCCGACTCCAGTTCGATCCGCATCCGCTCCCGGAACGCCTTGGCCATGACGGAGGTGGGCTTGTAGAGCCTGGGCAGGCCATTGGGCGCCTCGCCGCGCGTCACGTAACCGATGAGCTGAAGCCTGAGCAGGACGGCCGTGGCGGTGCCGGCGCTGAGGATCCCGCTCTTACCCGACAGCTCCCGAAGGCGGCGGTGGGTCAGGCCCCCGCTGGCGTCCAGGTAGAGCGCCACCACCCCCAGCAGGAAGCGGCTGACGTCCTTGACGTTGCGGTGCAGGATGGGCGCGGCGTCATAATAGGCCACGGCTCCCCGCACGGAGCGGCGCATGGCTTCATCCAGCTCAGGCTTGGCCAGCATCGCCCCCAGGGCGTTGTAGGGAAAGGCCCGGCCTTGGAGCGCGTCGTCGGTCATGATCCCTGCGGGGTGCTCACTCAAAATGGGTTATGCGGCGGGCGCCGTACCAGAAAACGCCATCCCCCCATGTTAGGCTCCCTGCTATCGGAATGCGCAGGTCCGGTGCGCTTACCGGTCCGCGTTGGCGACCGAACAAACCGCGGCTCTGAAAAGGGTTATCGGGTTTGTCGGGACCGGGCCCCGGGGGGGGTCTGGTCGGGGCGACAGGTCTAATCAGACCCTGTTCGTCCCCTCCCGCGCGGGCGGGCCCCTCACGAGGGCCTAGGCGGCCCGGACCTGCTTCTTCACCTTGGCCACTGCCCGGTCGCGCTTCAGGCGCGAGAGGTAGTCGATGAACAGCACGCCCTTGAGGTGGTCCATCTCGTGCTGGATGCAGACGGCGTAGAGGCCCTCGGCGTCCTCGACGACCTCCTGCCCCTGATAGTTCAGGTACTTCAGCTTCACCCGGGCCGGTCGCTCCACCTCGTCATAGATGTCGGGCACCGACAGGCAGCCCTCCTCGTAGGGGGCGGTGTCCTCCGAGGCCCAGAGGATCTCCGGGTTCACGAAATACTGCGGCTGCGGCGGCTCCTCGGGGCGGGCCAGGTCCATGACGATCACCTGCTTGGGCACGCCGATCTGGATCGCCGCCAGGCCGATGCCGGGCGCGGCGTACATGGTCTCCAGCATGTCGTCCATCAGGGCGCGCAGCGCGTCGTCCACCCCCTCGACCGGGGCGGAGACCTGCTTCAGCACGGGGTCGGGAACGACGAGGATGTCACGTATGGCCATGGGTTTTCAGGTAGGTCAGCGGCCCTTGAGCGTCAAGGCGGCGACGGGCGGCGGCGCGTCCTCCTCCTGCGGCTCGTGGGTGAGCTTGGTCAGGGGCCGGATCCCGGTCTCCACGGGCCCCAGTTCGGGCATCTCGCGGCCCTCGTGATCCACTTTCAGGTCCTCGAAGCGGCGGGCCTGGGTCATGACCTGGGTCTCCAGGGAGCCGACGAAGGAATTGTAGCGCCCGACGGCGGCCTCCAGGGCCTTGCCCACCGAGGCCGCGTGGCCGCCCATCACCGACAGGCGCTTGTAGAGCTCGCGCCCCAGCTTGGAGATTTCCTGGGCGTTGGTCGCCTGCTCCTCCACCCGCCAGCCGTAGACCACGGCCTTGCACAGCGCGAAGAGCGTGGTGGGTGTCACCACCAGCACCCGCTTGTCCATGGCCTCGGTCATCAGCTCGGGCGCCCGCTCCAGGGCCGCGGCCAGGAAGCTGTCCCCGGGGATGAACATGGCCACGAAGTCCGGCGAGCCCTGGTTGAACTGATCCCAGTAGGTCTTGCCCGACAGGCCGACCATGTGGGCCCGCACGCTCTGGGTATGGCGCACGTAACAGGCTTCGCGGATCGCCTCGTCGGTGGCGTCCTGGGCGTCGAGGAAGGCGTTCAGCGAGCACTTGGCGTCGATGACGAACACCGCCCCGCCCGGCAGGCGCACGGTGACGTCGGGCCGCCGACGGCCCTCCTCGGTGTCGGTGGAGGTCTGTTCGTCGAAGTCGTAGCGGTTGTGCAGGCCCGCGGCCTCCAGGACGTTGCGCAGGGTCTGCTCGCCCCAGCGGCCCTGGACGCCGGCCCCCCGGCGCAGAGCGGCCGACAGCTTGCGGGCCTCCTCCTGGGTCGCCGTCGAGGCCAGCAACAACTGGCTGATCTGAGCCTTCAGCCCGCCGGTCTCCTCGGCGCGGGTCTTCTCCACCGCCACCACCTGTTCCTGGAACTTGGCCAGGCTCTCGGCCACCGGCTTGAGCTGGGCCTCCAGGCGCGCCTGGGCCAGTTGCTCGCGATTGTGGAAGGTCTCGTCGGCGCGCTTGAGCACCTGTTCGGCGATGGCGCTGGCGGCCTCGGCCTGGATGATGGCCGCGTTGCGCCCGCCCTGCTCCTCGATCAGCTTCAGGCGCGAGGCCGAATCCTGCAGGTCCCAGGCGCGCGCCTCGGCCCGATTGGCCCGGCCGCGCTCCATCAGGGCCCAGGTGAAGCCGATGGCGGCGGCCACGAGAGCCGCGACGAGCAGGATCAGGAGCGAGTTCATGCTCCGTTCTTTAGCCGGAGTCGGCGAGGATCGCCAGGAGGGCCGGGACGCAGAGGGCCGAGTTGTCGGCGGCCATCTGCGCCATCTCCAGATAGCTCATATGGCTCTCGGCCCCGGCCAGGTCGGACAGGGTGCGGATCACATAGAGCGGGCGGCCCCAGGCCAGGGCCACCTGGTCCACCGCCCCGGATTCCATGTCGATGGCGTCGGCGGAAAAGGCAGCGTGAAGTTGGTCGCGGGTCACCGCGCAGTTGAGGAAATAGTCGGCGGTCACCACGCCGCCCAGCGTGATCGGATGGCCAAGCTCCCCGGCCACCGCGTCCCGCAGCCTGGCCAGGTTGGCCGCCACGGCCGGCGCCACCGGGGTCAGGGCTGTCAGCCGCGGCGCCCCGATCGGCATCTCTCCGGAGCGCGTCGGGGTGAAGGCGCCCTCGAACACATGGCCGTAGTCGTGGATGTCCAGCCGTTCCGCCAGCAGCACGGAACCCACCCCCAGGGCCGGGTTCAGGCCCCCGGCCACCCCGGCGAAGATCAGGACATCGGCGTGGAACACCGCCAGCAGCAGGGTGGCGGCCGCCGCCGCATTGACCTTGCCCATCCCGGCCAGGGCGAGCGCGAAGTCACGCCCCGCATGGGTCCCGGTCCAGACCTGGGTCGGGCCGTAGACGACGGGCTGGGAGCTCACCCCGAGCCGCGCCTGCAGGGCCGCCAACTCCTCCGGGGTCGCGCAAAGGATTCCGTACATGGGGCCGCGTTCCTCAAGTCTTGCGCCGTGCTACCAGATTCCCGCATGCCCAGGGGGGAACGCCATGATCACCACCGAACGGACGATTCTACGCCCCTGGCGCGACGAGGACCTCGACGCCTTCGCCGACATGCTGGCCGATCCGGAGGTCCAGGCCGACGCCGGCGGCCCCGTGGGCCGTGCCGAGGCGGCCCGCAAGATGGCCCGCTATCGCGACGCCTATGACCGGCTGGGCTACAGCCGCTGGGTGGTCGCCGACCACGACGGCGGCTTCCTCGGCTATGTCGGGATCATGCCCATCGACGCCTGGCACCCCCGCGCCCCCAATGTGGAGATCGGCTGGCGCCTGGTCCGCCGCGCCTGGGGCTCCGGGATCGCCACCGAGGCCGCCAGGGCCAGCCTCGCCGACGGCTTTTCCCGCTGCGGCTTCGACGAGGTGCTCAGCTACACCGAGGCGACCAACCACCGCTCCCAGGCGGTGATGCGCAAGCTGGAGCTGGAACGCGACGAAGCCCGCGACTTCACGAGCACCTATGACGGCCACAGCTGGTCGGGCCTCGTCTGGGTGGCGCGGCGGCCCTAGGCCGGCCTTCTCGCCCGCATCGCTTGCGCGATCGTCCCGTCGTCGAGCCAGTCCAGCTCCCCCCCCACCGGCACGCCGCGGGCCAGCATGGTCACGGACACGTGGGCGTTGGAGAGCCGTTCGGCGAGGTAGTGGGCCGTGGTCTGGCCGTCCACCGTGGCCGGCAGGGCCAGGATCACCTCGGCGACGCCCTCCTCCATGGCCCGGGTCACCAGGGAATTGACCCTCAGGGCCTCGGGCCCCACCCCGTCCAGGGCCGAGAGCAGGCCCCCCAGCACGTGGTAGCGGCCGCGGAAGGCGCTGGCCCGTTCCATGGCCCAGAGCGCGCCGACCTCCTCCACCACGCAGACCAGGGTCGGGTCGCGGGAGCGGTCGGAACAGATGGCGCAGGGGTCTTGCGTATCCAGCGAGCCACAGACCCCGCAGGTCTTCACCCGCTCGGCGGCGACGGCCAGGGCCTCGGCCAGAGGCTGTAGCAGCTGTTCGCGCCGCTTCAGCAGGGCCAGCGCCGCGCGCCGCGCCGAGCGCGGACCCAGGCCCGGCAGCTTCGACAGCAGCGCGATCAGGCGCTCGATTTCAGGTCCGGCGGAGGCGGCCAAACTGGCTCCTGCTAGAGCGGGATTAGGAAAAGTGGGAACCGGTTTTCCGCCCGAATCCCGCTCTCACTACAAGAATTAGATCACGTCCATCATCTGGGATCGATTCGATCCCAGATGATCGTGATCTGGGCGGGTGCGATTCAGGGGATTGTCTGTAGGTCCTATGTAGATGTCGAGGGGAGCCCGCGCCATGACCACCCCCGACCTTCCCGTCGTCGAGGGCGCCCTGCTGGCCCTGGTCTCCGGTTCCGCGGTCGAGGAGTTGCAGGACCTGCTGGAGCGCTGCGAGGACTTCGAGGTCCTGGTCACCGGCCATCCGCCCGATCCCCATGCGGCCAGGGACCTGCTGACGGAGGTCCCGCCCGATCATCCGCTGCGGGACAAGTTCGTCGTCGGGGTCTGGACGGAGCAGGGGCTGACGGCGGCCATCGACCTGTTGCGGGACTTCCCCCAGCCCCACGTCTGGTACCTTGGCCTGCTGCTGGTCGCGCCGGACGCGCGGGGCTCAGGCCTCGGCGAACGCATCCTCGAGGCGCTGAAGACCTGGGTCCGCGGCCACGGCGGCCGGGCGATCCGGCTGGTGGTCCAGGATCAGAATCCCGCCGCCCTGCGCTTCTGGCTGCGTCACGGCTTCGTCCAGATCGGGACGGCTGCGCAGGAGCTGATGGATCGCACCAACCAGGTCGCCCGGCTGGAGTTGCGCCTCTAGAACTTCGGCATGCCCGGCAGGCCCATGCCTGCCAGCGGGCCGGCGGCGTCGCGCATCAGCTGGGCCTGCTCGGCGTCCAGCTTGCGCTTGGCGTCGGCGTGGGCGGCCACCACCAGGTCGGAGATCACCTCGCCCTCGCCGGGCGCCAACAGGCTCTCGTCCAGCTCCACCGAGGCCAGTTCGCCGGAACCCTTCAGCACGACCTTGACCATGCCGCCGCCCGACGTGCCCTCGATGGAGAGCTGCGCCAGGCGCTCCTGCGCCTCGGCCAGCTTCTGCTGCATGGCCTGGGCCTGTTTCATCAGGCCGCCCAAATCCTTCATCGAACCCTCACTGGCGTCTCTAGGTGACTAGTCTTCGTCGTCTTCCGGCGGCGCGTCGGCCGGGGAGGCCTCCGGCGTCGGCAGGTTGCGGATGCTGACGATCTCGGCGCCGGGGAAGCTCTCCATCACCGACAGGATGAAGGGGTCCTGCTCGATCTGGGCGCGGATCTCGCGCTCCTCGCGCTTCTGGCGCTCCCACTGGCTCTCGGCCCCGCCGCCGCCCTGGGCGGCGATCAGCCAGGGCTGGCCGGTCCATTCGCGCAGGCGGCCGATCAGGCGCTGGGCCAGGTTGGCCGGGGCGCCGGGGGCCGGCTCGAACTCGATGGCGCCGGGGCGGAAGCTGACCGGGCGCACATAGCGCTCCACGTCCAGCCGCAGGGAGATGTCGCGCTTCTTCTCGATCAGGGCGATGACGTCGGCGAAGGACTGCAGCACCGGCGGCGCCTCGGCCACCTGGGGCTCGGGGGCCAGGACGCGGGCCTGGGCCGTGACCCCGCCGCCGCCACCTTGGCCGGATCCGCCGCCGCCGCCGGAAGGTCCGGGCGCGCCGCCCACCGGATCACCGGTCTGCAGCCGCCGCAGGGCCTCCTCGGGGCCGGGCAGGTCGGCGGCGTAGGCCAGGCGGATCAGGGCCATGTCCACCGCCGCGGCCGGGTCGGGGCTGCGCCGCACCTCGTCATGGGCCCGCAGCAGCATCTGCCACATTCTGGAAAGCGTGCCGGCCGAGACCGAGGCCCCGATGGCCGCCAGCCGGCCGGCCTGTTCGCGGGGCATGATCAGGGCGTGGACCCCGATGGCCTTGGCCACCGAGGCGGCGTGGGCGTGCTCCAGCAGGTCGATCATCACCTGGCCCGGATCGGCGCCGTAGCCGTAGAGGGTGCGGAAGGTCTCGATGGCGGGGCCGGGCTCGCCGCGCATGGTCTGTTCGAAGAGCGTGATGGTCTGGGCCCGGTCGGCCAGGCCCAGCATGTCGCGAATCAGGGTGGCCGGCACCGTCTGGCCGGGCTCTCCCTGGACGATGGCCTGGTCCAGCATGGACTGGGCGTCGCGCACCGAGCCCTCGGCGGCCCGGGCGATCAGCAACAGGCCCTCGGCGTCGACGCGCACCCCCTCGGCCTCGGTGATCATCTCCAGGTTCTTGACGATCACGTCGGGCTCCACCCGGCGCAGGTCGAACCTCTGGCAGCGCGAGAGGATGGTCACCGGCACCTTGCGGATCTCGGTGGTGGCGAAGATGAACTTCACGTGCGGCGGCGGCTCTTCCAGAGTCTTCAACAGGGCGTTGAAGGACGAGGTGGAGAGCATGTGCACTTCGTCGATGATGTAGACCTTGTAGCGCGCCTCGACGGGGGCGTAGCGCACCCCGTCCAGCAGCTCGCGCATGTCCTCGACCTTGGTGCGGCTTGCGGCGTCGAGCTCCAGCACGTCCATGTGCCGCCCCTCGATGATCGCCTTGCAGTGCCGGCCCTCGACGTGGAGGTCCAGGGTCGGCTCGTGGACGGCGTCGGTCTCGTAGTTGAGCGCGCGGGCCAGCAGGCGGGCGGTGGTGGTCTTGCCCACCCCGCGCACCCCGGTCAGCATGAAGGCGTGGGCGATGCGGCCGGTGGAAAACGCGTTCTTCAGCGTCCGCACCATGGCTTCCTGGCCATAGAGGTCGTCGAAGGTGCGGGGCCGGTACTTCCGGGCGATGACAGTGTAGGCGGCCGAGGCCTCCTCGACCGGAGCGGGCTTCACCGCGACCGGAGCGCCGAACATGTCGGCGGTGTCGGGGTCCCGCTCGGGGAGTTCAGGATCGGGCGAGAGATCTTCGTCGGCCATGCGCCCCGCGCCTCGAGAGCGCACTGATTCTGAAAGCTAGGGTGGAGACCGAACGACGACCCGGAGCGAAACTCGTTGCGGCTGCTTCCTTCCGGACCTGACCGGGTTGGCGAGGCGTCCGCCCGTCGCCGATCTCCACCCCCTATATCGCGACCTTGAGGCTCGCGCGCAAGCTTGGGCGAAGCTAGAAGACGACTCATGGCTCTTTCTTCCTTCCAGAACACCTTCGCCGGAAACCCCCTGAACCGCGCCAGCGAGCGCCGGAAGGACGAGGCCTGGCTGGCCGAACAGCTGAATTCCGACGAGTCCCTCGGTCTCGCCATTTGGAACGGCAAGCCCCTGGTGGAGACCAGCAAGGACGGCGGCGTGCAGATCGCCTACCTGCCGGCCAAGATGGTCGCCGAGATGGCCGGGGGCGCCGAGCGCCTGCTGTTCATGGGCCTGTGGAAGGAGACCGCGGTCTTCGCTATCGACATCGAGGGCGGCGCCGACCCCTGCGACGGGCCCCTGGCCGGCCTGGGCCGCTTCGAGGACCTGCGGGCGCTCGCCACCCGCCTGCCCCACACCGACGCCGCCATCCTGGCCACCGCCAAGCAGATGTTCGAATGGCGCCGCCGCCACAAGCACTGCGCCAATTGCGGCGAGCCCTCCCTGGTGGCCGAGGGCGGCTGGAAGCGCGCCTGCCCGGCCTGCAACGCCGAGCACTTCCCGCGCACCGACCCGGTGGTGATCATGCTGGCCGTCCACGGCGAGCGCTGCATGCTGGGACGGCAGGAGGTCTGGCCCAAGGGCATGTTCTCCTCCCTGGCCGGCTTCCTGGAGCCCGGCGAGACCATCGAGGAGGCCTGCGCCCGCGAACTGCACGAGGAGGCCGGCCTGAAGACCGCCTCGGTGGTCTATCACTCCACCCAGCCCTGGCCCTATCCGTCCTCCCTGATGATCGGCCTGATCGCCCAGGTGGAGGACGACGACGCCACCCCCGACCAGACCGAGCTCTCCGAGGTCCGCTGGTTCACCAAGGACGAGGCCCGGCTGCTGCTGGCCGGCAAGCTGGAGAACACCTTCGCCCCCGGCCCCATGGCCATAGCCCACCAGCTCATCAAGGCCTGGGCGGAGAGCTGAGGACTGCTGCCACACTGCTGTCAGCAGAGTTTGGCTAGGGTCTCTCCAACCACGGAGAGACACCCATGTCGGACAAGATCGTCTTCTACACCAACCCCATGTCGCGGGGCCGGATCATCCGCTGGATGCTGGAGGAGGTGGGCCAGCCCTACGAGACCCGGATCCTCGAATGGGCGACCATCAAGGACCCGGCCTATCTGGCGGTGAATCCCATGGGCAAGGTCCCGGCCATCACCCATGGCGATACCGTGGTCACCGAATGCGCCGCCATCTGCGCCTATCTGGCCGACGCCTTCCCGCAGGCGAACCTCGCCCCGCCGCACGGTAGCCGGCTGCGGGGCGACTATTACCGCTGGCTGTTCTACGCCGCCGGGCCGCTGGAGAGCGCCGTCACCGTCAAGAACCTCGGCTTCGAGGTCCCGCCCGAGCGCCGCATGATGGCCGGCTGGGGCGGCTATGGCGACGTCATGGACACCCTGGAAAAGGCCGTCACCGGTCGCGACTACGTGGCCGGCGACCACTTCACCGCCGCCGACCTCTATCTGGGCGCCCACCTGGGCTGGGGTCTGCAGATGGGCTCCATCGAGCCGCGGCCCGCCTTCGCGGCCTATGCCGAGCGCATGGCCGCCCGTCCCGCCGCCGTCCGCGCCGGGGAGATCGACGATGCGTTGATCAAGGCCTGATTGTTCCCGCGACGGGAACATGCTAGGGTTCCGCCGTGCAGATCATCGCCAAGTGGACTCTGATCCAGTTCTGGGAACGGCGCCCGCAGGCGGAACGGCCCCTGCGGGCTTGGTACGGCCTCGTCAATCAGGCGAGCTGGTCGGGCCCCTCGGACGTGAAGGCGATGTTCGGCGCGGCCGTGGATTTCGTGGCGGACAACCGTCTGGTCTTCGACATCGGCGGCAACAAGTTCAGGCTGGTCGTTCATGTGGCCTACGGCTACCGGCGGGTGCTCATCAAGTTCGTCGGAACCCACGCCGAATACGACCGGATCGACGTGGAGACCGTGTGATGGATGTCCGAGCCCTGCATGACGAAGCCGACTACGACTGGGCGCTGTCGGAGATCGCGCGATATTTCGAGACGCCCCCGGAAAAGGGTAGCGCCCAGGCCGACCGGTTCGACGTGCTGGCCGACCTGATCGAGGCCTATGAGCGGCGGCGCTGGCCGATCGAACCCGCCGAGCCCTTGGACGCCATCCGTTTCGCCATGGAGTTGAAGGGCCTGACCCAGACCGATCTCGCCCAGCTCCTGGGGTCCCGCTCCCGCGCCTCCGAGGTGCTGAGCGGCCGGCGCGGGCTGACACCGGCCATGATGGCCAAGCTGCACCGCCAGTGGGGCGTGCCCGCCGACAGCCTCCTGCGGGCCTTGGACGCGGCCTGAGCCGCCCTAACGCCGCAGCTGCAGGATGACCTCGACGTCCTCGGCGCGGCGGTTGCGGACCTCCATCCGCGCCTGGCCCAGCGCATTGGACAGGTCCTTGACGAACTCGGCCAGCGGCCCGCCGTGCAGGCCGCGCACCCGGATCATGTAGGGGGGCGGAAGCTCGCTCATGCCGTTGGCCCAGATCATCGAGTCCACGAAGGATTCGATGCTGTTCCCGTGCCCGGGCAGGGCGCGAATCTCGCTCTTCAGGTCCTCGCAGAAGGCCTTGATGCTGGGATAGGCCGCCCCGTCCATCTCGATGGTGCGCATCAGACGTGGGCCCGGAACGGATCGGCGGGATAGACCCCCAGGATCTCGAACCGCTCGGAGAAGAACTGCAGCTCCTCGAAGGCCAGGGCCAGGCTGCGGTCCTCGGGCCGGCCGTCCACCTCGGCGTAGAAGAAGGTCGCCGTGAAGGCGCCGTTCTCCATGTAGCTCTCCAGCTTGGTCATGTTCACCCCGTTGGTGGCGAACCCCCCCATGGCCTTGTAGAGGGCCGCGGGCATGTTGCGCACCCGGAAGACGAAGCTGGTGATGCAGGGGCTGGTGAAGGGCGGCGCCGGCGGATTGGGATCGGCGGTCATCACCAGGAAGCGGGTGGTGTTGTTGTGGGTGTCCTCGACGTCGCGGGCCAGGATCTCCAGGCCGTAGAGCTCGGCGGCGAGCGCCGGGGCGATGGCCGCCTTGGTGGGGTCGGGCTTCTCGGCCAGCAGCTTGGCCGAGAGCGCGGTGTCCCCCACCGGCTCGGCGCGCAGCTTCAGGCGGCGCACCACCTGGCGGCATTGGGCCAGCGCGATGGGCATGGAGGAAACGCTCTTCAGGTCCTCCAGCTTCACCCCGGGATTGGCCATCAGCTGGAAATGGATCGGCTTGAACCGCTCGCCGATGATCTTCAGGCCCGAGGAGGGCAGCAGGTGATGGACGTCGGCCACCCGGCCGGCGATGGAGTTCTCCACCGGGATCATGCCCAGCTGGCAGTCGCCGGTCTTGATGGCCTCGAAGGCCTCCTCGAAGGTCGGGTGGGCCACCGGCTCCATGTCCGGGAAGGCCGCCAGGCAGGCCTCGTGGCTGTTGGCCCCCATCTCGCCCTGGAAGGCGATCCGTCCCTTGGTCATGACCTGTCCCTAAGCTGGCGAGCAAAGGCCCGCGCCCGCTCAAGATCGGCGGGGTTGTCCACCGAGATCGGCGCGGAGTCGACCACCGTCGCCCAGATGGAGAGCCCCAGCTCCATGGCCCGCAGCTGCTCCAGCTTCTCGCGCCGCTCCAGGGGCGAGGGCGGGGCCCGGGTGAAGGCCTCCAGGGCCGCGCGGCGATAGGCGTAGATGCCGTGGTGATGCCAGACCGGCCCGTCGCCATAGAGGGTCGAGCGGGTGAAGTAGAGCGCCCGGCCGGTCTTGCCGTCCGGCGCCATGGCCAGCACCGCCTTGACCATGTCGGGATTGGTGCGGACCTCGGGCGAAGCCTCCCTCTCGACGATGGTGGCGATGTCGCAGGACGGCTGGTCCTCCAGCAGCCGGGCGCAGGCGGCGATGTCGGCGGGCGCCACGAAGGGCATGTCGCCCTGCAGGTTGATCACCACGTCGTGGGCGCCCTGCGGGTCAAGTTCGGCTAGCGCCGCCACCAGACGATCGGAGCCCGAGGGCAGGTCGGGGTCGGTCAGCACCGCCCGGCCGCCGGCCGCCGTCACCGCGTCGACGATCGCCGAATCACCCGCGGCGACGGCCACCGGACCGAGCTTGGCGGCCTGGGCCTGGCGCAGAACCCGCACGATCATGGGCGCGCCCTCGATGTCGGCGAGGGGCTTGTTGGGCAGGCGGGTGGCCGCAAGACGCGCGGGGATAAGGACGATCGGGTTCATAGTATCCTGGAGCAACCAACTGGCCGGTTGCGCCAGCGCCGGTAGCGTGTAAGAGACGCGGGCGCAATAAGGGGCGGGGATTCCCGCGCTTCCGCCGGTCTTCGGACCGGCCGATTAGAGGGCCGATTTCAAGACGATGAGCGACCTTACGTTCAACAAAGTCGCCGGCGCCGTGCTGGCGACGGGTCTGGCCATTGTCGGCCTTCGCGAACTTTCCAACGGCATCTTCTCGACCGAAAAGGCCGAGAAGCCCGGTTACGCCATCGAGGTTGCGGCGGAAGCCGGCCCGGGCGGCCCGGCCGTCGAGGCCCCGATCGACTGGGGGACGGTGCTGCCGACCGCCGACGTCGCGGCGGGCGAGGCGGTCTTCGCCAAGTGCAAGTCCTGCCACACCATCGACAACGGCGGGGCCAACGGCACCGGCCCGAACCAGTGGGGCATCGTCGGCCGCAAGCCGGGCGCCCACGCGGGCTTCGCCTATTCGGCCGCCATGGTCGAATACGGCGCGAAGAACCCGGTCTGGGACTTCGAGCGCCTGTCGGAGTTCATCAAGAACCCGGCCAAGGACGTTCCCGGCACCAAGATGGGCTTCGTCGGGCTGAAGAAGCCGGAAGACCGCATCAACCTGCTGGCCTACCTGCACACCAAGGGCGCCACCATCCCGTTCCCGGCCCCGAACCCGGCCGCCGCCGCGGCTCCGGCCGCTCCGGCCGAAGGCGCCGCGGCCACGGCTGCGACTCCCACCGCCACCGGCTCGACGGCCACGCCGCCCGCCACCGCCGGCGGTCCCGCCGGCCAGGCTCCGCCGGCTGCGCCCGCCGCGCCCGCCGCGAAATAAGATACCGCCTCACCCCTTCGGGGGCGACGCCGGACGACAGGGCCCTCCGCATCGCGGGGGGTCTTTTCGTATGGGCGCCCCAAGACCCGCTCATCCCGGCGAAGGCCGGGACCCAGGTCATAGGTCACGGCCTGAGCGAGCAATCCTGAATTCAGCAGATGTATCTGGGTCCCGGCCTTCGCCGGGATGAGCGGTTGAACATCAGCCCTAGAGCCGCCGATAGGCCGTCGGTTGGCCGGCGCCGGCAGCCGCGATCCGCGCCACCGCCTCGGCCAGGGGCTCGACGGCCACGGCCATGTGGTGGGCGTTGGCGTGCAGGAGGGTCGCCGCGTCCAGCAGGATCCCCACGTGGCCACGCCAGAACACCAGGTCGCCTCTCAAGAGGGCTTCGGCTTGCACGGCCTGTCCCATGAGCGCCTGCTGGTCGGTGTCCCGCGGACAGGCCCGGCCGCAGGCCAGCAGGGCCTGCTGCACCAGGCCCGAACAGTCCAGCCCCAGGCTCTCGCGCCCGCCCCACAGATAGGGCGCGCCGACGAACCGCTGCGCCACCGCCACGAAATCGGTCTCGAACACCCCGATGGGCGACAGGTGCTCCTCGACGAACCAGCCGGACCCGGCGGCCTTGGCGAACCGGCCCTCCCGGGCCTCCACGGAGACCAGGGCGCCCAGGGAGTAGGGGCCCAGCGCGCGGCTCTTGATGCTGGGATCCTTGAAGGCGTAGGTGCGGATCGCCGCCACCCGATGGGTCGGGGCCGGCGCCAGGGGGACGAGATCGGCCCTGGCCACGAAGCCCACATAGCCGTCGCGGGCCGCCTGGCCCCAGCAGAAGCCGGCCCGCTCCTCCAGCACCTCGAACGTCTCGCCGAACAGCAGCTGATCCACCTGCTCGGCGTCCCCGTCCGGCGTGGCGCGCAGGGGGACGGCGGCGGCCACCGCCGTCATCGGCGTCGGATCGGCATAGGCGCCCGCCGCCGCCAGCCCCTCCAGGGACCGCGCGGCCAGGTCGGGACGGGCCAGCGTGTTACGCGGGTCGAGGCTCACGCAAACCGTGTCCGGATCATCTGGTAGAGCGCCCGGATGGCCTGGGCCTCCGCGCCGGCCGTCCATCCCGGCCGGTTGCGCGGGTTCCAGGCGAAGATGTCGAAGTGGGCCCAGGCGCCGGCCGGCGCGAACCGCTGCAGGAAGAGGGCTGCGGTCACCGAGCCCGCCTGGGCCCAGCCGTCGGGATCGTTCTTGATGTCGGCCACGTCGCTGTCGAGGGCGTCGACATAGCCCTTCCACAGCGGCATCCGCCACAGGGGGTCGGAGACCTGGTTCATCGCCGCCTCGATCTGGCCGGCCAGCTCCTCGTCGTCGGTATAGAAGGGCGGCAGCTGCGGCCCCAGGGCGGCGCGCGCCGCCCCGGTCAGGGTGGCGAGATCCAGGGTCAGGGCCGGCTCCAGCTCGCAGGCCCGGGTCAGGGCGTCGGCCAGGATCAGGCGGCCCTCGGCGTCGGTATTGCCCACCTCGATGGTCAGGCCCTTGCGGCTGTCCAGCACGTCGCCGGGCCGCATGGCGTCGCCGCTGATGGCGTTCTCCACCGCCGGGATCAGGATCGACAGCCGCACCGGCAGCTGGGCGGCCATGATCATCCGCCCGAGCGCCAGGACGTGGGCGGCGCCCCCCATGTCCTTCTTCATCTGCCGCATGCCCGCCGAGGGCTTGATGTCCAGGCCGCCGGTGTCGAAGACGACGCCCTTGCCCACCAGGCAGACCAGGGGCCTGCCCGCCTCCCCCCAGCTCATCTCGATCATGCGGGGGCTGCGGGCGTCGACGGCGGCGCGGCCCACGGCGTGGACGGCGGGATAGTTGGCCTCCAGCAGGCCCTCCCCGGTCACCACGGTGATGGCGGCGCCGTACTGCTCGGCGATCTCGCGCGCGATGGTCTCCAGCTGCAGGGGCCCCAGGTCGTTGGCCGGCGTATTGACCATGTCGCGGGCCAGCGCGCAGGCATGCGCGATGGAGTTGACCTCGGCCACGTCGGCACCCTGCGCCACCAGGCGGGGCCGGTCATGGGTCTTCTTCTGCTTGTAGCGGTCGAATTTGTAGCTGCCCAAGGCGAAGGCGAGCGCGATCTGGTCGGCGCTGATCCCGGCCGGACTGGTGGCCATGGCGTAGTCCCCGGTGGGCAGCTTGGCCGGCAGGCCGCGGAACACCATCGGATCGGCGGGGCTGGACCCCAGGCCGAACAACACCGCCTCGATCGTCCCCTCAGCGCCTGGCAGGACCAGAACCTGGCCCGCCTTGGCCTTGAACTCGGAGAACTCGGCATAGGCCTTGGCGAAGGCCGCCTGCCCCGCCAGGAACCCCTCCAGCTCGCCGTCATGCAGGGCGTGCACCGGGACGGTGGCGCGCTCGGAGGTCGCAAGGATCACTTCGGTCATGGATCGGCCCTGACGCGGGCGACGCCGCCCGCTTTATGCTTAACGCTTCCTTTAAGCGGCTGGGGGATGGTGTCGAGGATCATCCCGGAGCCTGTCTGTCCATGTGTCGCATGTCGGCGCTCGCCGCAACCGCCCTGGCCCTCAGCCTCGCCGCCGCCCTGCCGGCCGCCGCGGCCAAGGCGCCGGAGGTCAAGGCCGCCCCCGCGCCCGCCGCCCCGGCCGTGCAGCGCGCCACCGCCGAGGAACGCAGCCTGGCCGCCCGCCTCGATCCCCTGGCCCGCGCCGCCTTCTGGGGCCGGGAGACCGACATCGATCCCCGCGACGCCGAGGCCGGGGTGAACCTCGCCCAGGCCCTGCGCGCCATGGGCAAGTATGACGACGCCGCCCAGGCCGCCCAGCGGGTCCTGGTCATCGATCCCAAGAACCTCGAGGCCCTGCTGGAGGTCGCCCGCGCCAAGGTGGGCTCCGGCCAGGGTTTCTACGGCATCGAGCCGGCCCGCCAAGCCCAGGTCCTGGCCCCCCGCGACTGGCGCCCCGCCTCCCTGCTCGGCGTGGCCTACGAGCAGGCCGGCCGCCCGGAGGAGGCCCTGGAGGCGCATCGCCAGGCTGCGGCCCTGGCCCCGGAAAATCCCGCCGTCCTGTGCAACCTGGCCCTGTTCTACGCCAGCCACGGGGACGCGCCCCAGGCCGAGACCCTGCTGCGCGCCGCCGCGGCCAAGCCCGGCGCCCCCATGGCGGTGCGTCAGAACCTGGCCCTGGTGCTGGGCCTGCAGGGCCGCTTCGACGAGGCCGAGAAACTGGTGCGCCAGGACCTGCCGCCGGAGGCGGTGGCCAACAACATGGCCTTCCTGCGCGCCGTGGCGCCCAACCCGGCCGGACCGCCCCGCTCCTGGGACTCCGTGCGGACGGCCCAATAGGGTCTAGGCGGACTCCGCCGCGGCCCGCGCGCCGGGAAGCCGGAAGCCGGACACTTCCCAGGCCCGCATGGCGTTGCGCGCCGGGCGCTCCACCAGGTGGTGCAGGACCATGGCCGCCGGGATCACGCCTGCGAACATGGCCGCCCAGACCGGCCAGGGCAGCTGGCCCTCGGCTAGGCCCAGGCCCGCGCGGGCGGCGCGGGTGAAGACCAGCTCCCAGGGGATGCAGATCATGTAGACCGAGAAGCTCACCTCGCCGAGATAGACCCCCAGGGATGAGCTCATGATCTTCGAGCCCGTGCTGGCCATGCTGGCGAGCGCCAGGATCAGGCCGCCGAACATCAGCACCATCAGGAAGTCCGGCAGCTCGAAGGCCGCCCCGCCGGCGATGGCGATCAGCAGGCCCGCGGCCAGGCCCTTGGCGGCGGCCTGGGAGGTCACCGTCTTGTTGCGCCACAGCAGGTAGACGGCGCAGCCGAAGGCGAAGCAGGGCACGATCCGCAGCGCGCCCCAGGCCGTCGTCGCCTCGGTGAGGGGATAGCCCGAGATCAGCGGGAAGATCAGATTCAACGCCGCCACCAGCAGGCCGGCCAGCAGGGTCGCCAGCCAGGGTCGCGCGCGCAGGGGCCAGAAGGCCAGGGCGAAGACCGGGAAGGTGACATAGGCGAACCACTCGGCGGAGATCGACCAGGAGGGGTGGTTCCAACCGCCGTCCTGCCCCAGGCCCCAGGCCTGCAGCAGCAGGATCTGGGCCGGCAGCGAGCTCCAGACCACCACATTGTCCCCGGCCGAGAAGCCGGCCGCCGTGGCCGCGGCGATCAGGGCCGCCAGCCCCGCGAGCGTCGCCAGGTGCACCGGATAGATCCGCGCCAGCCGCGCCCACAGGAAGCTCCCATAGGAGAACCGCTTCTCCCCGAAGCTCTGCAGATAGACGTGGCAGAGGATGAAACCCGAGAGGACGAAGAACAGCTCCACCCCCAGATAGCCCTTCTCCACCGCGTTCGGTCGCGCGCCGGCCACGAGCAGGGGCCAGTAGTGATAGAGCACCACCCAGGCCGCGGCGAAGATGCGCAGGGTGGTCAGCGGCTTGAGGTTCTCGGGACGCGGCATGGTCCGATCCTGGCGCCAAACGCCTCAAGGACGGGTAAACGGCCCGCCTAGTGCTGGGCGACCATGTCCTGGACCTTGATCACCGCCGGACCCAGGATGACGATGAACAGCACCGGCAGGAAGAACAGGATCATCGGCACGGTCAGCTTGGCCGGCAGCTGGGCGGCCTTCTTCTCGGCGAAGGCCAGGCGCATGTCGCGGTTTTCCTTGGCCATCACCCGCAGGGCCGCGCCCAGGGGCGTGCCGTAGCGCTCGGCCTGGATCATCGCCGTGGTCACCGAGCGGATGCCGGGATGGTTGGTCCGCATGGCCAGGCCCTCATAGGCCATCCGCCGCTCGGGCAGGTAGGAGATCTCCGCGGTCAGCAGGGTCAGCTCCTCGGCCAGCTCGATGGAGGTGCCGCCGATCTCCTGGCTGACCTTCTGGATCGCCGCCTCGATGGACATCCCCGATTCCACGCAGATCAGCAGCAGGTCGAGGCTGTCGGGGAAGGCGCCGACGATGCTCTCCCGACGCTTCTGGGCCACGTTGCTGATGTAGATGTTGGGGGCGTAGTAGCCGAGCGTCAGGCCCACCACGCAGCAGACCACCCGGTTCATCGGGCTCAGGCCGAAATCGTTGACCAGGAACAGGTAGAGGGCGGCCGACAGCGCGAAGGCGAAGGGCAGGACGAAGCGGAAGAAGTAGAAGGTGGAGACCGGCTTGGGGCCGCGGAACCCGGCCTGGGCCAGCTTCTCCACCACCTTCGGGTCCTCCAGCAGCCGCGACAGCTGCAGGCGGTCCACCACCTTCTTGTAAACCCCCTCGTCGGCGTGGCGCAGGGTGCCGCCGCCGTTGCTCTTCACCGCCAGGGCCTCGCGGGACTTGCGCCGCAGCTCCTCGCGCCGGGAGGAGACCGACTTCAGGCGGGTCTCCAGGTTGGACTTGGTGATCATCGGCGTGGCGATCGAGACGATGGTCGCGAAACAGACGATGGCCACGAAGGCCGAAAGCAGGTTGTCGGGATTGGTGAAGGCGGCGATCAGGTTCATGGGCGCTAGATCTTGAAGTTGATCATCTTGCGCATCGTGAAGATGCCCAGCGCCATCCAGAACGCGCCGACGGCCAGCATCATGTGGCCGCGCGGATCGTCGAACATGGGCTTCATATAGGCCGGGCTGGTGACGCTGATCAGGGCCACCACGCCAGGGGGCAGGGAGCCGATGATGATGGCCGAGGCCACCGCCTCGCCGGACATGGCCTTGATCTTCTCGCGCATCAGCTTGCGCGCCCGGATCACGCTGGAAAGGTTGCCCAGGGCCTCGGCCAGGTTGCCCCCGGTCTTGGCCTGGATGGCCAGCACGATGGCGAAGAACCGCACCTCCGGGGTCGGCATGCGGGCGTACATCTTGTCCAGGGCCTGGTCGACCGAGACCCCCATGCCGATGGCCTCCACCAGGCGCTTGAACTCGCCGGCCAGGGGCTCCTGGGTCTCCTGGCCGATCACGCGGAGGCTGTCATGCACCGGCAGGCCCGAGCGGATGCCGCGGGTGATGATGTCCATGGCGTCGGGAAAGGCCTCGGTGAACTTCTTGGTGCGCCGCGCGCCCAGGAAGCTGAGCACCCAGCGCGGCAGGCCGAAGCCCGCGGCGAAGCCCAGGCCCAGGGCGATCAGCGGCTTCTGGCCCAGCAGCATGGTCAGGCTCATCACCACCAGGCCGACGATGCCGCAGATGATCCAGAAGCCGCGGACATTGTCCGACAGCCCGGCCTGCTGCAGCTTGGCGGCTACGGTCAGGGTGGCCTTCTTCTGCTGTTTCTCCTGCTCGCGCAGGGTCTTGAGGATCTGTCGCCGCCGCTGGTCCTGGGCGGTGACGGCCGGCCGCCGGCCGCCGCGCTGGGCCGGGGCGTCGCGGCCCCCGACGATGGCCTGGGCCCGCTTCAGGGTCCGCGCCTGGCCCGCCCCGGGGCCCGACAGCGCCAGGCCCAGGCCCGCGATCACCAGGAACCCCAGCAGGGCCGCCACGGCGGTGATGACGGTTGCGCCCATGACTATTCCGACGCGTCGAGGGCTTCGGCCAACTCGCGCTCCAGGCCGTAATAGCGGGCGCGGTCCCAGAACCGGGGCCGGGCGATGCCGGTGGAGCGGTGGCGGCCCACCACGTTGCCGTCAGCGTCCTCGCCGGTGATCTCGTAGACGAACAGGTCCTGGGTGATGATCACGTCGCCCTCCAGCCCCACCACCTCGGTGATGTGGGTGATGCGGCGCGAGCCGTCCCGCAGGCGAGCGGCCTGGACGATGACGTCCACCGAGCCGACGATCATCTCGCGGATGGTCCGCGAGGGCAGGCCGTAGCCCCCCATGGTGATCATCGATTCCACCCGGCTGATGGCCTCGCGCGGCGAGTTGGCGTGCAGGGTGCCCATGGAGCCGTCGTGGCCGGTGTTCATGGCCTGCAGCAGGTCGAAGGCCTCGGGGCCGCGCACCTCGCCGACGATGATTCGCTCGGGCCGCATCCGCAGGCAGTTCTTCACCAGGTCGCGCATGGTGATCTGGCCCTGGCCCTCCAGGTTGGGGGGCCGGGTCTCCAGCCGCACCACGTGGGGCTGCTGCAGCTGCAGTTCGGCGGCGTCCTCGCAGGTCACCACCCGCTCGGTGGGGTCGATGAAGGCGGTCAGGGTGTTGAGCAGGGTGGTCTTGCCCGAGCCGGTGCCGCCCGAGATGATCAGGTTGCAGCGGCAGGCGCCGATCACGCCCAGAACCCGCGCCCCCTCGGGGCTGATGGACGCATAGTCCACCAGGTTCTTCATGGTCAGCTTGTCTTTCTTGAACTTCCGGATCGTCAGGGTCGGCCCGTCCAGGGACAGCGGCGGGGCGATGACGTTGACCCGGGAGCCATCCGGCAGGCGGGCGTCGCAGATCGGGCTGCTCTCGTCGACCCGGCGGCCGACCTGGCTGACGATCCGCTGGCAGATGTTCATCAGCTGGGCGTTGTCGCGGAACCGGACATTGGTCAGCTGGACCTTGCCGCTCACCTCGATGAACACCCGGCCGGCGCCGTTGACCATGATGTCGGCGATGTCGTCGCGGGCCAGCAGCGGCTCCAGGGGCCCGTAGCCCAGGACGTCGTTGATGATGTCCTGGACGAGCATGTCCTGCTCGGCCACCGACATCGACACGTTCTTGATCGCCACCAGCTCGGCGACGATGTCGCGGATCTCCTCCCCGGCCTGCTTGACGTCCAGCTGGGCGAGCTGGGCCAGGTCGATGGTGTTGATCAGGGCGTTGAAGATCGTGGTCTTGGTGGCGTGGTAGTAATCGGTCTGTTCACGGACCACCTGGGTGGCCGGCGCGGGCCCCTGGGCGGCGCGCAGCTGCTCGAAGGCCAGCGTCGCCTTGGGGCCGGTCGTGGGCTGGCCCCCGGCCCGCTGGGTCTCCGGCGCGCCCTTGACCGGGGCGACGGAGGGCGCGGGGCCCGCGGCCGGTTCGATTCTCTGGGGGCGGGTGGCGATCGCCACGCCCTCGGCGGCAGCCGGAGGCGGGGCCTTTCGGGCCGCGGACGCATCGCCGTCGGTGGGACGCTTGCCGAACATCTACTTGCGCTTGAACAGACTGCCGAACAGGGAGCTCTTCTGGGTGGGCGGCGGGTCGCGGCGGGCGATCTGCTGGGCCAGGAAGTCCAGGCCCTCGGCGGAGCGCGACTTGGGCGCCACCTCGCACAGCATCTGGCCGTTGTTGGCCGCCTGGCCGAACAGCTTGGGATCGAAGGGCAGGCTGAGCGACGGGGTCAGGCCCAGCGCCTCGCCGAAGTCCTTCACCGGGATCTCCGGGCGGCCCGGCACACCCACCTGGTTCAACACCAGACGCGGCGGGGCGTCGTTGGGCCGGGCGCGACGCACCAGGTCGATCATGTTCTTGGCGTTGCGCAGGGAAGCCAGGTCTGGGGTGGCCACGATCACCAGGTCGTCGGATGACAGCAGGATCTTGCGGGTCCAGGCGGTCCACAGGTGGGGCAGGTCCAGCACCACGAAGGGCGCCGCCGAGCGAATCTTCTGGGTGACCTCCTCATAGGCCTCCGGGCCGATGTCGTAGTCGGTGTCCAGGGTGGCCGGGGCGGCGAACAACGACAGCCGCTCGGTGCAGCGGGCCATCATCCGGTCCATCAGCACCGGGTCCAGGCGGTCGGGCTGGTTCAGGGCGTCGGCCACCCCCTGCAGGGGGTCCTGGTTGAAGTCGAGGCCGGCGGTGCCGAAGGCCAGGTCCAGGTCCACCAGCACCGCGCCGGTGTGCAGGCGTTCGGTGATGGAATAGGCCACGTTGTGGGCCACGGTGGAGGCCCCGGCCCCGCCCTTGGCGCCGCAGAAGGCGATCTGGCGGCCGACGAAGGGGGCGGAGGGATCGGCATAGAGGCTGGTGACCGTGCGCACCACCTGCAGCGGGTTCAGCGGCGGCACCAGGTACTCGCTGACCCCGCGGCGCATCAGCTCGCGATAGAGGGCGATGTCGTTGGCCGCCCCGATCACCACCACCTTGGTGCCGGGGTCGCAGACCTCGGCCAGCTGGTCGAGCTGGGCGATCAGCTGGGGCGCGGGGTCCAGGCTCTCCACCATCACCAGGGAAGGCGTCGGCTGGTTCTGATAGGTCTCGAAGGCGCCGGTCAGCCCCCCCATCCGCACCACCACCGCGGCCCGCTCCATGCGGCGGTCGGCGGCGGCGCGCTCCACCAGGTCGGCGGTCTCGGGCTGGGCGCAGAAGACGTGGATGGTGATGCGCGGCAGGGTGTGCTCGCCGAGCGCGGCCTCGGCGCTGGCGATCATCTCGTGGACGGGATTGGGAATCTGGGCCCGCGGCGGCTCGGGCTGGTTCAGATCGTCGGCCAGGGGATCGCCGCCGCCCAGGTCGCGGCCGTCGGCCTCGCGGGCCGGGGGAAAGTCGGCGAAGGGATCGCCGGCCGAGCCGGCGGGCGCCATCGGCGTCTCGCGCCAGGCCTCGCTGGACGGCGAGGTGAACTCGTCGTCGGCCTCGAACTCCAGGTCGAGGGGATCGGCATGCGGCTTCATGCGCGGAAGGTCCCGGTCATGGCGCCACCGAGGAGATGGCGCCCTTGGCCTGCTTGTCCTCGGCCGAGGAGGTGGTCTCGCCCTTGCGGTACCGGTCCAGCATGTAGATGCGGCGCTGGGCGTCGGAGGGCCCCATCTCGGCGGGGCGCACCAGGTCGGCCGGATTGGCGATCTGGGCGGCCATGTTGGCGGTCACCGCGCAGCCGAAATTGGGCTGCACCTGGTTGTTGGCCGAGTGGGCGATGTTGGTCCATTCCCGGCCACAGCGCGGCAGGGTCACCTGGTAGCGGGTGTAGCCGACCCGCACCGGGGCGCCGGCCTCGGCGGCGGCGTCGTAGCTCGTGGTGCGGATCATCGCCTCGGCGACCCCGTGGGCCTGCAGGAAACCGCGCACGGCCTCGCCCGAGCGGTAGGCCGAGCCGGAGTCGGCCCCGCCGGCCGGGACCTGGACGGTGATGGCGGCGCCGGTGGCGGCCTCGCGCCAGCCGTCCAGGAAGTCCAGCAGGGCGGTCGCCTGGTTGGGGGACAGGCCCTGGGCGTGGATCGCCAGGGCGATCTCCTCCTCCATGCCCGTGGCGGTGGCGGCGAAGTGCTCGGTGGGGGTGCGGGCCTCGGCGAAGCGGTCGGGGACGTTGGGGCTGGCGCAGGCGCCCAGGCTGAACGCCAGGGCCCCCAGGGACAGGAAGGATTTCAGCGGCATGTTCATTCGATCACGTAGCCGTATGGCCCCTGGTAGGCGCGGCCCGCCTGGGCCTCCGGCTTGGCCTTGTAGGCCTTGGTGAGCTGGCCCAGCAGCAGAGTGGAGGCGTCGTTGGCCACCTTCATCCCGTCCACCGGGGTCTGCATGCGGTCGGGGCTGGTGGGGGTGACGATATAGGGGGTGACGATCACCACCAGCTCGGTCTCGCCGCTCAGATAGTCGCGGCTCCGGAACAGCGAGCCCAGCACCGGCAGGGTGGTCATGCCCGGCAGGCCGTCCAGGTTCTGTTTGGTCTTCTCCTGCAGCAGGCCCGCGATCATCATCGAGCCGCCCGAGGACATCTCCACGCTGGTCTCGGCGCGGCGGACATTGAGGGCCGGAATGGTCAGGGCGGTGCCGGTCGAGGCGCTGGTGACGCTGAAGGAGCCCTGGCTGGTGAGTTCGGAGACCTCGGTGGAGATCTTCAGCGCGATGCGGCCCGAGGACATCACCACGGGGGTGAAGCCCAGGCCCACGCCGAAGGGCTTGAACTCGATGGTGATCTTGCCGGTGTCGTCCTGGGCCACGGGCACCGGGTACTCGCCGCCGGCCAGGAACTTGGCTGACTCGCCCGACACCGCCGTCAGGTTCGGCTCGGCCAGCATGCGCACCAGGCCGACGCGCTCGAAGGCCTTCAGGGTGGATTCGGCCTGGTTCAGGCCCGGGTCGCCGGCGGTGGTCTTGTTGGCCGACAGGGGGTCGTTGCGGTCGACGAAGTCGAAGTTCTGGCGCGGATATTCGGTGTGATAGGTGCCGGTGTTGGAGTCATAGACCTGGGTCGGGACCACGACGCTGCGGTTCACCACCGGCTGCTGGGTGGTGTTGAGCTTGTAGCCGGTGGAGATGCCCCCCAGCAGGGCGCCGTTCACCGCGAAGCTGGCCGCCGTGCCCAGCAGGTACTGCGGCTCGCCCAGCTGGTTCATCACCGCGCTGAGGTTGAAGCCCAGTTGCTTGATGACGTTGCGCTGCATCTCGACGATGCGCACCTTCAGCATCACCTGGTCCTTGCCGGCGATGCTCATCATGTTGAGCACCTGCTCGGGCTTGTCCACCGAGGCCCGGGCGATCTGCATGGCCTTGTCGGCGTCGCCGAGATTGGCCACCTGGCCCGACAGGATGACGCTGGTGTTGATGCCGTCCACCTGCACCCGCGCGCCAGGCAGGATGCGGTTGATGGTCTGGGCGATGGCCGAGGTGTCCTGGTCGACGCGGACGTCGAGGGACAGGATCCGCCGACCGGTTCCGTCGAAGAACACCGCATCGGTCTGGCCCGCCTTCATCCCCAGGATGAAGATCCGGCGCGGCGAGCGCAGCACGGCGTCGGCCACGCCGGGATTGGTCACCAGCACGTCGCGGGCGTCCACCGGCAGTTCGATGATCGCCGACTTGCCCATGGGCAGGGCGAGCGACTGGGTCGCGCCGCCGACGGCGTTGAGGTCGACGCGGATCACCGCCGAGCCGGTGGTGAGTCCGGCCTGGCCCTGGGCCAGGGCGCCGGTGGCCGCGGCGAGGCCGGCGGCGAGGCTGAGGACGAGGCTGGCGAGACGGCGGCGGGTCATTTGACGAGCACCTCGCTGGCGGCGCCGCCCCGGAAGACGCGCAGGCCCTGGTTCGTGCCCCGGCGGGCGACGCCGCGCGAGGCCGAGCCTCCGAGATCGGCGTAGGAGCGCAGGGCCAGCTGCATCTCCCCCTGGGCCTTGCCGCGCGACAGCACCTCCATGTCGGAGGCCGGAACCTCCAGCACGGCCACGGCGCCGACGATGGTGCGGGCGTCCTTCTCGGGATCGGTCTTCTGGTCGATGGCCAGGACGCGCAGATTGCGCATCAGGGTCTCGGTGATGAAGGCGCGGCCGTCCGGGGCCTGGCGGCTCTGCAGCACGTCGACCCGGTCGCCCGGCAGGATGAAGCCGCCGGCGGCGGTCTCGGCGTTGATGGGCACGCTCATGGCCCGCATGCCCGGCGCCAGGACCACGGCCATGTAGCCGCTCTGGCCGCCGCGCACGACCTTGCGCGCCACCACCGGCTCGCCCTTCAGCATGGCCTCCTTGACGATGGAGCCGTCGAAGGCGGCCATCGGGCCCTGGGACATCATGGCGTCGGTGGTCTGGGCGGCCTTCTGGGCGACCTGGGCCGCGCCCTGGGCGGGGGCGGCCGGGGCCGCGCCGTCGGTGACGAATTGGGGGTTCAGGGCCTCGATGGGCCAGGGCTGCCAGCTCATGTCCGTGGCCGAGAGCCTCGCGCCCACGGGCAGGTCGCGGCTGGCCACCAGGACATTGGCCATGGGCTTGGCGGGCGCGGCGGCCACGGCGACCGGCGCCGGCGGCTTCTTCGGGGCCACCATGCCGCGCACGAGGAACGCCAGCACGATGGCGACGATCGCGGCGACGGCGAAGATGGCGATGCGGACGGCGCCCATGAACGACTACTCGAGGCTCCCGCGTGAGCAGGTGGCTGTATGGCGGCCCCGCGATCCGCGGGTGGCGCGCACGATTCGAAACTTCCGACCTTCTGCCGGCGCCTCGCTTTTGCGGCCCGCATGGTTAACGCGGGCTAAAGGAATGGCGTCAGAAAAGCCCGGGGAAGGCCAGCGCCAGGGTCGAGGCCGGGAAGGCGGCGAGCGCGCCGGCCGCGATCGCCACGCCATAAGGGACATTCTCCCCCGGAGTGGCCAGGCGGCCGAACCAGGCCGGGCCGCTCTGGACATAAGGCCGCACCCACATCGAGCGCAGGGCCAGCAGGGCGAGCGCCAGGGCGCCCCCGGCCACGCCGGTCACCAGCAGGTAGGTCGCCCCCGCCGGCCAGCCGAGCCAGAGGCCGGCCGCGGCGAACAGCTTGGCGTCGCCGCCGCCGATCCAGCCCAGGGAGAACATGACCATGCCCATGACCAGCGCGATGAGGCCGACGCCGGCGTGCAGGCCGATGGCGCCGGGATCGACCCCCAGCGCCAGGGCGGCGGGGAAGAAGGCGGCGATCAGGGCGCCGGAGATCCAGTTGGGGATGGTGTAGCTCACCGCGTCGCGCAGGGCGCCGACGATCACCAGGGCGGGGAAGATCGAGAGCAGGGCGGCCTGCAGGATCGGGTCGTTGGCGAGCAGGTCGGAGTACGTCTTGTAGCGCTCCGTGCCAGTGAGCTTCGGAGGAACCATCGAAAGGGTTTGCCGCTCGATCCTGGCGCCATCGGAGGAACGGAGGGTTTCAGACAGCGAAAGGGCCGCGGCGCTTTCGCACCGCGGCCCCCGCAATGTTTCGGAGCGAGGCCGCTTATTGCGGCATCGCGGTCCCGATCTTGGTGAAGGTGCCGGCGATCTTGCCCGACAGGGTGTTCATCGCGGTGATGAGCACGACGGCGATCAGAGCCGCGATCAGGCCATACTCGATGGCCGTGGCGCCGGATTCATCCTTCAGGAAGCGGGTGACGAACTTGGACATGGTGGTCTCCTTGAGTTTGCGAACCAGTTGGTGAGTGAGGGATCAAGTCACCGACTTGCTCGCCCCGAATTGCAGGATCAATTTCGCCCGCCGCGCTTAATTCTGAGTAAACAAGGAAGTATTCGCCGAGAACTTTCTATGGTTTACTTTCGTTTACTGTGAACATCGGTTAACCATGCACCCGGAATCGCCCCGGAATCGGGGTTTTTGCATAATGATTCTCGCGCGCGCGTGAGTCGGTCTTTTGTTCAGCGTTTCTTGACCATTCGAGGCCAGGTTCGGATCAGGTTTTCTTTCGGGTCCCCCATGCGCCGCCCCCTGCTTGCCGCCCTCCTCGCCGTCCTGACCGCCCTTCTCGGCGTCTCGGCCGCCGCCGCGGCGGGCTCGATTTCGGCCCCGATCGACCAGGGCGTCCGCGTCAGCCTGCCGGCCGGGGCCCGCGATGTGATGATCGGCAATCCGGCCATCGCCGACATCACCGTCGTCGACAGCCGCACCGCGGTGATCCAGGGCCGCGCCTATGGGGTCACCAACCTCATCGTGGTCGACGCCCGGGGCCGGACGATCCTCAACAGCCAGGTGGCGGTCTCCGCCCCGGACGTGAACCGCATCTCGGTCTATCGCGGCCCCAGCGGCGGCAACGCCGTGCCCCACGTCGACAACTACGCCTGCGCCGGTCGCTGCGAACGCACCCCGATGCCGGGGGAGACCGAGATCGAGTACAACCGCTACAGCATCGGCTTCAACGCCTACGCCATGCGCGCGGCCGAGGCCCGCCGGGCCATGGGCGGCGCGGCGCCCAGCCCCTAAACCTTCGATTCAGCAGACTTGGCTATGCTGCGTCCTCGACCGCCTTTCGAGGACGCCATGCGCCGCCGCCTTCTCCGCCTCCCCGACCGGCTGACCCGGTTCGCCCGCGCCACGCGCGGCGCCACGGCGGTCGAGTTCGCCATCATCGCCCTGCCCTTCTGCGTGCTGATGTTCGGCATCATCGAGCTGGGCCTGGTGTTCATGGTCTCGGTGACCCTGCAGAACGCCACCGACAACGCCGCCCGCCAGATCCGCACCGGCCAGTTCCAGACCAGCGGCTCCAACGCCAAGGGCGACTTCAAGACCCTGGTCTGCGACCGCATGTCCTGGCTGCAGACCTCCTGCGGCGGCAAGCTCACCGTGGCCGTGGAGACCTTCGCCGACTTCACCGCCGCCAGCGCCTCCAACCCGACGGCCGGCACGGCCTTCACCCCGGCGGCGGCCGACGCCACCTGCTTCTCCACCGGCGCCCCCGGCGACATCGTCCTGGTGCGCACCTACTACCAGTGGAACGTCTTCACCCCGCTGCTCAACGCCGCCCTGGTGAACATGGGGACCGGCTCGGGCAAGCGGCTGATCTCCACCGTCGCCGCCTTCCGCAACGAGCCCTATTCCTCGCAGACTCCGGTGGGGGCCAAATGTTCCTGAGAAACCTGATCGGCGACCGCCGCGGCGCCGCGGCCGTCGAGTTCGCCTTCGTCGCCCCGGTGATGATCCTGATCTATTACGGCATGGCCGAGCTGACCCAGGCCATGATGGCCGACCGCCGGGCCAGCCACGTGGCCTCGGCCATCGGCGACCTGGTGGCCCAGGACACCGACATCAGCGCCACCGAGATGACCGACATCTTCAATGTCGGAAAGGCGATCGTCGCCCCCT
>JAZKBZ010000050.1:0-11166 GCA_040388315.1 Pseudomonadota bacterium | reverse complement strand
TAGCCCGCCGAGCGCACGGTGCGGATCGGATCGGCCTCGCTCTCCTGGCGGTTCAGCGCCTTGCGCAGGCGGCCGATGTGGACGTCCACCGTGCGGGCCTCGACATAGACGTCGGAGCCCCAGACGGCGTCCAGCAGCTGCTCGCGGGAGAAGACCCGGCCGGGATGCTGCATCAGATAGTCCAGCAGCCGGAACTCGGTGGGGCCCAGGTGGACCTCGGCCCCGGCGCGCTTCACCCGGTGGGCGACGCGGTCGATCACCAGGTCGCCGATATGCACCCGGTCCTCGGCCAGGCCCGGCCGGATGCGGCGCAGCACCGCACGGATGCGAGCCGACAGCTCGCTCATGGCGAAGGGCTTGATGACATAGTCGTCGGCGCCGGTGTCCAGACCGCGGATGCGGTCGCTCTCCTCGCCGCGGGCGGTCAGCATGATGATCGGCACATTGCGGCTCTCGGTGCGCTGGCGCAGCCGGCGGCAGACCTCGATGCCCGAGACCTTGGGCAGCATCCAGTCCAGCACGATCAGGTCGGGCAGGCGCTCGCTGACCAGGGTCAGGGCCTCCTCGCCGTCAGCGGCCACGACCACGTCGTAGCCTTCCTTCTCAAGGTTGTATTGCAGCAGGGTGGAGAGGGCGTCCTCATCCTCCACCACCAGGATGTTAGGGATCATGATCAGGCGTCCCGCAGCAGGTCGTCGGTTTTGGGCCGGGCCGAGCCGATGGTCTCGGCGCCGGTGATCTCGTAGTGGATGATCTCGGCGATGTTGGTGGCGTGGTCGCCGATCCGCTCCAGGTTCTTGGCCACGAACAGCATGTGGGCGCAGGCGGTGATCGTGCGCGGATCGCCCATCATGTAGGTCAGCAGCTCGCGGAACAGGCTGTTGTAGTGCTCGTCCACCTCGTCGTCGCGGGACCAGACGGCCAGGGCCCGATCGAGATCGGAGCCGGTATAGGCGTCCAGCACGTCCTTCAGCCGGCCCAGGACCAGCTTGCCCATCCGCTCGATGGAGCGGGTCAGCGGGCTCATCGGCTCGGCCTCGGTGAGCACCAGGGTGCGCTTGGCGATGTTCTTGGCCAGATCCCCGCAGCGTTCCAGGTTCATGGCGATCTTCATGGCCGCCACGGTCTTGCGCAGGTCGTTGGCCATGGGTTGGCGCAGGGCGATCAGCCGGATGGCCTTGCGCTCGATGTCGGCCTCCAGCACGTCCAACCGCTCGTCGCGGCCGACGATGGCCTCGGCCAGGGCCTGGTCGCGCTTGACCACCGCCTCGATACTGTCGCCCACCTGGGCCTCGGTGAGGCCGCCCATCCGCGCGCATTCGGCGGTGAGCGTGTTCAACTCGTCTTCGTAGGATTTGACGATGTGCTCGTTCATGTCGATGCCCCTAGCCGAACCGGCCGGTGATGTAGTCCTGGGTGCGGCTGTCCCGCGGGTTGGTGAAGATCTCGCCGGTCGGCCCGGCCTCCACCAGCTTGCCCAGGTGGAAGAACGCGGTCTTCTGCGACACCCGCGCGGCCTGGGCCATGGAGTGGGTGACAATGACGATGCAGTACTGGTTGCGCAGCTCGTCGATCAGCTCCTCGATCCGCGCCGTGGCGATGGGGTCCAGGGCCGAGCAGGGCTCGTCCATCAGGATCACCTCCGGCGACACGGCGATGGCGCGGGCGATCACCAGGCGCTGCTGCTGGCCGCCGGAGAGGCCGGTGCCGGGCTGGTGCAGCCGGTCGGCCACCTCGCCCCAGAGGCCCGCCTTCTTCAGGGAGGTTTCCACCAGGGCCTCCAGCTCGGCCTTGCTGCTGGTCAGGCCGTGGATGCGGGCGCCGTAGGCGACGTTTTCGAAGATGGTCTTGGGGAAGGGGTTGGGCTTCTGGAACACCATGCCGACCCGGGCGCGCAGGATCACCGGGTCGATGGAGCGGTCGTTGACGTCCTCGCCGTCCAGCTCGATCCGCCCGCGCACCGTCGCGCCGGGGATGGTGTCGTTCATCCGGTTGATGCAGCGCAGGAAGGTGGACTTGCCGCAGCCGGAGGGCCCGATCAGGGCGGTCACGGACTTTTCCGGAACGTCCAGGGAGACGTCGAACAGGGCCTGCTTGTCGCCGTAGAAGACGTTGACGTCGCGGGCGCGGATCTTGATGCCCGTGCTGGTTCCGTTGGCGTGGGCGCGGTCCACGGCGATGTGGACGGGCGCGGCCGCTTGGGCCTGGCTGTCGTCGCGCTGGCTGGGCATGGGGGACCTTGAGGTTTGACGCGGGGTCATCGGACTACCACCGGCGTTCGAAGCGGCGGCGAAGCAGGATCGCGGCCAGGTTCATGACGATCATGAAGGCGAGGAGGACCAGGATCGCCGCGGCGGTGCGCTCGTGGAAGGCGCGCTCCGAGGCGTTTTCCCAGATGAAGACCTGGACCGGCAGGGTGGTGGCGGCCCCGGTGAAGCCCTCGGGCACGCCGGGGACGAAGGAGATCATGCCGATCATCAGCAGGGGGGCTGTCTCCCCCAGGGCGTGCGCCAGGGACAGGATCGCCCCGGTCATGACGCCGGGCATGGCCAGCGGCAGGACGTGGTGGAACACGGTCTGGGTGCGCGAGGCGCCCACGCCGAGGGCCGCCTCGCGGATCGAGGGCGGCACCGCCTTCAGCGCCGAGCGGGTGGCGATGATCACCGTCGGCAGGGCCATCAGGGCCAGGACCAGCCCGCCCACCAGGGGCGAGGACCGCGGCACGTGCAGCCAGTTGATGAACACCGCCAGGCCCAGCAGACCGTAGACGATGGAGGGCACGGCGGCGAGGTTGTTGATGTTGACCTCGATGAGGTCGGTCCACCGGTTCTTGGGCGCGAACTCCTCCAGATAGGTTGCCGCCAGCACCCCGATGGGCACCGCCAGGACCGCGGTCACCAGCAGCATCATGGCCGAGCCCACCACCGCGCCCAGGACGCCGGCCTGCTCGGGCTCGGTGGAGTCGGACTTGGTGAGGAAGCCGAAATTGAAGCCCTTGGACACCGCCCCGGAGGCCTGCATCCTGTCGAGCCAGGTCAGCTGCCGATTGTCGAGCTTGCGCTCTTCCTCCGGCGTCGAGCGCTTCAGCTCGCCCTTGTAGTAGAGGGCGGCGTCGGCCTTGACCGGGCCGGTCACCTTGACGGTCTTGCCGATCAGGCTCGGGTCGGCCTTGACCATCTTCAGCAGCTGGAAGCCGAAATCGTTGGAGATGATGTCCATCATCTTCCCCGAGGTCTCGCCGAACTCGTCGTCCTTCTCCCCCAAGCGGGCCAGCATCTGGTCGGCCACCAGCAGGTCGAAATTGGCGCCGCCGATGTCGGAGCGATCGACCTTGGCCGGATCGACATAGATCGACTGGGTGATCTGGTAGTCGATGAAGGTGGAATAGCCCTGCAGGGCGATGCGGCCCACCAGCAGCACCAGGAAGCCCAGCGCAAGGGTTATGGCCAGCTGGCCATAGAGGCGGAAACGCCGCTCCTGGGCGTAGCGCTTCTTCAGGCGCGTCTCCAGCCCCTGGCGGAAGGCGGCCTTGTCCGTGGGGAGGGCGGCGTCAGTCATACTGTTCCCGGTATTTCTGCACGATGCGCAGGGCGATCACGTTCAGGATGAAGGTCACCACGAAGAGGGTGAGCCCCAGTCCGAAGGCCGAGAGCGTCTTGGGGCTGTCGAACTCCTGGTCGCCGGTCAGCAGGGTGACGATCTGCACCGTCACCGTGGTCACGGTGTCCAGGGGGTTGAGGGTGGTCTTGGCCTGGAGGCCGGCGGCCATGGTGACGATCATGGTCTCGCCGATGGCCCGCGAGACCGCCAGCAGCATGGCGGCCATGATCCCGGGCAGGGCCGCGGGCAGGACCACCTTCTTCACCGTCTCCGAGCGGGTGGCGCCCATGGCCAGGCTGCCGTCGCGCAGGGACTGGGGCACGGCGTTCATGATGTCGTCGGAGAGCGACGAGACGAAGGGGATCAGCATGATCCCCATCACCGCGCCGGCCACCAGGGCCATCTGGTTCTGAACCTGGCTGAGATAGACACCCAGGCCGTCCAGGGGGCCGCCGATCATCAGGCGGCCCAGACTGTTGAAACCCTCGCGGAAGATCGGACCCACGGTCAGGGCGGCGAAGAAGCCGTAGACCACGGTGGGCACCCCGGCCAGGATCTCCAGCAGCGGCTTGACCACGCCCCGGGTCAGGGGCCGGGCGTATTCCGAAAGGTAGATCGCCGAGAAGAGGCCGATGGGCGCGGCCACGATCATGGCGATCAGCATGATCAGGAAGGTGCCCACGAAGAGGGGCACGGCGCCGAAGGCGCCCTTGGTGGCGTACTGGTCGCTGCGCATGGCGATCTGCGGGTCCCAGTCGGTCCCCAGCAGGAAGTCGATGGGCGACACCGACTGGAAGAAGCGCCAGCTCTCCCACACCAGGGAGGCGACGATGCCCACCGTGGTCAGGATGGCGGTGACGGCGCAGGCGATGAACAGCACCGCGATCCAGCCCTCCACCCGGTTGCGGGCGCGGAAACTGGGGCTGATGCGCGGATAGGCCAGCGCCAGGCCCGCGAGGCCCAGGACCGCCCCGGCCGCCAGGGCGCCGTAGCGGATCAACTGCTCCAGGCGCTTGGCCTGCTGGGCCTTGGCCTCCAGCGCGACCCTCAGGTCGCCCTCATAGGCCGTCTCGCTGGCCTGGCCGCCGTGGGCTAGGGCGCGGGCGTCGTCGAAGAACACGTCCTGCATCTGGCCCTGCAGGGCCGCCACGGCGGGGGGGATGTCGGCCCGCAGCAGGGCGGCCTCCATCCGGCCGCCGAACATGGCGGCGGCCAGCACCACCAGGGCCGCCGGCAGGCCCGCCCACAGGGCGACATAGCTGCCATGATAGCCCGGCAGGGAATGGAGGGCGCCCTTCTGTCCGCGGACCAGGGCCTGGGCCTTGCGGCGACCAAAGGCGTAGGTCGCGCCGGAGAACAGGAAGAGCGCCAGAAGGGCGATCCAGGTGAGCATCGGGGCTCCAGAGCCAGAACAACTTGCCCGACGGTGGTCCGCCTGACGCCGCGCGGAACCTGCCCGCGCAATGCTGTCGGCTTACGACACTTCTAAGACGGTTTTGTAACAACGCCCCCGATGGGCGGCTCCGGCATGGCCAAGGCGGCCGCCGAAAGCGGGAAATAGGCGCTAAAGGTCGTCCCCTCGCCCTCCAGGCTTTCCACCGCCAGGCCGCCGCGGTGGCGGTTCATGATGTGCTTGACGATGGCCAGGCCCAGGCCGGTGCCGGACCGCTCACCGCTCTTCTGGCCCTCGACCCGGTAGAACCGCTCGGTCAGCCGCGGCAAATGTTCACGCTTGAGGCCAACCCCGGAGTCCGACACCCGCAAGGCGGCATAGAGATCATGCCCATGATCCGGGGTGAGCAGGGACAGGCGCGCGGCCTGGGGCCGCAGGGGCGCCGCGGCGGCGTCGGCCGTCAGGGCCGACTGCAGGGCGATGGTCACCGCCCCGCCCTTGGGCGAGTACTTCAGCGCATTGTCCACCAGGTTCTGCACCACCTGGACGATCTGGTCGCGGTCCCCGGCCACCACCACCTCGCCCCGGGGCGGCAGGCAGGGCGCCAAGGTCACGCCGCGCTCGCGGGCCAGGGGTCCCAGGGCGTCGACCACATCCATCACCGCCAAGGTCAGGTCGGTCTCGCCCTGGGGGGCGATGTGCTCGTTGAGCTCGATGCGGGAGAGCGAGAGCAGATCGTCGATCAGGCGCGCCATCCGCTCGGCCTGGGTCTGCATGATGGTGAGGAACTTCTCCCGCGCGCCCTCGTCGGTACGGGCATGGCCGCGCAGGGTCTCGATGAAGCCGCTGAGGGAGGCGAGCGGTGTGCGCAGTTCGTGGCTGGCGTTGGCCAGGAAGTCGGCGCGGGTCTGTTCGGCGCGGCGGATATCGGTCTCGTCGCGCAACACCAACAGGGCCAGGCGCGAACCGTCGGGCGCCTCGCCGAGCGGCTTGGCGAAGGCCTTCAGCACCCGGGCCTGGGCCCCGCCGGGCTCATAGACCGCCTGGCTGTCGAGACCCGCGAACAGGGCCTCGTCCACCGCCTCCAGCACCTGGGGATCGCGAATCGCCGTAACCAGGAGGCCAGCGTCGTGCTGGATCCTCAGCAGGTCGCGGGCGGCCTGATTGACCACGACGAAACGCCGCCCCGTGAGGTCATCGGGTTCATGCGCTGCGATCACCAGCACCGGGTCGGGCAGGGCGTTGATGATGCTGACATAGGGCGGCGCGTTCTCGTGCGGCGGCCGGGCCGGAATCTGCGGCGCCTGGGTGGCGTCCTGCGCGAGCTGTCCGGCCCGCCAGGCGACCGCCAGGACCAGAAGCGCCACGATCAGGGCCATCCAGGCCGCGGCGTCGCTCTGATCGCCCCTTTCCGCGGCGACCACCAGCAAGGCCAGGACGCCCAGGCCGCCGGCGATCAGCGCCGGGCCCGAGAGCCGGAGCCATCGGCGCGGCGGCGTCTGCGACAAGGCGAATCTCCGAAACTGCAATATCTGAGCAGGCTCCAGACTTATGACACCGACATGACAACCGCCCAAGCTTGGCGGCTCTGTCAGGAAATCTGCGGGCGCCTCAAAGCTAATTCTATTACTCCTATCGGATTTATATCGTCGTTGCGTATCTGAGTTTTGGAAACTCCGACAATTGAGGGGCTAGAGGCCAAATGGCTTGGAAATCGAAACTGCTGGCGGGGGTCGCGGGCCTCGCGCTGGCCTGGCCCGGGCTGGCCGCGGCCGACCCGGCGACCGACGCCAAG
This sequence comes from Pseudomonadota bacterium, assembly GCA_040388315.1. Taxonomy (GTDB): domain Bacteria; phylum Pseudomonadota; class Alphaproteobacteria; order Caulobacterales; family Caulobacteraceae; genus Phenylobacterium. The sequence goes on along the minus strand of JAZKBZ010000050.1, from coordinate 4,378 downwards.
ATCGCGGCGCTGGAAGAACAGCTCGCCCTGCTCCAGGCCCAGATCGCCGACCTGAAGGTCTCGACGGGGGCCAGCATCGCGGCCCTGCGCACCGACGCCACCACCACCTCGGCCACCATCGCGGGCGGCAGGCCGACCATCGCCACCTCCGACGGCCGCTTCTCGGCCACCCTGCACGGGGTGATGCAGCTCGACACCGGCAAGTACGACCAAGAGGACCGCCTGCCTGCCGCCGTCACCGCCCGCGACCTGTCGGGCGGCGCCAACTTCCGCCGCGCCCGTATCGGCGTCGACGGCAAGGTGTTCGGCAATTTCGACTACAACATCCTCTTCGACTTCGGCGGCAGCGGCGCGGAGGACTCCGGCCGGGTGCAGGAGATGTGGCTCCAGTATTCGGGCCTCAAGCCCCTGCGGTTCCGGGTCGGAGCCTTCGCCCCGCCGCTCGGCCTTGAGGACGCGGCGTCGACCAACGGGGCGCTGTTCCCCGAGCGTCCGGCCGCCGCCGACATCGCTCGCGGTCTGGCCGGCGGCGACACCCGCATCGGCGCGGGCGTGATCGGTAACGGCGACCACTGGTTCGCCTCGGCCATCGCCACCGGCCCCCTGGTCCAGAGCCTGAACTCCGGCGCCACGGTCTTCAACGCCCCGATCTTCGACGAGCAGCAGGGCTACGCCCTGCGCCTCGCCGGCACGCCGCTCCATGGCTTCGACTGGCTGGTGCATGTGGGCGCCAACGCCAGCATCGTAGCCCAGCCCACCGACCTGGGCGCCGCGGCCGCCACCCGCTACGCCCTGCAGCTGCGCGAACGTCCCGAACTTCGGGTCGATGGCGCCCGTCTGGCGGACACCGGCCAGATCGACGCCAGGGGCGCCCAGGCCTATGGCCTTGAACTGGCCGCCCAGAAGCAGAATCTGTTCGTCCAGGGCGAGTATTTCGACATCTCCATCGACCGCCGCAACCCGGCGGTCGGCGCCTCCGATCCCAGCTTCAAGGGCTGGTACGTCGAGGGCGGCTGGGTCCTGACCAGCGAACGGCGCAAGTACAATATCGCCACCGGGGCCTTCGACGCCCCTGGCGTCGACAAGCCCTTCGACCCGGCCAACGGCCAATGGGGCGCCTGGGAGCTGGCGGCCCGTTACTCCGCCATCGACCTCAACTATGCGGAGAACAGCCTCGTCGCCGCCGACCGTGTGCGCGGTGGCCAGCAGGACATCTGGACGGTCGGGGTGAACTGGTTCCCCAACCCCGCCGTCAAGTTCATGCTCGACTACTACAACGTAAGCGTGGACCGGAAGAACGCCGCGGGCCTGGCCATCGGCCAGGACTACCACGCTCTCAACCTTCGCTCGCAACTGGCCTTCTAGCCCGAGCCCCAAACCCAAGGATCTCGATCCATGCGTGACTTCAACACGCCAACACGCCGCGGCGTGTTGGCGACCGGCGCCGCTATGTCCGCGGCCCCAGCCCTGCTGGCCGGGCCCGCCCTCGCCGCCGGCGCCAAGCCCATCACCCTGCTGAATGTGAGCTACGACCCCACCCGGGAACTCTACAAGCAGATCAACGCCGCCTACGCCAAATACTGGAAGGGCAAGACCAGAGCCACGGCGGTTCGGGCAAGCAGGCCCGCTCGGTGATCGACGGCCTGCAGGCCGACGTGGTCACCCTGGCGCTGGCGTCGGACATCGACGAGATCGCCGCCAAGGCCAGGCTGATGCCGGCCAACTGGCAGTCGCGCCTGCCCATCAATTCCAGCCCCTACTACTCGACGATCGTCTTCCTGGTCCGCAAGGGGAACCCCCGGAAGATCCGCGACTGGCCCGACCTGGTGAAGCCCGGCATCGAGGTCATCACGCCGAACCCGAAGACCTCGGGCGGCGCGCGCTGGGCCTATCTGGCCGCCTGGGCCGCGGCCCTGCGGGCGCCGGGCGGCGACCCGGCCAAGGCGCAGGCCTTCGTCGAGCAGATCTATCGCAACGTGCCGGTGCTCGACACCGGGGCCCGTGGCTCCACCGTGACCTTGACCCAGCGCGGCCTGGGCAACGTCCTGCTCTCCTGGGAGAACGAGGCCTACCTGGCCGGCGAGGAGTGTGGCGACAAGTTCGACATCGCCTACCCCTCCAGCTCGATCCTGGCCGAGTCGCCCGTGGCCATCGTCGATAAGGTGGTGGACCGCAAGAAGACCCGGACCGTCGCCGAGGGCTATCTGGACTTCCTCTACAGCCCGCTGGCCCAGGACATCATCGGCAAGAACTTCTACCGGCCCCGCAACCCGCAGGCGGTGGCCAAATACGCCGCCAACTTCCCGAGGATCCCCTTCGCCACCATCGACGACACCTTCGGCGGCTGGAAGAGGGCTCAGGCCGTCCACTTCGCCGACGGCGGGGTGTTCGACAAGATCTACAAGCCCCGCTGAGGTCCCCTCTCGCCTAGAGCCTGTCCGTTTCAGATGGACCATCTGAAACGGACAGGCTCGGTCTCTCAATGTTTAGAGCGCGACGGGTGCCTGAACCGGCATCAACCTCAGGCTGTCACGATCTGTGGCTTGCTGGGCGCGGGATTCCCCTCCCGCACCCCTTCTTGTGCGTCGCAGGCAACCTGGGTCTTGGGCGCCCGTTTTCTGCGACGCTGAAGAGGGCCCGCGCCATGACCATCCCCCACCCGTCGCTCACCGATCTCGTGGGAACCCTGGCGGCCCTCTGCTCGATGGCCAGTTTCGTGCCCCAGATCGCCAAGATCTGGCGGGAGAAGGACGCCGCCTCGGTCTCCCTGCGGATGTACGTGGTGACCGTCACGGGCTTTGTTCTATGGACGGCCTACGGCGTTCTGATCGAGAGCTGGCCGGTGGCGGCCTCCAACACCGTCTGCCTGGCGCTGTCGGCGGCGATTCTGACCCTGAAGTGGCAAGTTGACCACAGGTAGGATCTGTTGGCGCCGGCGGCTAGGACATCTAGATTGCGCCAACTTCTGGCCGCCACGGGCGCCCCATCGTCGCGTGTCGCCGAAATACCTTTGCGGCTGCGGGCGAGTGTGGCCCTGCACGGGGCGGCCGCATGACAGGACCACACATGACGATGGATAGATTCGCGCCGGCGGAAGCGATGCTCAAAGCTGGCCGGTTCCAGGAGGCGGTGGAGTTCATAGAAGCGCAACTCACTACTGACCCGCATGCCCCTCTTCTTCTCTACCGGAATTTCGGGAACCTTCTGGTGCGCCGAGAGGCCTACGAGCAGGCGGAACGGTGGACTGGTGTCGCCGTCAAGAGGTTCCCGCGGGACTTCGACTTGTGGAATCTGCGCGGGGTGGCGCTGCGGCGCCTGAAGCGGCACAGGGAGGCCCTCAAGGCGCTGGATCACGCTGCCAAGATTAACCCCAAGAGCGAGATGGTCCTGCAAAACAAGGGCAATATCTATAACGACCTGCGCGACTCAGCCGCGCTTCCAATCTTCATCAAGCTGGCGCGCATCACGCCTACCAGCGCCGAGATCAACCGAAGTCTCGGCCGCGCCTATTGGTTTGCGGGCGATCTGGACAAGGCCGAGATGCGTTTCAATCTCGCGAGCAAGCTGAAACCCAACTTCACAGACGCATGGCTCGACCTGTCGGCGGTGATCTCCGAAGCTCGCGGCCCATCCGAGGCCATGGTCGTGCTCGACCGGGCAATAGCAAGCAATCCCGAGGACTCCAAACTAGTCGAAGCCCGAGCCCTCGCCTTACGCAGGTCTGGAAAATTGCGCGAGGCTGAGCAGCATCTCATGGAGCTGCTAGCGAAGAACCCCGATGCTGGCTGGGTCCACTATCAGCTTGCTGGCGTTGTCAGCGACTACGACCGACCGCGGGCCAATATTCACTTTGAGCGCGCCGTTCAGTTGGAGCCAGAAAACGTAACTTACCGGGTCGCGCTCGCCGAAAGTTTGGGGCGTTCTCGGTACGGCGACGAAGCCGCCCATATCGAAGCCGGTTACAGGACACTGATCGACGTGGCGGACCGCCTTCCGGATGACGCCGGCACGCTGAAAGTTGCCTACGAACTCATGGGCCGGGTAGCTGACTATGACAGTGTCGACCGGCTCGGGGATTTCAAATCGCGCGGTCGCACCTGGGCGGAGGCGGGCCGCCACACCGCGTTCCTAATACACCTTGCAGGCGTGACGACGGACGCGGACCGGGATGAACTGGTCGAGCAGCACCGCATATGGGGCCGCAAGGCCGAGGCCGCCGCCGCCCGTCGACCGATCAGCCGCGGCGGCCCACGCACGCCCAACGGCAAGATTCGGTTGGGCTTCATGTCCTCCGACCTGCGCGCGCATCCGGTAGCCTATTTCGCCTTCCCTCTGTTCGAGCACTACGACCGCAACCGCTTCGAAGTCTATTGCTACT
>JAZKBZ010000049.1:0-6198 GCA_040388315.1 Pseudomonadota bacterium | reverse complement strand
GCCGGCCGAGAAGATCGCGCCGGGGTCGATGGCCGCGGCCATCGTCGCCGACCTGCCCTTCACGCTCACCGGCGCCCAGGAGCGCGCCCTGGCCGATGTCCGCGCAGACTTCGCCGCCGGCGAGCGGATGAGTCGCCTGCTGCAGGGAGACGTGGGCTCGGGCAAGACCGTGGTGGCCATGCTGGCCATGGCCGATGTGGCCGCCGCCGGCGCCCAGAGCGCCCTGATGGCGCCCACCGAGATCCTGGCCCGCCAGCACTACGAGACCCTGTCGGGGCCGCTGGCCGCCCACGGGATCACCGCCGTCCTGCTCACCGGGCGCGACAAGGGCGCGGCGCGGGCCGAGAAGCTGCGGGCCATCGCCAGCGGCGCCGCCCAGGTGGCCGTCGGCACCCACGCCCTCTTCCAGGACGAGGTCCATTTCCAGCGGCTGCAATTGGCCGTAGTGGACGAACAGCACCGCTTCGGCGTGGCCCAGCGCCAGCTGCTGCAGGCCAAGGGGCAGTCGGTCCACCTGCTGGCCATGTCGGCGACGCCGATCCCGCGGACCCTGGAGCTCACCGTCTACGGCGATCTCGACGTCAGCCGCATCGACGAGAAGCCCCCCGGCCGCACGCCGGTGGCGACCCGGGCGGCCCCCATGACCCGGGTCGACGAGGTGGAGGCGCGGCTGCGGGAGGCCGTGGCCGGCGGCGCCCAGGCCTTCTGGATCTGCCCCCTGGTCTCGGAGTCCGAACTGGTGGACCTCAAGGCCGCCGAGCAGCGGGCCATCGAGCTGCGGGCCAAGATCGGTCCCGGGGTCGGCCTGGTGCACGGCAAGATGACCGGGCCGGAGAAGGACGCCGTCATGGCCGACTTCGCCGACGACAAGATCAAGGTGCTGGTGGCCACGACCGTGGTGGAGGTGGGGGTCAATGTCCCCAACGCCACCATCATGGTCATCGAACAGGCCGAGCGTTTTGGCCTGGCCCAACTGCACCAGCTACGGGGCCGGGTCGGCCGGGGGCGGCGGGAGAGTTCCTGCGTGCTCCTCTACGACCCGCCGCTGTCGGAGACCGCCCAGAAGCGGCTGGACATCCTGCGGCGCACCGACGACGGCTTCCTGATCGCCGAGACCGACCTGGAGCTGCGGGGCGGTGGCGACGCGCTGGGCCTACGCCAGAGCGGTTTCCCGGCCTATGTCTTCGCCGACCCCTTCGCCCACCGCGACCTGATCGCGGCGGCCGGCGATGACGCCCGCATGATCCTCGCCCGCGATCCGGAGCTCACCAGTGAGCGCGGCAAGGCGCTGCGGGTGCTGCAGGAGCTGTTCGACTGGCGGGCGAGTTCGCCGTTGAAGGACGCGGGCTAGGCGCCTGGGCCGCACTGGACTCCGTCAGGCGCGGCGAGTTCTCGCCTGAGCCATCCTGAAATGCGCCCCAGGACCTCCTCGATGTGCCCACCTCCGCTGGCATCGCGCATCTGGTGGTCGTAGCCGGGGAATTCCCAGTAGGTGAGGTTGCAGCGATCGGCCTTGCGGATGCCGTCGCGCGCCGCGCGCGCCGAGGCGACTGGAGCCGATCGGTCGTTCTCTCCGTGAACGATGAGGATCGGGGTCTCCACCGCCAGCAGATCGGCCAGCAGGTCGTGATCCAGGATGTCGGCCCACCAGCGATAGGAATTGCCGCCCCAGACCTCGGCGCTCTCCGGGGCGGCCTCAACCCGGGCGAACACCGCCTCGGCCTCCGCCCAGACGGGCGGGGGCACGGCCAGCTTGAAGGTCTGGCGGAACGTCTGGCCAGGGCCCGTCGAGAAGATGACCGTCGCGCTGGGATGGACGCGGGGCGCCAGCAGGGTCACGGCCGCGCCGCCCTCGGAACCGCCGAACAGGACAAGCTGGCCGTTCCACCAGGGCTCCCTCTCCACCAGGGCCAGGACTCGCTGATAATCCTCCACGCGCTGGCTGATGGTGTGGTGGGCGTAGAAGGTGGGCGAACAGCCGTCCTGCGTCGCGGCGGGCTTGCTGTGGGGCGCGACCCCGTACTTCTCCACGGTCAGGACGGCGAAGTCCGGGAGGAGGCCCTTGCCGCGCTCGATGTTGGCGTTGTCCAGGACCGACTCGCAGCCGGAGCCCTGGGCGAGCAGCAGGAGGCCCTGTTTGGCGCCCCCCGCCCGGCGGTCCAGGGACCAGTCGATCAGGCTGCCGTCGGGTCGCGCTGTCTGACCCGCCCAGGCTGGCCCCGCCATAAGTGCGGCGGCGGCGGCGAGGCTCAGACAGATCCGCATCCAGGTCATCGGCTCGCTCCCCCTCTATCCTGACTGCAGGATCGGGGCGAGCTTGGCTGGAATTGTGGCGCGGTCAGTCGATCCGGCGCACCGCCGACCCCTTCACCGTTCGCACCTCGGTGATCGGGGGCGCGGGGCGGGCGAAGTCGGGGTTGGAGGTCAGGGCCACGACGCGGGCCTTCGCGTCGGCCTCCAAGTCGCCGTAGAAGAGGTTGTAGCCCGGAACCTTGCGCTTGTCGGCCCAGGAGCCTGCGCTCTTCAGCATCTTGGGCTTGGGCCGGGAAACCCGCAGGATGCCGCCGTCGCACCTGGCCGACACCTGGCGGGTGAGGAAGGCGGGCCGCGCGCCCCATTCCAGGCCGGTGGCGTTGGCCGCCCCCTGGTTCAGCTTGGCCGGGGCCTCGGCGTCGGTGACCGCCCCCAGTAGCGGATTGAAGCAGAGCGGCGCGCGGCCGGCGAGGTTCTGCAGGTCGCCTTGGGAACCCCAGACCAGGGAGCGGTCCTTCAGGGCCTGGACGCGCTCGATGTCGCGGTCGAAGGCCGAGGCCCAGGCGGCCAGGCAACCCGCCTCCCCCGGCCGGACGCAGGGTGGCAGGGGCGGATTGTCGGCGGGGACTACGGTCTCGATCAGATAGGCGGCCGCCAGCTTGGCGCGCACGGCGGGGTTGGGGGTGACCTCCTCGGCGATCAGGCGCGAGGCCATCGTGCCCCCCTGCTCCACGCCGACGATGAGGAAGGGTCGGCCCTTGTTGTCGGCGGCCATGTATTGGCGGAAGGCGGCCGCCACGTCGGCATAGGCGAAGCGGCGGGCGTCGCGGGCGTCCTCCCGTAGGGTCAGCAGGGTGTAGAGGCTGGCCTGGCGGTAGCGGGGGGCGAACAGGCGGCCGACCCGGACGAAGGGCCCGGCATAGTTGGGCGCCACCACCCGGCGGAAAAACTTGTCGGCCGGCACGTCGTCGATGGGGCTGTTCCAGTCGCGGCCGCCGTCGAAGGTGGTGGGGGCGACGAAGAAGACGTCGGCGGGGGGATCGCCCGCGGTCCAGACGTCGGGCTTGGCGGGCAGCAGGGCCCAGGCCGCCCGCTGGGTGTAGTCGGGCGCCGGCGGCGGACGGTAGGTCTGGAACGGCTCCTTGGGGTCCAGGGCGTTGCTGGCGATGTCGTCGCGCCAGACGAAGGCGGCCATGACCACCAGGCCCAGGAAGGCCACCGCGGCCGCGGACACCAGCCGCTTGAAGCCCTTGGGACGTTCGGCCATCGCCTACCTGTAGGGGTCCGGCTGCGACAGGTATGACCGCACATAGTCGGTGATGCCGTCCTCCAGCGCCGTCATGGGCTGGTTGAAGCCGGCGGCCTTGAGGCGGTCCATCCTGGCCTGGGTGAAGTACTGGTATTTGTCGCGGATGGCCGGCGGCATGGGGGTGTATTCGATCTGGGCCGGCTTGCCGGCGGCGGTGAAGACGGCCTTGGCCATGTCCTCGAAGGTCCGCGCCTTGCCCGAACCCAGATTGTAGACGCCGTTGACCTGTTCGGACTTCACCAGCCAGGCCACCACGTCGGCGACATCGCGGACGTAGACGAAGTCGCGGGTCTGGCCGCCGTCAGCCACGCCCTCGCGATAGGACTTGAACAGCTGCACGGCGTGGCCGTCACGGACCTTGGGCCAAATCTGCGAGGCCACCGACTTCATGGAGTCCTTGTGCTCCTCGTTGGGGCCGTAGACGTTGAAGAACTTCAGGCCCACCCACTGGGGCGGCGCGTAGTCGCGGGCCGCCTGGCGGGCGGCGAAGAGATCGAACAGCGCCTTGGACCAGCCATAGGTGTTGAGCGGCCGCAGAGCCGCCAGCGAGGCTAGGTCGTCCTTGTCGTCGAACTCCGTCGCGTCGCCATAGGTGGCCGCCGAGGAGGCGTAGACGAAGCGGCGCTGGCGGTCGGCGCACCAGCGGAAGAGGTCGCGCGACAGGGTGAAGTTGGCGTGGACGATCTTGTCGGCGTCCGGCTCGGTGGTCGAGGAGACCGCCCCCATGTGGACGACGATCTCGATGTCGCGCCAGCGCTTCTCCAGCCACTCGAACATGGCCTCGGGGGCCACGAAGTCGCCGATCGGGTGCTTGGCGATATTGCGCCACTTGCCGAGGTCGGCCTCCAGCAGCCAGTCGCAGACCACCACGTCGAGGCTGGGGTCTTCCGCCAGCTTGGCGACGATATTGGAGCCGATGAAGCCGGCCCCGCCGGTGACGAAGGCGATGCGGCGGGTCATGTGCTCTCCTTGGCGGTCATGCGGGCGATGGCCGCGGTGGTGGAATAGCCCTCGACGATCTGGGCCAGGCGCACCTCGCCGCCCCAGGCCTTGACGAGGTCGCCCCCCACCACCTGGTCTTCCGAATAGTCGGCGCCCTTGATCAGCACCTCGGGCTGGGCGGCCTCAATCAGCTTGATCGGGGTGTCCTCGTCGAAGGGCACCACCAGGTCGACGCAGCCCAGGCCCGCCAGCACCATGGCCCGACCCTCCAGGTCGTTGACTGGACGGCCCTCCCCCTTCAGCGCCTTGACCGAGCGGTCGGAGTTGAGCCCCACCACCAGGCGGTCGCACCAGGCGCGGGCCTGGTTGAGATAGGTGACGTGGCCCCTATGCAGGATGTCGAAGCAGCCGTTGGTGAAGCCCACCCGCAGGCCCTTGGCCCGCCAGCGGGCGATCTCGTCGACCATCCGCTGGGGGGTGACGATTTTGTGCTCCGCCGGCGCCATGTGGGCGGTCAGCGCGGCCTCGATGAGCTCTTCCGGCAGCACCGTGGCGGTGCCGGCCTTGCCCACCGCAACCCCCGAGGCCAGCATGGCGAAGCCGATGGCCTCGGCGAACGGCGTGCCGGCGGCAAGCGCCAGGCCGAGGGCGGCGAGCGTGGTGTCGCCGGCCCCGGAGGCGTCGAACACCTCCCGGGCGGCGGTGGGGAAGTGGGCCACGGGCTGGCCGCGGACGGCGAGCGTGATGCCCTTCGAGGCCCGGGTCACCAGGATGGCCTTGGCCTCGCACAGCGACAGGGCGTGGGCCAGGGCCAGCTCGATCTCGGCGTTGGTCCCGGTGGGCAGGCCGGTGGCGTAGGCCAGTTCGGCGGCGTTGGGCTTGATGACATCGACCGCGCCATAGCGCAGGAAGCTGCGGGCCTTGGAATCGACGATCACCGGGCAGCCGGCCTCCCGGCAGGCGCCGATCACCGCGTCGGTGACGACGCCCTTGCCATAGTCCGACAGCAGGATGGCGCCGGCTCCCTTCGCCACGTCACGGATGGTGCGCACCAGGCGCTGCTCGACCTCGCCCGTCGCCGGGCGGCTGGCCTCCAGGTCGACCCGCAGCAGTTGCTGGCCGCCGGAGACGAAGCGGGTCTTCAAGGTGGTGGGGCGGTCGGGATCGGTGACCAGGAAGCCCTCGATGCCGGTCTTGTCGCCGATCAGCCGCAGGGCCTCGTGACCCTCGCTGTCGCCGCCGACGAGGCCGATGAGGGCCACATCGCCCCCCAGGGCGGCCACGTTGCGCGCCACATTGCCCGCCCCGCCCAGCATCACCAGCTCACGATCCCGCGCCAGCACCGGGATCGGCGCCTCCGGCGACACCCGGGTGACGTCGCCATAGACGAAACGGTCCACCATCAGGTCGCCGACGCAGACGACGCGCTGGCCCGAAAGGCGGCTGAGAAGTTGCTGCAGGGTCGAGAGGTCCATGGGTCCGCCTGTGCGGTCTTGCGCCGTCGCGGTCAAGACGCCGCCCGTTATGGCATCAGGACCGCGCCGTATGAATGGCTTTCAGCGTGCGAAGCAGGCCCTCGGCCCGGTCCAGCGGCAGGGTGCTCGGCCCGTCGCAGAGCGCGTCATCGGGGCTGGGATGGAATTCCAGGAAGACGCCGTCGGCGCCCGCAGCGACCGCCGCCATGGCGATGGTGG
>JAZKBZ010000048.1:0-56054 GCA_040388315.1 Pseudomonadota bacterium | reverse complement strand
CGCGCCGCATCGGCCGCGACGAGGACATGGCCGCGGCCGCCATCTACCTGGCCAGCCGCGCCGGTGACTACGTCGTCGGTGAAACCATCGCCGTCGATGGTGGCGTCGCGCTCGCTTCCCTCGGCGGACTCTGAAGTCGAAGACTTTATATATATCAAATAGATAGTTGAAGGCATCACCCGGCGGTCGCCTGACCTGCCGGGGCGATGTCGACGAAGATGGGGTTTGGTCTCTCACGGCCGACCGACATGTGCAGGGAACGGCCCTGCCCGCGCCGCTTTTGCGCTAGAGTTTCGCCTTCCCGCGGCAGCAACGGCGCCCCTTGACCGACCCAGCGATCATCCCCCGGCGAACCTGGCGCACCGTCCTGATCCTGGCCGTCGTCGCCCTGGTCCTGGTTATGGCCCTGGCCTATGCCGGCCGCCGGATCATCGCCCGGGAGGCGCTGACCGGCTGGCTGCGCTCCCAGGGGGTGGAGTCGCAGGTGGCCTTCTCCACCTTCGGCCCCGGTGGCTTCACTGGGACCCTTCGCATCGGCCCCGCCGCCAACCCCGACCTCACCGCCCAGGTGGCCGAGGTCCGCTACGGCCTCACCGGCTGGTGGGCCGGCAAGCCCTTCGGGGTCACCGTCACCTCGATCCGCCTGGCGAGCCCGGTGATCCACGGCCGCTGGAGGGCCGGCCGCCTCACCCTGGGCGAGCTCGACCCCCTGATCGAGGCGCTGCGCAAACGTCCCCCGCGCCCCGACACCCGTCAGCCGGCCATCGCCATCGAGAACGCCCGCCTGCGCCTGGACACCGACTATGGCCCCCTGCTGGCCCGGGCCGCCGCCCGGCTGGACGACGGCCGCCTGCTCCGCCTGGACGCCACCTTCGCCCCCGCCGAGCTCAAGGGCGCCGACCGCGCGGTCCGCCTGGGCCCCGGCGAGCTGCACCTGGTGACCGTCGGCGACCAGCTGGTCTCGGCCCTGGAGGTCAGCGTCCGTGACCTGACCCTGGGCCAGATCGCGGCGCAGGACGCCACCCTGCGGCTCACCGCCCGCACCGCCTATCCCGACCTCAAGAACAAGCGCGGCGACGGCGGCCTGACCCAGACCCTGAAGCTCGAGGCCCGCCGCCTGGCCTATGGCGCGACTGCCCTGCGGGACGCTAGCCTGCAGGCCAGCTTCACCGGCCAGTCGGCCGGCTGGATCGACACCCTCTCGGTGACCGGCGACGGCGCCGCGGTCCTGGAAGCGACCCGGGCCGATCTGGCCGGCGCCCAGGTCCGGGCCCTGCGCGTCTCCACCGACGTGAAAGGCCTCAACTGGACCCGGCAGGGCGGCGACCGGGTCGCCGCGGGCCTAACCACGCGGATCGGCGCCGAGGCCCTGATCCGCGACAAGCTCGCCCTGACGCGCCTCAGCGGTAACCTGCGCGGCTCGGCCGTCCTGGCCGCCACGGGGGGCGACCTGGCCCTGGCCGGATCGCTCTCCACCCACGGCGACTGGTCGGGCCTGGGCGCCGCCAGCGCCAGTGACGCCCCGGAGATCGCCGCCCTGAAGCGCGCCGCCCGCAGCTTCGGGGCGGCCACCAGGGGCCTGTCCCTCACCGCCGGCGACGGCGGCCTGACCCTCGCCCTGACGGCCCCCCTGGCCGTACGCCCCGCCGCCGGCGGGCTGGCTGTCGTCCAGGCCCTGGGCGCGGCGCCCCTCTACGCCAAGGGCGCCGGCGCCCTGAAGCTGGCGGTCAGCGGCGGCGGCCTGCCGGAGCTGGACCTCGCCATCGACCGCTACCGCCTGACACCCGGCGGCCTCGCCGCCCAGACCCGGCTGAGCGCCGTCACCGGCGTCGGCCCGGTCCGCGACGGCCACGTCGCCGCCCAGGGCGAGCTGCGCCTGGCGGGCGGGGCTCTGGCCTTCACCGCCAGCCGCTGCGCCCCGGTCTCCGGTCGGCTTGAGCTCGGGACCAACGACGTGGAGGCGATCGCCGGCGAGCTCTGCCCGACGGCCGCCCCGCTCTTCACCCTGGCCCACGGCGACTGGCGTATCCGGGCCGGCGCCAAGGGCCTGTCGGCCAAGGTCCCCTTCCTGCAGGCCGCGCTGAGCGAGGGCGCCGGCGGCCTCGACCTGGGAACCACCAACGGGCGTCTGACCGGAACCCTCGACCTCGCCGCCGGCCAGGTGGCCGACACCAGCCCCGACCGCCGCTTCCATCCGGTCCGCGCCACCGCCAGCGCCCGGGTGGCCGGCGAGGTCTGGCGCGCCCAGATCGCCGCCGCCGATTCCGCCGGCCACGCCCTGGGCCGGGGCGACCTGACCCATGACGGCGCCACGGGAGCCGGCGCGCTCACCTTCGACACCGGGACGCTGGTCTTCGCCGAGGGCGGCCTGCAGCCCGCGGCCCTGTCCTCCCGCGCCGCCCTGGTGGGCCCGCCGGCCACGGGCCAGGCCCGCTTCCATGGCCAGGTCGCCTGGACCAAGTCCGGTTCGACGAGCGGCGGGGTGCTGGACATCCCCGGCCTGGATTTCCGCAGTCCGGCCGGCCAGGTCACCGGCCTGGCGGGTCAGGTCGCTTTCACCAGCCTCTCGCCCCTCACCGCCGCCCCCGGCCAGCACCTGACCGCCCGCAAGATCGACGCCCTGGCCGGCCTGACGGAGGCGGAGGTGACCTTCGGCATCGCCGGCGAGGCGGTGAACGTCGCGGCCCTCGACATGGCGCTCGGCGGCGGCCAGGTGCGGTTGGAGCCCTTCAGCCTGCCCTTCGCCGGCGGCCAGAGCTGGAAGGGGGTGATCGCCTTCACCAACGTCCAGCTGTCCGACCTGGTGGAGGCCTCGCCCTTCGCCGCCCGCATGGATCTCACCGCCAAGGCCAGCGGCACCATCCCCTTCCTGGTCACTCCCGACGGGGTGCGGGTCTCCGGCGGCAGCCTGCACGCGGTCGGTCCGGGCCGCCTGTCGATCCGCCGCGACGCCCTGAGCGCCGTGGCCGCCGACGGCGCCGTGGCCGCGGGACCGCTGGGGGACAAGACGCCGCCGCCCACCACCGACACCTTCACCGACTTCGCCTACCAGGCCATGGAGAACCTGGCCTTCCAGAGCCTGGACGCCGAGATCAACAGCCTGCCCAAGGGCCGGCTGGGGGTGCTGTTCCACATCAAGGGGGAGAACGCCCCTCCGACCCATCAGGAGATCTGGCTGACCCCGCAGGAGGTGCTGACGCGCAGCTTCCTGAAGAAGAAACTGCCCTTGCCCTCGGGCACCAAGGTCGACCTGACCCTGGACAGTTCGTTGAACCTGGATCAACTGCTGGGGGACTTCGCCGAATATCAGAAGCTGCGCGGTTCAGACCCCGTTCAGCCGCCGCCTGCGACAACCAGACCATGAGGCCGCCGAGATGACATCGCCCCGTTCCTTCGCCGCGCTCGCGGCGCTCGGCGTCGCCCTCAGCTCCTGGGGATGCGCCACCGTGCATGTCGATGTGAAGCCGATCACGATCTACGCCAAGCTCGACGCCGATGTCCGCCTGCGGCTGGACGACGACGTCAAGGCGCTGATCAAGCAGAATCCGGACCTGTTCTAGGCGCCATGACCATGACCTTTCAAAAGATGCTGATCCCCGTCGCGGCCATCGTCGGGACAATCATTGCGGGCCCGGCGCTGGCCGCCAGCGCCAAGGCCACCGTCGACGCCGCCAAGTCCGCGGGCGTCGTCGGAGAGCAGAACGACGGCTATCTGGGCTTCGTCCAGGGCGACGGCGGCGATCCCACGATCGAGGCCGCCGTGGCCGAGATCAACGCCGGCCGCGCCCAGCTCTACCGCCAGGCCGCCGCCCGGAACGGGGTGACTCCGGAAGCCGCCGGCGCCGCGGCATACGCCAGCGTCGTCCAGCTCAAGCTGCGCCCGGGCGACTACTACCAGACCCCCGAAGGCGCCTGGGTCCAGAAGTAGCTTCCCCGCCGACCATTGGCCCCTTCGCGACGTTCCGATAGAGAGGGGATGTTCGCGACGCGCCGGAATCGGCCGCGCGAGGCTGGAGGGGAGATGGCTGACCGCAACGTCGCCCGGTCGACGGACCGCTTTGAGAAGAAGCGCGACGCCATCCTCGACGCCTCCACCGTGATCCTCAACACCCAGGGCGTGAAGGGTCTGACCCTGGGCGTGGCCGCTGCCGCCGTGGGCCTTTCCACCACCAGCGTCACCTACTATTTCAAGCGCAAGGACGACCTGGCCGCCGCCTGCCTGATGCGCGGCGTCGAGTGGTTGACCCAGGCCGCCGAGACCGCCCTGCGGGAGCCCACCCCGACCCTGCGCCTGCGCCGCTTGCTGGACCTCTACCTGGAGCGCCTGCGGGTGACCGCCACCGGAGAGCTGCCGCCCCTGCCGGTGCTGTCGGACATTCGGGCCCTGAACAATCCGCGCCGCACCGAGGTGTTCGACGCCTTCATGAAGCTGTTCCGCAAGGTGCGGAACCTGTTCGAGGCGCCGGAGCTGGCCTGGCTCGGCCGCGGCCGCCGCACGGCCCGCACCCATATGCTGATGGAACAGCTGTTCTGGGCCGCGGCCTGGCTGCCGAAATACGATCCCGAGGACTATGGCCGCATCGGCGACCGGATGTTCGACATCCTCACCGGCGGCCTGGCCATGCCCGGCGCCGAATGGGCCCCGGCGCCCGCGCCGCTGGCCGAGCTGGCGGCGCCCGACAGCGCCGAACTGGGGCGCGAGACCTTCCTGCTGGCGGCCACCCGCCTGATCAACAGCCGCGGCTACAAGGGCGCCTCGGTGGACAAGATCTCCGCCGAGCTCAACGTCACCAAGGGCAGCTTCTACCATCACCACGAGGCCAAGGATGACCTGGTGGTGGCCTGCTTCGACCGTACCTTCGAGGTGATGCGCCGGGTCCAGCGCCTAGCCATGAGCCTGCCGGGGGACCAGTGGGCCAAGCTCTCCAGCGCCGCCGCCGCCCTGGCCGAATATCAGCTTTCCGAATACGGTCCGCTGCTGCGCACCTCGGCCCTGTCGGCCCTCCCCGAGGCCATGCGCGAGGAGCAGGTGGCCCACTCCAACCGGGTCTCCGATCGGTTCGCCTCGATGATCTCCGACGGCATCGCCGAGGGCTCGATCCGCCCGGTGGATCCCTTCATCGCCGCCCAGATGCTCAACGCCACCCTGAACGCAGGCGCGGAACTGGGCTTCTGGGTCCCCGGCGTCACCCAGAAGGCCGCGCCCTCGGTCTTCGCCCGGCCGATGCTGATGGGAATCTTTGCTCGCTAGCTGAGCTTGCCGGTCTCGCTGGCCGGCTCGCCCTCGTTCACCAGGTCGGCGGCCGCGGCCAGCTGGCGCAGGGATTCGGCGTGGCTCTCGCGGGTGATGCGGTAGCCGTTCATGAAGGTCACGCACAGGCCGTAGAGCACCACCAGGACCGGGACGTAGATCATGCCCAGGCGGGCGATGATCGCCGGGTCCACCTCACCCGGCTTGGCGCCCTGCGGGAAGGCGGCGGCCTTGAGCAGCATGGCAGAGGTGAAGATGCCGATGCCGGTCACCGCCTTGGCCACGAAGGCCGAGGCCGCGAAGAACAAGCCCTCGGACCGGCGGCCGGTGCGCAGCTCACTGTCCTCCACCACGTCGGCGATCATCGAGGAGGTGAGGATGTTGGCGGTGATGGTGGCGCCGGTGGAGATCACGTTCTGGGCGAACAGCAGCGGGAAGAGCAGCGGGCTGCCGTTCTCGGGGAACAGCCCCAGCAGGCGCAGGACGATCGGCGTGCAGCCCACGGCGAGCCCGATCAGCAGCAGGGTCATGGCCGAGCGCTTCTTGCCGAACTTCCGCGAGAAGGCCGGCGCCGCGGCGAAGGCGAACAGGGCAGAGGTCAGGCTGGCGAAGGTGAACAGCGCGATCTGAGCCGAGCTGAACTCCCAGAAGAAGGTCGTGAAATAGAGGCTGATGGAAAGGGTCAGGCCGCCGGCCATGGCGGCGAACAGGTTGGCCGTCAGGATGCGCAGGAAGGAGCGATGGGACAGGGTGCCGAACATCTCCCGGGCCAGCATGGGCAGGGAGAGCTTGCGGTGCGGCGCCTCGCGCAGGAACGGGATCTGGCTGTGGGTGCCGCCGGCGGAAACCAGGATGGCCAGCAGCATGAGCAGGGCCGCGGCGATCCCGTAGTGGGCGTAGCCCTCGACATTGAGCTGACCCACCTTGTGGCCGGCGTCGGGGCGCAGGAAGATCTTCAGGGCGGCGAAGTACATCGCCAAGCCGCCGATCCAGCCGAACAGGAAGCGGTAGCTGAGCAGCTTGGTGCGCTCGTCGTAGCCGGTGGTCAGCTCGGCGGCCAGCGCCGAGGAGGGGATCTCGTAGCAGGTGATGAAGCTGCGGATCAGGATGGCCGTGCCGATCAGATAGAAGAACAGCCCCTGGTGATCGAGCGACTTCGGCGGGTTCCAGAGCAGCAGGTAGGAGACCGCCACGGGGATCGCCGCGGCGTACATGAACGGGTGCCGCCGCCCCCACCGGGAGCGCAGATTGTCCGACATCTGGCCGACGATAGGGTCGAGGAAGGCGTCGACGAACAGGGCGATCATGATCGCCAGCCCCACCGTCTGGGCGGGCAGGCCCATGACCTGGTTGTAGAAGATCAGCAGGAAGTAGGAGAAGCCGTTGTCCTTCACCCCGAAGGCCACCGAGCCGAAGCCGTAGAACAGCTTGGTGGGCAGGCTCAGCCGGCGATCGGTTTGAGCTGCTGGTACGGCCTGCGTCATTGTTCCCCCCCGGACTTCTGTTCTGTTTTGCGATCCTAGCCCGGTTCTTGGGAGCCGTCTCTAGACGCTGGAGGCGCCGTCGACGACGGGCCGCGCCTCCTCGATCCGCGCCCGTTCGGCCACCGCGGCGGCGGCCTCCAAGGTGGCGACATTGGAGGCGTGGCGGGTCTCGTCGATCTTGTAGGGCAGCAGGACGGCGATGGAGAGCAGGCTCATGCCGGTGTTGATGGGCAGGAAGATCAGGGCCAGGCGGCGCATGATCTCCGGGTCCACGGTTCCGGCCGCCGCATGGGTGGGGAAGGCCACCAGGGTCAGCAGCACGCCGGACAGGAAGACGCCGATGCCGCCGGTGAACTTGGGCAGCAGGCCGTTGGCCGCCAGCAGCAGGCCCTCGGAGCGGACCCCGGTCTTGACCGCGGCGTCCTCCACCACGTCGGCGATCATCGAGGAGATGATGATGAAGCCGGAGATGGCCAGGGTGGTGGCGATGAAATAGTCCACCAGCAGCAGGGTCAGCACCATGCCGCTGTCGGTGGGCGCCAGGTTCAGCAGTTTCAGCGACAGCGGCACGGCCGAGGTGAAGACCGAGCAGACGAAGAGCACTAGCATCGCTCGCTTCTTGCCCCAGACCCGCGCCGCGGGGCCGGCCACGGCGACGCCGGAGACCGAGGCCAGGACACCGGCCATGGAGATGAAGGAGATCGAGGCGGCGCTGACCCCCCAGAGCTCGATGTAGAAGTACTGGCTCAGCGCGCCGCTCAGACCGCCGGCGACGCCGGAGCAGAGGCCCGAGATCATCACCACCACCAGGGAGCGGTTGCCGATGGTGCCGATCACCTCCTTGACCACCTGGCTCAGGGGGACCTGGCGCACGGGCGGCTGGTACAGGCCCTTGATGTGGCGGTGGGTGCCGAGCGCCGAGACGATGATGGAGGCGGCCATCACCCCGCCGGCCAGGATGCCGAAATTGGCGTAGCCGCCGCGGTTGAGGATTCCGCCCGCCGCCGGCGACAGGAAGACTTGGTAGAGCACCACGTTCATCCCCAGGCCGCCGACCACCCCGAAGAAGAAGCGGTAGCTGAACAGGGTGGTGCGCTGGTGGTAGTCGCTGGTGAGTTCCGGGGCGAGCGCCGCCGAGGGGATCTCGTAGAGGCTGACGCACAGGCGCAACAGCACCAGCATGCCGATGACGAACACCCCGGTGGTGGCGGGCGGCCAGGTGGCCGGCGAGTTCCAGAAGGCGATGCAGGCCGCCGCGATGAGGGGCGCCGAGGCGTACATCAGCGGATGGCGCCGGCCCCACCTGGTCCGCAGCTTGTCCGACCATTGGCCGATGGCCGGGTCGATCACCGCGTCCAGCATCAGGGTCAGCATGATCGCCGTCCCGACCCACATGGCCGGCAGGCCGATGACCCGGTTCAGATAGGGCTGCAGCAGGGACGAGGAGAGGCCAAGGGTGGCCACCCCCACGGCGATGGAGCCCACCCCGTAGGAGAGCTTGGTGGACATGCCGAGCCTCGGCGCTTCTCGAAGGGTCGGTATGTCGTCGGACAAGGCGGCGCTCTTGGGCTTGAGGGGGGCGGAAGTTAGGCTGTGCGAATCGGCGGCAGATTAGGGCGGGAACGGCGCGCGTCGATCATGCCGTCACCCGCGCGGGGCGACGGGGGCCGCGCCGCCGGCCACGCCAGGCAGGCCGCCGATCTGGTCGTCGGCGCCCGACAGCTCGGCCAGGGCCGCGGCGTCCTTCAGCTTGGTGAGGTTGGACTCGTGGGTCGCCTTGTCGATCTTGAAGGCGAACAGGCAGAGGATGGCCGAGCCGTACAGGGCGGTGGCGAGCGGCAGGTAGATCAGGGCCAGTTCGCGCAGGATGTCGGGATCGACCGCGCCGCGCTTGGCGTTGGCGGGGAAGTTGACGAAGGCCAGCAGGCTGCCCGAGACGAAGATCCCCATGCCCGAGACGATCTTCTTGAACAGGTTGTCGGCGGAGAACAGCAGGCCCTCGGAGCGGCGTCCGGTCTTGACCTCGGCGTCCTCCACCACGTCGGCGATCATCGAGGAGAGCAACACCCCGGTGGCCACCGCCATGGCGCCGTTGAAGAAGGTCTCGACGAAGATGATGTAGAACATCGCGTCGGAGCCCGGCGGCGGCGCGATCCCCATCAGGGTGATGGTCAGCGGGGTGATGCCGGTGGCCAGGGCCCCGGTGAACAGGGTGATCGCCGCGCGCTTCTTGCCGAAAAGGGCGCCCGCCCGGGGCGCCAGCATCACCCCGGCGACGCTGGCGGCCACGCCGACGATGGTCAGGATCGAGAGCTGGCCCTGGGTGAGCTGGAAGAAGTAGAGGGCGAAGTAGAGCTCCAGCCCGTTTTTCAGGCCCATGGCGATGGCGATGAACATGCCGGCCACCGCCGCCACCACGAAGGAGCGGTTGTTCAGGGTGGCGGCCACCTCGCGGGCCATCAGCCTGAAGCCGATCTTCCGGATCGGCGGCTGGCGCAGATAGGGGATCTGTTTGAAGGTCCCGGTGGTGGAGACGATGATCACCGTGAAGATCAGCAGGGCGGCGAACAACGAATAGCCGAAATAGCCCGCCCGCTCGGTGATGCCCCCCGAGCCGTCCGGCCCCTCCTTCATGAACACCTGATAGACCATCAGGGTCATCCCCAGGCCGCCCAGGACCGTGAACAGGCCGCGGATGGCGATCAGGCTGGTGCGCTCGTCGTAGTCATGGGCCAGTTCCGGCGCGAGGGCCGAGGAGGGCAGTTCGAAGAAGGTGTCGAACAGCCGGATCACCAGCAGGCAGGCCAGCATGTAGCCGAACAGCTCGCCCTGGCTCCAGCCGCTGGGCGGGTTCCAGATCAGGAAGAAGGCCAGGCTGACCGGCAGGGCCGCGGCGTACATGAACGGGTGCCGCCGGCCCCAGGGGGAGCGGAAGTTGTCGGAGATCTGCCCCACCAGCGGGTCGCAGAAGGCGTCGAAGATCAAGGCGATGAAGATGGCCGTGGAGACCATCTGCGGCGGCAGCCCCACCACCTGATTGTAGAAGATCAGCAGGAAGGTCGAGAGACCCCGCGCCTTTACCGCATTGGCCACGGCGCCCAGGCCGTAGAGCACCTTGGTGGTCAGTCCGACCGGGGGACGCGCGCCCGCCTGGAGTCCACGCGTCATCGACGCAGGAGAGCCGCGATCCACCATGTTCCTCCCGCCGCGTGGCGAAGCCCGCAGCCTTGTTATCGTCTTGCTTAGAACGAACCGTGCGGGAGGCCCGCCACGCCGTCAACGGCTTTGATCTTACAGTTCTGACACAATGCAAGTCCTTGCCCACCAAGGGTTTGCCGCCTCATCCGCCTGCTCGCCGGCCGCGTTCGCGACCTGTTCCGGGGATCGCCTTTCGATCGTCGGGGATGGTGGGCGCGCCACGAAGGGCGCGCCCGGTCCAGCCTACCAGCGGTACTGCAGCTCCACCCCATAGGTCCGCGGCGGGACCAGGACATAGGTGCGGTTCAGGTTGTAGGCCCCGCCGCCGTTGAAGCCGGTCTGGCGGGTCGCCGCCAGGGTGTCGAAGTCCTGCTCGTCGGTCAGGTTCTTGCCGTAGAGGATCACCGTGTAGCGGTCCGCCGCGTCCTTCCAGGCCAGGCGCGCGTCGATCTGGCTGCGGGCCGGGGCCTGGTAATAGGGACGGTCGAAGATCGACGAATAGACCTTGTCGCGCCAGACATAGCTCACCGATCCGGTGATGGAGCCGGGCTCGAACTCCCAGGTGTAGTTGGCGTTGAAGCTGACCTTGTGGCGCGGCGCCACCGGCAGGTGATTGCCCGACAAGTCCTGGCCCCGGGAGGTCGGCGCACCGGTGATCGGATCGACCGCGCCGAGCGCGCTCACCGGCTTTGCGCCGGGCGCCACGGCGGCCGGATCGGCCCCGTCGGTGATGCAGCAGGACTCCCGGATGGTGGCGTCGAGATAGGAGTAGTTGAACAGGAGCTGCAGGTTGGCGATCGGCTGCCAGATGCTCTCCAGCTCGAAGCCGAGACTGCGGGCCTTGGGGATGTTGTAGAAGATTGAGGTCGACGGCCCCACCGGCGGCTGGGTGCTCACCGGCACCTGGGCGTCCTGGTAGTCGTAGTAGAAGGCCGAGACGTTGGTCTGCAGCGTGCCGCTCCAATCCTTTTTCAGGCCGAGCTCGTAGGCGTTGACGTGCTCGGAGTCGGTCTCCGGGAAGGCGGTGATGGTGCCCGAGTTGAAGCCGCCGGCCTTATAGCCGCGGCTGTACTTGGCGTAGGCCAGGGTGCTGGCGTCCGGCTGCCATTCCAGGCCGGCCGTGCCGGTCCAGGCGCTCCAGGTGTCGTAGAGGCCGCGGCGGCGGACGCCGGTGGCGGCGTCCGTGACGGCGGGGCCGACGACACCCATCTGCGGGTCGGTGACGCCGGCGGGCCGGGCCCCGGAGAAGGTCGAGGTGGTGATGTCCAGCACCGGGGTGAAGGACCCGAGGACGCGCGGGTCCACCGCCGCCGAGCAGCCGAAGCAGAACAGCCGGCCGGACTCCACGCCCTTCTTCTTGTCGGCGGTGTAGCGCAGGCCCGCCGTCAGTTTCAGGGTGTCGGTGAACTGCCAGTCGACCTGGCCGAAGGCCGCCTGGGACCAGGCCTCCATCGACTGGTCGGTATAGTAGATGATCCGCTTGGGATTGGCCGCGGCGGCCGACGGCGTGGCCAGCTCGGCCTGGTCGGGCAGGGTGATCTCGAAGGGCTGCTTGTACTTCTCGTTGTAGAGATAGGCGCCCAGGATCCACTGCACCGGCCCGTCGCTTGTCGAGGCCAGGTTCACCTCGTGGCTGAACCACTCCTTGTTTTCCTTGTACAGGCTGACGACGTTCGGGCGCGCCACCAGGGGCCGGCAGATGCCCGCCGCCACATAGATCGGGTTGCAGGCGCTCGGCGAGGTGATCCCCGGGTTCAGCGGGATCGTGTAGGAGAGCAGGGCGGTGCCGTCGAAGTCGCTCTGCAGCGCGTACTTGTAGTGCTGGAATCCGCCGATGTACTTCAGGTCCGCCCCATCGAAATGATAGGTGACATTGGCCTGGAGCTGGCTGGAATAGTCCTCCAGCCCGTTGAAGGTCTGGGCGTTGGTGGAAAAGGCGGTCAGGTCACCGGTGGTGACGAACGATCCGTTCCGCGCCGGGCCGAGGGCCACCACGTTCTGACCGAAGGCGAAGCCGTAGCCGACGCCGGGCGACAGGCTGCCGGGCGTGATCAGGGCGGTGTCCAGCGGGGTCAGGCTGCCGCCGGTGCGTCCGCCCGGCGCCGAACGGTTGTCGTACTTGCTCTTGGCCACCTTCAGCCAGAAGTCGGCATGGTCCCCCAGCTCGCCCTCGAACTGAGCCTCGAAGTATTTTTCGTCGCGGATGTCCCCCTCGTCGGGGCCGCCGGCGATGTTATGGAACCAGCCTTCGTCCTGCTTGGTCATCGAGGCGCCGAGACGGACGCGCAGGCCCTCCGTGATCGAACCCGACACCGTGCCCTCCAGGACCCGGCGGTTGTAGCTGCCGTAGCTGCCCCGGATCTCGCCCGAGAAGTCGTCAGTGGGGCGCTTGGAGATGGCGTTGATCGCCCCGCCGATGGAGTTGCGGCCGTAGAGCGTGCCCTGGGGCCCGCGCAGCACCTCAACCCGGCCGATGAACAGGGGCGAGCGGCCCACCTCGACGGTCGAGGAAGTGTAGACCCCGTCCACATAGGTGGCGACGCCGGGCTCGGAGGCCAGGTTGTTGGTCAGGCGGCCGATGCCGCGCAGGCTGATGCGATCGGTGCCGGCCGAATAGGCCAGGCCCGGGGTGAAGTTGGTGATGTCCTGGACGCTGCTGATCCCGATCAGGTCGCGCTTCTCGGAGGTGAAGGCCGAAACCGCCACCGGCACGTCCTGCAGGCTCTGTTCGCGCTTCTCGGCGGTGACCACCAGTTCCTCGATGGTGGTGGTGGCGCCGCTCTGGGCCTGGGCGGCGCCAGCCACCGTGGCGGACGCCAGGGCGGTGGCCGCCAGCAATTGGAATCTACGATACATCCTCGGAATCCTCCCCCTATGGCTCTTCGGCCTCACGCGGTGTCCGCGTTGGTTTCGAATTTGAGGTATGCATTCCGCTCCGTCAATCTCTGACGTTGTCGTCAATTTGGACGCCGCATGGAGTCGTTCCGCCCCAGCGGCGCGGAATCTTTCGAACTTCAGGTGCGTTTGTGCTGGTGTCGAATAACCGGTTACGCCTTATAAATCCTAGGACTGGGTACTGTCGGAAGAGCGTCGCGGCGCTTGGCGGTTGCGCCCGTTAGCGTGGGCGGCGTCGCTCGTAAAAAACCAGCGTTACGCCAGAATTCGCGGGGCGAGGCGCCATCATGGCAGGTGCGGAAGCGGCCCGGCATTCTTCGAAGAAGGGGTTTGCGTCGACGGTGGCCGCGGCTCATTCTTGAGGGAAAGGACCGCCCGATCGGGCCCGTGGGGAAGCGCATATGGACCGCCTGAAGACCAAGATCGCCGTTATCACCGGCGGCTGCTCCGGCATCGGCCTGGGGACGGTGGAGCGCTTCGTGGCGGAGGGCGCCCGAGTCATGGTGGGCGACATCGACGATGTGGCCGGCGCGGCGCTGGAGGCCCGCTTCGAGGGCCAGGTCCGATATCGCCACTGCGACGTCACGCAGGAGCGTCAGATCGAGGCCCTGATGGCCGCCTGCGTGGAGGCCTTCGGCGGCCTGGATATCCTGTTCAACAACGCCGGCGCCGGCGGCTCTCCCGCGCGGCTGGAGGACATGACCGGCGAGGCCTGGGATCTCAGCCAGACCCTGCTGCTGCGCTCGGTGGCGCTGGGCATGCGCTACGCCCTGCCGCACATGAAGGCGCGCGGGGGCGGCGCCATCGTCAACACCGCCTCCATCGCCGGGACCCAGGCCGGCGCCGGGCCCATCGCCTATTCCGTGGCCAAGGCCGGGGTTATCCACCTGACCAAGGTCGCCGCCGCCGAGCTGGCCCGCGACGGGGTTCGGGTGAACGCCATCTGCCCGGGCCTGATCCTCACCAATATCTTCACCCCCAGTTCGGTGATGCCCGCGGGCCTGGCCACGATGGTCAAGCAGGGCATGGCCCAGACCGCCCCCGACGCCCAGCCCATCGCCAAGCCGGGCCTGCCGGAGGATATCGCCAACGCCGCCCTGTTCTTCGCCAGCGACGAGAGCGCCTTCGTCACCGGCGTCAGCCTGCTGGTGGACGGCGGCATGCATGTGGGGCCCCGCAACGCCTGGGATCCCGTCCTGCGCGCCGAACGCCTCGCCCAGATGGAAGCCCGCCGCGCCGCGTTCGAGGCCGGCCAGGCCGAGGCCGCCCAGCCGGGGTGAGCCTTCGCAGGTGCGGCGAAAATGGCGTTCACACCTCGGGCCGGAGCCTCGCCGCCGGAGCCACGGCGCGCGCCAGATCCGTCGGAAGCCCCACACACAAGGGCCTCCAACGCACCTCAAGCGTCGAAAACGCGCGAAATGCGGGCAGAGGCGCCGGTCATCCTGCTTTGCTGCTGTGCAATATGACCCTGATCGCGGGCGATCCCCCCAGATAGCGCTGTTTTCCGATTGCCGACGCGATCAGCCGGCCCCCTCCTGAGGGCGACACGCGGGACAACGAGGTTCCGCGAGGGCCCGAGAGGGCCGCCGACGGCGACCGTCGGATGCATGGACAATGACGTCCGGAGAGGCCGCTCAGCGGCTTCGCCGGGCGTCTTTTTTTTGGCCTTGGGGGATTGAGGCATGACGAGAACCAAGACGAGGCTCGCCCTGGGAACGGGCGTTGCGGCCCTGCTCTGGGCGGGACTGGCCCAGGCGCAGACCGCCGAACCACCGCTGGAGCCGGAACCGGCGGCCGAGGTGGCCGAACCGCCGGCCCCGCCGGCGCCCGAGCCGACGCTCAGCGACCAGATCGCCACCGGCAAGCTGCTGCTGGAGGTGCGGGCCCGCTACGAGACCGTCGACCAGACCCGCACCGCCACCCTGCGCGACGAGGGCCGGGCCTTCACCGTCCGCACGCGGCTCGGCTGGGAGACCGCCGACTTCAAGGGCTTCAAGGGCCTGATCGAGTTCGAGGATGTCCGCCAGATCGGGCCCGAGCACTTCGCGGTCAACGCGCCCGGGGCGGCGACCCCGCCCCTGAACGGCGCCGACAAGGCCCGCTATCCCATCATCAACGACCCCGACGTCACCGAGCTGAACCGAGCCCAGCTCACCTGGACCCCCAGCGCCGCCCTGCAGGTGACCGCCGGGCGCCAGCGCATCCTGCTGGATGACCAGCGCTTCGTGGGCAATGTCGGCTGGCGCCAGGACGAGCAGACGTTCGACGGCGTGCGCGCCGACGTCGCGCTCGGCCGGGTCAAGGCGACCTACGCCTATGTCACCCATATCAACCGCATCCTCGGCGAGCTGAAGGACTGGGACAGCGACAGCCACCTGCTGAACGTCACCTGGTCCCCAGCCGAGGCCCTGCGCCTGCAGGGCTTCGTCTACGCCCTGGATTTCGGCAATTCGGCGATCAATTCCTCGATCACCAAGGGGGCCAAGGTCTCCGGCAAGACCTGGGTCGGGCTCTACCAGCTGGCCTACAACGCGACCTACGCGGTGCAGAGCGACTATCGGGGCAATACGCCGGCCTTCGACCTGGCCTATGTCGGCGCCGACCTGGCAGGGACCTTCGACATCTACAGCCTCAAGCTCGGCTACGAGTCCCTGGAGGGGGACGGGGCCCGCGGCTTCACCACGCCGCTGGCCACCGTGCACGCCTTCCAGGGCTGGTCGGACGCCTTCGTCTCGGCCGGCGGCAACAAGAGCTTCGCCGACGGGATCGAGGACAAGAACCTCGGCTTCAACGTCAAGCCGCGGTTCAAGAAGACCTACCTGTTCAACAGCGACATCCTGGTCCGCTACCACGACTTTGACGACCAGCGGACCGGGGCCGACCTCGGTCACGAGTGGGACGTGCAGGTCATCGCCGCCATCACGCCCAAGCTGTCGATCCAGCTGAAATACGCCGACTTCCAGCGCGAGGCGGCCGTCCCGATCGGCACGCTGGCGCCGCCACCCTCGCGCGCCAAGGCGTGGCTCACCCTCGAATACAAGCTCTAGGGGACTTGCAGATCATGACCCACAAGACCGACCCAGGCCTGACCCGCCGCAACGCCATCCTGGCCGCCACGGCCACCCTGGCCGCCGCCAAGGCGGCCTTCCCCTCCGGGGCGCACGCCGCCGGGGCCGGGCCCGAGGTGGCCAAGGCCCGCCTGGGCTTCATCGCGCTCACCGACTCCTCGCCGATCATTATCGCCAAGGAGCGGGGCCTGTTCGCCAAGCACGGCCTGCCCGACGTGGAGGTGGTGAAACAGGCCTCCTGGGCCGCGACTCGCGACAACCTGGTGCTGGGCTCCGGCGGCGGGGGCATCGACGGCGCCCACATCCTGTCGCCCATGCCCCTGCAGTTCACCCTGGGGGTCCAGACCGGCGGCAAGCCCCTGCCGATGTACATCCTGGCCCGCCTCAACACCAACGGGCAGGCCATCTCGGTGGGCAATGACCTGAAGGCCGTGAAGGTCGGGCTCAACGCCGCCGGGGCCAAGGCCAAGTTCGCGCAGCTGAAGGCCGCCAAGAACCCGGCCAAGATCGCCATGACCTTCCGGGGCGGGACCCACGACCTGTGGATCCGCTACTGGCTGGCGGCCGCCGGCATCAATCCGGAGACCGACGTCTCCACCATCGTCATCCCGCCGCCCCAGATGGTGGCCAATCTGAAGGCGGGCACCCAGGACGCCTTCTGCGTCGGCGAGCCGTGGAACGGCCAGACCGTCAACCAGAAGATCGGCTACACCGCGACCACCACCAGCGAGATCTGGATGAACCACCCGGAGAAGGCGCTCGGCATGCGCGCCGACTGGGTGGACCGCTATCCCCGCGCCGCGCGGGCGCTCACCGCCGCGGTGCTGGAGGCCCAGATCTGGTGCGACAAGATGAGCAATCGCCCGGCCATGTGCTCGATCGTCTCGGGCCGCCAGTACATCAACGTGCCCATGGGCGACATCCTGCCCCGGCTGCAGGGGACCATCGACTACGGCGACGGCCGCAAGGTCACGGGGTCGCCCCACGTCATGAAGTTCTGGGCCGACAATGCCAGCTTCCCCTTCAAGTCCCACGACCTGTGGTTCGCCACCGAGAACCTCCGCTGGGGCGTCCTGCCCCAGGCCGCCAACACCAAGGCCCTGGTGAACAGGGTCAACCGCGCCGACATCTGGCGCGCGGCGGCGGCCTCCATCGGCCAAGCCGCGCCGGCCGCCGACAGCCGGGGCGTGGAGAGGTTCTTCGACGGCAAGGTCTTCGACCCCGCCAATCCGGCCGCCTACCTGGCCAGCCAGTCGATCAAGAAGCTGGTCTAGGGGAGGCAATGGCATGACCTATCCCAAGCCCGCCTTCCTCTCCAGCGAGCCCGTCGCCGCGCCGGCGGTCCTGGAGGCTAAGCCGCCGGCGGTCGCACGGCTCCTGGCCGACCTTGGCCGCCGCGCCGCATCCATGGCGGCGACCGTGCTGCCGCCGGCCCTGACCCTGTTGATCATCATGGTGGTCTGGCAACTGCTGTGTGGCGACTCCTACGAAGGCCTGCCCTCGCCTTCGCGCATCTGGTCGGAGTCCCGCGAGCTGATCGTCGATCCGTTCTTCGACCGGGGCGGGGTGGACAAGGGCCTGTTCTGGCACATCGCCACCAGCCTGCGGCGGGTGGCGCTCGGCTTCTCCATCTCGGCGGTCTGCGGGGTGCTGCTGGGGGTGCTGATCGGCGCCAACCGCTGGGCCCACCGGGGCCTGGATCCCATCTTCCAGGTGCTGCGGACCGTGCCGCCGCTCGCCTGGCTGCCGATTTCGCTGGCGGCCTTCCACGAGGCCAATCCCTCGGCCCTGTTCGTGATCTTCGTGACCTCGATCTGGCCCATCGTCATCAACACCGCCGTCGGCGTGCGCAATATCCCCGACGACTATGTCAACGTCGCCCGCGTCCTGCGGCTGTCGCCGGTGGAGTACTTCTTCAAGATCCTGCTGCCGGCCACCACCCCCTACATCTTCACCGGCCTGCGCATCGGGGTCGGCATGAGCTGGCTGGCCATCGTCGCCTCCGAGATGCTGCTGGGGGGCGTCGGCGTCGGCTTCTTCATCTGGGACCAGTACAACGCCTCGCGCATCTCCGACATCGTCGTGGCCCTGGCCTGGGTGGGGCTCACCGGCTTCTTCCTCGACCGCATCGTCGCGTTGGCCGGCCGCATCGTCTCGCGCGGCAGCGCGCTGAGCTAAGGAACCTGACCATGGCCAAGGCCTATCTTTCCATCGAGGGCGTCGGCGTCACCTTCCAGAAGGGGGCGAGCAAGTCCGAGGTGCTGCGCGACATCAACCTGCAGGTGGACCAGGGGGAGTTCGTCTCCATCATCGGCCACTCGGGCTGCGGGAAGTCGACCCTGCTCAATGTGGTGGCCGGCCTGATCCCGGTGACCACCGGGGCGGTGATCCTCGACCGCGAGGCCGTCGACGCGCCGGGGCCAGAGCGGGCGGTGGTGTTTCAGAACCACTCCCTGCTGCCCTGGCTGTCGGTGCAGGAGAATGTCCGCCTGGCGGTGGACAAGGTGTTCGCCGGCAAGAAGTCCGCCGCCGAGCGCCGCGACTGGACCCTGCACAACCTGGACCTGGTGAAGATGACGGAGGCCCGGGACAAGCGGCCCTCGGAGATTTCCGGCGGCATGAAGCAGAGGGTGGGCATCGCCCGGGCGCTGGCCATGCAGCCCAAGGTCCTGCTGCTGGACGAACCCTTCGGCGCCCTGGACGCGCTCACCCGCGCCCACCTGCAGGACAGCGTCATGGAAATCCAGACGGCGCTGAAGAACACCGTCCTGATGATCACCCACGACGTCGACGAGGCGGTGCTGCTCTCGGACCGCATCGTGATGATGACCAACGGCCCGCGGGCGACCATCGGCGACATCCTGGCCGTCGACCTGGCCCGGCCCCGCGACCGGCTCGCCGTGGCCGGGAACCCGACCTATGTCGGGGCCCGCGCCTCGGTGATCGAGTTCCTCTACGCCCGGCGCGCGGCCTGACGCCGGTCAGGCCGTCAGCATCACCTTGCCCACATGGGCGCCGCCCTCCAGGTGGGCGTGGGCCTTGCCGGCCTCGGCGAGCGGGAAGGTGGCGTCGATGCGCGGGCGGATCTTGCCGGCCTCGATCCACGGCCAGACGGTGGCCTCCACGGCGGCG
This sequence comes from Pseudomonadota bacterium, assembly GCA_040388315.1. Classification (GTDB taxonomy): domain Bacteria; phylum Pseudomonadota; class Alphaproteobacteria; order Caulobacterales; family Caulobacteraceae; genus Phenylobacterium. The sequence goes on along the minus strand of JAZKBZ010000048.1, from coordinate 37,026 downwards.
GCGAGGCGCGCCTTCTCGTCGGGCGCCCGGGGCCGCAGGGTGGAGCCGGTGATCACGGCGCGCTTCATCATCATCTTGCCGATCGGCAGGGTGACCTCGCCGCCGGCCTGGCTGGCGATGAAGACGATGCGGCCGCCCGTCTTCAGCGCGTCCAGGTCCTTGGCGAAATAATCGCCCCCGACCATGTCCAGGATCACGTCGCAGCCGCCCTCGCGCTTGGCGACCTCGGCGAAGTCCTCGGTGGTGGCGTCCACCGCCACGTCGGCGCCCAGCGCCTTGGCGGTGGCGGCCTTGTCGACGCCGCGGGCCGTGGCGATCACCTTGGCGCCGGCGGCCTTGCCCATCTGGATGGCCATGACCCCGATGCCGGAGGTCGCGCCGTGCACCATCAGGGTCTCGCCGGCCTTCAGACCGCCGTGCTCGAACACATTGGCGAAGACGGTGAAGACGGTCTCGGGCAGGGCCGCGGCCTCCAGCAGGGACAGCCCCTTGGGCACGGGCAAGGCGTGCCTAGCGTCCACCACGGCGTATTGCGCATAGCCGCCGCCGCCCAGCAGGGCGGTGACCTGGTCGCCGGCCTTCCAGCGACCGGCGCCGGCCACCACCTCGCCTGAGACCTCCAGGCCCATGGTGTCGGGCGAGCCGGGGGGCGGCGGATAGAAGCCCATGCGCTGGATCAGGTCGGGGCGGTTCACCCCGGCGTGGGCCACCTTGATCAGGATCTGGCCCGGGCCCGGTTCGGGACGGGGAAGCTGCACGGCCTTCATGTCGGCCGCGGAGCCCTTGCCGCCCTCGACGGCGATCGCCGTCATGTTCGTCTGGCTCATCCTGTGGCCTCCCTAGTCTTGCGCGCTGGTGTCGTTGGGGGTTCAGATAGGCGCAGAAACGGAACCGGCAAAGGGAGGTCTTCGATGGAGGAGCCCGCAGAGGTTCGGATCGGCCGCGGCCAGCGGCTGACGGAAGCGGTCCGCGAGGACCTGGAGCTCTATGGCGTCGCCGAGCTCGAGGAGCGCATCGAGATGCTGCAGGGCGAGATCGTCCGCTGCCAGGCGCAGATCGAAAAGAAGCGGGCGGGGCGCGAGGCCGCCGACGCCCTGTTCGGATCGAAGGGGTGACAGTCTGAAGGGGACGCCGGTTCGGGCGTCCGGCCCCGGTTAGGGGGCGGTTAGGGGCTGGTTAGGCATAAGGGGGCGTATCTGTCGCATCAGGACGGTGTTTGGCACGGCGGTTGCAACGGCTGGGACCAGACGGCGCATCTGTGCGCGGACGAATTTGTCAGGGACTGTAGGTTCATGAGCGACGGGACTTTGCTGGCGGGGGCGTGGCGGGCGGACGTGATCCAGGACTTCGCCCGTTCGGAACTCTTCGACCGCACCTTCCAGGAGGGCATGGACCTCGTTGAGGAGACGGCCGGCTATCTGGACGGCTCCGGACGACAGGAATCCAAGCTGCTCTCCCGCAACGCGGCGCTGGCCTATGCTGGCGAGAGCATGCGGCTCACCACCCGTCTGATGCAGGTGGCCTCCTGGCTGCTGGTGCAGCGGGCCGTCCGCGAGGGCGACATGCCCCCCGAGGGCGCCTGCGACGAACGCTATCGCCTGGGGGCGGAGGACGTCTGCCGGGCCCCGCCCGAGACCAACGAGGACCTGCCCAGCGGTCTGTTGCTGCTGCTGGACCGCTCCGAGCGCCTCTATGAGCGGGTCCGCCACCTGGATCGCCGCATGTATGTCGAGGACACCGACGTCGAGACGCCGAACCCGGTCCAGACCCAGTTCGACCGCCTGCGCACCGCCTTCGGCGGTTAGATATTCTGCGGTGAAGGCCTCCGCCGGGCGGAGGCCTTTCGCCGATCACCAGACAGCAAAAAACGCCGCGTGATCCACGCGGCGTTTTTCGTGACCCAAGTCGAGCGCGCCGGCGAGCCGGCGCGGCGCTCTTACTTGCGGGTGAAGGCGCCGAACTTGGCGTTGAAGCGCGAGACGCGGCCGCCACGGTCCAGCAGCTGCTGGTTGCCGCCGGTCCAGGCCGGGTGCGTCTTCGGATCGATGTCTAGGTTCAGGGTCGCGCCTTCCTTCCCGTAGGTGGAGCGCGTGCGGTAGGTGGTGCCGTCGACCATCACCACATTGATGAAGTGGTAGTCGGGGTGGGTGTCTTGTTTCATCGCGCGGGCATCCGACGTAAAGGAGCGGCCATAGAATAATCGCTCCGCCGGCAGGCGGATCGAACGGAGCCGCGCCTATACAGGAAAAGGCGGGGCAAGAGCAAGGGCGTGGGTTTTCATGAGTGATTTTGGGTCCGGGCCGGCTGTAGATGGCCGACCGACCGTGGGTGCGTCTCTCGCCCAGGATATCTCCGAGGCCGCCGGGCGCCGGCCCAAGAGCCGCAACATCAAACCCCTGGCGGCCCTGACGCCCTTCCTAAAGGCCCATCTGGGCGATGTCGGCCTGGCCGGAGTCTTCCTGATCACCGCGGCGGCCTCGACGCTCGCCCTCTCCGGCGCCGTGCGGCTGCTGGTGGACCATCTGACGGACGCCCGGACCACCGGGGCCTCGGTGGACCAGTGGTTCTGGCTGATGGGGGTGGTGGCCGTCGCCCTGGCCGTCTCCTCGGCCCTTCGCTACTTCTTCGTCACCAAGCTGGGCGAACGGATCGTGGCCGATCTGCGCAAGGCCACCTACGCCCACATCCTGACCCTGGATCCCGCCTTCTTCCTGCACATGCGCACCGGCGAGGTGCTGTCGCGCCTGACCACCGACATCCAGATCGTCGAGAGCCTGATCGGCACCTCCATCTCGGTGGCCCTGCGCAACCTGCTGATGCTGATCGGGGCGCTGATCCTGATGGTGATCGTCAGCCCGCACCTCACCGGAATGGTGGTGGTGCTGATCCCCGTGGTCCTGGCGCCGCTCTTCCTGTTCGGCCGCAAGGTGCGCAAGCTGACCGCCTCCACCCAGGACCAGTTCGCCCAGGCCGTGGGGCACGCCGGCGAGACCCTGGACGCCCTGGAGACCGTCCAGGCCTTCGGGCGCGAGGCCGCCGGCGCGGCGGTGTTCGGCGGGGCCGTGGAGGCCTCCTTCCGCACCTCCCTGCGCCGCATGACCGCCCGGGCCGGGATGATCGCCGCGGTGATCACCCTGGTGTTCGGCGGGGTGGTGGGAATCTTCTGGCTTGGCGTCCATGCCGGCCTGCGCGGCGACATGACCTGGGGCGCGCTCTTCCAGTTTGCGTTTCTTTCGGTGATGGCGGCCGGGTCGGTCGGGGCCTTGGGCGAGACCTGGGGCGACGTCCAGAAGGCCGCCGGCGCCATGGAGCGGATCAGCGACCTGCTGGCCGCTCGACCGGGCATCGCGGCGCCCGCCGTGCCCAAGCACCTGCCGGCCCCGCCGCGGGGCGAGATCGAGTTTTCCAACATCACCTTCGCCTATCCCGGCCGCCCCGACCTGCCGGCCCTGCAGGGCTTCGACCTGCGCGTGGCGCCCGGCGAGCGGGTGGCCCTGGTGGGCCCCTCCGGCGCCGGCAAGAGCACGGTCTTCCGCCTGCTGCTGCGCTTCTACGATCCTCAGTTCGGCACGGTGAAGGTCGACGGCGTCGACGTCCGCCAGGCCGATCCCGCCGAGGTGCGCGCCCGCATGGCCCTGGTGGCCCAGGACTCGCCGCTGTTCTCCGGCTCGGCCCTGGACAATATCCGCTTCGGCCGCGAGGGCGCCGACCTCGAGGCGGTCCGCGCCGTGGCCAGAGCCGCCCAGGCCGATGGCTTCCTCGACGCCCTGCCGCAGGGCTTCGACACTCCGCTGGGGGAACGGGCCCGCAGCCTCTCCGGCGGCCAGCGCCAGCGCCTGGCCATTGCGCGCGCCTTGATCCGCGAAACCCCGATCCTGCTGCTGGACGAGGCCACCAGCGCGCTCGACGCCGAGAACGAGCGCCTGGTCCAGAAGGCGCTGGAGGAGGCCATGGAGGGCCACACCACCCTGGTGATCGCCCATCGCCTGGCCACCGTGCTCAAGGCCGACCGCATCGTGGTCATGGACAAGGGCCGGGTGGTGGAACAGGGCTCCCACCACGAGCTCCTCACCCGCGGCGGCCTCTATGCGCGGCTCGCCTCCCTGCAGTTCGGCAACGCGGCGGCTTAATTCGCGCCTACCCCCGCGCCTTCGCGGCCAGCCCGGGGAAGTCGCTGAACAGGCCGTCGACCTCGGCGGCGAACAGGGCCTTGTAGACTGCCGCCACGTCGCCATGGGCGGCCTTGTCGGTCCCGTGGCGCAGCGCCTCCGGCAGGAAGCGGTTCTCGGCCCGCACGGTCCAGGGATGCACCAGCAGCCCCGCCGCATGGGCGTCGGCCACCAGGCTCGTGGCGGGGCCAAGGCCGCCCTGCACGGTGGGGATCACAAGGGACCAGTCGGGCCCCACCCCGTCGGCATAGGTCGCCATCTCCTTCAGGCCCGCAGCCGTCACCAGGTGCTTGGAGTCCTCGGCCACTAGCCGCACCCGCCGCGCGGAGGACAGCCTGGTGAAGGTCTTGAGCGGCGCGGTCTCGAAGCACTGGACGAAGACCGGGGCGGTTCGGCTGTCGAGCCCATTGGCCTTCAGCGCGTCGGCCAGGCGCTGCTCGATGGGCAGGCCGAGGCTGGCCAGGAAGCTCGGATGCTTCATCTCCGGATAGACGCCGATGGTCCGGCCGACCCGCTTGGTTTCGGCCTTGGCGAGGTCCACCACCTCCTGGAAGGTGGCGATGGCCTCGCGGCCGTCGAAGGCGGCGCTGGCCGGCCGCAGGTCCGGCAGCCGCTCGCGGGCCCGCAGGGTCTTTAGTTCGGTGAGCGTGAAGTCCTCGGCGAACCAGCCCTCGACCGTCTCCCCGTCGACGATCTTGGTGGTCTTGCGGTTGGCGAACTCTGGCCGGGCGGCCACGTCGGTGGTCCCGCCGATCTCGTTCTCGTGGCGGACCACCAGGTGGCCGTCCTTGGTGAGCACCAGGTCCGGCTCGATGAAGTCGCAGCCCTCCTCTATGGCCAGGCGATAGGCCATGGGGGTGTGCTCGGGCCGCTCGCCGCTCGCGCCGCGATGGGCGATGACGATGGGGCGGGCGGCGCGGGCGGCCAGGGCCGGGGTGGCGGCGAGCGCGGCGGCGGCGGCGGAGAAGGCGCGTCGGGTCAGGGTCATGGCTCCGATCTAGCCGGCGCCTGTGACGGTATCGTCAAGGCTGGACCAGGACGAGTCGAAGCCCCGGTCAGGCCGCGGCGCGCAGGCGCTGCAGGATCAGGGGATGCAGTTCGAGGTTCGAGGCGCAGATGCTTCCCGAACCCAGCACGTCCTCGTCGCCCTCGGCGCTGGTCACCTTGCCGCCGGCCTCGCTCACCAGCAGCAGGCCCGCCGCCAGGTCCCAGGGCTTCAGGTCGCGCTCCCAGTAGCCGTCGAAGCGGCCGGCGGCCACGAAGGCCAGGTCCAGGGCCGCGGCGCCGAACCGGCGGACACCGGCCACCCGCTGGCTGATCTGGTGCAGCTCCTTCAGGAAGGTGGCGTGCTGGCCGTGGCCCAGGAAGGGGATGCCCGTGGCGAGCACGCTCTCGTTCAGGTGCTGGCGGGCGGCGACCCGCAGGCGCTTGTCGTTGACGAAGCAGCCCTTGCCCTTCTCGGCCCAGAACAGCTCGTTGGTGACCGGGTTGTAGGTCACCGCCGCGACGATGGCGCCCTCGCGCTGCAGAGCGATGTTGATGGCGAAGTGGGGGATGGCGTGCAGGAAGTTGGTGGTGCCGTCCAGGGGGTCGACGATCCAGGTGTGGGTCTTGTCGGTGCCCTCGATCAGGCCGCGTTCCTCGCCGAGGAAGCCGTAGCCGGGACGGGCCTTCTGCAGCATCTCGAAGATGGTCTGTTCGGCCTTCAGGTCGGCGGCGGAAACGAAGTCGGCGGCCCCCTTCTTGGAGACCTGCAGCTCGGTCAGTTCGCCGAAGTCGCGATTGAGGCCGCGGGCCGCCTTGCGGGCGGCGTCGGACATGACTTTCAGGAGGGCGGTTTGGGTGGACATCAGTCGGCCCGCCGCACGTATTCGCCGGTCTCGGTGGAGACCAGGACGCGTTCGCCGGCCTCCATATAGGGCGGGATCAGGATGCGCATGCCGTTGTCCGCCTTGGCCGGCTTGTAGGAGGAGGACGCCGTCTGGTTCTTCACCACGGCGTCGGCCTCGACGATGGTCAGGACCACCTGCTCGGGCAGGGTGATGCTGATGGGACGCTCCTCGAAGAGCTGCAGCTTCACCACCATGCCGTCCTGCAGGAAGCGGACCTGGTCATCGCCGACGAAATCCTTGGCCAGCTCGATCTGCTCGTAGTTTTCCTGGTCCATGAAGACCAGCATGTCGCCCTGCTCGTAAAGGAAGGAATAGTCCTTCTGGTCGAGGTGGATCTGCTCGACCGTGTCGGAGGTGCGCCAGCGCTCGTTGAGCTTGCGGCCGTCCTCGATGTTCTTCAGCTCCACCTGGGCGAAGGCGCCGCCCTTGCCGGGCTTCACGTGCACGACCTTCACGGCCACCCACAGTCCCCCGTCATGCTGCAGGATGAATCCCGGCTTGATCGAGACGGCGTTGATTTTGGACATGGGGTTCTTTGCGAAAATTCGAGGCGCGGAACCTAGTGGGAGCGGGCCCCTAAGGCAAGGCGAGGGGGTTAGGCCCTGTCGGCGACGCCCAGCGCGATCTGTTCGTTCAGCGCCTTCACCGCGGCGGCCGGACCCTCCGGATGACTCCAGACCCCCGCCGAGACCGCCAGGAAATCGGCTCCGGCGGCGGCCAGGCTGCGCGCGTTCTCCACCGTGATCCCGCCGATGGCGACGCAGGGGATCTCCATCACCTCCTGCCAGATGGACAGGATCTCCGGGTCGGCGCGGGTGGGCGCCTCCTTGGTGGTGGTGGGGTAGAAGGCGCCGAAGGCCACATAGTCGGCCCCGCCCTCGGCGGCCTCCATGGCCAGGTGCCGGCTGTCGTGACAGGTCACCCCGATCATGGCGTCCGGCCCCATGATCTTGCGGGCCTGGGGGAGCGGCATGTCGTCCTGGCCGATGTGGACCCCGTCGCACTTCAGCTTCGCCGCCAGGACGGGATCGTCGTTGAGGATCACCGCGGCGCCGCGGGCCAGGATGATGGGCGAGAGCACGTCCACCGCCGCGGCGACCACCTCTTCGGGCTGGTCCTTCAGCCGGATCTGCACCGCGGCCACGTCGCCGGCGTCCAGGGCGTGGGCCAAGGTCCTGCCGAAGTCGGCCAGGTCGTCGATGCGGGGCGGGGTGATCAGGTAGAGGCGGCAGGACGAGGTCATGGACTGTCCAATACCCCATCCGATCCCGTCATGGGGAGGGGCAGATCGCCAGGGCGTTTGGCGCGCGCTCAGGGACGGGCGGCGTCGGGCGGCTGGCCGCTCACCGGGCCCTGGCCGATCAGGCGCAGGACGTAGAGGGCGCCGAGACCAAGAACCAGGCCGTGCAGGGCCAGGACACTCAGCTGGGCGAGCGGAGCCATGGCCGAGGCGGCCGCGCCGGGGGCGGGCCACAGGTCGTGGACCGCGAAGGCCTGGCGTCCCCGTTCGGTGACCGCCCAGCCGGCGACGATGCTGACAAAGCCCGTCGGCGCCATGGCCATCGCCGCGATGAGGTAGACGCGGGTCCGCTCCAGGCTGTTGCGCCAGGAAAGCCAGGCGCCCCAGGCGCCCAGGCCGATCATCGCGACGCCGAGCCCGACCATCAGCTGGTAGGCCCGGGAGACTTCGAGGATCGCCGCATCGCCGCCGTCCCAGCCGCCGCCTGTCACCAGCTGCAGGGGCGCGGCTATGGCCACCAGGCCGACCCCCATGCGCAGGGCGGTGGCGGACTCGGCCTCCTCCGGGTCCCTCACCACACGCCAGGCGGAAGCCGCCCCGACCACCAGCGCCGTGGTCAGGTAGGAGGCCAGCGCCAGGTGGGCGAAGCGGGACGGGAAGCCCGGCGACAGCATCGCCGCCCTCCAGCCGGCGGCCGAGACGAGCCAGAAGGAGAGCAGCAGGGCGCCGATGGCCGCCAGGACGGCGGCGGCGAAATGCAGCCGTGGGTCCATCTTCCGCCAGCCCAACAGCATGACCGCCAGCAACCCCGTCTCCAGGAAGGCGGCGGTGAGCAGGGCCGAGGCCGGCCGCGGCGCCATCATCGGGGCGAGGGTCGCCGAGAGCAGGCTCCAGTTGGCGGCGATTTCACAGCCCAGCGCCGCCAAGGTCACCACGCACATGCCCAGCGAGACGGCGAAGATCCTCAGCCAGAAGGTGTAGAGCGTCTCGAAGACCTTGTTCCCGGAACCCAGCCAGAGGCCTTCCAGCACCGCGAGGTAGGCGGCCAGCCCCACGGTGAAGCTTGGGAAGGCGATATGGGAGGCGGTCAGGGTGGCGGCCTGCAGCCGTGACAACAATAGGGCGTCGACCTCCATGTTCGCGGCCCCTTCGCGAGGTGGCGGTGACATGTCTCCGCCAGCCCGGGCGCGCACTCTCATCCCGGATAACGTGTGACGCCAAGCGCGGGCGTAGCGACAAACCGTCGCGCCCCGTCCCGCGAGACCTCGAATCTAGATGATAATGAGTTGCAACGGCGTTCGCATCTGGTAGAGATGGCGGCGTAGTCGGAGGGAACAGTCCCCGTGTACGTCTGTAACTGCAACGGCATCCGCGAGCGCGACGTCCGCGCCGCCATCGAGGGGGGCGCCCAGCGCCCGGCCGAGATCTTTCGCGCCTGCGGGGCCAGGCCTCAGTGCGCCCGCTGCGTCTGCGACATGAAGCAGATGGTCGACGAACAGGGCGAGGCCCTGCGCTACGCCGCCGAATAGCCTCTCGCCGGCCCCGCCGAGGCCGGGCTGGGCTCGTATCGAACATAGGCTTTGACAGGTCTCGCCGCCCGCCTGAGGTTGCGCGCCTGGCGGGCATTTCACGGAGGCTCACATGCAGGGCGACAAGGCGATCATCCAGCTGCTCAACGCGGTCCTGACCAATGAGCTGACCGCGGTGAACCAGTACTTCCTGCATGCGCGGATGTACCAGAACTGGGGCCTGGCCCGGCTGGGGGCGGTGACCTACGAGGAGTCGATCGGCGAGATGAAGCACGCCGACAAGCTCATCAAGCGCATCCTGTTCCTCGACGGCCTGCCCAACCTGCAGGACCTGCACAAGCTGAAGATCGGCGAGACCGTGCCGGAATGCCTGGCCGCCGACCTGGCCGTCGAAGTGGGCGGTCGCGCCGACCAGGTGCGCGGCATCAAGCTCTGCGAGGACGCCGCCGACTATGTCAGCCGCCAGATCCTGCGTGAGATCCTCACCGACACCGAGGAGCATATCGACTTCCTGGAGACCCAGATCAGCCTGGTGCGCCAGCTGGGCGAGCAGAACTACCTCCAGAGCGCCATGGGCGAACTCGCCGGGGGCGAAGGCCACTAGACCCTGACCGTCTCAGATGGACTCATCTGAAACGGCAAGGGTGGCGGAACCGGTATCCACTTCCGCCTGACGTGCTCTAAGTCGATCCAGCTGTTCCCGGAAGGTCGACACCTGCGCAATTGAAGCTAGGCTCCCCTCTCGAAACTTCGGGGGAAGGTCGGCATGGCTCAGGAAAAGCGCGCGAGCGGCAATGGCATGGTGATCGCCGGCGCCTCGGTGGGCACGGTGTTCGAGTGGTACGACTTCTACCTCTACGGCTCGCTCGCCGGCTTCATCACCCAGCACTTCTTCTCCGGCGTCAACGAGACCACAGGCTACATCTTCGCCCTGCTGGCCTTCGCCGCGGGCTTCGCCGTGCGTCCCTTCGGCGCCCTGGTCTTCGGGCGCCTGGGCGATCTCTGGGGCCGCAAGAACACCTTCCTGGTCACCATGCTGCTGATGGGGCTGTCGACCTTCGCCGTCGGCCTGCTGCCCGGCTATGACCAGATCGGCGTCGCCGCCCCGGTGGCCCTGATTGTCATGCGTCTGATCCAGGGGCTGGCGCTGGGCGGCGAGTACGGCGGGGCGGCCACCTATGTCGCCGAGCACGCGCCGCCCGGAAAGCGCGGCCTCTATACGAGCTGGATCCAGACCACCGCGACCCTGGGCCTCTTCCTCAGCCTCATCGTCATCCTGGCGGTGCGCACCAGCCTGGGGGAGGAGGTCTTCAAGGCCTGGGCCTGGCGCATCCCCTTCCTGGTCTCGGTCCTGCTGCTGGCGGTCTCCCTGTGGATTCGCCTGCGCCTGCACGAGAGCCCGGTCTTCCAGAAGATGATCGACGAGGGGACCACATCGAAGAAACCGCTGACCGAGGCCTTCGGCGAGTGGGGCAATCTCAAGTTGGTGATCCTGGCGCTGGCCGGCCTCACCGCCGGCCAGGCGGTGGTCTGGTACACGGGCCAGTTCTACGCCCTGTTCTTCCTGGAGAAGATGCTCAAGCTCGACGGGGCGCTTGCCAACACCCTGGTGGCCTTCGCCCTGATCCTGGGCGTGCCCTTCTTCGTGGTGTTCGGCTGGCTGTCGGACAAGATCGGGCGCAAGCCGATCATTCTGCTGGGCTGCCTGCTGGCGGCGCTCACCTACTTCCCGATCTTCAAGGGCCTGACTGCCGCCGCCAATCCAGCCCTGGCCGCCGCCACCGCCAGCGCGCCAGTGACCGTGATCGCCGACCCGGCCGACTGCGCCTTCCAGTTCGATCCCGTCGGCAAGACCGCCTTCACCTCCTCCTGCGACGTGGCCAAGTCGGCGCTGGCCACCGCCGGGGTCTCCTATTCGAACCAGGCCGCCCCGGCCGGGACCCTGGCCGTGGTGAAGGTCGGCGCCGTCGAGGTCCCCAGCCTGGACGGGACCAAGCTGCCCAAGGCGCAGTTCGCCGCCGCCAAGACCGCCTGGGCCAAGACCCTGACCACGGCCCTCTCCGACGCCGGCTACCCGGCCAAGGCCGACTCCGCCCTGGTCCACAAGCCCGCCGTGGTGGGGCTGCTGTTCCTGCTGATGTTCTATGTGACCATGGTCTACGGCCCCATCGCCGCAGCCCTGGTGGAGATGTTCCCGGCCAAGATCCGCTACACCTCGATGTCCCTGCCCTACCACATCGGCAACGGCTGGTTCGGCGGCTTCCTGCCCACCACCGCCTTTGCCATGGTCGCCGCCACGGGCAATATCTACTACGGCCTCTGGTACCCCATCGTCATCGCCGCCGTGACGGTGGTGGTAGGCGTCTTCTTCGTGAAGGAAATGCGCGGGGCCAATATCGACGACTGACACGAAAAAGGCCGCCCTTCTTTCGAGGGGCGGCCTTCGTCGTCGTGACGACTGGAGCTTTGTCTACTCGGCCGCTTGACGCGTGACGCCGATCTTCGGGGCCAGTTCGCCCGAGGCGTAGCGCTTGGCCATGTCCGACAGCGGAATCGCCTTGATGCTCGAGGCGTGGCCGGCGGTGCCGAACTCCTCGAAGCGTTGGACGCAGACCTTGCGCATGGCTTCCTTGGCGGGCTTCAGGTAGCTGCGCGGGTCGAACTCGCCGGGCTTCTCGGCGAACACCTTGCGGATCGCGCCCGTGATGGCCATCCGGTTATCGGTGTCGATGTTGATCTTGCGGACGCCGTGTTTGATGCCGCGCTGGATCTCCTCCACCGGCACGCCCCAGGTCTGGGGCATCTCGCCGCCGTACTTGTTGATGATGTCCTGCAGGTCCTGCGGCACCGAGGAGGAGCCGTGCATCACCAGGTGGGTGTTGGGCAGGCGGCGGTGGATTTCCTCGATCACGCCCATGGCCAGGACGTCGCCGTCCGGCTTGCGGGTGAACTTGTAGGCCCCGTGGCTGGTGCCCATGGCGATGGCCAGGGCGTCGACCTGGGTGGCCTTCACGAACTCGACGGCCTGGTCGGGATCGGTCAGCAGCTGGTCGTGGCCCAGAACGCCTTCGAAGCCGTGGCCGTCTTCCTTCTCGCCCATGCCGGTCTCAAGGCTGCCGAGCACGCCCAGCTCGCCCTCGACCGAGGCGCCGACCCAGTGGGCCATGTCCACGACGCTGCGGGTCACGCGGACGTTGTAGTCGTAGTCGGCCGGCGTCTTGGCGTCGGCCATCAGCGAGCCGTCCATCATCACCGAGGTGAAGCCGTACTGGATCGCCGTGGCGCAGGTGGCTTCGTTGTTGCCGTGGTCCTGGTGCATGCAGATCGGGATGTGCGGATAAAGCTCGGCCATCGCGTCGATCAGGTGCTTCAGCACGATGTCGTTGGCATAGGAGCGGGCGCCGCGCGACGCCTGCATGATCACCGGCGAGTCGGTGGCCTCAGCGGCCTCCATGATCGCCAGCGCCTGTTCCATATTGTTGATATTGAACGCCGGGACCGCGTAGCCTTGCTCGGCCGCGTGATCCAGAAGTTGTCTCAAAGTAACTCGGGCCATGCCCTGCCCTCCGTAGTTGGTCGTTAATTGGCCAGCGCCGCCACTCCGGGCAGCTGCTTGCCTTCCATCCATTCAAGAAACGCGCCGCCCGCCGTCGAGACGAACGTAAAATCTTCGGCGCAGCCGGCCGCGTTGAGGGCGGCGACTGTATCACCCCCGCCGGCCACAGCCACCAACTTGCCTTCCCTCACCAGTTCGGCCGCAAAGTGGGCGGCGGTCATGGTGCCCTTGTCGAAGGGCGGGATCTCGAACACGCCGAGCGGGCCGTTCCAGATCAGGGTCTTGGAATTGGCCATGGCGCGGCAGAGGCGCTCGACGCTCTCGGGGCCGGCGTCCAGGATCCGTTCGTCCTCGTCGACCGCGCCCAGGCTGCGCACGCGGGCCGCGGCGCCGGGCGCCATCTTCTCGGCCACCACGATGTCGATCGGCAGGAAGAGCTTGCAGTTGTTCTGGCCGGCCAGGCGGATGATGTCGCGCGCGGTCTCGGCCAGGTCCTTCTCGCAATAGGACGCCCCGACGTCGTGGCCCTGGGCGTAGAGGAAGGTGTTGGCCATGCCGCCGCCGATGGCCAGCTTGTCCAGCCGGGTCACGAGATTGCGCAGCAGGTCGAGCTTGCTGGAGACCTTGGAGCCGCCGACGATGCCCATCACCGGCCGCTCGGGATGGCCGAGCGCCTTGTCCAGGGCGGTCAGCTCCAGGCGCATCTGCTCACCCGCATAGGCCGGCAGCAGGTGAGCCAGACCCGCGGTCGAGGCGTGCGCCCGGTGGGCGGCGGAGAAGGCGTCGTTCACATAGAGATCGCCGTTGGCGGCGAGCGCCTTGGCGAAGTCCGGATCGTTGCTTTCCTCGCCCGCATGGTAGCGGACGTTCTCCAGCAGCAGGACATCGCCCGCCTTCAAGGCCGCGACGGCCGAGGCCGCCGCCGGACCCACGCAGTCGGGACCGAAGGCGACGGGCGCTCCCAGCACCTTGGCGAGCGCGGGCGCGATGGGCTCCAGGCTCATGGAGGGGACCACCTTGCCCTTGGGCCGGTCGAAGTGGGCCAGCAGGATCACCTTGGCCCCGCCGGCCCGCAGCTTCTCGATGGTGGGGACCGCGGCGCGCAGGCGGGTGTCGTCCGACACCTGCCCGTCGTGCATCGGCACATTGAAGTCCACGCGAACCAGGGCGCGTCGGCCCTTCAGGTCGGCGTCGTCGAGGGTCCGGAAGGTCATGATCTGATCTCTTAGATCAGTTTCGCCATGGCCACGGCGGTGTCGCTCATGCGGGTCGAGAAGCCCCACTCGTTGTCGTACCAGGACAGCACCCGGCAGAGACCGCCGTCGACGATCTGGGTTTGGGGCAAAGCCACGGTCGAGGAGGCCGGGGCGTGGTTGAAGTCGATGGAGACCAGCGGGTCCTTGGTGACGGCCAGGACGCCCTTGAGCTGGCCCGAGGCGGCGGCGGCCTCGAAGGCGGCGTTGATGGCCTCGACGGTGGTGGTCCTGCTGGGCACGAAGGTCAGGTCCACCACCGAGACGTTGGGGGTGGGCACGCGGATGGAGGAGCCGTCCAGCTTGCCCTTCAGGGCCGGGATCACCAGGCCCAGCGCCTTGGCGGCGCCGGTGGAGGTGGGGATCATCGACATGGCCGCGGCGCGCGCGCGGTAGAGGTCGGAGTGCATCGTATCCAGGGTCGGCTGGTCGCCGGTGTAGGAGTGGATCGTGGTCATGTAGCCACGCTCGATGCCGCACAGGGCCTGCAGCACGTGGGCGACCGGGGCCAGGCAGTTGGTGGTGCAGGACGCGTTGGAGACGATCAGGTCTTCGGCGGTCAGGGTGTCGTGGTTCACGCCATAGACGATGGTCTTGTCGGCGTCGGTGCAGGGGGCCGAGACCAGGACGCGCTTGGCGCCGGCGGTCAGGTGGGCGGCGGCCTTCTCCTTGGTGGTGAAGAGGCCGGTGCACTCGAAGGCGATGTCGACGCCGAGCTCCTTGTGCGGCAGCTCGGCCGGGTTGCGGATCGCGGTGACCTTGATCTTGCCGTGGCCCAGATCGATGGTGTCGCCGTCCACCGTCACCGTGCCCGGGAAGCGGCCGTGCACGCTGTCGTAGCGCAGCAGGTGGGCGTTGGTCTCCACGGGGCCCAGGTCATTGATGGCCACGACCTCGATGTCCGTGCGGCCATGTTCGACGAGCGAGCGCAGGACGTTCCTGCCGATGCGGCCGAACCCATTGATGGCGACGCGGACGGTCATGGAGATCTCCTCGAGAGCTGAACCGATACTTGGATTTGGGCGCGGTTTTTCGGGTTGGGGGCGCTCGAGTCAACCCCTGGACCGATCAAGTCTTGCCGCAAAGTGTGTCCGACCCTGGATTTCCGGCCGCCAGCGCCGGAATGGGGTCCTTCGGGCGGCCGATCCGGCTAATTATATGATCTTGAGGCGTTTCCTGTGCGGAAGGCCTTTCGGCGTCAGCCCTCGACCACCGCCACCCGGTCGGCGGCCAGCTTGGCGTTGGCGCGCGCGGTGTCGGTGTCGGCGGCGCGGGCCAGGGCCACCCCCATGCGGCGGCGCTCGAAGGCCTCGGGTTTGCCGAACAGGCGCAGGTCCGCGCCGGGCACGCTGAGCGCCTGGGCGACGCCCTCATAGGCCACGCCCCGGGCCTCCATCCCGCCATAGATCACCGCGCTGGCGCCGGGCTCACGCAGGCTGACGTCCACCGGCAGGCCCAGGATGGCGCGGGCGTGCAGGGCGAACTCGCTCTGCACCTGGGTGGCGAGCGTCACCAGGCCGGTGTCGTGCGGGCGCGGGCTGACCTCGCTGAACCACACCTCGTCGCCCTTCACGAACAGCTCCACCCCGAACAGGCCCAGGCCGCCGAGCGATCCGGTCACGGTGGCGGCGATGTCCCGGGCGCGGGCCAGGGCGGCGGGGCTCATGGCCTGGGGCTGCCAGCTCTCCACATAGTCGCCCTTCACCTGACGGTGGCCGATGGGGGCGCAGAAGGCGGTCTCGATGACACCTTCGGGGCCACGATAGCGGACGGTGAGCTGGGTGATCTCGAAGTCGAAGTCCACCCGGCCCTCGACGATCACCCGGGGCTGCTCCACCCGGCCGCCCTCCAGGGCGTATTTCCAGGCGGCGGGAATGTCCTCGGGGCGCTCCACATAGGACTGGCCCTTGCCCGAGGAGCTCATCACCGGCTTCACGAAACAGGGGAAGCCGGTGACCGCCTCGGCGGCCGCCGCCAGCTCGGCCTCCGTGGAGGCGAAGGCGTAGGCGCTGGTGGGCAGGCCAAGCGCCTCGGCGGCCAGCCGGCGGATGCCCTCGCGGTTCATGGTCAGCTGGGCGGCCCGGGCGGTGGGGATGACGGTGGCCAGGCCCTCGGCCTCGATCCGCACCAACTCGTCGGTGGCGATGGCCTCGATCTCCGGCACGATCAGGTGCGGGCGCTCCAGCTCCACCAGGGCCCGCAGGGCCGCCGCGTCGGTCATGGCGATCACATGGGACCGGTGCGCCACCTGCATGGCCGGCGCATCGGCGTAGCGGTCCACCCCGATCACCTCGCAGCCCAACCGCTGCAGCTCGATGGCCACCTCCTTGCCGAGCTCGCCGCAGCCGAGCAGCATCACCTTGACGGCGGAGGGCGAGAGCGGCGTGCCAAGGCGCATGGTGCTGATCCCTACAGCTTCGACTTGGCCGCCGCCGCCACGGCCTCGGCGGTGATGCCGAACTCCTTGTAGAGCCGCTCGGCGGGCGCGCTGGCGCCGAAGCCGTGCATGCCCACGAAGACCCCATCCTCGCCGATGAACCGCTCCCAGCCGAAGCCGACCTGGGCCTCGACGGCGACGCGGACCGGCGCCTGGCCGATGACCTGCGCGCGGTAGGCCGCCGGCTGGGCGGCGAACAGCTCCCAGCACGGGGTGGAGACCACCCGCGTGGCGATCCCCTCGGCTTCCAGCAGGCCGCGGGCGGCGACGGCCACCGAGACCTCGGTGCCGGAGGCGAAGAGGGTCACCTGGGCCGGGCCGCCGGCGGCGACCAGCTCATAGGCGCCCTTGGCCGACAGGTTCTCCGCGGCGCTGTCGCGCACCGCCGGGACCTTCTGGCGCGACAGGGCCATGACCGACGGCGTGGTCTTGGTGGAGAGCGCCAGCTTCCAGCACTCGGCCGCCTCGATGGCGTCGGCGGGGCGATAGACGTTGAGGTTGGGGATCATCCGCAGGGCGCCGACATGCTCCACCGGCTGGTGGGTCGGCCCGTCCTCGCCGACCCCGATGGAGTCGTGGGTCATGACGTGGATCACCCGGGTCCCCATCAGGGCCCCGAGCCGGATGGCCGGGCGGCTGTAGTCGGAGAACACCAGGAAGGTGCCGGAGAAGGGGATCACCCCGCCGTGCAGGGCCATGCCGTTCATCGCCGCGGCCATGCCGTGCTCGCGCACGCCGTAGTGGACATAGCGGCCGTCATAGTCGGGCAGGTCGAAGGCTTTGGTGCCCTTGACGAAGGTGTTGTTTGAGCCGGTCAGGTCGGCCGAGCCGCCGACCAGTTCGGGGATGGCCGGAACCAGGTGATCCAGCGCCGAGCCGGAGTGCTGGCGGGTGGCGGCGGCGGGCTTGGAGGCGGCGGCCTCGGCGATGTGGGCGTCGATGCGCTCGAAGGCGCCGGCCGGCAGGTCGCCGCGCATGGCGCGTTCGAACTCGCTCTTCAGCGCCGACTTGGACAGCTGGGCTTCCCACTTCTTGCGGACCTTGCCGCCCTTCTTGCCGGCCGCGCGCCAGGGCTTCAGGACCTCTTCCGGCACCACGAAGGGCTCGGCGGTCCAGCCCATGGCCAGGCGGGCGTCGGCGATCTCGTCGTCGAACAGGGTGTAGCCGTGGCTGTGGGGGTCGCCTTCCTTGCGGCCCGCGCCCTTGGAGATCTTGGTCTTGCAGGCGATCAGGGTCGGCCGGTCCTGGCGGGTCGCCCAGCGCAGGGCCGCGGCGATCTTGCCAAAGTCGTGGCCGTCGACGGCCTTCACCGCCCAGCCATAGGCCTTGAAGCGGGCCAGCTGGTCGCCAGTCTCCGAGATGGTGGCCTCGCCGTCGATGGTGGTGTTGTTGTCGTCGAACAGCACCGTCAGCTTGCTCAAGCCAAAGCGCCCGGCGATGGAGGCCGCCTCGTGGCTGACCCCCTCCATCAGGCAGCCGTCCCCGGCGATCACCCAGGTGCGGTGGTCCACCAGGTCCTCGCCGAAGCGGGCGGCCAGGTGGCGCTCGGCCATGGCCATGCCGACGGCGGTGGCGATGCCCTGGCCCAGGGGCCCGGTGGTGGTCTCGACGCCGGGGGTGTGGCCGTACTCCGGGTGGCCCGGGGTGTTGGAGCCCCACTGACGGAAATTGCGGATCTGATCCATGGTCACCGCCTTGAAGCCGGTGAGGTGGAGCAGCGAGTAGATCAGCATCGAGCCGTGGCCCGCCGACAGCACGAACCGGTCGCGGTCGGCCCAGTCGGGCTTGGCGGCGTCGTACTTCAGGAACTTGGTCCAGAGCACCGTGGCGACATCGGCCATGCCCATCGGCATGCCCTGGTGTCCTGATTTCGCCTTGTGGACGGCGTCCATGGAAAGGACACGGATCGCGTCGGCCATGGTCTGGAGCGGTGCGGGCATGGGGCTTCCGGTGAGTCTGAACGGGAATTGCGGGCGGGGTCGCACGCACGCAACATCGGGTCAAGGAACGTGACGGGTTCCGGCGGCCGCCCGGCCCGGTCTATAGATTAACAGTCACACCTTCGGAGCGTCGAATGAACCGGGAGTCTGCGGGCGATAGCGCCCTCGACCAGGCCGCAAAACGGCTGGATCGCGCGGTCGCCCAGCTGGAACAGCGTCTGGCGGCCCGCGCGCCCCAGGCCGGCGAGGAGCCGGGCGGCCTGTTCGACCAGGACCGCGCCCAGCTTGCCGACCAGCTCGACAGGGCCCGCGCCCGCGAGCGCGCCCTGGAGGAGGCCGGCGCCGAGGCGTCCGCGGCGCTGGGTCGCGCCATCGCCGAGATCCAGGCGGCGCTGGCGCAGGCGCCGCCGGAACAGGTTCCCGCCCCCGAGAGCGAGGAAGCCTAGCCATGGCCCAGATGATCATCGAGGTGAACGGCCGGCCCTATTCGGTGGGCTGCGAGGACGGCCAGGAACAGCACCTGCTCGAACTGGCGAGGCTGTTCGACCGCCAGGTTCGCCAGGTCTCCCAGGACATGGGCCAGCTCGGCGACACCCGCCTGTTCCTGATGGGCGCCCTGCTGTTGGCCGACGAACTGTCCGACGTGAAGGCCCGGCTCGCCACCGTCCAGGCCGACCTCGCCCGCATGCAGTCGGATCAGGCCCGCATCGAGGTCCGCGCGACGCTCGCCCTCGACAACGCCGCCAAGCGCATCGAGAAGCTGGCGGCGGAGTAGGTCAGGCCGCGCTCGCGGCGGTTAGAGAGTTATCGCAGCCAGCACATCCCCTGCACCTCACGACCAAGCTTGTCCCGGCCACCCGACATCAGGGGGAGCCTGGGGCGGAGTCGAGCCGGAGTCCGCTCGTCGAACCTCGGCTTCGCCGATGGCGGTGCATGTCTGTCAAACACCGGGGTCGAAACGCCTCCACAGGCGTGGGGCCGATATCGCCGATCGGTCGACGCAACACTTGATCCAGATCATCGCGACGCTCCGCAGATTGGGCGCGACTGCTCGCCACCGTGGCCCGCTCGGCCCGATGTGGTCGCGTGTCTAGACCTTGAGACATAGCGGGATTTCGAAAGGACACGCCGTGAGCACGAACCGGATCGAAGGCGCCGCCAAGGAGACCGCAGGTTCCATCAAGCAAGCTGTCGGCAAGGTGGTCGGAAACGAAAAGCTGCAGGTGGAAGGCGCCGTTGAGAAGACCATCGGCAAGGCGCAGAAGGCCATCGGCAAGGCCCAGGATGAAATCGCCGACGGGCTCAGGAAATAGGCGTTCGAAGCTTGCGTCGAGGGGTCCATGCTGGCGGGTCGAGCAACTTCGTGGTGTGATGTTTCGACAAGAGAGACGAGTTCGATTGTCTCTTGGGTTGCCTTGGAAGAACAAATTGGGACATTCATTTTGAAGTCCACCTAATTTCTGGAGAAAAGCATGGGTCGCGCAATTTTGCTTCTTCTGCTGGGCGTACCGATCCCAATCATTATTCTACTAGCTTTGATCTGGCACTGATCATGACTGGGAGCGCACGACATGTCTGAAGACTTCACAAGTGTTGGCGTTGCTGTGCTCTACGACGATGCGGGCTCCTCGACGGAGCCCAGCAAGTCCGCCGTGTCGTGGGCCGCAGTCTTCGCTGGGGCCGTCGCGGGCGTGGCGACCTCCCTGATCCTGCTTGCGGTCGGGGCCGGCCTGGGACTCGCCTCGGTGTCGCCATGGGCGAATTTAGGGGCCTCGCTGACCACATTCACGGTGATGACCGCGATCTGGTTGATCTTCATGCAATGGGTTGCGTCCGGACTGGGCGGCTATATCACCGGACGCCTTCGGACGCGGTGGGCCGGAACGCACCCGCATGAGGTGTTCTTCCGCGACACCGCGCACGGTTTCCTTACCTGGTCGGTGGCCACACTCATCGCCGTCGTATTCATTTCGTCCTCGGCGTTCATGACGGTCAAGGGGGCGGCAAGCGCGGCGAGCAACGCCGGCCAACAGATTGATCAGGTCCACCTGACGCCAACGGACGCCTTCGCCTACGATGTCGACCGGCTGTTCCGCTCAACCCGTCCCGACAACGCCACGATGGCGCAGGCGCGCGCGGAGGCTGCGACAATCCTTGCGACGGGCGCCCTGCGCGGCGCCATTCCCGCGGATGATCGCGCCTACCTTGCGCAGCTGGTGGCGGCCCGAACAGGGCTCGCGTCCGCCGACGCCCAGGCCCGCGTCGATATCGTAGCTGCGCACGAACAAGCCATGTGGCGAAAGGCTCGGGAAGCTTCGGATGCCGCGCGCAAGGCGGCCGCGCAGCTCTCGCTCTTCACGGCGCTGGCCATGCTCATCGGCGCCTTCATCGCGTGTGTCGGCGCCGCTCTGGGTGGGCAGCAGCGAGACCAGCATCCTTAGAGCACGTCAGGCGGAAGTGGATACCGGTTCCGCCGCCCGACGTGCTGTAATACTTTGAATTTAGACCCTTCTTGCCGTCTCAGATGAGTCCATCTGAAACGGTCAGGGTCTAGGCGGACAGGCGGTCATCCCTTCGAGTCGGACAGCGGGGCGACGCCAGAGCGTCACCGCCGCCCGAACAGCCGCTCGATGTCGGCCAGCTTCAATTCCACATAGGTCGGCCGGCCGTGGTTGCACTGGCCGGAGTGGGGCGTGGCCTCCATCTGGCGCAGCAGGGCGTTCATCTCCGGGGCCGAGAGCCGTCGGCCCGCCCGCACCGAGCCGTGGCAGGCCATGGTCGAGCAGACCTCCGCCAGCCGTTCCTTGAGCGCCAGGGCCTGGCCGTTCTCCGACAGGTCGTCGGCGATGTCGCGGATCAGACCGGCCACGTCGGTCTCCCCCAGCAGGGCAGGCGTCTCGCGCACCAGCACCGCCCCGGGACCGAAGGCCTCCACCGAGAGGCCCAGCGCCATCAGTTCGTCGGCCCTGGCGATCACGCGCTCGGCCTCGGCGGGATCGAGCTCCACCACCTCGGGCAGCAGCAGGGCCTGGCGGGTCACCCCGCCCTCGTCCATCTCCACCTTCATCCGCTCATAGACCAGGCGCTCGTGGGCGGCGTGCTGGTCGACGATGACGACGCCGTCGCGGGTCTGGGCGACGATATAGGTCTCGTGCACCTGGGCGCGGGCCGCGCCCAGCGGGAAGTCGACGGGATCGAACACCACCGAGGCGGCCGGCGCCTCCCGCAGGCCGGGGCCGGGGACGTAGCTGGAGGGCTCGTAAGCCATCTCGGCGCGGGCCGAGACCTCGGTGAGGCCCGGGATCGCCTGGGCCGCCGCCCCCTCCCAGCCGCCCATACGCCAGGCCGAGAAGCCTTGCGCCGAGGGTTGGGGGGAATAGCCGGGACGGAAGCCGGAGAGCGCCTCGCTGGCCACCGAGGTCGAGGCCCGGTGTCCGGCGCCGGCCAGGACGTGGCGCAGGCCGCTGACGATCAGGCCGCGCACCATGGCTGGGTCGCGGAACCGCACCTCGGCCTTGGCGGGGTGGACGTTCACATCCACCTGGCTGGGATCGAGCTCCAGATAGAGCGCCACCAGGGGATGGCGGTCGCGGGCCAGGAAGTCGGCATAGGCGCCGCGCAGGGCGCCCTGCAGCAGGCGGTCGCGCACCGGCCGGCCGTTGACGAACAGGTACTGGTGGGCGGCGTTGCCGCGATTGTAGGTGGGCAGGCCGGCGAACCCCGACAGCCGGATGCCGTCCCGCTCCTGGTCGATGGCGAGCGCATTGTCCTGGAACTCGCGGCCCATGATCGAGGCCAGGCGGGCCAGGCGCCCCTCCGGCCCCTTGCGCTCGGCGGGCAGGCGCAGGGTGCGGCGGCCGTCCAGGTCCAGGGCGAAGCTGACGGCCTCATGGGCCATGGCCTGGCGCTTGATCTCCTCGGCGATGGCCATGGCCTCCGAGCGCTCGGACTTCATGAACTTCAGCCGCGCGGGCGTGGCGTAGAACAGGTCGCGCACCTCCACCCGCGCCCCGTGCGGGCCGGGGAAGGCCGAGGGCGAGACCGCTCCCATGGCGCCGCCCTCCACCAGGATGGCGTGGGCGTCGGCGGAGCCCCGGGCGCGGGAGGAGATGGACAGCCGCGCCACCGAGCCGATGGAGGGCAGGGCCTCGCCCCGGAAGCCCAGGGTGTGGATGTGCAGCAGGTCATAGTCCCCGGCGTCGTCGGGGCTGAGCTTGGAGGTGGCGTGGCGCTCCACCGCCAGCGGCAGTTCCACGGGCGACAGGCCCGAGCCGTCGTCGGCCACCAGGATGCGGGTCAGGCCCCCGCCGTCGGCCTGGACCTCGACCTGGGTCGCCCCGGCGTCGAGCGCGTTCTCCACCAGCTCCTTGACCGCGCTGGCAGGCCGCTCCACCACCTCGCCGGCGGCGATGCGGTTGACGGTCTCGGGCGGCAGGCGGCGGATGGTCATGGTGAAGCCTAGATCCTCAAGCCCGATATATA
This sequence comes from Pseudomonadota bacterium, assembly GCA_040388315.1. Taxonomy (GTDB): domain Bacteria; phylum Pseudomonadota; class Alphaproteobacteria; order Caulobacterales; family Caulobacteraceae; genus Phenylobacterium. The sequence goes on along the minus strand of JAZKBZ010000048.1, from coordinate 14,528 downwards.
GGACGATTCCAGCCGGTATGAGGCCCATGACCTTCGCAAGATCCCTGGTCCTCGCCGCCCTGGTCCTGGCGGCGCCCGCCGGCGCCCAGACGCCCGACCCCGACGCGACCCTGGTGGAGGAGCTGGTGGTCACCGGCCGCCTGCCGGGGCCGGCCTGGTGGCGGGTTTCCGACGCCGACACCACCGTCTATGTCCTGGGCGCCCCCTCGGTGATGCCCAAGTCCCTGCCCTGGGATGAGAGCGTGCTCCTGCGTCGGCTGGAGGGCGCCAACCGGGTGATCCTGCCCTTCAACCAGGTCAGCGTCAGCCTGCTCACCGTCCCCGGCGCGGCCTTCAACCTGCTGCGGCTGAGGTCCAGGACGCCCTATGAGGAGACCCTGGCCCCGACCCTGCGGGCCCGGTTCGCCGCCGTCCGCATGAAGGCCGGCAAGCCCGCCGACCGCTACCGGGTCAAGAACGGCCTGGCCGCCGGCCTGATCCTGGTGGACGACTACCGCCAGGCCGCCCAACTCACCGCCGCCGACCCGGCCAAGACCGTCCGCCGCCTGGCCAAGGCCCGCAGGCTGAAGGTGGAGGAGAAGGCCTATGACGGCGCAGGCCTGCTGGGCCAGGTGGTGAAGACGCCCCGGGCCGCGCAGCAGGCCTGCCTGGACGACGCCCTCGATGAGGCGGAGGCCGGTCCGGGCGGGGCGCGTCGCGCCGCCCAGGCCTGGGCCCAGGGCGATGTCCGCGGCGCGCTGTCGGCCGAGCGGGGCTTCGAGAAGTGCCTGGCCGCCGCGCCCGGGGCGCTCGCCCTCGACACCCGCTTCAAGGCCGACCAGGCCGCCGCCATCGCCAGGGCCCTGAAGACCCCGGGGCACGCTGTGGCCGTCGTGCCCCTGCGCCCGCTGCTGGCCCAGGGCGGGGTGCTGGACCAGCTGAAGTCCCAGGGGTTCGAGGTGAAGACGCCGGGGGAGGAATAGGGGCCCTTGATCGCGGTCAAGGCGGTCCCAACGCCCGCGGCCTCTGGTTCGGATCTTCAGACGCCGAAGGGGGCGAGATGGCCGAACCGAGACGCATCGCCGGCCTGGCGGGGCCGACCCTGATGGCGGTCACGGCCTCAGAGGCCCTCAATCTGGACATCTGGAGCGGGGTCAGCCCCGCCCTGGTCTATCTCAACGGCGTCCTGCTGTTCGTGGCGGGCCTGGCGATCGTCCGGACCCACCATGTCTGGAGTCGAAGCTGGACGGTGGTGGTGACCCTGCTGGGCTGGGCGGCCCTGCTGGCCGGTCTGGCGCGCATGTTCGCGCCGACGGCCCCGCAACTCGGCGAGACGCCTTCGACCTATGGGGTCATCGGGTTGTTGTTCCTGGTGGGCGCGTTCCTGACCTTCCAGGCCTATCGCCGCGCAGGGCCGATCGGTCGGGCCGGGCCCGACCGTCAGGGGTCTACAGACCGGGAAGCTTGATCCGCGAGCTCTTCTCGCGGGCGATGATCACCGGCTTGTCGCCGGTCACTTCGCGGATCTTGGCGGCTTCGGTGGCGGGATCGATCGGGGCGGCGACATTGTCGCCCGCGCCGGCGGCGGCCGCGGCGTTGGCCTTATTGTCCTTCCAGAACATCACCTTGTCGGCGAAGCTCTTCTCCTTGTGGGCCAGGTCGCCGCCCTCGTCGTCGACGACGTAGCGGATCAGCGGGTCGGCCTTGTCGGCGCCGGCCTTGGCCACCAGCAGCTTCTCGCCCTCGGTGCGCGCCTCGGCGTCGCGGCGGCCCAGCAGGGCGGTGCGCGCGGCGCTCTCCGGCTGCAGTTCCTGCGGACGGGGCTCACCCGGCGCCGGCGGGCGCAGGGAATAGTCGGGCGGCACCACCAGGGGGGCCTTGGACACCACGCGGAACTCGTCGGGGGTCACCTTGGTCATGCCCAGGGCCTTGCGGGACGAGGCGCAGCCGGTGAGACCCACCATCCCGATCAGGGCGGTCGCGACGATCACTCGGTTCAAGCTCATGAACTATAGGCTCCGATAGGCCGCCCCCGGCCGGGATGGATAGGTGAGATACCGCAAACGGCGATTAGCGCCAACGCGCTTTCAGGCCGCAGCTTCCTTGCGGGTGGAATCGAGCAAAAGGAAGACCACGCCGACGGTGATGGCCGCGTCGGCCACATTGAACACCCAGGGGAAGAAGCCCAGGCGCTGGAAGTCCAGAAAATCCACCACCGCGCCGAAGCGGATGCGGTCGATGGCGTTGCCGATGGCTCCGCCGATCACCAGGCCCAGGCCCAGCCCCATGGCCAGGCGCTCCGTGCGGCGCGCCCACCCGGTCAGCAGCACCGCCACGATCAGGGAGAAGGTCACCAGCAGCCAGCGCACCAGGTCGTGCTCGGCCCGGAACAGGCCAAAGCTCACCCCCTGGTTCCACACCAGGGTCAGGCTGAAGGGCCCGCCCACCGGCACGCTGGAGCCCGCCTGGGTCCCCAGCAGGTTGAGGATCGCGGCCTTGGCGACCTGGTCCAGCACGATGACGGTGGCGGCCAGGCCATAGGCCAGCCACCCCAGCTTGGAGACGGATTTCACGTTCAGGCCCTTTCAGCGTCCCAGGCGGCGACAGCTTCGGCGTCCCGCAGGGAGAGTTCCGGATAGCGCGGGTCTGATCCCACCTCCGGCAGGATGCGCCAGGAGCGGGCGCACTTCTTGCCCTGCGCCTTCAGGGGCTCGACGGCCACGCCGGGGGTCTCGGGCAGCCGGAAGGCGCTCGAAGGACCGTCGCCGGCCGCCAGGGTCGCCTGGCTGGTGCGGAACAGTTCGGCGGGGTCAAGGCCCTCGAAGGCGGCCATCAGGGCGGGATCGGCCAGGTGGACGCGCGGGGCGGCCTCCAGGGCGGCGCCCATGCGCTTCTCGCGGCGTTCCACCTCGAGCGCGCCGGTGACCACCGAGGTCACCGACTGGATCTTCGCCCAGCGTTCGGCCTCGGCCGGATTGGCCCAGGCCGCCGGAGTCACCGGGAAGACCCGCAGGCAGTTGGACGGGCTCTCGGGGTGACGCGTCGTCCAGGCCTCTTCCATGGTGAAGGGGATCAGCGGCGCCAGCCAGATGGTCAGACGCTCGAACACCGCGTCCATCACCGTGCGCGCGGCGCGGCGGCGCAGGGACGAGGGCTGGTCGCAATAGAGCGCGTCGCGGCGGATGTCGAAGAACAGCTGCGACAGCTCCACCTGGCAGAACTCGGTGATCGGCCGGCTGACGTCCTGGAACAGGTAGGCGGCGTAGGCGTCGCGCACCTGGCCGTCCAGTTCGTGCAGGCGGTGCAGGATGAACCGCTCCAGGGGCGGCATGTCCTCCAGCGCCACGCGCTCGCTCTCCTCGAAGCCGGCGAGCGCGCCGAGCAGATAGCGGACGGTGTTGCGCAGCTTGCGATAGGCGTCGGTGGTGGTGGCCAGGATGGTCTTGCCGATCCGGCTGTCGTCGGAATAGTCGATCATCGAGGCCCACAGCCGGATGATCTCGGCCCCGGACTCGCGGATCACCACCTGGGGGTCGACCGTGTTGCCCTTGGACTTGCTCATCTTCTCGCCGTTCTCGTCCATGGTGAACCCATGGGTGAGGATGGCGTCGTAGGGCGCGCGGCCCCGCGTGCCGGAGCTTTCCAGCAGCGAGGACTGGAACCAGCCGCGGTGCTGGTCGGAGCCCTCCAGATAGAGGTCGGCGGGCCAGCGGGTGTGCTCGCGGTTCTCCAGGGTGAAGGCGTGGGTCGAGCCTGAATCGAACCAGACGTCGAGGATGTCCTCGACCTTCTCGAAGCGCTCGGGATCGTGCTCGCCCAGGAAATCGCTCACCGGCCGGGTGAACCAGGCGTCGGCGCCCTCGGCGGCGATCAGGTCGACGATCCGCTTGTTGATGTCGGCGTCCACCAGGGGCTGACTGGTTTCCTTGTCGACGAACATGGCCAGGGGCGCGCCCCAGGCGCGCTGGCGGCTGATCAGCCAGTCGGGGCGGCTCTCCACCATGGCGCGGATGCGGTTCTTGCCCCCGGCCGGATAGAAGGTGGTGGCCTCGATGGCGTCGAGCGCGGTTTCCCGCAGGGTCTTGCCGCCGTGGACCTTGTCCTCGATGGGCTCGTCCATGCGGATGAACCACTGGGGGGTGTTGCGGAAGATCACCGGCGCCTTGGAGCGCCAGGAGTGGGGATAGGAATGCTCCACCCGGCCGCGCGCCAACAGACGGCCGGCCTCGATCAGCCTGTCCTGCACCGCGGCGTTGGCCGGGCCGAACTTGCCGACCTTCTTGCCCTCGGTCTCCAGCACCTTGAGGCCGGCGAACAGGGCGACGTGGTCGTAATAGGCGCCGTCCGGATCGACGGTCTCGGGGATCTCGCGATGGCCGTGGGCCAGCCAGACCAGGTAGTCGTCGGCGCCGTGGCCCGGCGCGGTGTGGACGAAGCCGGTGCCGGCGTCGTCGGTGACATGGTCGCCGTCCAGCAACGGCACGGCGAACTGATAATAGGAATCCAGGCCCGCCAGCGGATGCTCGGCGGTGACGCCTTGCGGATCAAAGGTCTCGATCCGGCGGGTGGCGGCGATCTTGGCGGACTTGAAGACGTCGCCCGCCAGCTTGTCGGCCACGATCAGCTTGTCGCCGGCCTTGGCCCAGGGCTCGAACTCCAGCCCCCCTTCCATGGCTTCGACGAGATAGACGCCATAGGCGATGTCGTTGTTGTAGCTGATCGCCCGGTTGGCGGGAATCGTCCAGGGCGTGGTCGTCCAGATGACGATGCTGGCGCCGCGGGCCGCATCGCTGCCGTCGACCACCGGGAACTTCACCCAGATGGTCGGCGAATTGACGTCGGCGTATTCCACCTCGGCGTCGGCCAGGGCCGTGCGCTCGACGGGGCTCCACATCACCGGCTTGGAGCCGCGATAGAGCTGGCCGGAGGTCACGAACTTGTGGAACTCCGCGACGATGGCGGCCTCGGACGAATAGTCCATGGTGGCGTAGCGGTTCTCCCAGTCCCCCACCACGCCCAGGCGCTTGAAGCCCTCGCGCTGCACGTCGATCCACTGGGCGGCGTAGGCGCGGCAGCGCTCGCGGAACTCGGCCTTGGAGACCTCGTCCTTGCGGCGGCCCTGGCTGCGCAGCTCCTCCTCGATCTTCCACTCGATGGGCAGGCCGTGGCAGTCCCAGCCGGGCACGTAGTCGACGTCGTAGCCCATGGCGAACCGCGAGCGGACCACGAAGTCCTTCAGGGTCTTCTGCAGGGCGTGGCCGATGTGGATGGCCCCGTTGGCGTAGGGCGGGCCGTCGTGCAGCACGAACAGCGGGGCGTTGGCCACCTGCCGCTCCTGGCGCATGGTGTTGTAGAGGTCGATCTTCGCCCAGCGGGCCAGGATCTCGGGCTCCTTGACCGGCAGGCCCGCCCGCATGGGGAACGGGGTGTCGGGAAGGAAGACGGTTTCGCGATAGTCGCGCGCGGGCTTGTCAGCGTCGTCGGCCATGGGGCTTTCCAGCAGGGTTCGGAACGAGTGTGCGGGTGATCCCGGCGCGCGCTGGAGCTTCGTCCGGCGGCGTCACGCCGGGCGGGTAATTCGCGACATTGTCCGAACCAGAGTCATAGCGGCGGGCAATAGCAGAGGGCGCCGCGTGGGGCGAGCCCTTTGGTTTGCCGCGCTACCGCCGCCGTTCCCTTGGCGTGACGGTGACGGTCATGCGCCGGCCCTGGCGGATCACCTCGAAGGCCATGGCCCGGCCGATGGTGTCGGTCCCCAGCACCCGCATCAGGTCGTCCAGTCCGGTCAGGGCCGCGCCCTCGGCCGCCACCAGCAGGTCGCCGGGCAGCAGGCCCGCCCGCGCGGCGGGGCCGTTCACCTCGCAGGTGGCGATCCAGACCCCGAAGGGCTGGTCCAGGCCCACGGCGCGGGCCAGGTCGCGGGGGATCGGCGCCTGCTGGGCGATGATCCCGATAGAGCCCCGCCGGACCCGTCCGTGCTTGATCAGCTCGCCCACCACCAGGGCCGCGGTGTTGGCCGCCACGGCGAAGCACAGGCCCTGGGCGCCGGCGATCACCGCGGTGGCGATCCCCCCCACCTCGCCCGCCGAATTGACCAGGGGTCCGCCCGAGGAGCCGGGATTGAGCGAGGCGTCGGTCTGGATCAGGTCCTCGATCAGCCGTCCCCGCTCGCCGCGCAGGGAGCGGCCAAGCGCCGAGACGATCCCGGCCGTCACCGTGGCCTCGAACCCCAGGGGCGCCCCGATGGCGATGACCAGCTGGCCCCGCCGCATGGCCTTGGAATCCCCCAGCCTGGCATAGGGTAGGGTGACCCCGCCCTCGATGCGCAGCAGGGCCAGGTCGGTGTCGGGGTCGTCGCCGATCAGCCGGGCGCGGAACACCCGCCCGTCGAGGCCGACGATCTCGGAGAGGGTGGAGCCGCGGACCACGTGGCTGTTGGTGAGGATCAGGCCGTCCGGCGCGATGACAACGCCCGAGCCCACCCCCTCGGGCCCCTCCGGCCCGCGCCAGGGATGGACGCTGACCACGGCGGGCCCCACCCGCTCCACGGCGCTCACCACGGCGTGGGAATAGGCGTCCAGCAGGCCTGCGTCGCCGGAGGGCGCGGTGACATGGCCAGGCGGCTGCGGCGGCAGCTCCGAATAGGTGAAGGTGGCCCCCGGCGCGAAGGCGTAGGACGGCGGCCGCTTGCGCCTTGGCCGGCGCGCCGCGGCGAAGGCGGCGTATTTGAAGCCCTTGATCTGGGTCGCCATCGGCCCCTCGCAGTCCTGGTCGCTAGCAAAAGCCAGCTGTTAACCAAGAGTCCAGGGGTGTCGCGCGTGGGGGGAGGTCAGATCTCCGGCAGCAGCATCGCCCGGGCCCGGGCGGCGTCGGCCATGATCTGGTCGGTCATGGCGTCCATGCTCTCGAACTTGGCCTCGTCGCGCAGGAAGGCGATCAGGTCGGTCTCGATGACCTGGTCGTAGATGTCCTCGTCGAAGTCGAACAACCAGACCTCCAGCAACGGGGCGGTGATCCCATCGACCGTGGGATTGACCCCGATATTGGCCACCCCGGCGATCTCTCGGCCGTCGGGCAGGCGGGTGCGGGTGGCGTAGACCCCGAAGCGGGGCTGCACATAGTCCCTCAGGGCCACGTTGGCGGTGGGATAGCCAAGCGTGCGGCCCAGTTGGCGGCCATGCTCCACCATGCCCTCGATGGCGAAGGGCCGGCCCAGGATCGCCGCGGCCATCTCAGGATGGCCGTCCCGCAGGGCCTCGCGCACGGCGGTGGAGGAGAACTTGGAATTACCCTCGCCGATCTCCTGGGCCACCGAGACGCCGAACCCCAGCTCCTGGCCATAGCGGGCCATGGTCTCCGGGCTGCCGGTGCGGCCCCAGCCAAAGGTGATGTCGAAGCCGACCGCCACGTTGCGGACTCCCAGGCCCTTATGTAGCACCTCGGCCACGAATTCGTGGTCGCTCATCCGGGCGAACGGCCAGTCGAAGGGCAGGATGTAGGAGATATCCACCCCCAGGGCCGCGAGGGCGCGGGCCTGCTGGTCGGGCTGCATCAGCCGGAACGAGGGCGCATCGGGCTGGAAGATGCGGCGCGGGTGCGGGTCGAAACTGATCACCGCCAGGGGCGCCTTCAGCTTGCCGGCGGCCTTGGCGGCGAGCGCGATCACGTGCTGGTGGCCGCGATGAACGCCGTCGAAATTGCCGAGCGCCACCGACGCGCCGCGATCGGCCTCCGCCAGGCCTCTCCAGTCATGGACGATCCGCATGGGGCTCAGGCGCCCTTCCGGGGGACCATGATCACCGCCTCGCCGTCCACCACGGTCTTGCCGTTCACCTGGCAGACGGTGGCGAGCGTCGCGTGGCCGCGGGCCTCGTCCAGGGCCTGGATCGTCACCCGGGTCACCACGGCGTCTCCCAGCTTCACCGGCCGGCGGAAACGCATCGACTGGGACAGGTAGATGGAGCCGGGGCCGGGCAGCTTGGTGCCGATCACCGCCGAGATATATGCGCCCGACAGCATGCCGTGGGCGATGCGGGTCTGGAAGGTCGTGGTCTTGGCGTAGTCTTCGTCCAGATGGACGGGATTGGTGTCGCCCGAGACGGCGGCGAAGGCCTCCACGTCGCTCGCGGTGACGACCCTGGTGGTCTCGGCGCTCTGGCCGATGCTCAGATCTTCGAAGAACAATCCCTGCACGCGCGGTTCCTTCAGCCCCGGCTTCCTTAGCCGCCTTGAGCGCTCAAGCGAAGCCCTGGACGAGATCGGGCGTCCGGGGCAGGCTGGCAAGTCTGATTGGGAGGCGATGATGAGAAACCTGGCCCTGGCCTCGGCCCTGACCGCGCTCGCGGCCTGTTCCCCACCCGCCGCCAAGGCCCCCGCGGCTCCACCCGCGCCCGTCGCCGCGGTCCCCGCGGCCGAGGCCTTGACCATGAGCTTCTCCGGCCTCCTGCCCTGCGCCGACTGCCCCGGCCTGAAGACCGAGCTGACCCTCACCCGCGACGCGCCCTATTCCCGCGACGGGACCTACCGGCTGGTGGAGACCTATCTGGAGCGCGGCGCGCCCTTCACCACCACCGGCAAGTGGGGCGCCCTGCGCGGCGACGCCGTTGACCCGGACGCCACGGTCTACGAGCTCGATCCCGACAAGCCCAACGGAGCCCGCCACTTCCTGCGGGTCGGGAACGACGAGGCGCTGAAGGCCCTGGACGGCGACATGAAGCCCCTGCCCGACAGCCTGCCCAGCACGCTGAAGCGGGTGAAGTAGGGGCCGCTACCAGACCAGGTCGGCGATGGCGTACGCGGCCGTCAGGCCGTCGGCGGCCAGCAGGTTCTCCACGGCCTTGGCGTTCAGCCCCTCGGGCCCGATGGTCTCGGCGCCGTGGATGCCGCTGGCCACGAACAGCACGTCCAGGCCCTGGTCGTTGGCGCCCTTGACGTCGGTAGGCAGGCCATCGCCGATGCAGAGCACCCGCGAACGATCCACCGGCCGGCCCAGCAGGCGCTGCGCCTCCACCAGGCAAAGGTCGTAGATCGGCGCGTAGGGTTTGCCGGCCATCAGCACCTCGCCGCCGAGGCTGGAATACAGCTGGGCGAGCGCCCCGCCGCAATAGATCAGCCGGTCGCCCCGCTGCACCACGATGTCGGGATTGGCGCAGATCATGGTCAGGCCGCGCCGGGCGGCGGCCTCGAAGCGCTCCTGGTAGTCGCCGGGCCCCTCGATCTCGTCGTCATAGGGACCGGTGACCGAGATGAAGGCGGCGTCGGTGTGGTCCGCATAGGCCAGGCCCAGGCCCTCGTAGAGCGGCGCGTCGCGGTCGGGGCCGACGGTCCAGGCCGGGCCCGGCGCCCGCTCCCCCAGCAGCACCCGGGTGGCGTCCCCGGAGGTGACGAAGGCCTGCCACGTCGCCCTCTGGACCCCCAGGCTGTCCAGCTGCGGAATCACCGAGTGCGAGGGCCGCGGGGAGTTGGAGATCAGCACCACCGGTCCTTGGGTCTCACCCCAGCGGGCGAGCGCCCCGCAGGCGGCGGGGAAGCTTTCGCGCCCGTTGTGGATCACCCCCCAGACATCGGAGAGGATCACGTCGTAGCGGTCGGTGAGGGCGGAGAGTCCGGAGACGATCTGGGGCGCGGTCATGGGCCGGGCGGTAGCGGCCCAGGCCCTGCCGGTCAAACGGTTTGGCTAGTGCCGTCCGCCGCCCGCGCGGCGACGCAGGGTGCTGCGCAGGAACTCGGCGGGAGGATCGGTCTCGGCCAGGACTGCGTCCTTGATCGGGCGCGGCTCGCCGAACAGGTGGCCCTGGCCATAGGCGATGTCGAGTTCGAGGATGTCGACGATCTGGCGCTCCTCCTCGACCTTCTCGGCGATGATCTCCACCCCGTAGCGGCGGGTCAGGGTCGCGAAGTCCTGGGCCGCCAGGTCGGGCATCGACTTCAGCACCAGGCCCTCGTCGGTCTCCACCAGCTGGCTCAGCAGGAACTGGGCCCCGATCTTCAGGAACTTCACATCCGAGCGGGCCAGGTCCTGGAAGTCCAGGTCCAGGTCCACGACCTTGTCCAGGCTGAACCGGAAGCCGAGGTCGGCCAGCTTGCCCATGTTGCGGGCCTCCACCGCGCCGCGGGCGTCGAAGGCCGCCTGGCCCAGCTCGAAGATCAGCGCGCCGGCCAGGTCGCGGTTGGCGGCCAGCAGATCGAGGAACTGCGGGAAGAAGCTGTCGTCGGCCAGGCTGGAAGTGGAGATGTTGCAGAAGATGCCGATCTTCTTGTCGGTCTTGGCCAGCCGCCGGACGATCTGCACGCAGCGGAACAGCAGCAGGTTGTCGATGGAGGTGACCAGGCCCTCGGGCTCGGCCACGGCCAGGTATTCGGCGGGCATCATCACCCGGCCGGTGGCGTCGCGCAGGCGCGAGAAGCTTTCGTAGAAGACTGTCCGGCGCTGGGGCAGCCCCACCACCGGCTGCAGGTAGAGGTCGACGCGGTTCTCGGCCAGGGCCTCGCGGATGGTTTCCAGCAGGGCGGCGGACTGGCGGTGCTGCGGGGCGTGGCGGGCGGTCAGCGGGGCCTGGACCATCCGCTCCTCCAGCCTCTGGCCCATGCGCTGGACCAGGTCCTCCAGCATGTGGACCTCGCCGGTCAGCTCCTCGGAGCGGCGCATGGCGTCGTCGGTGACGGTGGAGACCACCTCCACGACCCGGGCGTCCATGCGCTCCATCTGGTCGATGAGGATCCGCTGGGCCTCCCGCACGCTCTCGAGCTCGCGGCGCAGGGCGGCGTTCTCCAGGCTGTGCATGATCAGGCCGTGGAAGGTGTAGCAGAGGGCGAATCCGGCCGCGAGCATGGCCAGGCCCGCCGCCCAGCCGCCCCCGTTACGCCACAGGAGGAGGGCGAAGATCAGTGCAACACAGAGATAGGCGCCCGATAGCAGCGCCAATGTGAGCCGTCGCATGGTCCCGCCTGCCCGAATCGCTTCCGAGTATCCGATGCGCCGCCGGTGCAAGTCGAACAGATTAACGATTGCGCGAGCGCCTCGCGCTAATTGGACGCGGCGGCCTTGCCCAGCACCATGTCGGCCGCCTTCTCCGCGATCATGATGGTGGGGGCGTTGGTGTTGCCCGAGACCAGGCGCGGCATCACCGAGGCGTCAACCACCCGCAGGCCCTCGACGCCGCGCACCCGCAGCTGCGCGTCCACCACCGCCATCGGCCCCGAGCCCATCTGGCAGGTTCCCACCGGGTGGTAGATGGTCGACCCCGCCATGCGCGCGTAGCCCAGCAGGGCCTCGTCGTTGTTGAAGTCCGGGCCCGGCAGCATCTCGTGGTCGATATAGGGGGCGAGCGCCGGCTGGGCGGCGATCTTGCGGCCCCACTTCAGTCCGGCCACCGCCACTTCCTGGTCTAGCGGGTCGGAGAGGTAGTTGGGGGCGATGGCGGGATAGACGCTCGGGTTGGCCGACTTGATGCGGATCGTCCCGCGGCTCTCGGGCCGCACCTGGCAGGGGGCGATGGTCAGGCCCGGCGCCCCGTCCAGCTCCATCTTGCCGCTCATGGCCTTTTCCAGGTTCTGCGAGGCTGGCAGGATGTGGAACTGGATGTCCGGTCCTGCGAGGTCGGGCCGAGACTTACAGAAAGCCGCCACGTGCGCCGCCGACAGGGTCAGCAGCCCCTTGCGCTGGAAGGCGTATTTCAGGACCTCGCCGAGGAAGCGCGGGCCCTTGGTCAGCTCGTTGACCGACACCGTTCCGGCCTTCAGCCGGTAGGTGACCGCCATCACATAGTGATCCTGCAGGTTCTCGCCGACGCCGGGCAGGTCGGCGACCACCTCGATCCCATGGTCGCGCAGCAATTCCCCGGGGCCGACGCCGGAGAGTTGCAGCAGTTGCGGCGAATTGATCGCGCCGCCGGCCAGGATCACCTCGCGCCGAGCCTTGGCGATCTTGCGGACGCCGTTCTGGAGATACTCCACCCCCACCGCCCGCTTGCCCTCGAAGATCACCCTGGTGGTGAGCGCGTGGGTCTCGACCTTCAGGTTGGCGCGGCCCATGGCCGGGTGCAGATAGGCCACCGCCGCCGAGCAGCGCTGCCCGTTCTTGACGGTCAGCTGGTAGTAGCTGACCCCCTCCTGGTCCTCGCCGTTGACGTCCGCGTTGCGCGGGATGCCAGCCTCGACACAGGCCTCCACCACCGCGTCGGACACCGGATGCTTGGTGGTGACGTCGGAGACGTTGAGGGGCCCGCCGACGCCGTGATGCGCGCTGGCGCCGCGTTCCTGGTGCTCGGAGCGCTTGAAGTAGGGGGCGACGTCGTCCCAGCCCCAGCCTTCGCAGCCCAACTGGCGCCAGCCGTCATAGTCGGCCTGCTGGCCGCGGATATAGAGCAGGCCGTTGATCGAGGACGAGCCGCCCAGCACCTTGCCGCGGGGCCAGGTGTGCACGCGGCCGCCGGTGCCGGGATCGGGCTCGGTGGGGTAGAGCCAGTTGACCTTGGGATCCTTCAGCGTCTGGGCGTAGCCCACCGGCACATGGATCATGACGTTGGACAGGAACTGGCCCGGCTCCTTGGTGGGCCGGTCGTCGCCGCCGGCCTCCAGCAGCAGCACCGTGTTGGCCGGATCGGCGCTGAGACGGTTGGCCAACACGCATCCGGCCGAACCCGCGCCGACGATGATGTAGTCCGCGGTGGGGGTGTCGGACATCGGGGCGCTCCTGCCTGGTGGGTTGCAGGGCCCCTTGTGTCGGTTCGAAACGCCGCCGTAAACGGTGGAATGCGGTCTAGCGGGTCGGGACCGGGACCTCGCCGCGGTAGTCGTAGAAGCCGCGGTCAGTCTTGCGGCCGAGCCAGCCGGCCTCGACATACTTCACCAACAGGGGGCAGGGCCGGTACTTGGAGTCGGCGAGGCCCTCATAGAGGACGTTCATGATCGACAGGACGGTGTCCAGGCCGATGAAGTCGCCCAGCTCCAGCGGGCCCATCGGATGGTTGGCGCCCAGCTTCATGGCGGTGTCGATGGCCTCCACGGTGCCGACGCCCTCGTACAGGGTGTAGATCGCCTCGTTGATCATCGGCACCAGCACGCGGTTGACGATGAAGGCCGGGAAGTCCTCGGCGTTGGCGGTGGTCTTGCCCAGCGACTTGGCGAAATTGACGGCTGTCTCGTAGGTGGGGGCGTCGGTGGCGATGCCGCGGATGATCTCCACGAGGTTCATCAGCGGCACCGGGTTCATGAAGTGCAGGCCGATGAACCGGCCGGGCCGGTCGGAGGCCGCCCCCAGGCGGGTGATGGAGATCGACGAGGTGTTCGACGCCAGTAGGGTGTTGGGCCCGAGGTGCGGGGTGAGCGCTTTGAAGATGGACTTCTTGACCTCCTCGTTCTCGGTGGCCGCCTCGATGGCCAGGTCCGTGGTCCCGATGGACTGCAGCTCCGGCGCGGCCTTGATGCGGGCGATGGCGGCGTCCATCGCCTCCTGGGTGATGATGCCGCGGACGACCTGGCGGGTCATGTTCTTGCGGATCTGGGCCAGGCCCGTCTCGATCCGTTCGGCGCTCACATCGTGCAGCAGCACGTCGTAGCCGCCAAGCGCGACCACATGAGCGATGCCCGAACCCATCTGACCAGCGCCGATGACGCCGACCGATTTGATATCCACCATGTCGACAAAGCCTCGATCATGCGGGGCGGTATCCCCTGTCCGCCGCCGCTTGTGACGAGTTTCTAACATGGGCATGTGCGGCGCCGCCAAGGCTTTTGCTGCGCCGCAGCGCGAGGAGGCCCGGCGACTGTGGCGCAGACGCCGCGATCGGGCGGTCAGGATGCAACGAAAAGGGGCGGCCCCTCGCGGGACCGCCCCTGGTCGTATCGGCCTTGATCGACCGGGATCTACTTCCCGGCGGCGGTCAGGGCGTCCATCAGTTCCGGCACGGCGGTCTTGTAATCGGAGACCAGGCCGAAGTCGGCGACCTGGAAGATCGGCGCGTCGGCGTCCTTGTTGATCGCCACGATGATCTTGGAGTCCTTCATCCCGGCGAGGTGCTGGATGGCGCCGGAAATGCCGATGGCGACATAGAGCTCCGGAGCCACGACCTTGCCGGTCTGGCCGACCTGGTAGTCGTTGGGGGCGTAGCCCGCATCGACCGCGGCGCGGCTGGCGCCGATGGCGGCCCCGAGCTTGTCGGCCAGGGGGTCGATGACCCGCTGGAACTCCTCGGCCGAGCCCATGGCCCGACCGCCGGAGACGACGATCTTGGCGCCGGCGAGTTCGGGACGGGCCGACTTCACCAGCTGCTGATCGACGAACTTGGTCTTGGGCGCGCCGTCGCCGGCGCCGACGTTCTCGACCGGGGCCGAGCCGCCTTCACCGGCCGCCTTGAAGGCGGTGGCGCGGACGGTGATCACCTTCTTGGCGTCGGAGGACTGCACGGTCTCCAGCGCGTTGCCGGCGTAGATCGGCCGCACGAAGGTCGAGCCGTCGACGACCTCGACGATCTCCGAGATCTGGGCGACGTCGAGCTTGGCCGCGATGCGGGGGCTGAAGTTCTTGCCCTGCGAGGTGGCCGGGGTCA
>JAZKBZ010000047.1:0-7454 GCA_040388315.1 Pseudomonadota bacterium | reverse complement strand
TCGGCCACCGGCGTGGCCTTCACTCGCAACCCCAGCAACGGCGACGCGCGCCTGTACGGCGAGTTCCTGATCAACGCCCAGGGCGAGGACGTGGTGGCCGGCATCCGCACGCCCCAGGCTCTGACGCGGGCCGCCCGCGAGGAGATGGGCGAGAAGTCGCCGTCCATGGAGGAGGCTCTCCCGGACGTCTTCAAGGAATTCAAGTCCGTCGTCGAGAAGCTGGAACAGCACTATCGCGACATGCAGGACATCGAGTTCACCGTGGAGAAGGGGCGCCTGTACATGCTCCAGACCCGCAACGGCAAACGCACCGCCAAGGCGGCGCTCAAGGTCGCGGTGGACCTGGCCAATGAGGGCCTGATCACCAAGGAAGAGGCGGTGATGCGCATCGAGCCCGGTTCGCTCGACCAGCTGCTGCACCCCACCATCGACCCCAAGAGCCCGCGCGACATCATCACCTCAGGCCTGCCCGCGTCCCCGGGCGCGGCCACCGGCAAGGTGGTCTTCGACGCCGACGAGGCCGAGCGCCTGGCCAGCGCCGGCGAGGCCGTCATCCTGGTGCGCGAGGAGACGTCCCCTGAGGACATCCACGGCATGCACGCGGCCAAGGCCATCCTGACCGCCCGCGGCGGCATGACCAGCCACGCCGCCGTGGTGGCCCGCGGCATGGGACGCCCCTGCGTCTCCGGCGCCAGCGAGCTCTATATCGACGACGCGGCCCAGACCTTCCGGGCCCGCAACCGCACATTCAAGGCCGGCGACATCATCACCATCGACGGCTCCAAGGGCGAGGTCCTGGCCGGCGCCGTCCAGATGATCGAACCCGAGCTCACCGGCGATTTCGCCGCCCTGATGGTCTGGGCCGACGCCATCCGCCGCCTGAAGGTCCGCGCCAACGCCGAGACCGCCGCCGACGCCGCCGCCGCCCGCCAGTTCGGGGCCGAGGGCATCGGCCTGGTGCGCTCCGAGCACATGTTCTTCGACGCCGTGCGCATCGCCGCGGTGCGCGAGATGATCCTGGCCGACGACCGTCCGGGGCGCGAACAGGCGCTGGCCAAGATGCTGGTGATGCAGCGCGAGGACTTCGTGCAGCTGTTCTCCATCATGGAGGGCCTGCCGGTCACCTTCCGCCTGCTGGACCCGCCCCTGCACGAGTTCCTGCCCCACACCGCCGAGGACGTCGAAGCCGTCTCCAAGGCCACCGGCCTGGACGCCGCCAAGCTGCTGGCCCGCGCCAAGGAGCTGCACGAGGTCAATCCCATGCTCGGCCACCGCGGCTGCCGCCTGGGCGTGGCCTATCCCGAGATCTACGAGATGCAGGTCCGCGCCATCCTGGAGGCCGCCATCGAGGTCGTCGCCTCGGGCAAGGCCGCGCCGATCCCGGAGATCATGCACCCCCTGGTCTCCAAGGGCCTGGAGATGAAGTTCCTGCGCGAGCTCACCGACCGGGTCGCGAAACAGGTGATGGCCGAGAAGGGCGTCACCATCGACTACCGCGTCGGCACCATGGTGGAGCTGCCCCGCGCCGCCATCCGCGCCGACGACCTGGCCGAGCACGCCGAGTTCTTCTCCTTCGGCACCAACGACCTGACCCAGACCACCTTCGGCATCAGCCGCGATGACTCCGGCCGCTTCCTGGGCGCCTATATCGACAAGGGCATCTTCGAAAAGGACCCCTTCGTCAGCCTCGACCAGGAGGGTGTCGGCGACCTGATCCGCATCGCCGTGGAGCGTGGCCGCAAGACCCGTCCCGACATCAAGCTCGGCATCTGCGGCGAGCACGGCGGCGACCCGGCCTCTATCGAGTTCTGCGAGAAGGTCGGCCTGGACTATGTGAGCTGCTCGCCCTTCCGGGTGCCGATCGCCCGTCTGGCCGCGGCCCAGGCCGCCATCGGCGAAAGGGAGAAGGATCGGTGAGCAAGGACAAGGACGCCGTCGAGGCGCCGGTCGCCAAGACCGAACTGACCATGGCGCCCAAGGCCCTGCCGGCCGGCGCGGTGGGGGCAGGCGCCCTGGGAGCCCTGGCCGTCGGTTGCCTGGCGCTGGGCGCGCTGGCCATCGGAAGCGTGGCGGTGGGCCGCCTCGCCATTGGCCGCGGCCGCATCAAACGCCTCGAGATCGAGAACCTGACGGTGCGCCACCTGACCGTCCTCGACGACAAGACCCACAGGTAGGAGCTGTCCATGCCGCCCCGCATCCACGGCGTCCTCTATCCGCCCCCCTCCGAGGGCCTGCCCCTGCTGGTGGCCATCTTCCGCGACAACGCCCTGGTGGGCTGCAACATCGCCGCCGACCAGGCCGAGGGCGAGGACAAGATCGCCACCGCCGTGGCCGAGATGAAGCGGCTGGAGGTGGCCTCCAAGATGCCCCCCAGCATCACCGTCAAGCGCCCGGTCCAGGGGCGGTGACCGCCGACCTGCGCGCCGCCCGCGAGCAGACCGTCCGCGACCACATGCGGCTGGAGACCGAGCTCGACTTCGAGGCGGTCCTGAAGACCTTCGTGGTCCCCCGCTACGAGCTCTACGGCCAGGGCACGGTCATGGAGGGCGACGCCGCGGTGATGGAATACTTCCGCCGCTCGCGGACCCCGTTCCCGGACCAGTCCAACGAGGTCATCGCGCTGCATCAGGACGGCGACACGGTCTTCGTGGAGTTCTGGCTGACGGGCACGCATCTGGGCCCACTGCGGATTCGCGGCCAGGACCATCCGCCCACCGGCAAGCCCTTCCGCATCCGCATGGCCGCGGCCTTCGAGTTCGCCAAGGACAGCGACAAGATCGTCGCCGAGCGGCCCTATTTCGATCCCACCGCCATCTGGGCCCAGCTCGGCCTGTCCTGAGCGGCCCTACCGCCCCTGGCCCGCGATCCAGGCGCTGATCTCCGGAACGCGCCGGGCCTTGATCTCCGCCCCGTAGCGGATGCGGGCCACGGCCACCTTGGTGTCGCCCTGGGCGTCGGCGGGGATGGATGCGGCGGCGAAGGCCAGCAGTTCGTCGGCGCGGGCGGC
The DNA here is from genome assembly GCA_040388315.1 of Pseudomonadota bacterium. Taxonomy (GTDB): domain Bacteria; phylum Pseudomonadota; class Alphaproteobacteria; order Caulobacterales; family Caulobacteraceae; genus Phenylobacterium. Next base: position 4,447 of record JAZKBZ010000047.1, on the reverse strand, counting down.
GTCCTTGGAACGGCCGGCGATCCCCGGCACGAAGCTGTTGCGCCGCAGGGCGTCGAAGCCCTTGGAGATGGCCGGCAGGTTGGCCAGGGTGAAGCGCCAGGCCAGGTCCGGGTGTTCGCCCGCCACCCCGGCGATCAGGCGCGGGCCGACATTGGTGGGGGGCTCGTCGGTGATGGCCAGGTCCAGCACCTTCTGGGCCAGGGCCGCATCCTGCACGCCCGCCAGCAGTTCGTAGAGCTGCTGCTTCTCCAGGGGATCGCGGCTGGCCCGCGCCAGGCCGCGCAGGGTCTCGAAGGTAGCCGTGTCGGCCCCCTGGGCGACGCCGGGCAGCACCCAGCTGCGCGCTCCGGCGTCCAGTTTGGAGAGGTCGTGGCCGGTGGCCTCGAACCGCCGCCGCGCCTCGGCCAGGACGGCGGGGGAGTCCAGCGCGATCAGGGCGGTGAGCAGGGTCTCGCGCAGGATGGCCTCGTTGTCGGCCTCCCCAGCCTTGGCGTCGAAGCCCACCCGGTCCAGCACTGGCGCCAGGCGCGCCAACACCCAGGCGCGGTAGGCGTCCCGCCCCGGCCCCGCGTCGAAATAGCCATCCAGCCCGGCCAGGCCGCCGGCGGCCTTTCGCCAGACCAGGGGATCGGCCGAGGCGGGCAGGGCGGCGGCCAGCTGCAGGTAATTGCCCACCGGCGCGTAGCCGGCCAGGCCCAGCGCCAGGCCGTCGTCCAGCAGGCCGATCTGGTCGGCGGCCTCCCACCGGCCCATCTGGCCCGCCACCAGGGCGAAGGCCTTGGCGTCATAGAGGCTGCGATAATAGCCGGTCTGGCCGGCGTTCAGCACGGCGGGCATCGCCAGGCCGTCCATCGTCTGCGGCGCGGCGCCGGAGATGATCGCGCTCCCCAGGCCCGTCACCGGGGCGGCCCGCACCGGCACGCGCCAGGTCAGGGGCGCCTTGGAGGCCTCGTCGGTGCCGAACCGGCCCTGGCTCAGGGTGGGGGGCGACCCGGAGGCGAGCGAGATCAGCGGAACCCCCGGCTGCAGGGTGAAGTCGTGGGCGATGGCCGAGATCGGCTTGCCGGCCGCCTTGTCGATGGCGGCCCACAGGTCGGCGCTGACGGTGTTGCCATAGGCGTGGGCGGCCATGTAGGCGGCCACGCCCTCGCGCCAGGCCGCCTCTCCGGCATAGCCTTCCAGCATGCGGATCACCGCCTCGCCCTTCTGGTAGGTGATGGCGTCGAAGGCCTGCTCGGCCTGGGCCACGGTGTTGATGGTCTGCACCACCGGGTGGGTGGAGGCCTTGGAGTCCAGCTTCAGGGCGTCGTCCTTGTCGGCCTGGGCGGTCAGCAGCGGCCGCCACTCGGGGTGGAAGTGGTCGCTGGCCTTCACCGCCATCCAGTTGGCGAAGCCCTCGTTGAGCCACAGGTCGTCCCACCAGGCCATGGTCACCAGGTCGCCGAACCACTGGTGGGCCATCTCGTGGGCCACCACGTTGAATACCGTCTGGCGGTCGGCGGCGGTGGAGAGCTCCGGGTCCACCACGATGTAGGACTGGGTGTAGAGGATGGCCCCCCAGTTCTCCATGGCCCCGGCCGCCTCGCCGGGCGCCCCGATCAGGTCGAGCTTGGGCAGGGGGTACTTCACCCCGAAATAGGCGTTGTAATAGGCCAGCAGCTTGGTGGCGGCCTCCAGGGCGTAGCGGCCGTTCCCGGTGTCGCCCCTGCGCATGACGACCCCCACGGTGGTCCCGTCCACCTGGGCGCTGATCCGCTCCAGGTCCCCCAGGCCGAAGAACAGCAGGTAGGAGCTCATCTTCGGGGTCGGGGCGAAGCGCACCTGCTTCAGGCCGCCGGCCAGGGGCTTGCTGGAAACCTCCGGCATGTTGGAGAGCGCCATCTGGCCGGCGGGCACCACGGCGCTGACCGACCATGTGGCCTTCTTGGCCGGCTCGTCGAACAGCGGCAGGAACCGCCGCGCGTCGGCCGGCTCGAACTGGGTCATCAGCATCCGGCCGCCGTCATAGTCGACGTGGAAGAGGCCGGCGGGGCCCTCGTTGATCTTCCCGGCATAGGTCACGGCCAGGACGTGCCGGCCGGCGGCCAGCGGCTTGGCCGGGGTGAAGGTCGCCGTCTGGGCCTCGGGGTCCAGGGCCACCTTGGCGGCCGCCCCATCCAGGCTGGCGGCGCTGATGGTCAGGTCGGCGGCGTTCAGCACCACCCGGTCCGTCGGCTTGGCGGTGGTGAGCGTGATCCGCACCTGGCCCTGGAAGGTCAGGGCCTTGGCGTCCGGAGTCACCGTCAGCTCGTAGGCGACGGGCTCGACCCCGGCGGGCAGCTGGGTCTGGACGGCGGCCTGGGCGGGGAGGGCGGCCAGGACCAGGGCGGCGACGAGGGCGAGGATTTTCATGCCTCGAGTCCTAGCCGCACCGCCGCCCGGGTTCGAGCCCTTTTGCGACGGCGCCGCTGGCGATCTGACGATGCGTCCCTATCTTGCGGAAATGGCTCGTCAAATCCCCCTCGCCACCATCGGCTATGAGAGCGCTACGCAGGACGCGGTGATCGCGCGCCTGAAGGCCGCCGGGGTGGAGGTCCTGATCGACGTCCGCGCCGTGGCCGCCTCGCGCCGCGCCGGCTTCTCCAAGACCCTGCTGGCCGCCAGCCTGGCGCAGGCCGGCATCGAATACCTCCACCTGCGCCAGCTCGGCACGCCCAAGCCCGGCCGCGAGGCCGCCCGCAAGGGCCGCATCGGCGAGATGACGCAGATCTTCCAGGCCCACATGGCCGAGCCCGCCGCCCAGCTCGAGCTGGCCCGGGCCACCGCCATCGCCGCGGCCCGCAGGACGGCCCTGCTCTGCTACGAGGCCGACGCCTGCGGCTGCCACCGCAAGATCCTGGCCGAGTCCATCGCCGAGTCCCTCGGCTGCGAGATCGAAAACCTGTAGGCGTCCGCCCCTCAGTCCCCGGGCCGGATCATCCCCACCCGCAGGTCGCTGGCGACATAGACGCAGGCCTCGTCGGCGAAGACCTGGCCCGTGGCGACCCCCACGGCGGGCGACCCGCGCCGCGCCTGCCGCACGCTCACCTCGTAGCGCACCCGCCGGGTGGCCGGGGTGATGTCGCCGCGGAACCGGATCTCGCCCCCCAGGGCCCGGCCCTTGCCCGGCGACCCCGACCAGCCCAGCCAGTAGCCCAGCATCTGCCACAGGGCGTCCAGCCCCAGGCAGCCGGGCATGACCGGGTCGCCGGGGAAGTGGCAGGCGAAGAACCAGAGGTCCGGGGTGATATCCAGTTCGGCGACGATGTGGCCCTTGCCGAAGTCCCCGCCGTCGAGGCTCAGGGCCGTGATCCGGTCCATCATCAGCATGGGCGGCGCCGGCAGCTGCGCGTTGCCGGGGCCGAAATAACCGCCTCGGCTCGACAGGATCAGGTCGTCCTTGGTGTAGCTGGACTGGGGCTCATGAAAGTCGCGCGGATCGGCCATGGCGTCGTTTCTTTTTCTGGCGCGTGCGGTCAGGCCACGGGACCCGCCTCGGGAACCGGCAGGCGCAGGGCGCCGGCGATGAAGATCCAGATCTTGTCGGTGAGCAGGCCGGGGTCGGGGCGCCGCGGGCTGGTCAGGGCGCCGATCAGCGCCTGGCGGATGCCGCCGATCATCAGGGCGATGGTGAGGCGCGGATCGAGCTCGGCGGGGATGACGCCCTCCCGCCGCCCCACCCGCAGATTGTGCGCGCCGGCGGCGAGCTGCCGCTTGGTGAAGGCCTGCTCGACATCGAGCACCTCCGCGGCCCGGCTCAACGGGCCCACCACCAGCGGCGCGAAGGGGTGGTCGTAGTGAAAGGCGATATAGGCCGCCAGCCGTTCTTTCTCCCGCCCCGCCCAGTCCGGCGAGACCAGCTTCGACGGGCTGAAGGCGGCGTCCTCCAGCCGGTTGTAGAAGCGCTCCACCACCGCGGCGATCAGGCCGGCCTTGGATCCGAAGTGGTGATAGGCCAGCCCCACCGAGGCCTTGGCCCGCTTGGCGACGGCCTGCATCTCCAGCAGCCCGTGGCCGTGGATCAGTTCTGCCTGGGCGGCGTCGATCAAGCGCTCGCGCGTGCCGATCTTGGTGGTGGCCATGGCGTGATCCCGAACTGAATTGAATTCAATTTAAGCGAAGAGCCGCGCGGACGACAAGTAGCCTTGTGGCCGACGCCACCGACGCGGACGTTTCCTGCCGTGCAGAAGGGTGGCAGGCTGGCGTCCGTGGCTGTGACCAGCCCGGCCGAGACCGGGCGCGGGGGGATTCATGGATGAGACCGAGGAGCTGATCCGGCTCTGCGTGCGCGCGCTCGTCGCCCAGATGGGCGATGTGCCTGGGGTCGAGATGCGCCTGACCCGGGACTGCGTCCTGGGCCTGACCGGCGAGCCCTCGGCCGACTTCAACAGGCTGACCCTGGGCGGGGGTCCCGAGGCCGAGGGGTTCC
>JAZKBZ010000046.1:45341-61241 GCA_040388315.1 Pseudomonadota bacterium | reverse complement strand
GCACCGTCCGTTTCGACGTCCGTGGCGAGGTCGGCGTGATCCTGGTCGACCGTCCCCCGGTGAACGCCATCGACGTGACCGTGCGCGACGGGATCTGCAAGAGCCTGGACAAGGCCCTGGCCGACCCCGCGGTGAAGGTGATCCTGCTGGCCTGCGCCGGCCGCACCTTCCTGTCGGGCGCCGACCTCAACGAGCTGAACGGGACCATCGAGGCCCCCACCTATTACGACACCCTCGACCGCCTGGAGGCCTCGGCCAAGCCGGTGGTCGCCGTCCTGCACGGCACGGCGATGGGCGGCGGACTGGAGACGGCGCTCGCCTGCCATTATCGCGTGGCGGTGGCCGACGCCCGCATGGGCATGCCGGAGATCACGCTGGGCATCGTCCCCGGCGCCGGCGGCACCCAGCGCCTGCCGCGCCTGATCGGCGCCAGGCCCGCCCTGGAGATGATGATCGCCGGGGCGCCGATCGACGCCGCCAAGGCCAAGGACCTCGGGGTCATCGACGCCATCGTCGAGGGCTCCCCCCTGGAGGGCGGCCTGGCCTACGCCCGGAAGCTCGCCGACGAGGGCGCGCCCGTGCGGCGTACCGGCGAGCGCAGCGTGGACACGGCGGGTTTCTCCGACGCCGAGATCGAGGCCTATCTCGCCAGTCAGGCCCGGGCGCTGAAGGGCCGCACGACGCAGTTCCGGACGCTGGAAGCCATCAAGGCCTCCGCGAAGCTGCCGCTGGCCGAGGGGCTCAAGGCCGAGGACGTCATCTCCCGGGCTTCGCTGAAGGACCGCGAGGGCTTGGCCCTGCGGCACATCTTCTTCGCCGAGCGCGAGGTGGGCAAGATCCCCGGTCTGCCGGCCATGAATCCCGAACCGATCCGCGCCGCGGCCGTGGTCGGGGCCGGCACCATGGGCGGCGGCATCGCCATGAGCCTGGCCAATTCCGGCGTCCCCACCGTGCTGATCGATGTCAGCCAGGAAGCCCTGGACCGCGGCCTGCGCGTCGTGCGCGCCAACTACGAGGTCACCGTCCAGCGTGGCCGCATGACCCCGGCCGAGCTTGAGCAGCGCATGGGCCTGATCACCGGCGCCGTGGGCCTGGAGAACGCCAGGGACGCCGACGTGGTGATCGAGGCGGTCTTCGAGGACATGGACCTCAAGAAGAAGATTCTCGCCGAACTGGACAAGGTCTGTCCGCCCCACACCATCCTGGGCTCCAACACCTCGACCCTGTCAGTGACGGAGCTCGCCTCCGTCACCGGCCGGCCGGAGAAGGTGGTGGGGCTGCACTTCTTCTCGCCGGCCCACGTCATGCGCCTGCTGGAGATCGTGCGGGGCGGGGCGACCTCGTCCCAGACCCTGGTCACAAGCCTGGAGATCGCGCGCAAGCTGAAGAAGATCGGCGTGGTCTCCGGGGACGCCTTCGGCTTCATCGGCAACCGGATGATGCAGGAGGGCTATTTCCGCGAGGCCGAGCAGTTGCTCCTGGAGGGCGCCGGCGCGGCGCAGATCGATACCGCGGTGGAGGCCCTGGGCTTCGCCATGGGCCCCAACAAGGTCAACGACATGGCCGGGGTCGACGTCGGCTACAAGGTCCGCGAGGAGCTGTTCAAGCACCAGACTCGGCCCGACCCCTATTTCGCGGTCTCCGACGCGCTCGCCGCCCAGGGCAAGTTCGGCCAGAAGACTGGGGAGGGCGTGTTCCTGTACAAGGCCGGCGACCGCACCGCCCATCCGAACCCGGCCACCGAGGCCCTGATCGCCCAGCTGGCCGCCGACCGGAAGATCACGCCCCGCCAGATCACCGACGCCGAGATCCAGGAGCGCTGCATGCTGCCCCTGGTGAATGTGGGCGCCCAGCTGCTGGACGAGGGCATCGCCTACCGCGCCAAGGACATCGACGTGGTCTGGACCTCCGGCTACGGCTTCCCACGCCATCTGGGCGGGCCGATGTTCTACGGCGACACGCTCGGCCTTTCGCATGTGCTGGAGCGGGTGGAGCACTATCACCGGCTGCTGGGCCACTATTGGAAACCGGCCGACCTGCTGGTGAAGCTGGCCCGCGAGGGCGGCAGCTTCGAGGCCTACGACGCCAGCCGGAAATAGGGTCTAGGCGGCCCGCGGAAGCTTCGAGGTGGCGGTCCGCTGGATCGAGACGGTCATGCCCGGCCCATTGCGGACATCCATCTTCGCCTCAAGCTGCTTGACCAAAGCCTCGACGATCACCGTGCCCAGGCCGCCATGTTTCGTCTGGGCCGGGTCGGCGACCTTGCCGACCCCGTTGTCGGCGACGGTTAGGGTCCAGTCATCCCCGTCGCTGGCGAAGGAGACCAGGATCTGGGCGCCGGCCTTGGAGTCGGGGAAGGCGTACTTGACGGCGTTGATCACCAGCTCGGTGACGATCAGGCCGATGCTGACGGCCTTGTCCGAGCCGATCAGGCCGCCGTCCGCGGCGACCTCGAGCTCGATCGGTTGTTCCTCCCCGATCATCGAGCCGGCCAGGCTGCCGCAGAGCTTGGTGAGGTAGGCGCCGACCTCGATCTTGTCGACGCCGCCGGAGGCGTGCAGGTGGGCCTGGACCTCGGCCACCGACATCACCCGCTGGTGGGCGTCCTTCAGATGGTCGCGGGTCTCCTTGGAGGTGACCGCCCGGGCCTTGAGCATCAGGATGCTGGCGATGATCTGCAGGCTGTTGGCCACGCGGTGCTGCATCTCCTGCAGCAACACCTGCTTCTGGCCCAGCAGGTCCTCGGTGCGTTCCAGCAGCTCGGCCTTCTCGCGCTCGATCAGCCGCCGGGCGGTGATGTCGGTGAAGGCCAGCAGGATCGTGGTGTCCGAACTGCGCTGGTAGATCACCTTGCGGGCGTTCAGCAGCATGTTGCGGTGGCCAAGGCCGGGGAAGTCGTGCTCGACCTCGAACCCGTCCATGGCGGTGTGCTCGGGGATGATGGTTTCCAGCAGCAGCCGCAGGGCCGGGATGTTCCACTGGCCATCCCCCAGGGAGTAGAGGAGCCGCCCCATGGTGTGCTCGGGATCGACCTGGAAGATCTCGTAGAAGGACCGGCTGGCCGCCAGCACGCAGAACTGGGCGTCGAGCACCAGCAGCGGCTCATGAATTGTGTCGACAATGGCCTGGGCCAGCGTCTGGGCGTCTTCGATTCCCTGGAGGGAAGGCTTCATGGGGCGGGGAATTTATCCGATCCTGGTCGCCAGGATCTCCACGATCGGCCGCGCAGGCAGGCCAACGCCGAAGCTGTACGCCCTTTATCCTCCAATGTCGTGATCTGGTTTTGTCTGTCGGATTCGCCCCATAGTCGCGAGGCCGGAATCAGGCGCCTGTGGCCCCCCGTCGCTGCACTGCAAACAATCGTTTGTGATGCGTCGCTTCCCCGGTATCGTTCGCCCATGAGCGAAATCGACCTCCTCGCCGCCGAATCTGGCCTGGCCAACACCGGCAAGCTCGACCTGGATGGCCTGCCGGACCTGCTGGGCTTCCATCTGCGTCTGGCCCACGTGGCCGTCTATCGGGACTTCACGATCGCCCTGGCCGCCCTGGACCTGACCCAGAAACAATGCGCCACCCTGCAGTTGATCGGCGCCAATCCCGCCGTCAGCCAAGTGGACCTGGCCGCCACCCTTGGCACCGACCGCGCCACCATGATGGCCATGATCGACCGCCTGGAACAGCGCGGCTTCGTCATCCGCCGCCGCTCCACCGAGGACCGTCGGCGCCAGGAACTGTATCTGACCGACGCGGGCCAGACGATGCTCGCCGACGCCAAGCGGGCTATCGATGGGCACGAACGGGGTTTCAAGGCCCGCTTCACCCCCGCCGAGCTGAAGGCCCTGGTGGCCGCCCTGAGCCGGATCCACAACCAGGTCTGACGTCCCCGATTGTCTGAAAGGTCAATACGCCCGGCGGGCTCGCCGCAGCGCGCTTCCGCACGTCTGCGTCAAGGCGGTGTTGACTTGACACCATAGTGGTGTCTAATTGATGTCCATGGACATCAAGCCCTTTGTCGACGCCCTGCGTCAGGACCTGACCAACGCCGCCGAGGCCGGCGGCGAAGCGACCCGCGCGGCCGCCGAGCGCCTGGCCATGGCCCTGGAGCCCGCCGTCCGGCTGGCCCTGATGGAAGCGCTCAGTCAGGCCGCCGCCGACATCACCGCCGAACTCGGCGGGCCGGTGGTGGACGTGCGCCTGGCGGGCCGCGAGCCGGTCTTCGTGATCACCGGCGCCGCGGCGCCCGCCGGGGCGGTCGAGGCGGCCGAGGAGGAGGGCGACGACGCCGTCACCCGCATCACCCTGCGCCTGCCGGAGACCCTGAAGGTCCGGGCCGAGGAGCTGGCCGGCCAGCGCGGCCAATCGCTGAACACCTGGCTGGTCAACGCCGCCCGCGCCGCGGCCGGCGGATCGGCCCCCATCGGACCGGGAGCCCCGGGCCGCAACCGTTCGTCCAAGCGCATCCAAGGATGGGCGCGATGACCCGGGAGATTTCCATGCACAGTTTCCAGACCCCCGATCCCGTCAAGCTGCGGGTCGAGCTTTGGCAGGGCCGGGTGACCATCCTGGCCTCCGAGACCGGCGCCACGACGGTCGAGCTGAGCGCCATGCTGGGCGACTCCCACGCCCAGGAGCTCATCGACCAGGCGACGGTGGAGCAGCGGGGCGACGAGATCGTCGTCCTGCTGCCCCGACCGCGGCGACGGCTGTTCCAGATCCGCGGCGGGGTGCGGGCGGTGATCACCGCGCCCACCGGCAGCGACGCCCTGGTCCACACCGGCTCGGCCGACGTGGAGACCAAGGGCCGGCTCGGCCGCGTCTCGACCCATGGCGGATCCGGCGATGTCGAGCTGGAGCATGTGGTCCGCGCCCAGGTCCAGACCGGCTCCGGCGATATCCAGCTCGGGACCGTCGAGGGCGACTGTGACGCCCGCGGAGGCTCGGCTGATGTCAGCGTGCGAACCATCGGCGGCGACGCCGAGGTCATCACCGGCTCTGGGGACATCGTCGTCGGCGAGATCGCCGGCGCCCTGAAGGTCAAGACCGGCTCGGGGGACATCTCGGTGACCCGAGCCGGCCACGCCGACCTCACCAGCACATCGGGCGACATCGAGGCCGGGGAGATCACCGGCGGCTTCCGGGCCGTCACCGGCTCGGGGGACGTCACCGTCCGCCAGGCCGGCGACACGGTGGACGCCACCGCGGGCTCCGGCGACCTCTCGGTGGCCCGGGTGGATCATGGCCGGGTGCGGGCCAAGACCGCCTCGGGCGATATCCTGGTAGGGGTGGCCCAGGGCTCCTCGGCCTATCTGGACGTCTCCACGGTCACCGGCGACGTGACCTCGTCCCTCGACGCCAGCGACGCGCCCCAGGCCGGTGAGCCGCAGGTGGAACTGTTCATCCAGGCGGTGACCGGCGACGTGGTCCTGCGCAGGGCTTGATCAGGCCGTCAGCGCCAGAAGGGCGAAGCTGGCCAGCCAGTGCTCGCCCATATAGTCGCCGGCCACGTGGGGCAGGCTGGCCGCCAGGTGGCGGTCGGCGGCTTCATGGGCCGCGGCGCGCAGGTGATCGTCGGGGTCCAGACCCTGGGCGATCGCCCGCCAGCACCAGGCGCGGCTGAGGTTCAGGCCATCCAGGTGGGCGATCTTGCCGTCGGTGCGGTCGCTGACCGTGGCCGGCGTGAACAGGCTGGCCGGCGCCCCCTTGGCCGCGTCCGGCAGGAAGGCCGCGAACCACACCCGGAACTCCGCCGGCGGCAGCAGGCGGCGCATGGCCTCGGCCTCCATTAGGGTCGGCGACAGGAAGTCGTCCCCCGACGGCTCCCAGGCCGCGGCGTCGCGGTCGGCCCCGTACCAGCCCCGGGCGGTGTCCCGCAGCAGGGTCCCGAAGGCCGCATCCTGGGTCGCCGAGGCGTAGTCGGCGGCGAGCGCCAGGGCGAAGGCGGTGGAGTTGTGGACCCCGGTCCGCACCGGATAGGTGGCCTTGGGCAGGAAGGCGCGGAAGCGGTCGGCGAAGGCCTCGGCCAGCGGCGCCAGCCGCCGGGCCCAGGTCTCGTCCCCATGCCGCATCAGCTCGGCTTGCAGCATCAGCAGCCAGGCCCAGCCATAGGGGCGCTCGAACCCCCGGCTGGAGGGGCGGTCCAGATAGGCTCGCTCCGCCTCGACTTTTTCTGCCGTGAAGGCGCCGGCGAACAGGTCGTCGATGGCCCTGGCCTCGGGGATCTCGGGATGCCGGCGGCGCAGGGTGGCCAAGGTCCAGTAGCCGTGGACGCAGGAGTGCCAGTCGAAGCTGCCGAAGAAGATGGGGTGCAGCTCGCGGGGGCCCACGGCGTCCTGCGGCCCGTCCAGGACGTGGTCCATCTTGTTGGGATATTCGCGCTCGACGTGACCGAGCGCGATGGCGGCGAACCGGGAGGCTATCTCGGGCGTCAGGCTAGCGGAAGGCCAGGACATACATCAGCACCATGTTGGCGAGCAGCAGGGGGGCGGCGGTGGGGATCTGGGCGCGGATCACCGCGTGGCGGTCCTTCAGCTCCAGCAGGGCGGCGGGGACGATGTTGAAGTTGGCGGCCAGCGGCGTCATCAGGGTGCCGCAGAACCCCGACAGCATGCCGATGGCGCAGACCACCGCCGGATCGCCGCCGAACTTCACGATCAGGAACGGCAGGCCGACGCCGGCGGTCATCACCGGGAAGGCGGCGAAGGCGTTGCCCATGATGATGGTGAACAGCGCCATGCCCAGGCAGTAGACGGCGACCGCCGCCAGGTGGCCGTCCATGGGGATCGCGGTGGTGACCAGGTCGCCCACCACCTTGCCGACGCCGGCGAGCGCAAAGACAGCCCCCAGCGCCGCAAGCATCTGGGGCAGGAGGCCGGCCCAGCCGACAGTGTCCATCAGCCGGCGGCCCTCCTGCAGCGGGCTGAGGATCGGTTGGCGCAGCAGGACCAGGGCCGTGATCACGGCGAGCACCGCCCCCAGGGCCAGGGAGATCAGGGTCGCCTGTTTGGCCTGGAACAATGGGGTCCCGCCGAGGGAGACGTGCTGCAGGGCCAGCGTGCCGATCAGGACGGTGGCGGGGATCACCAGGGCCGGGATGAAGAGCCGGTCGCCCCATTTCTCGGCCGACAGCTTGCGGGCCTCCGGTGAGCCGTCGGGCTCCCCCCGGCCCAGGCCGCCGATCCCGGAGATCAGCGCCATGCACAGCACCAGGACCCCGTTGCCGAGGTCCCCCAGCCAGTCGCCCGCCAGGAAGCTGACGGCGAACAGGCCCCAGAAGCCGGTGTTCATCCAGCGTTTGGGGTTGGTGGCGTCCCGGGCGCTGAGCACCGCAAAGCCCGCGAACACCAGACCCGCCAGGACGTAGACCGCGCCGAGCTTGATCATGCCCGCCCCGCCTTCAGCCTGCGCTCGAAGAGGACCAGCCGGACCGAATGGATCAGGAAGGCGACGATGGCCGTGGGGATGGCCCAGACCGACAGGTGCAGAGGCTCGATGACGATGCCGCTCTGGGCCAGGAAGCCCACCATCAGAAGGATCGAGCCGATGGCCAGGAAGATGTCCTCTCCGAAGAACAGGCCGATATTGTCGGTAGCCGCGGTCATGGCGCGGATGGACTGCCGGGTCTCCTCGGGCAGGTCCCCGGTCGCCTCGCTCTGGGCGGCGGCCTCGGCCATGGGGGCGACGATAGGCCGGATGGTCTGGGCTTGGCCGGCGATGGAGGTGAGGCCCAGGGCCGCGGTGAGCTGGCGGAACAGCAGGTAGCCGATCAGCAGACGGCCGAGGGTCACGGCCTTGAACCCGGCGATCAGGCCCCGGGCCCGCTCCTGAAGGCCGGCCCGCTCCAGCACCCCGATGACCGGCAGGACCAGCAGGGCGGCGCTGACATAGCGGTTCTCGTTGAAGGCCTTGCCGAAGGCCGCCAGCACCTCAAGCGGCGCCAGGCCCGCGGCCATGCCGGTGAGCACAGCGGAGACCATCACCACCAGCAGCGGATTGAAGCCGGCGGCGAAGCCCGCAACCACCACCGCCACCCCCAACAGGATCAGCATCCGCGCCTCCGCCGGTACGACTCATCTCAAGCCGACAAGTCGTACCGCAAAGGCCGCCCGGCGCTACCGGTTCCCGACCTCCACCACTACGGCCATGGAGCTGTCGCCGGCGGCGCAGCCCTGGAAGAGGCCGAGGCCGCCGCCCTTGATGGCCAGCTCCTCGATCAGCTCGACGATGGCGCGCAGGCCGGTGGGGCCCTGGGGGTGGCCCCAGATCAGCGAGCAGCCGTAGTTGTTCATGCCCATGACATCGATCCCCATGGCCTTGGCGAAGGCCAGGTCGTTCACGGCGAAGGGGTTGTGGGACTTGATGGCGGCGATGTCGCCGATCTTCACCCCCGCATGGTCCAGGGCCCGCTGGCTGGCCTGGATCGGCGCCTCGGGCATGAACTTCAGGTCCGCCCGCGACTGCCCGAAGCCCCGCAGGGTGACCTTGATGGAGGGGTCCCTGGAGAGTTCCTGGGCGCGGTCGGGGGTCGTCAGGACCAGGCCGACATTGCCGTCGGCCGGGTGGGTCTGGCTGCCGAAGGTGACCGTGCCGCCCTCCTGGGTGGGTTTCAGCTTGGCCAGGCCCTCGGCGGTGGTGGCGAAGACCCCCTCGTCACCCGCCATGACGCCGTCCTCGCCCTTGAAGTTGTGCTTGGGCACCGAGAAGGGCAGGGTCATGTAGCGACGCTGGAAGGCGTGGTCGTCGGCGAGCGCGTCCTGATACTGCTCGTAGCGGCGCAGGGTGACCTCGTCCTGCTCCTCCTTGGTGATCTGGAACTTGGCGGCCACGTTCTCGGCGGTGTCGAGCATGGAGTGCCCGGCGATGGCGTCGTGCATCATGTTGTAGGTGACCTGGTCCTCGGACTGGCCATAGCCGCCGGGGCCCTTGGGCGCGGGATAGTAGATGTGCGGGCCGTTGGAGCAGCGGTCGGCGGCGATCAGCAGGGCCTGGTCGGCCAGCCCCAGCTGCACCTCCGAGGCGCCGGCGAACACCACCCGGGCGCCGGTGGCGCAGACCTGGGTGATCATGTGGCCCGGCGTGTGGGTGGCGCCCAGCTCGTAGAGCGGCCAGGGCGCGCCGTAGAAGGACTGGTACTGGGTGTTGGTCATGCCGAAGACACCGGTGTCGAAGCTCTTGGCGTCGATGTCGCGCTCGGCCAGCCAACCCTTGGCGACATGGGCGGCGAACTTCATGGCGTGCAGGTGCTGCAGGCTTCCCTGCCACTTGGCGAAGGGGGTCGACCAGTAGGCGCCATAGGGGATTTCGACGCGATCAAAGCTCACGATGGGGACTCCGTTTTGGCCTCGGCGAAGGCGCGCCGAAGGATGTCTTTCTGGATCTTGCCGGACGCCGTGCGGGGCAGGGCGTCGAGGAACCGGATGTGGGCCGGGCGCTTGTAGCGGGCCAGCCGGCCGTCGCACCACGCCAGGACGGCGGCGCTGTCGCACGGTGTTCCGGGCCGCAGCACCACATAGGCGCAGCCCGCCTCTCCCCAGCGGGGGTCGGGCACGCCCACCACGGCGGCCTCGGCCACCAGGGGCATGTCGGCGAGCGCCGCCTCGACCTCGGCGGGGTAAACGTTCTCGCCGCCGGTGATGTACATGTCCTTCCAGCGGTCGACGATGAAGTAGAAGCCGTCCTCATCCTGGCGCGCGGCGTCGGCGGTCCTGAACCAGCCGCCGGGGGCGAAGCTCTGGGCGGTGGCCTCGGGCTGGTTCCAGTAGCCGGGCATGACCGAGGGGCCGCGCAGCCAGATCTCCCCGGGCTGGCCGGGCTTCACATCGGCGCCGTCGCGGCCCACGAGGCGAACCTCCATGGCGGGCGAAGCGATCCCCGCCGAGCCCACCTTGGCCCGGGCGATTTCAGGGTCCAGGGGCACGCCCAGGACGGTGCCGTTCTCGCTCATGCCGTAGCCGTTGGAAGGCCGCACGCCGGCGTCGATGAGGGCGAGCGTCACGTGGGCCGGCATGGGCGAGCCGCCGGTGAACAGCCGCAGGCCTTCCAGGTTGGCGTCGGGGAATCCGGGATCGTCCAGCAAGGCCTGGGCCATCTGGGGGACGCAGAAATAGTGGCTGACGCCGAGCGCCGGATCGGAGAGGCGCTTCAGGGTCTCCTGCGGGACGAAGCGGTCGGCCAGATGCACTGTGCCGCCGGTGAAGAAGCTGCCGTGCAGGATGGCCAGCAGCCCCACCACGTGGAACAGCGGCACGTCGCAGAGCATGGCGTGGTCGGCGCAGAGCTCGCCCACCTGGCTGTAGTTCATGGCCGAATAGAAGGCGGTCTTCGGGGTGACGATCACCCCTTTGGGCCGGCCCGTGGTGCCTGAGGTGTAGAGCAGCATGGCGGGCGCGGCCGGGTCGATGCGACCGGGCTCGGCCACCGGCGTCACGGCCGCCAGGGCGGCGGCGAAGGCGTCCTCGCCCGGTGCGATGCGGATGACCCTGGCCACCGGGACATCGGCGAGCGCGACCCTCGCCTCGGCCTCGAACTCGGCCTCGTAGATCAGCAGCTCGGGGGCGGCGTCCTCCAGCAGCACCTTCAGCTCGGGCCCCGTCAGCCGCCAGTTCAGGGGCTGGAAGACCGCCCCGGCCCGCGGGCAGGCATAGAAGAGGGTGATATGGTGGAGGCGATTGCGCGCCAGGATCGCCACCCGGGCGCCGGGGCCGCTCAGGGTCGCCCGCAGGAAGGCTTCACAGGCCCGCAGTTCGGCCTCGAGGGCCGAATAGGTCAGGGCGCGGCCGCCAGCCAGCTCCTGGGCAGCCAGCTTGCCGGGCCGCGCGCGGGCCTGGCGGAAGATGAAATCTCGAGACAGCCAGGAGTCTTGCGTGTCCATGTCCTCCCCCTTCGTCACGCGTCCCACCTCTTTTTTGCGCCGCCTCTGGACGTGAGGCTGCCGAGGCGGCAAATTGTTTGCAACACATACTACTTGAGACGCCCCGGCGCAAAGGGGTCTTCGGGGAAACGCCATGACCGACCGATCCACCGACCTCCATCCGTTGACACCAGTGACCTCGACAGCCCCTATCCTGGCCACGTGGAGCTGTCCGAGATCGGGGCGCTCAACGTCCCCTCTGAGGCTTGAAGTCTGATGCGTACGCAAGTTGCGATCATTGGCGGCGGTCCGGCGGGCCTGTTGCTGCAGCAATTGCTGCACGTGGCGGGGATCGAGAGCGTGGTGCTGGAGCAGCGTAGCCGCGACTATGTCGAGGCGCGCATCCGCGCGGGCGTGCTGGAGACGAGCGCTGTGCGCCTGCTGGAGCAGGTCGGCGTCGATGCGCGGATGAAGCGCGAGGGCCTGATCCACGAGGGCTTCTCCCTGGCCGTCGACGGCGAGGTTCACCGCATCGACCTGAAGGGCCTGACCGGCGGATCGACGGTGATGGTCTATGGCCAGACCGAGGTCACCAAGGACCTCAACGACGCCGCCGCCGCGCGCGGAACCCCGGTGATCTTCGAGGCGCAGGACGTCGCCCTGCACGATCTGAAGACCGACACGCCCTTCGTCACCTACGCCAAGGACGGGGTCGCCCAGCGACTGGACTGCGACTTCGTGGCCGGCTGCGACGGCTATCATGGCGTCAGCCGGCCCTCGATCCCAGCCGATGTGCTGAGGAGCTTCGAGCGGGTCTATCCCTTCGGCTGGCTGGGCATCCTGGCCGATGTGCCGCCCTGCGATCACGAACTGATCTATTCGAACCACGAGCGGGGCTTCGCGCTGGCCTCCATGCGCTCGGCCGTGCGCAGCCGCTATTACATCCAGACCGCGGTGGACGAGGACCTGGCCAACTGGCCCGACGAGAGGATCTGGGACGAACTGGCCCTGCGCCTGGGTCCCAAGGCTGCGGCTTCGATGACCCGCGGGCCGTCCATCGAGAAGTCCATCGCTCCCCTGCGCAGCTTCGTGGCCGAACCCATGCGCTGGGGCCGGCTGTTCCTGGCGGGCGACGCGGCCCACATCGTGCCGCCGACCGGGGCCAAGGGCCTGAACCTGGCGGCCTCGGACGTCCACTATCTGTCGGAGGCCTTGATCGCCTTCTACGCCAGGGGTTCCAGCGACGGGATCGAGGCCTATTCCGCCAAGGCGCTGGCGCGCGTGTGGAAGGCCGAGCGGTTCTCCTGGTGGTTCACCGGCCTGACTCACCGCTTCCCCGACACCGACACCGACGCCTTCGGCCGACGGATGCAGCGCGCGGAAATAGACTATATAGTCAGTTCGCGAGCTGCTCAGATGACGGTGGCTGAAAACTATGTGGGCTTGCCGTACTGACTGGCGGGAAGATCCATAATGTACGAACTAGATAAAACATTGCGAATTAGGTAGGACCCAGAGATGGCGCTCGTCGTTCGAAACATCCCGCGCGCGGAGTCCGCCGCCATCGACGCGCTCGCCGAGTACGGCGTCGCCACGGTCCATGAAGCCCAGGGGCGCATCGGCCTGCTGGCCTCCTATATGCGGCCCATCTATCGCCCGGCCAAGATCGCGGGCTCGGCGGTGACCTGCGAGGTCGCGCCTGGCGACAACTGGATGATCCATGTGGCGGTGGAGCAGTGCAGACCCGGCGACGTCCTGGTGGTCTCCCCCACCAGCCCTTGCGAGGACGGCTATTTCGGCGACCTGCTGGCCACCTCCCTCCAGGCCCACGGGGTGCGCGGCCTGATCATCGACGCAGGGGTGCGCGACATCGCGGTCCTCACCGAGATGGGCTTCCCGGTCTGGTCCAGGGCGGTGTTCGCCCAAGGGACGGTCAAGGAGACGATCGGCAATGTGAACACGCCGGTGGTCTGCGCCGGCGCCCTGATCCATCCGGGCGACGTGATCGTGGCCGACGACGACGGGGTCTGCGTGGTGCGCCGCGAGCTGGCGGCCTCGGTGGCCGAGAAGGCCCGCGTCCGCGAGGCCAACGAGATCGACAAGCGCGCGAGACTGGCCGCGGGCGAACTCGGATTGGATATCTACAAGATGCGCGAGCGCCTGGCCGAAAAGGGCCTGGTCTGGGTCGACGAGGCTTAGGGTCATGCAGACCGCCATCCCATGCACGGTGATGCGGGGGGGCACCTCCAAGGGGCTCTATTTCCGCATCGAGGACCTGCCCGCCGAGGTCGCTGTCCGCGACGCCGTGCTGCTGGCGGCCATGGGGTCGCCCGACCCCCGCGAGATCGACGGCATGGGCGGCGCCCATCCCCTCACGAGCAAGGTGGCGGTGGTGGGGCCTGCGACCCGGCCCGACGCCGATGTGGACTACCTGTTCCTCCAGGTGGTGGTGGACGAGCCCCGGGTCGATGCGGGCCAGAACTGCGGCAACCTGCTGGCCGGCGTCGGCCCCTTCGCCATCGAGACCGGCCTGTTTCCCGCCAAGGACGGGGTGACCGAGGTCCGCATCCACATGGTCAATACCGGCTCCATCGCCGTGGCCGCGATCCAGACGCCGGGCGGGGTGGTGCGCTATGACGGCGAGGCCCGCATCGACGGCGTGCCCGGCACGGCCGCGCCGATCCCGACGGACTTCCTCGATGTGGCGGGGTCGAGCTGCGGCGCCCTGCTGCCCACCGGCCATGTGCGCGACACGGTGGACGGGATCGAGCTGACCGCCATCGACAACGGCATGCCGGTCGTCGTCATGCGCGCGGCCGATTTCGGCAAGACCGGCTACGAGAGTCCCGAAGAGCTGGAGGCCGACGCGACCTTGAAGGCCCGGGTCGAGGCGATCCGTCTGCAGATCGGTCCGAGGATGAACCTCGGCGACGTGGTCAAAAAGACCGTACCCAAGATGTGCCTGGTGGCGCCGCCGCGGCATGGCGGCATCATCTGCACCCGGAACTTCATCCCGCACCGCGTCCACGAAGCCATCGGCGTGTTCGGGGCGGTCAGCGTGGCGACGGCCTGTGTCGTGCCCGGCTCCATCGCCGCCGAGGTGGCCGGCATCGCCGACGTCGAGGCGGTCAAGGAGTTGGAGGTGGAGCATCCCACCGGCTTCTTCACCGTGGCCATGGACGTGGCGGTGGTGGACGGCCAGGTCAGCGTCAGGCGCTCGGCCTTGCTGCGCACGGCCCGCAAGCTGATGTCCGGTCAAGTCTTTGTGCCGGCCCGCGTCTGGGACGGTAAATGACCCGCATCTGTCTCATCGGGTTCGGGGAGGTCGGCCAGATCCTGGCCGAGAACCTGGCGGCGGGCGGCGCGGCTGAGCTGTCGGCCTATGACCTGCTGTTCGCCGATCCCGACAGCCTGCCCAGCCGGGCCCTGCCGCGTCACGCCATCCGCGACTGCGGGACGGCGGCTGAGGCCGTCGCCGGCGCCGAGCTGGTCATCAGCGCGGTGACCGCCGCCCAGGATGTCGAGGCCGCCCGATCCGTGGCCGGGGCCCTCGCCGAGGGCTGCTTCTTCCTCGACCTCAACTCCGCCTCGCCCGGCATGAAACAGGCCTCGGCGGCGATCATAGACGGGGCCGGCGGCCGCTATGTCGAGGCCGCGGTCATGGCCCCGTTCCCGCCCAAACGCCTGGCCTCGCCGATGCTGCTGGGCGGGCCGCACGCCACCGCCTTCGCCGACATCGCCCGGCCTCTGGGCTTTTCCGGGCTGGAGGTGTTCTCCGACCAGGTGGGCCAGGCCTCGGCCACCAAGATGTGCCGCAGCGTGATGATCAAGGGGATCGAGGCCCTGCTGACGGAGTCCCTGCTGGCCGCCCGCCACTATGGGGTGGAGGCCACGGTCCTGGCCTCCCTCTCAGACCTGCTGCCGCTGCCCGACTGGGAGGCGACGGCCCGCTACATGATCAGCCGCTCCCTGGAGCACGGCGTGCGCCGGGCCGAGGAGATGCGCGAGGCCGCCCGCACGGTGGAGGAGGCCCACGTCCAACCGCTGATGAGCGCGGCGATCGCGCAACGTCAGAACTGGGCCGCCGACTATCGCGAGGCGCTGACCGAAACCGACCTGGGCGCCATGCTCGACCACATCATCAGGAAGACGGCATGATCATCGACTGCCATGGCCACTACACGACCGCCCCGGCCTCCCTACAGGAGTTCCGCGAGCGGCAGATCGCCTGCAACTGCGACGCCCACCAGCTGGCCCGCCTGACCCTGCCCAACATCTCCGACGACGAGATCCGTGAGAGCCTGGAGGGCGCCCAGCTCAAGCTGCAGCGCGAGCGCGGCACCGACCTGACGATCTTCTCGCCGCGCGCCTCGGCCATGGCCCACCACATCGGCGACGAGGCGGTCAGCCTGCAGTGGTCTCAGGCGTGCAACGACCTGATCGGCCGGGTGGTGGAGCTCTATCCGGAGAACTTCGTCGGCGTCTGCCAGCTGCCCCAGTCGCCGGGCGTGCCCGCCGCCCACTCGGTGGCCGAGCTGGAGCGCTGCGTCACCGAGCTGGGCTTCATCGGCTGCAACCTCAATCCCGACCCCTCCGGCGGCCACTGGACGGCCCCGCCGCTCACCGACCGCCACTGGTATCCGCTCTACGAGAAGATGGTGGAGCTGGACGTGCCGGCCATGGTCCACGTCTCGGCCTCTTGCAATCCGGCCTTCCACGCGACGGGCGCCCACTACATCAACGCCGACACCACGGCCTTCATGCAGTTCATCCAGGGCGACCTGTTCAAGGATTTCCCGACCCTGCGGATGATCATCCCGCACGGCGGCGGGGCCGTGCCCTATCACTGGGGCCGCTACCGGGGCCTGGCGCAGGACATGAAGCGGCCGCCGCTCTCCGAGCTGGTGATGAACAACGTCTTCTTCGACACCTGCGTCTATCACCAGCCCGGCATCGACCTGCTGCTGAAGGTGATCCCGGCCAAGAACATCCTGTTCGGCTCGGAGATGGTGGGCGCGGTGCGTGGCGTCGATCCCGAGAGCGGCCAGTTCTAC
>JAZKBZ010000046.1:0-45331 GCA_040388315.1 Pseudomonadota bacterium | reverse complement strand
AACGGCCATCTCATCCTCGACCTCACCTTCCCCTCGCCCGTGGACTGCGCCGCCGACAAGACCGCCATCTTCGAGGGCAACGCCAAGACGGTCTTCCCGCGTCTCGCCAAGCGTTTGGCGGCGGCGTGAGGCTGATCGGCCAGCTCTGGGTCCAGGTGCTGGCCGCCACCGTGGCCGGCGCCTTGCTGGGGCATTTCCACCCGGAGCTTGGGGCGGCGATGAAGCCGCTGGGGGACGCCTTCATCGCGCTCGTAAAGATGATCATCCCGCCGGTGATCTTCTGCACGGTGGTGCACGGCGTGGCCGGGATGGGGGACTTCGCCAAGGTCGGCAGGGTGGCCGGCAAGGCGTTGGCCTACTTCCTCGGGGTGACCCTGCTGGCCCTGGTCTTCGCCATGACTGCGGCCAATGTCCTGCAGCCCGGGGCGGGGATGAACATCGACCCGGCGGCCCTGGATACCGGCCTGGTCGCCGACTACGCCCGGCAGGCCGAAGGTCAGACCGTGGCCCAGTTCCTGACGGGGATCATCCCCACCACCTTCGTCTCGGCCTTCGTCCAGCCCAACGTCCTGCAGGTGCTGTTCGTGGCCCTGCTGTTCGCCTTCGCCCTGGCGCTCACCGGTGAGCGGGGCAAGCCGGTGCTGGACCTGATCGAGCGGGTCTCGGAGGTGTTCTTCAACGTCGTCGGCTTCATCATGCGGGTCGCGCCGATCGGGGCCTTCGGGGCCATGGCCTTCGCGGTGGGGAAATTCGGGTCCAGCGCGCTGCTGTCGCTCGGAACCCTGGTCCTGGAGTTCTGGGCGATTTGCCTGGTCTTCGTCTTCGGGGTGATGGGGGCCATCGCCTGGGCGGCGGGGGTCAACATCCTCAAACTGCTGGCCTACCTGAAGGACGAGATCGCCATCGTGGCGGGCTCCGGCTCCACCGAGGTGGTGCTGCCCCGGGTGATGCAGAGGCTGAAGGACCTGGGCTGCGACGAGGGGGTCGTCGGCCTGGTGGTGCCCACCGGCTATTCCTTCAACCTCGACGGCACCTGCCTCTACCTGGCGACCGCCGCCATCTTCCTGGCCCAGGCCACCAACACCCCGATGACGCTGGCCCAGCAGGCCGGGATGATCGGGGTGATGATGCTGACCTCCAAGGGGGCGGCCGCCGTGCCCGGCGCGGCCTTCGTGGCGCTGGCCGCCACCCTGGGCACGGTGGGGCACATCCCGGTGGCCTCCATCGCCCTGATCCTGGGGATCCACAAGCTGCTGGCCGAGGCCCTGACCTTCGTGAACCTGGTGGGCAACACGCTGGCCAGCATCGTGGTCTGCCAGTGGGAGGGGGCCATCGATCGGTCGGTCATGAGAGACCAGATCGGCTTTTCGCCGCGCCTGGAAATTAGTAAGTAAGACATACAATGGACCCTGACTGGCTCCCCTTCCACCCGAACCCCAGCAAGCCCGCCTACCGGCCGCCGGCCGGCGCGGTGGACGCCCACTGCCACGTGTTCGGGCCGGAGGCGCAGTTCCCCTTCGCGCCGGAACGCAAGTACACCCCCTGCGACGCGGGCAAGGACCAGCTCTTCGCCCTGCGCGACTTCCTGGGATTTTCCCGCAACGTGGTCGTCCAGGCCACCTGCCACGGCAAGGACAACCGGGCGCTGGTCGATGCGCTGGGGGCCTCGAACGGCCTGGCCCGCGGGGTCGCCACGGTGGGGGAGGAGATCACCGAGGGCGAGCTCCAAGTCCTGCACGACGCCGGGGTCCGGGGGGTGCGGTTCAACTTCCTGCGCCGGCTGGCCGACTTCACGCCCCACGACGTCCTGCAAAGGATCGCGGCCAAGGTCGCGCCCTTGCGCTGGCATGTGGTGGTCTATTTCGAGGCCCCGGACCTGGCGGAACTGCAGCCGCTGTTCACCAGCCTGCCCACCCAGGTCGTGGTCGACCACATGGGCCGGCCCGACGTGGCGCTCGGGGTCGATCACCCGCAGTTCCAGCGCTTCATCCGGTGGATGGAGGACGACCCGGACGTCTGGTCCAAGGTCTCCTGTCCCGAGCGGCTCTCTCTGGTCGGCCCCCCCTATGACGACGTGGTCCCGTTCCAGAAGGCCATCGTCGAGCGGTTCCCCGACCGGGTGCTGTGGGGCACCGACTGGCCGCATCCGAACCTCAAGGGCCAGATGGCCGACGACGGCGTGCTGGTCGACCAGATCCCCAAGTTCGCCGCGACCGCAGAGGCCCGGCGAAAGCTGCTGATCGACAATCCGATGGCCCTCTACTGGGGAGATGACCGTGGCTGAGAACCCCTTCAAGGACATCCCGGGCACCACCCTGTTCGACGCCGAGCAGTCGCGGAAGGGCTACCATCTCAACATGTTCTGCATGTCGCTGATGAAGACCGCCAACCGCGAGGCCTTCAAGGCCGACGAGCGGGCCTATCTCGACCGCTATCCCATGACTCAGGCTCAGAAGCAGACCGTCCTGGATCGCGACTGGAACGGCATGCTGGCGCTGGGCGGCAACATCTATTTCACCTCCAAGATCGCGGCCACCGACGGCCTCTCCTTCCAGCAGATCGCCGCGGTGATGTCCGGCGTCAGCCAGGCCGACTACGCGGCCATGATGCTGGCCGGCGGGCGCTCAATCGAAGGCAACCGCAGCAAGGGAGGCGTCTGATGGCCCGTATCACCGCCGGCGTCGCCACCAGCCATGTGCCGGCCATCGGCGCCGCCATCGATAACGGCCGTTCGGGCGAGGACTACTGGAAGCCGGTGTTCGCGGGCTATGAGAAGTCCAAGGGCTGGATTGCGGGCGCCAAGCCCGACGTCGTCATCCTGGTCTATAACGACCATGCCTCGGCCTTCTCCCTGGAACTGATCCCCACCTTCGCCATCGGCTGCGCCGAGAGCTTCGCGCCGGCCGACGAGGGCTGGGGCCCGCGACCCGTGCCGACGGTCCAGGGCCATCCGGAGCTGGCCTGGCACCTGGCCCAGTCCCTGATCCTCGACGAGTTCGACATGACCATCGTCAACAAGATGGACGTCGACCACGGCCTGACCGTGCCGCTGTCGCTGATGTTCGGCCAGCCGGACGCCTGGCCCTGCAAGGTCATCCCCCTGGCGGTCAATGTGGTCCAGTACCCGCCGCCCACGGGCAACCGCTGCTTCAGGCTCGGCCAGGCCATCGCGCGGGCGGTGGCGAGCTTCCCGCAGGACCTCAATGTCCAGGTCTGGGGCACAGGCGGCATGAGCCACCAGCTGCAGGGGCCGCGCGCCGGCTTGATCAACAGGGAGTTCGACCTGGCCTTCCTCGACCGCCTCATCGCCGACCCCGAGGCCCAGGCCCGCGTCCCGCACATCGACTATGTGCGCGAGGCCGGGTCGGAGGGAATCGAGCTGGTCATGTGGCTGATCATGCGCGGGGCGCTGACGCCCAAGGTGCGCGAGCTGCACCGCTTCTATCATGTGCCCGCCTCCAACACGGCGGTGGGCCACCTCATCCTCGAACCCGTCCCGGAGTAGCCCCACAATGAAAATCGTCATGGCCGGCCAGGGCGCCTTCGGGATCAAGCACCTGGAGGCGATCGAGAAGATCGACGGGGTCGAGGTCGTCAGCCTGGCGGGCGGGTCGCCTGAGAGCACCAAGGCCGTCGCCGAGCGCTTCAAGATCCCGCACTGGACCACCGACCTGGCCGAGGCCCTGGCCCAGCCGGGCGTCGAGGCCGCGATCCTGGCCACGCCGACCGGCCTGCACGCCGCCCAGTCCATCCAGTGCCTGGAGGCCGGCAAGCATGTGCAGGTCGAGATCCCCATGGCCGACAACCTGGCCGACGCCCAGAGGCTGGACGCCGCCCAGAAGAAGGCCGGCAAGATCGCCATGGCCGGCCACACCCGGCGCTTCAACCCGTCCCACCAGTGGATCCACAAGAAGATCGTCGCCGGCGAGCTGAAGGTCCAGCAGATGGACGTCCAGACCTACTTCTTCCGGCGGACGAACATGAACGCGCTGGGCCAGGCGCGCAGCTGGACCGACCACCTGCTGTGGCACCACGCCTGTCACACGGTGGACCTCTTCCAGTACCAGACGGGCGAAACCGCCAGCATCGCCCGCGGCGTCCAGGGCCCGCCGCACCCCGAGCTCGGCATCGCCATGGACATGTCGATCCAGATGAAGGTCCCCGGCGGGGCCATCTGCACGCTCAGCCTCTCCTTCAACAACGACGGGCCGCTGGGCACCTTCTTCCGCTACATCTGCGACAACGGCACCTACATCGCCCGCTATGACGACCTGGTGGACGGCAAGGAGAACCCCATCGACGTCAGCCAGGTGGACGTCTCGATGAACGGCATCGAACTGCAGGACCGCGAATTCTTCGCCGCCATCCGCGAGGGGCGGGAGCCGAACGCCAGCGTGGCGCAATGCCTGCCGGCGATGGAGACGCTCGACAAGATCGAGAAGAGTCTGGGGTAGGGGGCCGCCGCCTCAACCCGCCGGGATCACGTCGCAGCCGTAGAAGTACCAGTCGATCTTCGTGTCGAACGGCCAGAACACCACTTGGGCCCGGGTCGTGTCGTCAGTCGACCCGGGGGGCGCGGCGATCAGGACGTGGCCCTGGGCGATGGGCGCCATGCCCTGGATATAGGCCTGGCCGCCGGGGCCGGAGATCCCCGCGCCGTTGACATAGTACTTGGCCTGGGTGGCGCCGCCCTCCCTGGGGTCGACGGCGCAGTCGATGAGATAGGTCTTCTGGCCGAGCGGCTTGAAGGAGACCTGCGCCCAGCCGATGGGCTTAATCAGGGCGCTGCCATGGCCGGGCTCCGCCGACACCGACGCCTCCCCGACGGAGAGGAAGGCCGAGGCCGTCGCCGGGGCGTCGGGGGTCAGCTGCACCTTCTGGCCCACGGTGGGCGGCAGGGCGCCGGGCGCCAGCTGGCCG
This sequence comes from Pseudomonadota bacterium, assembly GCA_040388315.1. Classification (GTDB taxonomy): domain Bacteria; phylum Pseudomonadota; class Alphaproteobacteria; order Caulobacterales; family Caulobacteraceae; genus Phenylobacterium. The sequence goes on along the minus strand of JAZKBZ010000046.1, from coordinate 40,411 downwards.
AACGCCTGGATGATCCGGGCCGGCGCCAAGGGCGGCGGCTTGGGCGGGGCGGGCAGGACGCGCAGCGCCGGCGGCAGGGCGCCGGGCGGCGCCGGAATTCGCGCTAGGCGCGGCTGACTTGCGGCGGGGGCGGCCACGGTCAGCAGGACGGCGGCGAGGGCGGCGAAGGCGGACAGGCGAGGGGTCATGGCCGTTCACTCCATGGGCGTGCGCCATTCTGCGGCGCCCGCCCGAGGGAAGGCTCCGCCCGGCGGGGCGCGGGGGCCTTGATCCCGATCAAACCGCTGCGGCCACGCGCCGCGGCGGCACAAAGGGTCCGGGTCCCGATATTCACCTTGCTTGTCGCCGGAGCCGTAACCCTGGCCGACTATCGATGCGTCGACCCCCGATTTGTTTGAGGCGCGCCGCCCGTCGCGTCGTCTTGGATCGGAAGGTTGCGCAGAGCGCGCGATGTGACCCTGGAGGATTCAATGCCCTACGACCCCGCTGACACCGACTTCGCGGCCGCCCCCGCTTCCGGCGGTCATCTGTCGAGCCCTCATGAAACCGAACCCCATGGCGACGACACGCTCAGCACCGGCGCCGAAACCGAAGCAGAGGCGCACACCATCCACGGTGCTGATGGCGGCGACTCCCTGGAGGGCACGGTCGGCGACGACCACATCCAGGGCGGTGAGGGCGAGAACCACCTGCGCGGCGGGGACGGGAACGACGACGTCCGGGGCGGGTCCGGGTTCGACGACATCAACGGCAATGTCGGGGCCGACACCCTGCACGGCGGCGACGGTGACGACTGGGTTGTCGGCGGCAAGGACGATGACGCCATTTCCGGCGACGGCGGGGACGACATCGTCAACGGCAACCTCGGCAATGACACCACCGACGGCGGCTTGGGCGAAGACCAGATCCGCGGCGGCCAGGGGGACGACAGCGTCTCCGGCGGGGACGGGAACGATTGGCTGTCCGGCGATCGCGGGAACGACACCCTCAGCGGCGGAACGGGCGCCGACACCTTCCACTTCTTCGCCGGCGCGGGGATCGACCGGGTGACGGACTTCTCCGCCGCCCAGGGCGACCATGTGCTGCTGGATCACGGCACGGCGTTCACGGTGCACCAGACCGGCGCCGATGTGGTGATCGAGACCTCGGGCGGCGACCAGATGATCCTGGCCAATGTTCAGCTGTCGAGCCTGCCGGAGGGCTGGATCTCCAGCTGACGGCGCTTAGCGCATCAGACCGGCGGTGCGCAGGGCGTCCTCGATGACGCCGAGCAGCGGGTTGGCCGGCGCCGGCCGCGCGGCCTTGGCCGTGCGCGGCTTGGCCGGCGCCTTGTCCAGCAGGTCCCAGGACCGGGCGATGGCGACCGTCGAGGCCAGGCCGACGTCCAGCATATAGGCGCCGCTGACCCCGCCGCCGGGCGCCCCGTCGGGCTTCAGCGGCACGCCATGGCCCATGCCCTCCACCAGCACGTGCTCCAGCACCTGTCGGCCCTTGGCGTCATGCCAGGTGCGGCGAGTGTGGCCGGCCTGGGCGTCGGTATGGCTGGGGGCCTCGTCCAGGCGGTGGACGCCGCGCCACTGGTGGAGGAGAGCCTCGCCGTTGGCGGGGTTGACCGTGTGGTCGCCGCCCCCGTGCCAGACTGACAGGGCCGGCCAGGGCCCCTTGTGGCTGCTGGCCTTGCGGACGAGGCCCGGCAGGGCCTCAAGCTCCGGCCCGCCGTGCCCGCGCATGCGGTCGAAGGCCTCCAGGGGGGATCCCGCCACCCCGAAGGGCAGGCCCGCGATCACCGCCCCGCCAGCGAAGACCTCGGGATAGCTCGCTAACAAAACATTGGCCATGGCGCCGCCGGCCGAGAGGCCGGTGACGAAGACGCGGCGGCGGTCCAGGCCGTGGGTGGCGATCATCTTCTCGATCATCTGGCGGATGGAGGCGACTTCGCCCCGGCCCCGGCGGGTGTCGCTGGGCTCGAACGAGTTGAAGCAGAGGTTGAAATTGTTGGCCCGCGCCTGTTCCGGGAACAGCAGGGCGAAACCGGCCTGCTGCGCCAGGGCCGACCAGCCCGAGCCGAGGTCGTATTCCGCCGCGTCCTGGGTGCAGCCGTGCAGCACCACCACCAGGGGCGCGTGCCGCGGCAGGGTGTCGGGAACATAGGCGAGCGCGCGCAGGGCGCCGGGATTGCCGCCGAAGCCCTTGAGCTCGGTCAGCCGGTCGGAGCCCGGCCGGCCGCCCATGGCGCTGACGGTGTCGCGGAAGGCGGTCATCCGCGTCAGGGTGTCGGAGAGAGCTCGCATGCCGGGGTCCTTTCAGCGGGGCCGAAGGGGCGCTGACCTTCTTTAACGCGGGCGCGGCGTCGTTCGTTGCTGCAGTGCAGCAAAGACGCGCCCCGCCGCCGCCTCAAGCCGTGTGAAGTCCCCGATGGCTCGTCGCGTCGCCGCCGCCCCGGCCGCCGCCGGACTTGGGGGTGTTGGTCGTCGCGGCGCGCAGCTTCTCGAGGTCGGCGGGCAGGTCGCCGCGCCGGTTGAGCAGGTCGCGGGCCGACTGCAGCTCCGCCAGGCGGGCGGACCGGTTCCTCCAGTACTCGGCGAAGACCCCCGCGGCGGCGCGGACCTCAGCCAGCCGCTCATCGAGGGAGGGTTCGGGCTTGGGCGCGTCCTGGCCGTGACCGCCGTGGCCGGGATCGCCGTGACCGGGCCCGGGGCCCTGGACGTTGACGATGACCTGCGGCCCGTTGTTGGTCAGGCCGCCAGCGGGGGAAGGCCCGTGCGCCGCCGCCAGCGCCGGGGCGTGGGGCGGCGGCGGGGGCTTGGCCGGTTCGCCCACCGCCCGGAGCTTGCCGACCTCGGCCGCCAGTCCCGCGCTGATCCTCAGCACGTCGCCCAGCAGCGGCTCGATCGCCCGCAGGAGGCTGTCGCGGGCCTTGTAGATATTGGCGAGTTCGGCCTTGGCCGCGGCCTCGGCGAAGACGAGGATCGTGGCGTGTTTCCAGGCGATGACCTCGGTGTCGGGGGCCTTGCCGGCGACGGCGCGGCGCGCCAGCAGGGCCAGGATCACCAGCAGCTCCAGGCCCGCCAGCAGCCAGCCGAGACTGATGAGGGCGGAAAACGCCAGCGGCGCCTCCACGCCGTACGGGAACTCGCAATGGTTCATCTGCCACACCCCCGCCGGACCGACCCCAGGGTCCGATGGGGCGCACGATAGTGCAGCCGGGGCGGGTTGGACGAGGGTGAATGATCGAAAAATAGTCAGACGGCCGCCGGTCCCGGCCGGGCCGTCAGTCCCGGGTCTTCTCAATGGCGAAGGACTGGGAGACCAACTCGGCCTTGCCGAAGATGGTCATGAAGGCGATGTCGGCGGCGTCCAGGCCGGTGGCGACCCGCACCAGGCCGTCGATGGGCGCGAGACCCGTGGCGTCTATCAGCCGCCAGCGGCCCCCCAGATAGACCTCGGCCACGGCGTGCAGGTCCGGGAGCTCCAGCTTCCAGGCATAGGCGCTGACGGCGCGGGCCGGGATGTCGGCGGCGCGGCAGAGGCTGATGGCCAGGTGGGTGAAGTCGCGGCAGACCCCGGCGCGGTCGACGAAGGTGTCCATCGCCGTGGTGGCGGGGTCGCTGACCCCGGCCTGGTAGGTCAGGTGCTCGCCGATCCAGGCGAGGATGGCGGCCACCTTGTCTCCCCCGGAGAGGTTTCCGAACTCCTCGCTGGCGAAGGCCTCGAAGCGGTCCGACGGGCAATAGCGGCTGGCGCGCAGGTAGCGCAGGGCCTCGCCGGGCAGGTCGCGGATGGCGGTGGCGGCGGCGCCCTTGAGGTTGGCGTCGCGGGCCAGGAGCTCGACCTGGGCCACATAGGCGATGGCCACCTCGCCGTGGGCGGTGAAGACCGCGCGGCGCTCGCCGGTGACGGAGTCGTCCAGGCGGGCGATCTCGGCGGGCGGGGTGATCGTCAGGCGCTCGGAATGGATGGCCTGGTCCGGGGCGCGGGCGGCCTCCAGCAACAGCAGCACCTCGCAGGGCCGCTCGAAGCGGTAGGTCAGGTCGGTGATGATCGATAGTCGCATGGTCGCTCCGGGCCCAACGCGCGGGCGGGCGCGACGTTGCCGGCGCGTGAATTCAGGTATCGCGGTTCGGGGATTGGTCCCATGGTGAAGGTCTTGCGCTCGAGCGGGTCCAAATCCGCGGCGCCGTCTCGACGCCGGCGCCCGGCGTTCCCTGGAGGGAACAATGGGATCTCGCCGCATCATCCTGGCCGGCCTGGTGTTGGCCGCCGTCCTCGCCGCGCCCCTGGCGCTCGCCGCCGAGGGCGGGCCGATCGTGGGCATTCCCATCGGCCTGGAGGGCGATCCCGGCAGCGTGCGGGTCCCCGGCGTCACCGACGCCCGGGGCGAGGCGCTGTTCGACAAGCTGGAGCCGGCCCGCTACAGCGTCGTGCTATCCGATATATCGATCCTCAAGGGGCCGATACGGATCAGCATCGGGACCCCGGACGGCGTCATGCTGACCTCCGAACCCATCGGCCCGGGAAAGGGCCGCGCCTACGCCGTGGACAAGTCCGGCCGGAAGCTCAGCGTGGCGATCCCGCGTGGCGTCCAGGGGGGCGGCCGGGCCGGGGGCCAACTGCGGGTCAAGCTCACCATCTTCGACCGCTGGGGCAAGCGCTAGGCCGTCGCGCCGGACATCGACAGGACGGCAAGGCGGCCAACAAGACCACCAACTGCCAGTCCTCCAAGCCCGCCTTCACCTATGCCTACAAATGCCCGGCGACGGCCCCGCCCTGCCGCTAAACCTCGCCCTGGGGCTCCACGCCCTCGCGCATCAGGAAGGCGAGGATCTCGGCCACGGCCAGGAACAGGCGCTCGGGGATCTCGCTGTCCAGCTCGACCTTGGACAGGGCCTCGGCCAGCAGGGGATTGTGCTCCAGGGGCACGCCATGGCTCTGGGCGGCGGCGATGATCCGTTCGCCAACCAAGCCGCGGCCGGTGGCCACCACGCGGGGCGCATTGGGGGCGTCGTATTGCAGGGCCACGGCCAAGCGGTTGCGGTCGGGGGTCATGCCGACTGGTCCAGCAGGCGCCCCGAGGGGGTGGTGGGCTGCGGCGGTGGGCCCGAATGAACCGCCATCTCCAGCTGCAGGTTGGCGGCGGCGAGCGCCTGGGCCAGGGCCGGCTGGGCGGCGCGCAGGCGATCGGCGATGGGGCCGCGGGCGACCCACAGGCTGACCCGGGCCAGGTCGCCCTCGAAGGCCAGCTGGGCGTCCACCGGGCCGACGGGCTCGAAGTCCACGGAGAAACGGGCCCGCCACAGGGGCTCGCGGTCGTCCTCGCGCCCCTGACCGCCGCCGCCGTCGCGGCTGATCTCGAACTGGGCGACGCTGGGGCCCTGGGGGGTTTGTAGCGGGGTCTCGAACATCCAGCGGGTGGGTTCGCCCGGCCGCCCGGGCTCGGGCAGGGAGGCCAGCTGCAGCAGGTCCAGGTGGGCCAGGGCCCCCTGGGTCTCGGCGGCCAGGGTTTCGCCGATGGCGCCAGCGCCGGCCTCGAGCGGCAGGCTGGGCATGGCCGCCCGCTGGGCCGAGGTGGGGGCGCCGCCATAGGGCGGGCGCGGCGTGGCGCCCGGGGCGCGGCGGTTGGGGGTCGGCCCCAGGGCCTGGCGCAGGACCAGCAGGGCGGCCTTCAGGTCCCGGCCCAGGGGCGAGGCCTCTGGATGGGCGGCGAGATTGGCCTCCAGGAACAGGCCCGAGCCCTTCAGGGCCCGTTTGATGTCGGCGGCGCCCACCTTGGGGTCGAGGGGGACCAGCTGGGTTAGCATCTGCATCGCCGCGGCGCGGGCCGGGGGCGACAGGGCCTGGGCCTGCAGGGCCTGGCCGAGATCGGCCAGCAGGGGGGCCAGCCCACTCTGGCGGGTGAGGGCCGAGCGCATGGCCGTGGCCAGGGCCTGGCCCTGGGTCTCGGGCAGGGGAAGGGCCGGAGCCTGGCGCGGGGCGGTCTTGACCTGGGCGGCCTGGCCCGGCCCCTCGACGGGCAGGGCCGGATCGACCGCGTCGGCCTCCACCGCCCGCTGCATCTCCCGCAGCAACTCGCCCCCCACCACCCGGGCGACCGGGCGCACGGGATTGAGCGCCGGCACGAGGGCGGCGGAGGGGATCGAGGTTAGCGGTGCGACCTTCATGGCGCGGCCTGGCTATACACACGCCGATTCTAAGGTCGCAGGGTGAAGCAGGCCTTAAGGGCCGGTTGGGTAGGCTCAGCTTCCGGGGGGCGCCCGATAGGGCAGGTAGCCTCGCTCGACCATCCGGCGCATCGCCTCATAGGCCTCGGCCAGCTCCTCATAGGCGCACCGCAGGGCCGAGAGGCGGGCCACCTGATCGGGCCGGGGATTGACGGTCTCGCTCAGGGCCAGGGCTTCCTTCACCCACTGGGCCCGGGCCATGGCGGCGGCCACGGCCATCCGCTGGAACTTGCCGCTGTCGGCGTAGCCGAGGACGGCGCCGATCACCTCCTTGTTGGAGGCGAAGGCGGTATAGTCGATCTGCTCAAGCTGTCCGCGCATGCGGCGCTGGGCTTGAGGATCGTCGGTCTCCTGCGGCTCGAAATGATCGACCGCGTGCCGGTGGTAGCTGGATGTACGGGTCGCCATGACGGGCTCCCTTCCTTGTTCCCCGCCAGTCTAGGCCCGGGGGCCTTCAAAGGCGTTAAGAGCCGGCGGCAGGGTGAACGGGCCGTCAACCTTGATACATCTTATTCGTGTTTGGAAAGACTTGCTTCAACCCGACCGAGCAGACTTGCGCCTAGCGTCGCGGGTATGGGCCTGGCGAGGCTCCCAGAAAGGGGAAGGGTGCACATGTCCAAGTTCCTGCGCAACTTCATCGCCGACGAGTCCGGCGCCACAGCCATCGAGTATGGCCTGATCGCGGCCCTGATCGCCGTCGTGCTGATCGCATCGATCTCCGTCCTGGGGGAAAAGGTCGGCGGCACGTTCGACAAGGTCGGCACCGCGATGCCGCAATAGGCCTAATCCGTCTTCGAGGTTGGAGCGTGACGATCGCCTGAACCCGTATCCACTTCAGGCTGTCACGCTCCAGGCCGGAGCGGCGCCCCCCGCCTGCTCCGGCCACCTGAGGCCTGACCGCGGCCCCAAATAAGAAGTAAGACTGACGGTTCGCCTTACTTAGCATTGACGGGAGCGTCCGTCCCTCCCACTCTCCGCGCCAATCGAGGCCGCGGACGAACCGCGGCCAGTCCTGGGGGGTGACCGTGGACCACCTGAACATCGCCACTGGCGCGGAGCGGCGCCTTGGGGCTTCCTGCCGGTCGAGAACATCCGAACGGGGGAATCGGCCATGACCGCAGCGGTCGCCAAGCGTCTCAGCCCAGGCTTCATCGTCGCCATCTGCTTCTGCATCGCGGCCTTGGAGGGTTACGACATCCAGGCCTTCGGGGTCTCGGCGCCGCACATGGCGCCGGAGCTTCACCTCAATCCCGGCCAGATGGGCTGGGCCGGCAGCGCGGCCATGATCGGGCTGGTGATGGGGGCGCTCACCGGCGGCTGGTTCGCCGACCGGGTGGGGCGCAAGCCGGTGCTGGCGGTTTCGGTGGCGGCCTTCGGAGTTTTCTCCGTGGCCACCGCCTTCGCCCACAACTTCGAGGCCCTGACCCTCGCCAGGCTGCTGACCGGGATCGGCTTCGGCGGCGCCATGCCCAACCTCATCGCCATCGCCACCGAGATCAGCACGCCGGCCAAGCGGGCGGCCACCACCACCAGCATGTTCTGCGGCCTGCCGGCCGGCGGCTCCATCGTGGCGCTGATCGCCAGCAACGGCGGCGAAGCCCTGGACTGGCGGACCATCTTCCTGATCGGCGGGGCCCTGCCCCTGCTGTTGACCCCGGTGGTGATCTTCCTGCTGCCGGAGACCCGGCCCGAGCATGATCCCGCCGCCGACCGCGGCCTGGCCCGGGGCCTGTTCTCCGAGCGCCGGGCGCTCACCACCCTGCTGATCTGGCTGGTGTTCGGCCTGGACCTGCTGGTGACCTACCTGCTGCTCAACTGGCTGCCGACCCTGGTGGTGGCCAAGGGCTTCACCGCCGCCGACGGCGCGGCGACCTCGCTCTATTTCAACGTCTTCAGCGTGGTGGGCGCCCTGATCCTGGGCTGGTTGGCCGATCGGGTCGGCTTCCGCTGGCCCCTGCTGGCGGTGTTCCTGGTCCTGGCCGGCGCCATGTACGGCCTGGCCCAGTCGGCGGGCCTGCCGGCCATCAACGGCTTCGCCGCCCTGGCGGGCTTCACCGTGGTGGGGGGGCTCTATGTGCTCTATGCGCTGGCGCCCATCTACTATCCGGTTCAGGTGCGGGCCGCCGGCGCGGGCGCCGCCATCGCCGTGGGGCGGCTGGGGTCCATCGCCGGCCCCCTGATCGCCGGCGAACTGCGCGGCGCGGGCTACAGCGCCGACCAGGTGTTCCTGTCCATGGTGCCGGTGGTGCTGGTGGGGGCCGTGGCGGTCTTCGCCCTGATGAGTGTGGGCCGGCCGATCAAGGATTAGATCCCTCCACGAATTCAGTCGGGATGACACTCTTGGTTTGTTGTGTCGTTCGTGGACGACCTTTTCAGCCTGCCCGGATCGCCGCCATGGCCGCGCGCTTGACCGCGTCGGGCAGGGTGGTGAACCAGGCCTGGGGCGAGAGGCGCTCGGCCACCATCCGGCGGCCGTTGTCGGCCAGGCGCCGGGCCAGGTCCGGCTCGGCGCGCAGACGCTTCAGCGCCTCGGCGGCGGCGTCGAGGTCGGGATCGGCCCAGGTTTGGCCCCTATAGATGCCTTGGCTATCCTCCACTGGGATCTGCCGGGCGGGGATCAGCAGGGCGCTCGAGGCGTCCATGAAGTCCAGGTTTCCCGACCAGCCGGTGGCGATCACCGGGGTGCCGAGCGCCATGGCCTCGGCCGGGGTCAGGCCGAAGCCCTCGGCCCGGTGCAGGGAGACCAGCACGTCGGCGCTGGCGATCAGGCTCTTGACCTGGGCGTAGGGCCAGACCGCGTCCTCGATGGTGGCGTTGGCCGGCGCCAGGCGGCGCAGACGGGCCAGGTGATCGGGGAAGAGGTGGCCGTTCTGGGTCTTCATGACCAGGCGGGCGCTGGGGTCGTCGCCGAAGGCGCGGGCGAAGGCGGCGATCACGCCTTCCGGGTTCTTGCGGGCCGCGGCGGAGTTGAAGTCGAACAGGCTGACCGCCAGGAAGCCCGGCGCGCGCGCGGCCGGGACCACATCGCGATAGTCCTCCAGGAAGAAGGGATGAGGCACCACGCGCACCGGGGCGGCGGCGCCGGAGAGCGCCTGGGCGGTATAGGCGCTGGGCGCCCAGATCCCGTCCACCAGGGCGCCGTCCTTCAGCCAGAGATCGGGCGCCCTGGGCAGCTCCCAGGCCCAGTAGCCGTAACGGGGGCCACGGACCCGCTTGGGGCCGAGGAAGGCCAGGGCCGCCAGCAATTCCGGCGGGTTGAGGTGGAAGATCCAGGGGCCTGCGGCCGGCGCGGGGCCGGCCTTGCCCAGCCAGTCGAGCTGGGCGGCGGAGACGTCCACCCGCTGCACCGGCACGCCCAGGGCCTCGAAGGCTCGGACGGCCAGGCGGGCCGAGGCGGCGATCCCGTGGGAGCCCTCGAAGAACCCCACCACCCGGATCGGTCCGTCCACGGACTCCGCACCGTGCGGAGCCCGGGCCGAGGCGCGGACATAGGCCGTCAGCACCCGGCTCAGCACCGGCTGGGCGGCGCGGCGCAGGGATTCCGGGACCAGGCCGCGCCAGAGGCGGCGGGCGGCGGCGACCGGGCTCATGAGCGCGCCGCGCGCCAGGCCACCCCGTGGGCCAGCAGGGCGATGGCGTCGGCGGGAACGAGGCCGGGGACAGTCCGGAAGACCACCTCGCCGACCTGGGCTGGCGGGGCGGCGGGCTCGCCCGAGGCGGTGAGGAAGCGGGTCGTGGCCGCCTCGAAGACCGGGGCGTTGGTCCCCTGCGCCCAGCGCTCCATCACCACCAGGGTCGGACAGGCGCCGGTCGCCGCAGGCCGCCGCGGGATCTGGGGCGGGTGGCGGACGGTGAGGCGGGCCAGCCGGAAGACCGGATGGTTGCGGACGCTCGCCGGCAGGGCCGCGATGTCGATCCCCAGCTCGGCCAGGCCGCCGCCGATCAGCCAGCGCAGGAAGGCGAACCGTTGGCGGAAGCTTCCCAGCGGGAACAGTCGCTGCAGGTCGCCGCGATCCTCCCAGATGTCGAGGAATAGGCGCGGGAAGGGCAGGCCCCTGGCCAGGCGCGCCGCCGGCGTCTCCAGGCTGGGATCGGTCAGGCCGTGCGGCCAGCCGGCGCGATCGGCCAGGCCGTAGGCGGCCAGCTGCAGCCGGGCCTCGGGCGCCTCGCCCATCACATAGCGGGCGGCGCGGGCCACGAGGCCGGAGTCGCGGATGTCGGTGGGCAGCAGGCGGGCGTCGAACCGGCCGGCCAGGGCCTCGGGCCCCAGCAGCCAGGCCCGCAGGCCCTTGTCGTCGTCGGCGAAGCGGTCGCGCAGGTCCCGCCGCGCCGCCAGCATGGCGGCCAGGGCCGGGGCGGGGGCGGTGTCCCTCAGCCAGCGGACCAGCTCCTCGGACGGTTTCAGCCAGGGACCGGGCGGCGGGGCGACCGGCTGGCGGGCGTTCTCGCCGGAGGGGGCGTCGAGCCAGGCCTCGGCCGCCGCCGTCAGGCCGCCGCCGAAGCTTTCGCCGGCCCGGGCCGCCGCCAGCATCCGCCGCCGCTGCTCAGGCGTCACCAGCCGCCCCGAGGGGAAGGCGCGGTGGCCATAGGGCGCGGTGCGGGTCTCCGCGTGACCATGGCGCAGCATGGCGCCCGCATAGGTCCTCAGCAGCTCGGCCAGGGGCGAACCCGGCGCCACCTTGATGCGGTCCTGATGCTTGGAGAGCAGGTCGGGCCGCGCCGGATCGAAGCCGGAGAAGTGGAAGAAGCCCAGGGACTGGCCGTCCACCCGCCAGCCGTCGGCGGCCTTCTCCAGCGTCCGGCCCTCCAGATTCCAGTAGGCGAGGTTGAGGGCCGGGGTGCGCAGGATGGCCAGGTCGCTGACCAGGCCCGGCGCCAGGTCCATCCACTTCTGGTCGGTGAACAGGCCGGCCGCGAAATCGACCCGGCAGTCGAACTCCAGCTTCTCCGCCCACCAGGCCAGCAGGGCCTCGATCTGCGGCTCGTCGCGCACCGCCATGAAGCCGAGATTGTAGGCGCCGGAGGTCAGGATGACGTGGTCGTTGGGATTGGCGGCGCCCTTCAGGGGCCGGGTCATGTGCGGGGTCAGGGCCAGGGGCGCGCGGGCCAGGGCCTCGCGGACCTCGGTGAGCGGCCGATAGACGAAGATATCGGGGTCCAGATAGACCGCCGAGGTCACGCCGGGCTCGGCCAGCAGGGCGCGGAAGGCGTGGGGCTTGACCGCGGTGTTCAGCTCCAGGGCGTCGTAATAGGCGCACAGGTTGGCGAAGTTGGGCGTGAAGGTCCCGGCCTCGATCACCCGGATGGCCTGGTCGGAAAAGGCGATCGGTCCGTCGGTGGCGACGACCACGCGGGCCACGCTGGGCTCGGCCGCGGCCAGGCTCTCCATCAGGCTCGCCGCCTGGGCCGCATAGTTGCGCGATATGATGGTGAAGACGACGTCCACGGGGTCTCGCGCCTGCCTCTGGGATCGTTTGTCTAGCAGTCCGGGGCCGCGCCGTCAGGCGTCGGCGAGCAGGTCGTCCAGGTTCTTCACGCTGGTGACCGCCGAGGCGACGCCGCCCTTCATCACCATGACCTTGTTGCAGTAGAGGCGGATCAGATCGATGTCGTGGGAGGCCAGCACCAGGATGCCGGCCCGCTCCATCAGCGACAGCAGCCGCTTGTGGGCGATCTTCTGGAACTGGGCGTCGCCGACCGCGATCCATTCGTCCATCAGCAGGACGTCGGCGTCGACGGCGGTGGCCACGGCGAAGGCCAGGCGCGCCTGCATGCCGGCGGAATAGGTCTTCAGGGGCATGGCCAGGAAGGGGCCCAGGCCGGTGAAATCGCCGATCTCCTCCAGCTTGTCCTCGATCTCGCGGGCGGTCAGGCCGGCGATGCGGCCCCGCAGGCGGATGTTGTCATAGCCGGTGGCCGAGGCGTCGATGCCCAGGTTGAGGTCCAGCAGGGAGGCGATCTGGCCGTGGATCTCGATCTGGCCCTCGTCGGGCTCATAGGCCCCCGACAGCGCCCGCAGCAGGGTGGTCTTGCCCGAGCCGTTGTGGCCGATCAGCCCCAGCCGGTCGCCGGCCTTGAGCTTGATATTGACCTTGGAGAGCGCCGTGACCTCGGTAGTCCCGGTCAGGGAGGAGCCCAGGCGGCCCCCCACCGTAACCACGGCCAGGCTCTTCTTCAGCGACTTGGCGTCCACCCCATAGACGGGGAAGCGCATGGTCAGGTCGCTGACCGCGATGGAGACCTGCGGGCCCTTCATAGGTAGTGCACGATCCGGCGGCGGGTGAGGGTGAAGGCGGTGAAGGCGCCGGCCCAGCCCAGGACGGCGAGCAGGGCCAGGATCGGATAGGTCCCCGATCCCGACTGTCCGCCCATCAGCGGGGCGCGGATGCCGTCGATCATGTGGAAGAAGGGATTGAGCACCAGCAGGGCGTGGGCCCGACCGCCGCTCATGCGACCGGGTTGCCAGAAGATCGGGGTCATGAACATGGCGAACTGCATGATAGAGCCGACGATCTGGGGGACGTCGCGGAAGCGGGCCGAGGCGATGCCGACCGCCATGCTGACCCAAGAGACATTGAGCATCAGCAGGGCCAGACCCAGCACGGCCATGGGCACGTTGGCCACCTTCCAGTAGCCAAACCAGATCAGCACCACGACCACGATCACCAGGTGGTGGGCGAGCGTGATCAGGTTGCGCAGCACCGTGCGCCACACGAAGGTGAACATCGGCAGGGAGGTCTGGCTGAGCATGCCCGAGGCGTGGACGAAGGTGTCGCAGCCTTCGGTGATGACGCCGACGATGACGCCCCAGAAGACAATGCCCAGCGCCACGAAGGGCATGTATTCGCGGATCGGGACCTTGAAGATCTCGGCGTAGAGAAAGCCCATCCCCAGGACCATCAGGCCCATGGAGAGCGTGATCCAGAAGGGGCCCAGGATCGAGCCGCGATAGCGCGAGACGATGTCGTGCCAGGCCAGCGACCATGCCAGGTCGATGCGTTTCGTCGAGGCCTTGAGGTCAGCGAACGCCATGCCGAATTCGTGCAGGGTCCCGTGACGGCCCGTGCGCAGCATGTGTTCCGAGGTTTGCATCAACTCTCCCGACCGGGGCCGCTGGTATCAGGTCGCATTTTGCGGCGCAAGCGTGGCGCCGGGCCGCGAATCCCCAGGGAATCAGCGGTCTTCCAGCGCCCCTGTCGGCGATCTCGGAGCTCGGGAGGTGCGATCCTAGCGCGACGGCGGCTGGAACAGCTCGATCGGGTTGCCCGAGGGGTCCTCAATGAGGATCTGCTTGCCGCCGTTGCCCTGCACGATCTGGTTGCGGAATCGGCCACCCGCCGCCGTGAGCCTTTCGACCTCCGCCTCGAGATCTCCGACCGCCAGCTGGATGCGGTTCCAGCCGCCGGGCGCGGGCGCATCGCCGTTGGGCATGCTCTGGCCCGCGCCCCCGGCGCCGGGGCGGTTCAGCAACATCCGCAGCGGCCCACGGCTGAGCATCGCGAAGCCCGGCCCCGCCTGCATGTCGACGGTGAACCCCAACAGATCGCGATAGAAGGCGACGGCGGAGTCCATGTCGGTGACGAAGTAACGCACGCTTACGGTATCCATCGAATTCTCCGTTCGGCTTGTGGGCTTCGCGCCCATTGCGCGCTTCACCCGGGAGAAAGGGGGGCCGCCGAACTCCGACGGCCCAGGTGGACAGCAGCTCGGCAAGAGCGCTGCTGGGAGAGGGGCGGCCTTACGGCTCGGCGATGGACTCCACGTAGACCTGCTCGCGGTCGAAGAGCCGGCTCCAGGCGACGAGGTGGTTGTCGCGCCGCTCGAGGTTGGCGAAGGGCGCCTGGTGGAAGGTCTGCACGGTCATGCCGTTGCGCTCGGCGAAGGTGACGGTGGCCTCCGACTCCGCGCCGCCGGAGGGGCCGGTGTCCCAGGCGAAGCTGAAGGCGATCCGCATGTCCCGTTCGATCTCGCGGTAGACGCCGCCCTGCCATTGCTCGCCGAACTGGGCTGAGGTGATGCAGGCGCGCCAGGCGCCGCCCTCGCGGAAATCATGGGTGAAATGGGCGCAGGTGACCCCCTTCGGTCCCCACCAGCGGACGCGATGCGCCGGATCCTCCCAGAGGCGGAACACCAGGGCGGCGGGCGCGGCGAAGGCGCGGACGATGAAGAGTTCGTCGTCGGGCACGGGTGAGCCGTGCGCCGGGCGGCGGGTCTCAGTGCTTGCGCCCATGGGGCTTTCCCTTGGTGAGCTCGGACAGATAGGCGTCCATCCTGTCGAAGCTGCCATCCCAGAAGCGGCGGTAGTGTTCGAGCCAGGTGGCGATGTCCTTCAAGGGGCCCGCCTCCAGCCGGGCGGGCCGCCACTGGGCCTCGCGGCCGCGGGAGATCAGGCCCGCGGCCTCCAGGACCTTAAGGTGCCGCGACACTGCCGGCAGGCTGATGTCAAACGGCTCGGCGAGTTGCCCCACCGTGGCCTCGCCCTCCGCCAACCGCGCGAGGATCGCCCGGCGGGTGGGGTCGGCCAGGGCCGAGAGCGTCGCGCTCAAGGGGTCCGTCACCGCCTGCATTTAATGAGGCCTTTAATTAACGTAATCGTTAAATAGACCCGACGGGCGGAGCGGTCAAGGCGGCGCCTCGCGTTTCAGGGGCGCCCCTAAAGCTCGCTCTCGTCCTCGAAGGGCGGCGGGCTGGTCTTCATGTGGGCGTGGTCGGCCCGGTACTGGTTGAAATGACGCCGGTCGGCCGGGCCGGGCTGGATGGTGTCGCGCACCAGGCCGCCATAGGCCAGTTCGCGGGCCGTGCGCTTGCGCACCACGAACTCGATCCCGCACTCGCCGATGGGGGTGAGCGTCTGGTCGAAGCGGGGCAGGTCGTAGCGGAAGGTGGAATTCAGCAGGGCCAGCCTCTCGATGTCGGCCGCCTCGCCCAGGCCCGACAGCAGCTCCACCAGGTTGATGGACCTGTCGCTCCAGGAGCGCGCCTTCAGCACCGTGAAGGTCCACTTGTGGTCGCGGTTGTGGGTGGAGGGGAAGACGCCCTGCTCGTAGAGGTCCTCGTCGGGGACGCTCACCACCAGGAAGCCGCCGGGCTTGATCACTCGGAACCAGGAGGCGAGCCCCTCGACCGGATCGACCAGGTGCTCCAGGCAGTGGCTGGAATGGACGAAGTCCAGGCTCTCGGCCCCCAGGCCCGCCAGCTGCTGGGCGTCGCCGTCCTCCCAGTCCCAGACCCGCACGCCGGTGATGGCCGGGAAGAATTGGGCGTAGAGCGACAGGGGATCGGGCTTGCCGCCGATGTCGAGGCCCTCGCCCACGAACCAGCGTCGGGCGAAGTTGGGGTCGGCCATGCGCCGCACGATGGACTTGGAGAGCTCTTTCACGCTTCGGCTCTAGCCGTTTTCGCCGCTCACCGCACCACCCAGGATTCGGCGCCGACATCGGTGAAGCGGGTCGACTGGGCGGTCCCGCCGAAGCTGGCCAGCAGGCGCTTGAGCCCGTCGCGTCGGGTGGGGTCGATGAGGAACATCATGAAGCCGCCGCCGCCGGCCCCGCTGACCTTGCCGCCGAAGGCGCCGAAGGCCTTGGCCGCCTCGTAGACCTCGTCGATCTTGGCCGAGGAGATTTTGGCGGCGGTGAGCTTCTTGGCCACCCAGCCTGAATCGAGCAGGGCCCCGAAGCGGGGCAGGTCGCCGGCCCGCAAGGCCTCGCGCATCGAAAAGGCGCCGGCCTTCAGCTCGTGCAGGCCCTCGAGGGCCTTGGGCGCGTGGGCCTTCATGTTGGCGGTCTGCTCGTCGACGATCGAGGCCGATTCCCGGGAGACGCCGGTGAAGTAGAGCACCAGGGAGGCCTCCAGCTCCTTCATCACGGCCGGATCGATCTCCACCGGATCGACGTCCACCCGGTCGCCGGACTGGAAGTGCATCAGGTTCAGGCCGCCGAAGGCCGCGGCGTACTGATCCTGGTGGCCGCCGGCCAGGCCTAGCTCCCGCCGCTCGATGTCGAAGGCCAGGGCGGCGACGGCCTGGGCGTCCATGGGGACCTCCAGGAACCGGCGGAAGGCCTCCACCATGGCCACCACCAGGGCCGAGGAGGAGCCCAGGCCCGAGCCCGGCGGGCAGTCGGCGTAGGTGGTGAGCGTGAGCGGAATGGCCTGGCCGCCCGCATGGTCGGCCATGAAGCGGTTGTAGACTCCCTTGAGCAGCCGCAGGGGCTCGCCGGTGGGCAGCGGAGCGGTCGCCGCGGCGTTCCAGTAGTGCTCGCGGTCGGCGGCCACCAGGCGGACCTGGTTGTCGTCGCGCCGTTCCAGGCTGACATGGGCGAAGAGGTCGATGGCGGCGTTCAGCACCACCCCCCCATGCTCGTCGCAATAGGGGGAGACGTCGGTGCCGCCGCCGCCGAAGCCGAGTCGGAGCGGCGCGCGGGCGCGCACCAGGTGGTGGGGCATGGGTCTCGCCGCTTGAGGGACGTCAGGTCGGCTTCGGGGGTAGTCGCAGGCCGCGCGCTTTGCAACCGCCGGGAGCCATGCTAGCCGACCAGGATAGGGGAAAACGCCTGATGCCGCCGACGCCACCCGACGCCACCATGGTCCAGGCCCGCTCGGCCCGGCCCGTTGTCGCGCCGGTCCCCGGCCTGCCCAGCCTGGAGGGCTCGGGCACCTGGATCGTCATCCCCTGCTACCGTGTGCGCGACCACGTCCTGAAGGTGATCGCCAAGATCCCGGCCTGGGCCGACGGCATCGTCTGCGTCGACGACGGCTGTCCGGAACGCTCGGGGGACTTCATCGAGTCGACCGTCACCGATCCCCGGGTGGTGGTGGTGCGGCTGTCGAAGAACCGCGGGGTGGGCGGCGCGGTCCTGGCCGGCTACGCCGAGGCCATCCGGCGGGGCGCCCGGGTGCTGGTCAAGGTGGACGGCGACGACCAGATGGACCTGGGCTACATTCCCCACCTGGTGGCCCCCATCCTGCTGGGGGAGGCCGACTATACCAAGGGCAACCGCTTCACCTCCATCAGCCACCTGAAGTCCATGCCGGGGGTGCGGGTGTTCGGCAACGCGGCGCTCAGCTTCGCGGCCAAGGTCTCCACCGGCTACTGGAACGTCTTCGACCCCACCAACGGCTTCACCGCCATCGAGGCCTGCGTCGCCGACCGGGTGATGGAGAAGCGCGTCTCCCAACGGTTCTTCTTCGAGACCGACCTGCTCTACCACCTGGGCACCTTGCGGGCGGTGGTGCGCGATGTGCCGATCCCGGCCCGCTACGGCGAGGAGGTCAGCAACCTGCGCATCGGCGCAATCGTCGGCCCCTTCGCCCTGAAGCACTTCACCAACTTCTGCCAGAGGGTGATGGGCCAGTACTTCGTCCGCGACTTCCACGCCGCGACCCTGGAGCTGATCTTCGGGACCCTCTTCCTGGCCTTCGGCGGGACCTACGGCATCCACTGGCTGGCGACCCGGGCGCCGGGCCAGACGGCCTCGGCCGGCGTGGTCATGGCCGCGGCCCTGCCGGTGATCGTCGGCACTCAGATGCTGCTGCAGGCCATGAACTTCGACGTGCTCAACACGCCCTCGCGGCCGATCCACCCCTATCTGCGCACCATCCAGCAGATGGAAGCCGGCGAGCACGGGGCGTGAAGGCCCTCGACTACCTGCTCTGCGCCGGATTCGCCGTGGCCCTGCCCATCGGCCAGCTGCTGTTCAAGTGGGCGGCCCTCTATCAGGCGGAGATCGCGGGCCCGATGCCCTGGAAACTGCTGCGCAATTTCCCGCTGATGGGCGCCTTCGGCTGGTACGGGCTGACGGCGCTGGTCTGGTTCTACATCCTGACGCGGACGCCGCTGTCGACGGCCTACGCCTTCTCGATCCTGGGCTCGGCCCTGGTGCCGCTGATGGCCTGGGTGATCTTCAAGGAGCCGGCGAGCTGGAAGTTCGCCGTGGGCTACGGCCTCATGCTGGCGGGCTTTCTGGTGATCCTGCAGGCCAGACCGTCCTGATCGCTTCGGCGACCTCGGCATAGGGCACGCCATACATTCGCTCATAGAGCAGGGGGCCCGCGTGCGGGCGCTCGGTCACGCGGCTGACGCGAAGTGACTGATAGCCGAAGCCACGCCCCAGATAGTTGGCGAACATCACCGGCCAGAGCCCGAGCCAGGTCCGCGCCTGGGACGGAAACCGCCGCACCCCGGCGGCGAAGGCCAACCACTCGGGCAAGGACAGCCGGACGCGAATCCGCGGGCCGTTCTCCGCCAGGGGCGCCCCGGCGCGAAACAGCGAGCCCGGCAGGCGCGGGCCATTGTAGAGGCTGAACTGTTCGACCGGCGCGCCATCGGAGAGCCGGACGGCGAGGGCTGCGCAGGCGTCGTGATCCATGTGTCCGCCCTCCCAGGCGGTGACAATCAGGCGGTCGACCTCGCCGATCCGCGAAAGCTCGGCGGCCAGCAACTCCCGCAGCTGGGGCAGGTGGCGGTAGAGCTCGCCATCCAAGGCGCCGGATCCTCTACCGACATGGATGACCTGCTCGGGAGGCACGCCGAGGTCGGCCAGATACGCCCGCGTCTCGGCCATCCGGCGCGCGGCGAGCGCCGGGCTGGCATAGTCCGCCAGGTAGAGGAATCTCTGCTCCGCCTCCATGTCGACGATCCGCCGGATCAGGGGCGTGGCGAAGTACTCATCGTCGAAATGGGCCAGGATGTGGACGATCGCCATTAGTAGGGATCGAAGTCGAGGAAGCCGATGGCGGTGCGGGTGGCGTCCAGGCTGGCGGGCGCCGGGGCGTTGAGGGGCCGGTAGATCAGGTTCAGCGGCGAGGGGCGGAACCGCTCGGGCAGCCGCAGCAAGCCGAGGGACCTCAGGTCCAGCCGCGGCTCCAGGCCGATGAAGAGGCTGGCGCCCAGGGCCGGGCCCCCGGGCTCCACCAGCCCCTCGCTGACGAAGCCCACGCAGCGCACCAGGGGCAGGTGGGTGGGCGCCGAGATCACCGTCAGGCCGGCGCGGTCGCGCACCCCATAGGCGCTGGCCGGATTGGCCAGGCGCCAGGCCAGGCGGCGCGGCGTCCAGTCGATGCGGAAGCCGGTGTCGGTGGTCTCGAACCGGCTGGGGCGGCGGAGCAGCAGGCCGGCCTCCAGGGGCGCCACCAGCTGGAAGCCCAGCTTCCGCAGGAAGCCCGGAGTGGAGTTGGCGTTGGCCACCCCCATGACGAAACCGAACCCCTCCCGCGCGGCGGCGGCGTAGGCGGCCTGGGCCAGGCGGGTGAACAGCCCCTGGCCGCCGTAGTCGGGGTCGGTGGCGGTGTTCAGGGACAGCAGGCCGCGCACTGACTCGGTCCCGATCCGCGCGGTGGTGGGGCAGGTGACATAGTGGGCGCAGAGCCGATCCCCGTCCCAGGCGTCGAAGCCCAGCACCGTCCCGTCGGGATTGTCGCGATAGCGCCAGGCCAGGGCCTCGGGGGAGAATTTCTCGGCCGCGCCGAACACCTTCTGCAGCAGGGCCGAATAGGTGGCGAGCTCGTGCGGCGCCGCGCCCGTCGGTCGAATCTGGAGGTTTGGCGGGGTCGTCATGCGGGGGCGATCATGGAAGCGTCGTCGCGTCGCGGCAACGGACGCTTTTTTGCACCTTCTCATCGTCCTCCGCGCGCCCTACCTCTCAGGCGGGACGGGGAGCTTGGCGGATGTCGCGACGGAGTCTGGATCTAACCGCCGACGACGTGGTTCGCGGCCTGCTGATCGCCGGCTTCCTGGTGATGCTGGCCGGCGCCATGCCAGGCCACCTGTCGCCGGACTCGATCTCCCAGCTCTATGAGGGCCGGATGGGGACCCGCGAAACCTGGGGCCCGGCCGCCTACGCCTCGGTGCTGGCGATCTTCGATTCCATCGTGCCGGGGACCGGCCTCTATCTGGTGGCCAGCGGCTTCATCCTGTTCGCCAGCCTGCTCGGCCTGCGGGGCCTGCGCCCCCGGGCCTCCTGGGCGGCGGTTCCGGTGGCCCTGCTGATGGTGGCCTCGCCGGCCATCCTGGTCTTCCAGGGGATCGTCTGGAAGGACGTGCTGTTCGCCAACCTCGCCATCGGCGGCTTCTTCCTGCTGGCCCGGGCCTCGGTGAGTTGGCCCGCGCGCCGGCCGCCCTGGATCGTCCTGGCCGGCGCCCTGCTGGCCCTGGGGCTGGCCGCCCAGGTCCGCCAGAACGGGATCATCGTCGCCCCCTTCGCGGCCCTGGCGGTCGCCTGGACCGTGCGCGGCGAGGGCTGGCGGCGCAGCCTGGCCTGGGGTCTGGGATCCCTGGTGGCCATCGTCGCTGCCTCCCACCTGATCGGCGTGGCCTCGCAGCCGGCCAAGGCCGGGCCCGACAAGGCCTCCGGCGTGGGCGTCCGCATCCTGGAGCACTACGACATCATCGGCGCCGTGGCCCACGACCCGACCCTGCAGCTCAGCGTCTTCAACGCCGCCGATCCGGAGGCCCAGACCGTGATCCGGGCCCGGGGCGCGCCGCTCTATTCGCCGGTCCGCATCGACTATCTGGACGCCGACCCGGCCGTCGGCGCGGTGCTGTGGCGCCAGAGTGACCAGGTGGTGCGCGACCAGTGGCTGGACATCGTGTTGCACCACCCGCGCGCCTATCTGGCCCACCGTCTCGACGTGTTCCGCTGGGTGTTCCTGACGCCGAAGATCGATTCCTGCCTGCCGCTGTTCGTGGGGGTCGACGGGCCGGCCGAGACCCTGAAGAAGCTTGAGATCGCCGAGGGCAAGGACGCCTCGGACCGCGCGATCTACAACTACGGGACCTGGTTCCTGGACGGGCCGCTCTATTCGCATCTCAGCTACGCGCTGACCGCCCTGCTGACCGCCGGCGCCCTGCTGCTGCGCCGGGACCGGGCCGACATGGTCATTGTGGCGATGCTCGCCGCCAGCCTGGCCTTCACCGGCAGCTTCCTGGCCATCTCCATCGCCTGCGACTACCGCTACCTGTACTTCCTAGACTTGGCGGCCCTGGCCGGCCTGCTCTACCTGGCGCTCGATCCGCCCGTGGCCCAGGTCCGCCGGTTGCTGAGGCGCTGACCATGGCCCGCCCGATCCTGCCGATCCTGGCCCTGTCCCTGGCGCTCTGCGCCTGCGACAGGCCGGCCCCGCGCACGCCCAAGCTGGCGCCGGTCCCCACCCCCCCCCTGCCGGTGGAGAAGGTCGTGGCCCCCTCGACGCGGGCTCAGCCGATCACCTGGGACCCCACGCAACAGACCTTCCGCCTGCGCGCCGCGCCCCTGAAGGCGGTGCGGATGTGGACCTTCGACGGCGCCAGCGACGGCTGGGTGCTCACCGGCGGCCTGACGGGCCTGGCCCAGAACGCCGGCCTGCGGCTCACCAACCAGGCGGCCGACCCAGCCCTGCGCTCCCCCAGCGGCCTGGAGCTCAACGGCGCCCGCGGTTCCCTGGTGCTGGTGCGCCTGACCCGCAAACAGGCCAGCCCGGCCTGGGACGGCACCCTCTACTATTCGACCCTGGCCCATGGGGAATCCCAGGGCTTCTTCGCCAAGCCGGTGATGGGGGGAAATCCCGCCGTCAACGAGACCCTGATCCTGGCTTATGACATGGCCCATCCCCTGGGCGGCGGCGACGACTGGACCACCTCCCTGATCAGCCAGATCCGCCTGGACACCGATGATTCGCCGGGCGGCGCCTTCGTGATCCGGCAGATCGCGGTGACCGAGAATCCGGGCCGCGAGGCCCTCGGCCTGGCCCCGCCGCCCAAGCCGCCGGAACCGGCCAAGCCGAAGCCTGCCGAACCGGCCAAGCCGACCGAGAAGCCGCCGGCCAAGGCCGCGCCGAAGCCTAAGCCCTAGCCAGCTCGTCCAGACGGGCGGCGTAGCGCAGGCCCACGGCCCGGGCGCTGAACTTGGTGCGGATATGAAGGCTGGCGCGGCGGCCGAGCGCGCGGGCCTCTTCCGGATGGTCCAGCATGCGGGCCATCAGCGCGACGGCGTGATCGACATGGGCGTCGGCCCAGACCTGGCCCTCGGGGAAGAGATAGGCGTCGGCGGGCACGGGGATCAGGTCGCAGTCCACCAGCAGGCTGGTCTCGGGCGTCATGAAGTCCAGGTTGCCGGAATAGTTGGTGGCGATGGCGACGCGGCCCAGCGCCATGGCCTCGGCCGGCCCCCGCCCGAATCCCTCCGACCGGTGCAGGGAGACGAAGGCGTCGGCGCAGCGGATCAGGTTCTTGTTCTCGTTGTCGCTGAGTTCCCGGGTGATCCCCTGGGCCCGGCCGCCCAGGGCCGAGAGCCGGGCCTCCAGGGCCTTGCGGGCCGGGTGCTTGGGGTCGCCGCCCTTGTACTTGACGATGGCGTGCAGGGGGGCGGCCGGCCGCAGGGCGCAGAGGCGCTCGAAGGCCTCCAGCATGGCCAGGGGGTTCTTGCGCTCGGAGAAGGACGAGAAGTCGAAGGAGAACAGCACCACGAAGGCGTGCTCGGGAATGCCGAAGGCGCGGCGTCCCAGGAAGCTCGACAGGGTCAGGTCGACGGCCAGCGGCATGTGGACCACTGGCTTGCTCACCGCCGGGGTGATGGCTTGGCCGATGAAGTCCGACGGCGCCCAGACCTCGTCGAACCGCTCCAGGATTCGCGCCCAGGGCTCGGGATATTTCGCCAGCTCCCAGGCCGGATAGATGATGTTGTAGGCGCTCGCGAAGGCCGCCTTGGAGCCGGTGGCCTCCAGCACCCCCATGGCCTGCTCCACCTCGTTGGCGTTGATGCAGAACAGATTGGTGCGGGGACTCAGCGTCGCGACCGTGTGGGGGCCGAACTCGCGCTCGAAGTCGGCGTCCTTGTTGCGGTCCATGCCGTAGATGTCGATCAGGCCTGGCGAGATCCCCGCCGCCCGGAACGCCCGCCAGGCTGAGCGCACGTGCTCGGCCATGCCGATGGCCGAGAAGGGGTGGCCCACCAGGACGAGGTCGCCGCTCATGGCTTGTCCAGCAGGGCGGCGTCGGCGGCGTTCTTCACCGCCTCCAGCCAGCCGTGGCCGTAGCGCTGGTCGGGCTCCAGGTGCGCGCCCTCGGCCCACTCGTTCCAGGCGTTGATGAAGACGATCCGCTCCTCGCCGAAGTTCTGCCGCCGGGTGTCGGCGAACATGGCCTCCAGCCAGGCCTGGAAGGCGCCCGGCGTGGCGTGGTGGTGCGACCAGCTGTTGTCCTGCCGCCGCGCGGTGTTGTCCCAGCTGGGCATGGCGCCGCGGAAGCGGGTGTGGGGCGGGACGGCCTCGGCCATGTAGCGGCGCACGATCTGGCGGTAGTCGTTCACCCGGCCCTCGAAGCGGGCGTTGTAGAGCGGTCCGGGCGGATGGATCAGGGCCTGCGACCCGGCCGGCGGAAACTCCACGCTGGCGTCGAAGCCCAGGCTGGCCGGATCGGTCGCCCCACCGGCCATCTCGAAGCTCTCCACATAGGCCAGATAGATCTCGCCCACCCCGTTCTGCGCGCACCAGTCGCGCCAATGGGCCGCCCACAGCTTGGCGTCTGGCAACAGCCCCGGCCGGTAGAGCAGGACCAGGGGCTTGCTGTTGACCCGGATGTAGTTGGGGCGCTTCAGATACGGCCCCATCTCGGCGATCAGGGCCTCGGCGTCGCCTTCCTCATAGGTCTGGGCCAGCAGCACGTCGCCGGACTGACCGTCCCAGGTCCGCGTCCAGTTCTCGTTGGCCCAGCACAGGCAGAAGGGGAAGTCGCCGGCCGCCCCGGTGAGCAGGTGCTCGAGGGGCTTTTCCAGCACCCGACGCCCGCCCGAGAACCAGTAGAAATAGTGGCAGAAGCCGCCGATCCCGTAGCGGGCCGCCAGCTCCCCCTGGCGCCTCAGGGCCTGGGCGTCCGACAGGTCGTAGAAGCCGAGGTCGGCGGGCAGGTGGGGCTGGTAGTGGCCGCGATAGTTGGGCAGGGCCCGGGTGACGTTGGTCCACTCGGTGAAGCCCGCCCCCCACCAGCGGTCGTTCTCGGGAATGGCGTGGAACTGGGGCAGGTGGAAAGCGATGGTGCGGATGGTGTTGAGCGCCTCCAGCCGCTCGCCCCAGCGCTCGACGAAGGCCTGCTGGTTCCGTGTCGCCAGCCGCATCTTGTAGCCGGCGTCGATGGAATTGGCGGTGACCGACAGGTGGTGGACGATCTCGGAGGTCGGCTCGTAGATGATCCGCAAACCCCGCTCCCGCAGGCGGAAGCAGAGGTCGGCGTCCTCGCAATAGGCCGGGGCGAAGGCCAGGTCGAAGCCCCCCAGCTCGGCGAACACCTTCCGGCGCACGGCCAGGCAGGCGCCCGAGGCGTAGTCCACCTCGCGGCGCACGTTCCAGCGGGGCAGGGCCGGGTCCTCGAACAGGCCGATCATCTCGGCGGTTCCGTCCGGCGCGATGCGGGCGCCGGCCTCCTGCAGCCGGCCGTCGGGGAACAGCATCTTGGGCGCCACGGCCCCGACACCGGTTTCCTCGTCGAAGGGCGCCAGCAGGGCCGAAAGCCAGCCCGGCCGCACCTGGACGTCGTTGTTCAGGAAGATCACCACCTCGCCCCGCGCCGCCTGCGCGGCCCGGTTGCAGGTGCGGATGAAGCCGAGGTTCTCGGGGTTGGTCAGCAGGGTCAGGCCCGGGACCTTGGCCAGCACCGCCGAGGTCTCGTCGGCCGAGGCGTCGTCGATGACGATCACCTCGGTGTCGTCCAGTCCCCCCGCGGCCTGCAGGGAGGCCAGGCACTCCAGGGTGAACTTCAGATTGTTGTAGGCCGGGATGACGATGGAGGCCGCCGGCTGGGCGCACGTCTCGAAGGCCAGGCCCGCCGCCCCCTTCTCCAGGTCGGTGATCTTGATCAGCTTCAGCGGCTTGACCTTGAGGCCCGCCTTGCGCCCGTCCTCGATGCGCCGCCGCTCGGTGGTGAGGTCGCGATAGGCCTGGACGTCGTAGAGGCTGGCGTCGCGGTTGCGCGCCCCGCGCAGCTGCTCGAACAGGCCCACATCGGAACCGCCGGCCCGGGCGTGGCCGGCGCCCGGGTCGGGCTTGGGCGCCCGGCTGAGCGCCCAGTGCTCGAGGGCCGAGATCGGGGCCTCGGCGGCCTGGGGATTGGCGGCCAGATAGGCCAGCTCGTCGAAGTCGGCGGCCGGCGAGGCGCCCTCGAAGGCGCCCGTGGCCATGTAGTGCAGCACCGGATGGACGCCGGCCGGCGCCTGGGGGTTCTGCTCCAGATAGAAGGCCGAATCGAAGTGGGCGCTGGGGTCGCGCCCGCCCTCGCGGCCGTGGGCCAGGAAGTCGGCCAGGGGGCTGGCGCCCAGGGCCGTCGCGTCGCGGTAGCGGTCGGCGTACCAGCCGGTGTCGAACAGGGGATGGGGCGGGCGACCCTCGCCGGCCCCGCTGGTGACGTAGTGCAGCAGGGGCGGCACGCCGCGCTCGGCCACGTCGGGATTCTGTTGCAGGTACCAAGCGCCGGAGAACAGCGGATGCGGCTCATAGCCCAATCGCCAGCCCTCGCGGAGGTAGTGGGCCAGGGGGTTCTCGCCGGAGCGGGCCACCTCCTCGGCCTGGCCGACATAGTGGCGCAGGTCGAACAACGGGTGGGGATCGAATCCCTCCCGGGCCCCGGTGAAGACGAAGTGCTGCAGGGCCGTCAGGCCGCTGGCGGCGATCTTGACCGCGTGGCGAGACCGGTAGTCGGCCAGGTCGAACAGGGGGTGCGGGTCGCGCCCCTCCTTGTCGCCGGCCACCAGGTAATGGGCGAGCGGCGCCCAGGCGGTGCCGGCCAGGTCCGGGTTCTTCTCGATGTACCAGGTCTGATCGAACAGGGCCTTGGGGTGGGCGTTGGAATCGGGGCCGGCGCGAACATAGGCGATCACCCCGCGGGTGGCGCCGCCCTCGCGACCCAGGCCCTTGTCGAGGCCGAAGGTCCAGAGCCCGGAGCGCAGGATCAGGGCCACGCGCCCCGGCCACTTGCCGCGCGCGAGCGTCAGGTCGAACCGCTGCTCCAGCCGGCCGCGCTCGCGGTCCCACTGGCGCCTGGCGGCGGCGGCCTGGAAGCGTTTCCAGCGGTCCTGGGCCAGGGCCACATGGGCCGCGTGCAGGGCGCGGCGGCGGTCCAGAAGCTCGGTGGCGACGGCGGAGATCTCCGTCTTTTTCCGGGTGGGACGTTTGGTCAAGGCGGTCAGCGGGCGGCCAGGAGCTTGTCGACCTGGGCCTCGATCGCGGCGCGCTCGCGACGCAGCAGGGCCAGCTCGGTCTCCAGTTCACGGGTGTGGAAGGCGTCGCGGGCCCGATCCTGCACGGCCTCGTCCAGCTCGGCGCGGGCGGCCGACAGGGCGCAGGTCACCGGCGAGACGAAGGGGCCCATCTTGGCCTTCAGCTCGGCGATCTGGGCGGCGGCGGTCTCCAGGGACGCCAGCGGCGGGTGCGGCCCCACGGCGGCGGCGGCGAACCAGTCGAACACGGTCTTGGCCAACGGCCCCACGGTGGGCACGGCGGCCAGGTCGCCGGTCCCGGCGTTGTGGCGCAGGTCGCCGGTGAGGAAGGCGTCGATCTCGCGTTCCGCATGCGGGCTCATGCGAGGCAGGGGCGCGCCATGGGCGGCCTCGATGCGCGCCACCTCGGCCCGCCAGTCGGCGATCAGGCCGTCATAGGAGATGAAGGCCCGGGGCAGGTCGCGGGAATAGAGCTCGGCGGCCAGCATATAGGCGCACCATAGCAGGACCGACTTCTCCACCGGGAACCCGTCGCGGCGCGCCAGCGACCCGGCCACGGCCAGGGGGGAGCGGACGGGAATCACCACCCGGGCCGGCATGCCCACGTCCTTCAGCACCGCCCGCCACAGGGGGGCCAGGACGGAGACGCGGGGGTCCTTCAGCAGGGGGAAGCGGGCCTCGCCGAATTCGTCGCGATAGAGGGCGGTGGCGCGTGCGATCCAGGCTGCCTCGTCGGCCTTGGCCAGCGGGGCGTAGGGCAGGGCGAAGACGTCGTCCCAGGCGCTGCCGCCGGCCCGCAGGCGTTCGTCATTGAACAGCGCGATCTTCCAGGGCTCGAAATAGCCCCGCGCGTTGTGCTCGTCGCCGGGCATGACGTTCTGCGGCAGCTCGGCGCCGGCGAGCGCCAGCAACTGGGTCGCCGCCGAGGTGCCAGACCGGTGCATGCCCAGGACGAGGTAGGCGCCATGCTTGGCCGGTCGGGTTGTCGTTCTCGCCATCGGGCCCCACTGGCGCGCCGCGAACGCGCGTGAACCCTTGCCTCTATGACTGCCGGCGCGCGCGGGCAAGGGCGCGGTTGATCGGGGCGGGTTTCTGCGGCACAGGTCGCAGCCTTGGAGAGAGTTTGTCTCATGGCCGCCGCCCTCGATCGCAGCCTGCTGGTGCTGGGTCCGGCTGTGGACGTGGCCTTCTATGGCGCGACCTATCCGGACCTGGCCGCCACCGGCGCCGACCTCCTGGCCCACTATGCTCAGGCCGGCTGGCGCGAGGGGCGCGATCCCGCGCCCTGGTTCTCCACCACCGGCTATCTGGAGCGCTATCCCGACGTCGCCGAGGGCGGCGCCAACCCCCTCTACCACTACCTGGCCATGGGCCGCCGGGAGGGCCGCGAGCCCGTCCCCTCGGCCCAGGCCCTGGCCTATCTGGAGGCGCGCAAGCTGGCGCGGGACGGCAAGGCCGAGCTTCCCGTCACCGCCGCCGATCGGGCGCTGGCGGCCACCGAGTTCGACCCGGCCTACTATCTGTTCAACAATCCCGACGTGGCCGCCGCCGGCCAGGACCCCCTGGATCACTTCCTCCAGCGTGGCTGGAAGGAAGGGCGCGATCCGTCGCGGGACTTCAGCCTGGCCGACTATCTGGAGCTCAATCCCGACGTGGCCGCCGCCGGTGTGCAGCCCTTCGTCCACTATCTCAGTCAGGGACGGCGCGAGGGCCGCGTCGCCGTGCGCCGGCTGGGCTTCCGCCACGACGCGGTGGCCCGGCTGCGCCCCCTGCAGGAGCGGCTGGCCGACTGCGAGGTCTGGGCCCGCGCCGTCGGCCTCAGCCCCGCGGAGGATCTCCTGGCGGGGCTCGCCGAGTCGCGCTCGGGACGGCGGCGCCTGCACATCACCTTCAGCCACGACAACTACGCCGCCGTGGTGGGCGGGGTGCAGGCCAGCGTCCAGCGGGAGGCGCAGCGATTCGCCGAACTGGGACGCGACCACCTGCACATCTATCCCGCCTCCCCCTGGCCCCTCGTGGCCACCGGCCTGTCGGGCCCGCCGCTCGGGGTGCTGTGGAACGGGGTGAAGGTGGGCGCCTTCGCCCCGCCGGTGCTGATCGCGGGGCTGCGGGCCGCCCTGGCGGACTGGCGCGACGGCGAGCGCAGCTTCGCCATCCACTCCATGCTGGGCCACTCCAGCCGCGAGGTGATCGACGTGGTGCGGATCGCCGGCGCACAGGCCGGCTGCTACTGGACCCATGACTTCACCAGCCTCTGCGCGGGGATCCACCTGCTGCGCAACGATATCGAGGACTGCGGCGCCCCGCCCCCGGGCAGTCCGGCCTGCGGCATCTGCCTCTACGGCCCCTATCGTGAGCTGCACATCGCTGAACACACCCGGCTGTTTCGACACCTGGACCTGACGGTGGTCTCCCCCTCCCAGGCGGCGATGGACACCTGGCGCGCAGGCTCGGACCTGGACGCCGTCGACGCCCGCGTCCTGCCCTTGGCCCGGCTGGTCCCGAGCCGCGCGCGACCGCGCGCGCCGACGCCGGGGCCCTTCCGCTTCGCCTTCCCCGGCACGCCGTCCCTGCATAAGGGCTGGCCGATCTTCCGCGACCTGGCGATCCGGTTCGAGAAGGATCCCCGCTACGTCTTCCTGCACCTGGGCAAGACCCCGATGCCAGGCCTGCCCCTGGAGCACCATGCGGTCTCGGCCACCGCCCGCAAGCCCATGGCCATGCGCGACGCCCTGAGGCGCCTGGAGATCGACGCGGCGATGATCTGGTCCCTGTGCCGCGAGACCTTCTCGCTCACCGCCTATGAGGCCGCCGCCGCCGGGTCGGCCATCGTCACCGGCCCCGATTCGGGCAATATCGCCGCCTTCACGCAGGGTGGCGGCCATGGCCTGGTCCTGCCCGACGAGGCGGCCCTGTTTGCGATGTTCGAAAGCGGCGAGATCCTGCAGTTCGCCCGCGCCCGGCGCGCGCCGCCGCTCTATGATTTGGAGTTCAGCAACCTGACCGCCGACCTGATCGCGGAGGCCGCAGCGTGAAGGTCGTCTGCTTCTCCAGCTTCACCTTCTCCTATCTGAACCGCGCCCGGGTGCTGTTCCAGACCCTCAAGGCCCACCAGCCAGACTGGGAGCGGGTGGCCCTGATCACCGACGCGCCGCCGCCGGGATTCCGCTTCGATCCGGCCAGCGAGCCCTTCGACCGGGTGGTCTACGCCCAGGACCTGGGAATCCCCGACTTCCAGGCCTGGCTGTTCAAGCACGACGTCGTGGAGGTCTGCACCGCGGTGAAGGGCCCCTTCCTGCACCAGGCGCTGGGCGCCGGGGCCGACGCGGTGGTCTATCTCGATCCCGACACCGCCCTGTTCAGCAGCCTCGCCCCCCTGGAGCAGATGCTGGCGACCGACGACATCCTGCTGACCCCCCACCTCATCGACGCCAATGACGAGCTGGAGGCGATCCTCGACAACGACCTCTCGGCCTCGCGCACCGGCATCTTCAACCTGGGATTCGTGGCGGTGAAGGCGGGCGGGGAGGGGTTGAGGTTCGGCAAGTGGTGGAACGACCGCCTGCTGTCCTTCTGCTACGACGACATCCCCAACGGCCTGTTCGTCGACCAGCGCTGGTGCGACCACGTCCCGGCCCTGTTCGACCGCGTCAAGGTGGTCCGCGACCCCGGCTACAACGTCGCCAGCTGGAACCTGTCAAAGCGCACAGTGGCGGTGGGCAAGGACGGGGCGATCACCGTCAACGGCCACCCCTTCCGCTTCTGGCACTTCACCAAGCTCGGCCCCACCGGCGACGCCATGACCAAGCGCTACGCCGGGGACAACCACGCGGTCTACGAGATCTGGCGCTGGTACAAGGACGAGGTGGCCAAGACTACAGACCCCATCATTCCCGAGCGCTACTGGGCCTATGAGGCCTACAGCGACGGGACGAAGATCGCCAAGGCCCACCGGGTGCTCTACCGCGGCCGCCCCGACCTGCAGGCCGCCTTCCCCGACCCCTTCGAGGCCGGCGGCTACCTGGCCTGGCTGACCAACGAGGGGCTAGTCTGAAGCTGGTGCTCCTTGTGTTTGAATCCAGTTTGAAATCGGGCGCCGTTTGCAGGCATAGTGTCGACTCAACTCTCACCGTAACATGTAACTATGATCTATCGTGTTGAGTTCTATAAGGGTGACGAGCGTCGCCACTATAAGGATATTGACCTGGGCCTTGAGGCTGCGCGGCAACATGCCGTGGTCATGGCAAAGCATTATGGCGCCACGACCGTGCGAATCGTGGACAAGAAGCGACGGGAAGTCATCTCTTATGTGGTCCAATCCGAGGCCTAGCGGTCCCCAGGTTAGATATGTGCGTACCCTCCACTAGAAATGT
Organism: Pseudomonadota bacterium; assembly: GCA_040388315.1. GTDB lineage: Bacteria > Pseudomonadota > Alphaproteobacteria > Caulobacterales > Caulobacteraceae > Phenylobacterium. The sequence goes on along the minus strand of JAZKBZ010000046.1, from coordinate 9,643 downwards.
CTCCGGCGGCAGCTGCGCAGAGCAAGTAACTTGAGGTTGGTTCACCACCGACCCGGGGATTCGCGCAGTCCTGGGCCACATCCCCGGGTCTGACAGTGGGTGCGCCAACCTCGAATGATTCCGAACTCGTTGCCAAGGTCGAGTCATTGGCTCTGCGCCACGTCGCTCTGCGCGAGGAGGTGCAGCGCGCCCAGACCGCTGAGGCCCTGACCCGCTCCCGCCTGAGCCAGGCCCTGGCCCAGGCCCTGGTGACCAACGCGCGGGCGCTGGCCGAGGGGCGGGCGGTGGCGGCGGCGGCTTATCGGGCGGCGGCCGCACCGAGGATCAGGGCCGCGCGCCGCAACCGCGTCAAGCGCCGCCTCGACCGGGTGTTGGCCCGCCTGCGGTCCCTGGGAGGGACCCTGGTGATCGCCCGGTCGGGTCTCTGGCGCAGCGGCGATCTGCGGGCCATGGCGGCCTATGCGCGGCGCGGGCCCGACGCCGGCCTCCAGCCGCCGGCGCTCCTGGACCAGGCCTGGTATCTCACCGCCTATCCCGACGTGGCCGCCGGACGGCTGGCGCCCCTGGTCCACTATGTGGCCCTAGGCTGGATGGAGGGCCGCGCGCCCCATCCGCTCTTCGACCCGGGCTTCTACGCCGTCCACAACGCCGCCGAGCTGGCGGCCACGGGCCTGTCTCCCCTGGAGCACTTCGTCCACATCGGCGCGGCCCTGGGCGTCGATCCCCATCCCCTGTTCAGCATCGGCCACTATGTCGCCCAGGCGCCGGAGTTGGCCCAGAGCGGCGAGAACCCCCTGGCCCACTATCTGCGCCAGGGCTGGAAGGACGACCTCGATCCGCATCCCCTGTTCCAGGCCGCCCGCTATCGCGCCCGCCTGCAGGGCGAGGCGGCGCAGGTTCCCGCCCTGGTCCACTACGTCACCGAGGGCTCGGCCCGGGGCCTGAAGCCCCACCGGCTGTTCGATCCGGCCTGGTACCGCGCTGAGTATCCCGACGTGGCGTCCGGCGGCTTCGAGGCCCTGAGCCACTATGTGGTCGCCGGGGGCCGGGAGGGCCGCAATCCCGGGCCCTGGTTCGACGCCGGGCGCTACATGGCCCTGCGCGGTGATCAGCTGCGGTCGGATGTCGACCCGCTCACCGACTATCTGCAAGGCGGCGCCTGGACGGTGGCCGAGCCCCTGGTCGCCGACGGCGCCGATCCGCGCCTGACGCCCCTGGAGCACTGGGCGTCGCTGTCCGACGAGGCCTAGAGTCCGAGGTCCCGCAGCTGGCGCCAGATGTCCCGGTAATAGTCGGCGACATAGTGGAAGGGGCTCAGGCCCCAACGATGGCCGACGTCCCCCATATGCAGGCGGGGGTCGGCCTGGACCCGCGACGCGCCGGTCAGGGCGGCGAATCGGTCCTGGTAGCTGCGCAGCAGGGCGTTGTGGGCGTCCAGCCGGCCCAGGTTGCCGTCGAAGATCATCACGTCCTGGTCGAAGTCGTGGAGCTGGCCGGCGCGGTCCAGGTACCTCTGCGCCCACTGGCTCGCGTGCAGGATGATCCCGGCCTCGCGCAGGGGGGTCTGGCGCAGGAAGGCGGCCAGCTCGACGCAGGCCTCGCCCCAGAGCTGGTCGCATTCGGCCGAGGCCCGCGGCACGATCCGTGCATGGGAAAAGCCCGGCTGGGTCAGATAGCCGCTGACCTCGAGCTCCCAGCTGTGCGTTACCAGGGTGTCGTTCGCCGCCAGGAGGTCGAAACGTTCGTCGATGAAGTCGAAGATCACATGGGTGGGACGGTGAGCGATCAGCGCGGCCAGAGACGACTTGCGCAGGTCGGCCCTCACGGCGTTGTTCTGATGCCGCGCCAGGCCCGGCGGCGGATCGGCCGCGACCTCGACATCATCCAGAGGCCGGGCGAACAGGCTCGGCAGGCTGGTGCGCGAGATATAGAGCAGGTCCGCGGGCGCTTCGCCCAGGATCGGCCACAAATCACGGGTTATGCAGCTGCCGATTATTGCCACCCTGGCCACCCGGGCAGATCTCCCATCACAACTCTGTCGCCCGCTCCTTACCACAGCTCGCCCGATCGCCATCCCGCGTCGGGGGCGGCTGCGCCCGCCCGCCTCCGGCGTGCGGCATTGACATCCCGAAGGGCGCCGATCATCTCTCGCCCGCTCATGCCGCCCGCTGTCGTGACAGCTGGCACCCACGATCCGCGCTGCGAACCTTCGCCCGCAAGTAACGAGACGGCCTGGCGCTCATGAAAATTCTAAGACTGCTTTCAGCGGACCAGCCGGACAATCCCCTTACCCGGTCGATCCGCGAGGGCTACCCATCCCTGGCGGTCGCCGCGGCATTCAGTCTCGTTTCTAATCTGCTCTACATGGCCCTGCCGCTCTACACTTTCCAGATCTATGGGCGGGTTATGAGCAGCGGCAGCATCGCGACCCTGCTGGTGATCACCTTCGGGGTGCTGGCGACCTTTGCCGTCTCGGGCCTGATCGATCATTACCGAGCCAAGGTCTTGATCAACTACGGCGTGGTGATGGACCAGCGCGTCTCGGGTCATGTGTTCTCGGCCCTATTCGACGGCGTTGTGCGCGGCAATCCCGCGCTCCGCTCCCAGGCGCTTCGCGACCTCGACACTTTCCGTCAGATGTTGACCGGTCCGACGTTCGGGGTGGTCTTCGACCTGCCTTGGATGCCGGTTTTCATGATCGTACTTTGGATGATCGATCCGTTGGTGGGCATCGTGACTCTGCTGGGTGCCGTGGTGCTCGTGGCTATCACGTTGGTCCAGGACCGTGCCACCCGCCCAATGCTGGGCGAGGCTAACGAGGCGGCATTGCGAAGCTATGCCTTCACCGACGCAGCCCTGCGCAACGGTGAGGTCGTGCGTGCGATGGGCATGGTGGAGCCGCTCGGAGACCGTTGGGCGGCGTTCCGCCAAGTGACCATGGGCCGCAGCGCTGACGCTAGCGGCCTGGCGAGCTCCATCTCCAATGTGAGCAAGTTCTGGCGTCAGGCGATCCAGGTTCTGATCATTGCCATCGGCGCCTACCTCGTGGTCAAGGGCACGATTCATTCGGGCCTGTTGTTCGCCAACATGATCCTTGCCGCCCGAGCTCTGCAGCCCATCGATCGTCTCGTGGGTTCCTGGGACGGCATGCTCCAGGGAACTCGGGCCTTCGACCGTCTGATGCTGATGTTTGGCGACTACAGGCCGGCCAAGTCAGTTACCGGCCTGCCGCGCGCGATCGGCCGCGTGTCGGTGGAGGGCGTCAACTTCGCCCCCCCCGGCGCGCAGAAATTCGTGCTTCAGGCGGTCACTTTCAAAATCGAACCCGGCGAGATGTTGGGCATCATCGGTCCGTCGGGGGCTGGCAAGTCAACCCTCTCGCGGCTGATGATGGGCATCTGGAGGCCGAATAATGGCGCTATTCGCCTCGATGGCGCGGACGTCTTCACTTGGGAACGCCAAGATTTCGGCCGGAACGTCGGTTACCTCCCGCAGGATACCGAGCTTTTCGCCGGAACGATCCGAGACAATATTGCGCGCTTTCAGAGCGGGGTGGACGATGGTCAGATCATCGCCGCGGCGCAAATTGCCGGTGTTCACGAGCTTATCCTGCGCCTGCCCAGTGGCTACGACACAGACCTAGGCGAGAGCGTTCACGTACTCTCCGCTGGCCAGCGCCAGAGGATCGGATTGGCACGCGCCGTCATGGGGCGACCATCGTTCATCGTGCTCGATGAGCCCAATGCGAGCCTGGATGCCGAGGGGGAGGAAGCTCTGATGAAGGCGCTCGATGCGCTCAAGGCCGACGGAGCCACCATCGTCGTAGTGTCTCACAAACCGAACCTGTTCCGGGCCGCCGACAAGATCCTCGTTCTGCGCGACGGCCGGATGGAGATGTTCGGGCCCCGTGATCAGGTCATGGCCCGCTTCACCCAGCCTGCCGCGGTCCAAGCGGTAGGAGCGGCTCGATGAAACACGACCTCACACCAATTGACCGTTATGTTACCCCGAGCTTCAGCGGTGCTGATCAGGACCTTGATCCAGCACTCAAGCGTAAGCTCCAGCGCCCCATGATCATCGGGGGGGCGGTCGTGGGCATCTTCGTGGTCGCCATGACCCTGTGGGCGGCGGTCGCGCCGATCCGCAGCGCGATCATGGCGCCGGGAATCGTTCGCGTGGAGGCAAATCGCAAGATGATCCGGCACCGCGAAGGCGGCACCGTGAAGGCGATACCGGTGCGCGAGGGACAGTACGTCACGATTGGCCAGCCCCTCATCATCCTGGATGATGTGCAGCCGCGCGCGAGCGTTGATGTGTTTCAGAACCAGTATGACGCCTTAGCCGCCCAGAGCGCCCGCTTCGAAGCGGAGGCGACGGGCCGCAGGTCTGTTAGTTTTCCGCCCGAACTGACCGCACGATTATCCGATCTTCGCGTTGCGGGCCTGATCCGTGACCAACAATTCCTATTCTCCACGCGCCTACAGTTCTTCGACAGTCAGGCTGATGTGTTGGGCCAGCGACAGAGCCAGATCGAGTCACAAATCGGCGGCGTACAGGCCCAGCTGGATGCTCTTGAGGAGACGGTTCGCCTGACCAAGGAAGAATTAGCCGGTTACCAGACGCTCTATGAGAAAGGCTATGCGCCTAAGACGCTGATCCTGCGCTATGATCGCACCCTCGCCGATCTCGCCGGACGGAGAGGCGCCTTGAACGCAGAAATCACCCGTCTGCGTCAGCAAAAGGGTGAGACGCGCCTCCAGCTCAACTCATTGCGCGATCAGCGGGTCAGCCAGGCGGCGGAGGGGTTGCGGCAGATGCAGTCGGGGCTCTCCGACATCTCACCGCGCCTGACAGCGGCGCGCCAGACTCTGGATCATACAATTCTGCGCTCACCAGTGGACGGCTATGTTCTGGACCTCAATCAATCGACCATCGGTGGCGTGATCGGATCGGGTGAACTGGTGATGAACATCGTGCCCGCCAACGCGCCTCTACTAATCTCGGCTCGCATCAAGCCGGCCGACATCGATGACGTCCGTGTTGGAATGAAGGCGCAGGTGCGCTTGACTGCCTTCAACTACCGCAAAGTCTCCCCGGTGGAGGGGGATGTTGTAGCCGTTTCGGCTGATCAGCTCGTCGACCAAAGGAGCGGAGAGGGCTATTTCCGGGCCGACGTTCGCATTCCGCCGTCGCAACTCGCCGGCCTGCCGAAGGGCGTCAAGCTCAGTCCCGGCATGCCCGCTGCTGTGTCCATTGTCACGGGAAGTCGCACCATCCTATCCTACATTGTCAGTCCCTTGACCGACACGATCCGCGACTCCCTGCGGGAAGAGTGATCAAGGGCGATCGGCCTCCTGGCCTGGCCCGCCAAGAGGCGGAGTTTCCCGCCGTTTTTACTGTTGCGCATTTTCGATCGTTCCGATACGTCTTCCTCGGGCTCGTTTAACCTTCGCCACGACCATGTTATGGCGATCGGTAAGGACTTCCTGGGACCGCGCCATTCGGCAATGGTGGCCAGGCATTTTCGGGCGGTCCGTGTGACACATGACTGGAGAGACTCATGGCGACTTATAATTTCGAGACAATCACGGCGGCGGAAGCGTTGGCCTACAATGGCGCGACCGATTCGCTGAACTTCACGACTGCCGGGGCGACCGCAACAGCGGTCTCGGTTGCATTCACCGCCGCTGCTTTCCCGACGCCGGAAAGCATCAGCATGACCTTCAACGGCCGGACGGTCGTGTTCGGTTCTGGTATCAAGGGTGAAGGCAGCCTTGTGGGCGAAATCACCCTGCCGGACGGCTCGATGCTGTACGTTGGGACGCTCGGCGCCGACAACGTCTCCGGCACGACCAACGGCGACGCTCTGTTCGGCTACTCGGCCAACGACACGTTCTCGGGCGCCGACGGCAACGACTACATGCACGGCAACGCCAACGATGACAGCCTGACCGGCGGCGCTGGCAACGACACGATGCTGGGTGGTCAAGACAGCGACACCATCTCCACGGGTACGGGCAACAATTATGCCCACGGCAACCTCGGCGTTGACTCCATCACAGGCGGGACCGGCAACGACACCCTGCTTGGCGGTCAGGGCAACGACCAAATCGTCTCTGGCGATGGCTCGAACCTGGTCTTCGGCGATCTCGGCGATGACACCCTCACCGGCGGCACCAGCACCGACACCATCAATGGCGGCGACGGTATCGACTCCGTCACGGCCGGCGCGGGCTCTGACTCCGTCAGCGGCGAAGCTGGCACCGACACTATCGAATCCGGTTCGGGCGCCGACACGATCTCCGGCGGAGCCGGCAACGACGTCATCACCAACGCTTCGGGCGCTGACTCGGTCAGTGGGGACGCCGGCAACGACAGCTTCACCGGCAGCACCGACTCCGAGACAGTGTTCGGCGGTGATGGCACCGATTCCCTGGTCGGCGCTGGCGGCAACGATTACCTGCATGGTAATATTGGTGCTGATACGCTGACGGCCACCGGCTCCGGCGCCAACACCCTCCTCGGCGGACAAGACGGCGACACCATCGACTTCAACGCCGCCACGGGTGCCAACTACGCTCACGGCAACCTTGGCGCCGACTCGATCTTCGGCGGTTCCGGCGCAGACACCCTGCTCGGTGGTCAAGGTAACGACTCCATCAGCTCTGGCACCGGCGCCAACCTGGTCTTCGGCGACCTTGGCGATGACGAACTCACCGGCGGTGCCAGCACTGACACCATTTACGGCGGAGCTGGTAACGACACCGTCGCCAGTGGTGCGGGCAATGACACCATCAGCGGTGAGGCGGGTGCTGACACGATCACCAACCTCAGCGGCAACGACCAGATCGTTGGCGGCGATGATGGTGACCGGATCACGCTGACGGCCGGCAACAGCAACGCCAGCGGCGACGCTGGCAACGACTGCCTGACCGGCGGTACCGGGTCGGATACCCTGCTGGGTGGCGATGGCGCTGACATCATCACCGCTTCGGCCGCTAATGGCCGTGTCGAAGGTGGTATCGGCAACGACACCATCACCGGCGGTGCGGGCACTGACACCATGTATGGCGGCGACGGCAACGACACCATCGACGCCACCAGCGGTGGTCAGGATCTCGTGGATGGCGGTATCGGCAACGACACCATCGGCGGCGGTGGCTCCGCTGACTACTTCACTGGCGGCGCGGGCAACGACGACCTGACGGGCGGTGCTGGCACAGACAGCCTGTTCGGCAACGATGGCACCGATACCCTCGTGTCTACCGAGACCGGCGACCAAATGACTGGCGGCGCCGACGCTGACCAACTTACCTTCACCTCTGGTAACGCCACGGGTGCCGGTGGGGATGGAGACGACACATTCACCCTCACGGCCGGCGACAATACGGCGACGGGCGATGCGGGGAACGACTCGATCACCGGTCACGCGGTCACTTCCGGCAACGACAACATCTCCGGCGGTGACGGCACCGACACCATCACTGGCGGTGCGGGCACCGACACCATCAGCGGTGGCGCAGGTAACGACACCATTGGTGGTGGTATCGGTATTGATCGTCTTACCGGTGGCACCGGTGCTGACTCCGTGTTTGGTGACGCCGGAAACGACGTGTTCATCTTCGGCGTAACCGACACCTCGTCCACGGCTGGCTCGATTGACCAGATCAACGACTTCACGGCTGGTGACCAGATTTCGTTGGGTGCCGCTGGCGTCCTGGCCACCTACGAGGAACGCGCCGCGGCGACCTACGCCCAGGCGCTCGCCGAGGCCAACGGGCTGATCACCGGTGGTACTCGTGACATCGTAGTGGTCGACGTTGGTGCTGACAGCTACATCTTCGCCGATGCCAATGGCAGTAACGCTACGACGACAGTGATCAAACTGGTGGGTGTTGTTGGTGCCGCGGTCGCGGTTACGGACTTCATCTAAGTCGACGAGATCAGTCTAAACTAGGAAGGGCCGCCCCTCGGGGCGGCCCTTTTTCGTTCTGCAAAATTCGACATCCTGGTCCGCCCCCCTCTGGCGGCGGTCGCCGCAGCATGCAAATCTCACCTCCATGGCGCATCAATATCTGACCAATCTCTTCTTCGGTCTGCGAGACCGAACAAAGTTCTTCGGCGGCATCAACACCGCTATCCAGGCCCTCCACAGCACAACCGGGGTGTTTGCGGGCGACAACCTGTTCACCTATTCCCGCAATCTGAGCTTCCTGACCGACCCGGAATTCATGCGTGCTTACAATGCGCATGTGACTACGGACGTCGAGAAGGGCATTATCTGGCGGATCGCCGTGGTGGCCTGGGCGGCGCGCAACGGTATGCGCCTGCAGGGCGATCTCGTGGAGTGCGCCTGCTACAAGGGGGTGACAGCTCGGATTGTCTGCGACTACGTCAACTTCGCGGCCCAGACGGAGAGGAAATACTACCTCTACGACCTCTTCGAGCATGATGCGTCCATGCCGCACCACCATATGCCGGAGCATAGCGGCACCCTCTTTGAGCAGGTGAAGCAGCGCTTTGCGGATCTGCCCAATGTGGTGGTCACCCAAGGACGTGTACCCGATAGTTTCAGCCAGGCCGCACCAGACAAGATCGCTTTCATGCACTTGGACCTCAACAACGCCGACGCGGAGATCGGTGCGCTTGAGATACTGTTCGACCGGATGGTTCCCGGCGCAATCATGGTTCTCGATGACTATGGATGGCTCGGATATCGAGCCCAGAAGCTGGCCGAGGATCCCTGGCTGGCGAAGCGCGGCTACAGGGTCCTAGAACTCCCGACAGGCCAAGGGCTTCTCATCAAATAGCTTGAACGCAGCTCGCCGCCTCAAAAACAATCGAACGGATTTACTAGCGCAAGAGGCCGGGCGGCTCACCTTGAGGCTGACCGCCCGGCCAAAGCAACACAGCCTTGGAGAGCTAGGCTGACGAAAAACTGTATTCCAATTCAAGAGCGGAAAAAAGAAAATCCCGCTGCAGGCGAATTCAACAGTTCGCGAGGAGGCGACGCGGCCGCCGTTCAGCGCGCGTCGAGGGCCGAATTTCGAGCCTAGAGCTTGATGTGCGCCTGGCGTTCCACAACAACAACAACCCCGCGCTCGACAGTATAGGTAAAAGTATAGCGGCCCCTGGGCCAGCCTCCTGCGGGCCGTTTCTTGCCCACATAGACGAGGTATTGAGCCTTGTCCCTGTCAAGGGGCGCGAGCTGAGAGCGGGCGAGGACCTGGCCCGCGGGGTCGCTGAGGGTTGCGACCTGGACGTCCCCCGGCCGCAGACGGATGGCGCGCACATAGGCGATGAGCATCGGGCTGTCGGCCGTGGGGGCGGCGATCCCCCCCGCCTCCACGGCCTCGCCGGAGACCGGCACCGCGGAGAAGCCGATATTGAGCACCGACCCCTGTTGGTAGGCCAATTTGCGCCCGGTGGCAGGGTCCCACAGGCTCGATCCCGGGTTGGCGCCAGGGTCGCAGGCCGCGTCCGAGGTAGGCGCGAAAGGGTCGATGGTCACCCCATTACGCCGCACGGTGAGATGGAGGTGGGGATACTCAGTGTTCCCGGAGAGCCCGACCTTGGCGAGGGGACGGCCGGCCTCGACCCGATCGCCCGTCTTCACGACGATGCTGCCCCGGGCCAGATGGCA
>JAZKBZ010000045.1:0-1676 GCA_040388315.1 Pseudomonadota bacterium | reverse complement strand
GGCGTGGCCTACGCCCTGCGGCAGGCCGCCCCCGATGAACCCTTGACCGTCCGGGTCCACTCGCCCGGGGGTAGCCCATTCGAGGCCTCCGCCATGCGTGCCCAGCTGGAGTCCCACAAGGGCCCTGTAACCGTGGTGGTGGACGGCCTGGCGGCCAGCGCGGCGGCCCACTTCCTGGCCACCCAGGGCGCCCGGGTCGAAATGACGGAGGGTGCTTTCGTCATGATCCACAACACCTCCACGGGCGCGGGCGGAGAGGCGGACGACCTGGAGCGCGAGGCCAAAATGTTGCGGGCCGTGGACGCCCAGACCGCGGACATGTTCGCGCGGCGCACTGGCAAGACCCCGGCCCAGGTGGCGGCCCTAATGAACGCCACCACGTGGCTGTCCGCGCGGGCGGCGGTGGAGAACGGATTCGCGGACGCGGTGGTCCCCGCGCGGGCGGAAGTCCTCCAGCGTTTCAGCCCCCGAGCATGGGACGGCGCCCCGCGTCAAGCCCTCGACAAATGGACCGGGGAAATAATCCCGTGCCAGTCTAAGCCCATGGCACTTGACAAAGAGATCCGACAGCGCCTGAGCCTGTCGGAGAACGCAACGGACGCGTAAGTTTTCGCGGCCCTCGACGCGGCCCGCGCAACCCCAGTCCAGAACACCCCCGCGGTGGAGCCCCCGGCCCCCGCGGCGGCCCCCGACCTGGCCACCCTGGTGGCGGAGGCGGTGGCCAAGGCCCAGGCGGCCCAGGCGGCCCCCGAGGCCCACGGCCTGGCGGTCCAGACCGCAGTGGACAACGCGATCGCACAGCGCAAGGTGCGCCCCGCGGACCGCGCGGTGGCCATCGCGGCCTGTGGCAAGGACGCCACCCAGCTGGCCGCCCAGGTCAACTACTGGACCGCGGCCCCCGCCCTGGTGGTGGACCCTGCCGCGCCCCCGACCCCGGGCCCCGATGCGGTCCAGCTCTCGCCCATGCTCCAGCGCATGGCCAAGTCCGCCGGACTTACCGAAACCGCAGTGAAGGCTGAGATCGCCAAGGAGAATGCCAAGTGAGCGCACTGGACCAGAACATCAACAACGCGGTGGGCGGAGCGGAGCTTTTCGACGGCGACGCGGCGGCGGGCGTCCATGTTTTCTGCGGCGCCCTGGTGTCGCGGGATTCCTCGGGCAACTTCCGCCCGGGCCGTGCCACGAACACCGATCGCGTGGTCGGTATCGCGCCTTACGAGGTGGACAACACCGCCGGCCAGGCGGGCGATCTGACCGTGCGCGCGGTCAAGCGTGTGGGTTTCTTCACCAACTCGGCGGACGCGGACGAAATCACCGCGGCGGACCTGATGAATTCCTGCTACGTGGTGAACGATCAGACCGTTTCCAAGACCAGCAATTCGGGCGCTCGCCCGATCGCGGGTAAGATCCTCGGTTTCGAGGGTGGCAAGGTCCGCGTGGACGTGGGCGGCCCGGACGCCACGGACGGCGACCTGGTAGCGGCCAACAACCTCTCGGACGTGGCCAGCGCGGCCACCTCGCGCGCCAACATCGGCGCGAACAAGGGCACGATCTGGTTCCGGGGCCTGGCCCTGGACTCGGATCCCGTGCTCCGCGCGGCCCTGCCGGCCTGCACGATCACCGGGATCGCCACGATCGTGGAGGGCGCCACCACCACGGTAAGCGCGGCCACGATC
>JAZKBZ010000044.1:5020-6712 GCA_040388315.1 Pseudomonadota bacterium | reverse complement strand
AGGGCGGCTCGCCGGGGGCGACCTGGAGGTCCAGCCCCTCGAACAGGACACGGCCGCCGGGGACCGATTTGCACAGGGCGGTCAGGGAGAGGACCGGGGACGAAGCACTCATGGCGTGCAAACTATCCCGAGCCGGGCTGTGCGCGCGCGGCCTTTCTGGCGGCTTGACCCGGTCGGGGGCGGGGCGACAGTGGTGCGATGTTCGACAATGCTCCCAACCTCCTCGGCGCGATCATTCTGACCGGGGGCGCCTCGCGCCGGATGGGGACCGACAAGGCCCTCCAGTTGTGGGGCGGGGTTCGCGCCATCGACCGGGTGGTGGCCCTGGCGCGGGGGGCGGGCGCCGTTCAAATCGTCACGGCCGGGGAGGGGGACTATGGACCGCCGCGCGCGCCAGACCCCGCGCCCTTCAGCGGTCCGGTGGCCGGCGTCCTTGCCGGGCTGGCTCTGCTGGGGGAGAGGTTCACCCGTGTCCTGATCCTGGCGGTGGACGCCCCGACCTTGAGGGTCGAGGATCTGGCGCCGCTTCTGACGGCCCCGGGTCCAGGCGCCGCCTTCGAGGGATTTCCCGTGCCTATGGCGTTCGATCCGACCGCGGTCCCCGCCGATGTCCGCCAGCACTGGCCGCTGCGACGATTCGTCGAGCGCGCGGGTCTCACCCAGCTGGCCGGCGCCGCCGACGCCGCGGACCGAATCCGCGGCGCCAACACGCCCGAGGAGCGGGCGCGGCTGCTGAGGGCCGCCGGACTGGGCTGATCGCTTGTTTTTCAGGCGATGGGCGCCTTCCGAATTGGCGACTTGCTCGTGTCACGCCCCGCCGGCGCAGGCTAAGGCTTGGCGCCGCCTTCCCACAGCTAGAAGCGCCCCATGCGCGTCCTCGTCATAGATCCCGATCCAGCCCGCGCCGCGCTGGTGGCCGAAGGCCTGCAGGGCGTCGATCCCCTGGAGGTCCGGCAGGCGGCCGTCTTCGACGCCGAGGCCCTGGCCGGTTTCGCCCCCGACATCATCGTCATCGCCTGCGACAGCGCCGACCGCGACATCCTGGAGAGCCTGCGCGAGGCCGGCGAGACCAATCCCCGCCCGGTGGTGATGTTCGCCGACCGCTCGGAGCCGGGCCTGGCCGAGCAGGCCATCCGCGCCGGGGTGGCGGCCTACATCGTCGATGGCCTGGCGCCGGGACGGGTGCGCTCGATCCTGGAAGTGGCCATGACCCGCTTCTCCTTGATGCAGCAGCTCCGCGGCGACCTGGCCAAGGCCAAGGCCAACCTGGAGTCGCGCAAGGTGGTGGACCGGGCCAAGGGCCTGCTGATGAAGGAGCGCGGCCTGGACGAGGACGGCGCCTACAAGCTGCTGCGCAAGCTCGCCATGGATAAAGGCCGCCCGATCGGCGCGGTGGCCGCCGACCTGCTGGCCTTCGCGGGCGTGCTGAAGGGAGACGCCTCGTGACCGCCCTGACCCTGGGGTTCATCCCCCTGACCGATTGCGCTCCGCTGATCGTCGCCCAGGACCGGGGCCTGTTCGCAGCCGAGGGCCTGGACGTGGCCCTCAGTCGGGAAGCTTCCTGGGCCACCATCCGCGACAAGGTGATGGTGGGCGCCCTCGACGCCGCCCACATGCTGGCTCCCATGGCGCTCGCGGCCACCGCCGGAGTGGGCGAGCCGGCGGCGCCGATGCTGGCCCCCCTGGCCCTGG
>JAZKBZ010000044.1:0-5010 GCA_040388315.1 Pseudomonadota bacterium | reverse complement strand
GTCACCCTCTCCAACCGCCTGATCCACGCCCTGCCCACCGGCGCCGAGACTCCTCGGGAGACCGCCGCGGCCCTGGCCGGCTTCATCGCCCAGCGGCGGGCCGGGGGCGAGCCGCCTCTGACCTTCGCCGTCGTCTTCCCCTTCTCGATGCACATGTACGCCCTGCGCTACTGGCTAGCCTCGGCAGGCGTCGACCCCGACTGCGACGTGCGGCTGGTGGTGGTGCCACCGCCGCGCATGGTGGAGCAACTGCGTGCGGGCCAGGTGGACGGCATCTGCGTCGGCGCTCCCTGGAACACGGTGGCCAGCCGCGGCGGCCTGGGCCGGGTGGTGCTGCGCACCTCCAAGTTCTGGCCCGCCGGCCCCGACAAGGTGCTGGGGGTGACGGCGGACTTCGCCCGGCGCGAGCCGCAGCAGCTCCAGGCCCTGCTGCGCGCCCTGGTTCGGGCCCAGGCCTGGTGCGACGCGCCGGAGAACCTGCGGGAGCTGAGCGACCTGCTGTCACGGCCGGAACATGTGGGCGCGGAGGCCGACGCCATCGCCCCGGCCATCTCCGATGAGCTCGTCTTCCACCGCGACGGCGCCAGCGTTCCGCGGCTGGAGCATGCCCGCTGGTTCTTGGAGCAGATGCGTCGATGGAATCAGATCGGGCCGGATGTCGACCAGGGCGGCCTGGCGGCGGCCGTCTATCGCCCCGACCTGGCGCTGGAGGCCCTGCACGCGACCGGACTCGGAACACCGGCGCTGCCTGCCTTGAGCCCCCTGTTCGACGGCGCCGACCAGACCGCCTAGTTTTTCACCAGGGCGAGATTTTGGGCGCCTTCAAACTAGGCGGCCGAGCTGAACTCCCCCGCCACGCCCTCGCCACGCCTGACAGCGGCCATGTTGCAGTGCGTCATGAGCCCAGGCCCACGGACAACGACGTTCGCGGCTGATCGAGAAGACCGCTCGGATGCGGTCACCCCAACGGCGCTGTCGCCGCTCTCGTTCACCCGAGGTTTGTCCATGTTGATGCGTTCCTTCCTCAAGTCGGGCCACACGCCGACTCTGTTCGCCGCCTTTCTCTATTTCGACTTCAGTTTCATGGTCTGGGTGCTCCTGGGCCCGCTCGGTGTGGCGATCGCCGCCGAATTCCACCTCGATCCCGCCCAGAAGGGGCTGATGGTCGCCGTGCCGGTGCTGTCGGGCGCGCTGCTGCGCCTGGTGGCCGGGGTCCTGGTCGACCGCATCGGCCCCACGCGCACCGGCCTCATCGGCCAGGCCGTTGTCCTGACCGGCCTGGCCACGGCCTGGCTGCTGGGGGTCCACAACTATCACCAGGTCCTGGCCCTCGGCGTGCTGCTGGGCGTAGCCGGCGCCTCCTTCGCCGTCGCCCTGCCGCTGGCCTCGCGCTGGTATCCTCAGGAGCACCAGGGCCTGGCCCTCGGCATCGCCGGGGCCGGCAACTCGGGCACGGCCCTGGCGGCCCTGTTCGCCCCTCTGCTGGCCAAGACCTTCGGTTGGGGCAACGTCATCGGCCTGGCCATGCTGCCGCTGCTGGTGGCCTTCGTGGTCTACCTGCTGTTCGCGAAGGACGCCCCCGAGCAGCCCGCGCCCAAGCGCCTCGGTGAGTATCTGGAGGTGCTGAAGGTCCCCGACGCCTGGTGGCTGATGCTGCTCTACAGCGTCACCTTCGGCGGTTTCGTGGGCCTGTCGTCCTCCCTCACCATCTACTTCAATTCGGAATACGGCCTGGATCCGGTGATCGCCGGCTTCTTCACCGCCGGCTGCGTCTTCGCCGGGTCCTTCGTGCGGCCGGTGGGCGGGGCCTTGGCCGACCGCTTCGGCGGGGTGCGGACTCTGATCGTGGTGCTCGGCCTCGCCGCCGTCGGCCTGGTGACCGCCAGCTTCCAGATGCCCAACGCCTGGCTGGCCCTGGTGGTGCTGTTGCTGAGCATGGCGGCCTTGGGCGCCGGCAACGGCGCGGTCTTCCAGCTCGCCCCCCAGCGGTTCCGCAAGGAGATCGGGGTGATGACTGGCTTCATCGGCATGACCGGCGGGGTCGGCGGCTTCTATCTG
Source organism: Pseudomonadota bacterium (assembly GCA_040388315.1). Lineage (GTDB taxonomy): Bacteria > Pseudomonadota > Alphaproteobacteria > Caulobacterales > Caulobacteraceae > Phenylobacterium. Next base: position 2,952 of record JAZKBZ010000044.1, on the reverse strand, counting down.
GCCTCCACCCTTGGCCTGGCGAAGAAACTGACCGGCACCTACCAGCTCGGCTTCCTGGGCTTCGCCGCCCTGGCGCTCGTCGCCCTGGTGGCCCTGACCAGCCTCAAGAACCACTGGCGCGCGGTCTGGCCCACCCTGGCGCCCGCTGACTCCGTTCCGGTCCGGGTCTGAGGGGCATAACCATGCAAGCGTCCAAGCAACGACTCGTCGTCATCGGCAACGGCATGGCCGGCTGCCGGGTGGTTGAGGACATCCTCAAGCGCGATCCCGGCCGCTACGAGATCACCATCTTCGGGGCCGAGCCGCGGGTGAACTACAACCGCATCATGCTCTCGCCGGTCCTGGCCGGAGAGAAGGCCTTCGAGGACATCGTCATCAATGACGAGACCTGGTACCGCGAAAACGCCATCACCCTCCACGCCGGCCGCGCGGTCCTGGCCATCGACCGGGCCGGCAAGACCGTCACGGCGGAGGGCGGCCTCACCGTGGCCTATGATCGGCTGATCCTGGCCAGCGGCTCCGATCCGGTGCGCCTGCCGCTGCCCGGCGCCGACCTTGCGGGCGTGGTCACCTTCCGCGATCTGGACGACGTGGCCCAGATGGTCACCGCTGCCGAGGCCGGCGGACAGGCCGTGGTCATCGGCGGCGGCCTGTTGGGGCTGGAGGCCGCCTACGGCTTGGCCCGTCGCGGCATGAAGGCCACCGTCGTCCACCTGATGGACGTGCTGATGGAGCGCCAGCTCGACTCCGCCGCGGGTTTCCTGCTCACCGAGGCCCTCGCCCAGCGAGGGGTGGAGACCGTGCTCTCGGCCCAGTCCGAGGCCATCCTCGGCGAGGACGGCAAGGTCAGCGGCCTGAAGCTGCAGGACGGCCGGGTGCTGCCCTGTTCGATCCTGATCATGGCCGTGGGCATCCGCCCCAATACGGCGCTCGCCAAGGCCTCGGGTCTCGCCGTCGGCCGCGGGGTCGTGGTCGACGATCAGATGCGCACCGACGATCCCAACATCTATGCGGTGGGGGAATGCGCCGAACACCGGGGCGTCGCCTACGGCCTGGTGGCCCCCATCTGGGACATGTGCCGGACGCTGGCCGCCGCCCTGACCGGCGACGAGGCCAGCGCCTATGGCGGCTCCATGCTCTCGACCCGGCTGAAGGTGTCGGGCGTCGACGTCTTCTCGGCCGGCGCCTTCGCCGGTGGCGAGGCCTGCGAGGACATCGTGTTCCGCGACGCCGGCCGCGGGGTCTACAAGCGGGTGGTGCTGGAGAACGGCAAGGTCGCCGGCGCGGTGCTGTTCGGCGACGCCACGGACGGCGGCTGGTACTTCGACCTGATGCGTCAGGGCGCCGATGTCAGCGGCATCCGCGAGACCCTGATCTTCGGCCAGGCCATCACGGAGGGCCTGGCGGGCCTGGACCCTAGTTCGGCCGTTGCGGCCATGTCCGACGACCAGGAGGTCTGCGGCTGCAACGGCGTGTGCAAGGGCCAGATCACCGGCGCCATCATGGGGCAGGGGCTCTCGACCCTGGACGCGGTCCGCGCGGTCACCAAGGCCTCGGCCTCCTGCGGCTCCTGCACCCCGCTGGTGGAGAAGCTGCTGCAGCTGACCCTCGGCGACGACTTCCAGGTTCAGACCGGCCCCGCGCCGATGTGCAAGTGCGCCAGCCACACCCACGACGTGGTCCGCCGGGCCATCGTCGAGGGCGAGCTGAAGTCCATGCCGGCCATCCATCAGGCCCTGGAATGGAGCACCCCCGATGGCTGCGCCTCGTGCCGCCCGGCGCTGAACTACTACCTGCTCTGCGCCTGGCCGGGGGCCTATCAGGACGACAAGCAGTCGCGGTTCATCAACGAACGGGTCCACGCCAACATACAGAAAGATGGGAGTTATTCCGTCGTGCCACGTATGTGGGGCGGCATGACCTCACCGGCCGAACTGCGGGCCATCGCCGACGTGGCCGACAAGTTCTCGATCCCCGCGGTCAAGGTCACCGGCGGCCAGCGGATCGACCTGCTGGGGGTCAAGAAGGACGACCTGCCGGCGGTCTGGGCCGATCTCAACGCGGCCGGCATGGTCTCCGGCCACGCCTACGCCAAGGGCCTGCGCACGGTGAAGACCTGCGTGGGCTCCGACTGGTGCCGGTTCGGGACCCAGGACTCCACGGGCCTCGGCATCCGGCTGGAGAAGTTCATGTGGGGGTCCTGGACCCCGGCCAAGGTCAAGCTGGCGGTCTCCGGCTGCCCCCGTAACTGCGCCGAGGCCACCTGCAAGGACGTCGGCGTGGTCTGCGTCGACTCCGGCTACGAGATCCATGTCGGCGGCGCGGCCGGCCTGCACATCCGGGGCACGGAGGTCCTCACCAAGGTCGCCACCGAGGACGAGGCCGTCTGGACCATCTGCGCGCTGGTTCAGCTCTATCGCGAGCAGGGCTGGTACCTGGAGCGGATCTACAAGTGGATGGACCGCGTCGGCCTGGACGCCATCAAGGCGGCCCTGGCCGAGCCCGAAGACCGCCGGGCGCTCTACGACCGCTTCGCCTATTCGCAGCGTTTCGCCCGCATGGACCCCTGGGCCGAGCGGGTCGCCGGCCGGCACACCGACGAATTCACCCCCCTCAGCCGCCGTCTGGAGTTCGAACCCGCATGAACGCCATCGTCAGAGAACCCGTCTGGATCGATGTCGGCGCCGTCACCGACATCCCCCGCCGGGGCGCCCGCCGCCTGCCTAGCCCCCGGGGCGACGTCGCCATCTTTCGCACCGGCGACGGCGCGGTCTTCGCCCTGATGGACGCCTGCCCGCACAAGGGCGGTCCGCTGAGCCAGGGCATCGTCCACGGCCAGTCGGTGACCTGTCCCCTGCACGGCCGGGTCATCGACCTGGCCACCGGGGAGGGGGTCGGCGCCGACAAGGGCGGCGGCTGCGCCCCGGTCGTGCCCCTGGAGGTGCGCGACGG
>JAZKBZ010000043.1:1983-3969 GCA_040388315.1 Pseudomonadota bacterium | reverse complement strand
CTTTCCGGCCACCATGTCGCCCTGCTGCTGGGCGGCCTCTCCTCCGAACGCGATGTCAGCCTGGTCTCGGGCCGGGAATGCGGCGACGCCCTGGAGCGCCTCGGCGCCAAGGTCACCCGCGTGGACGCCGGCCGCGACCTGGCCCAGGTGCTGGCCAGGCTGAAGCCCGACGTATGCTTCAACGCCCTGCACGGGGAGTGGGGGGAGGACGGCTGCGTCCAGGGGGTGCTGGAGACCCTGGCCCTGCCCTACACCCACTCGGGCGTGCTGGCCTCGGCCCTGGCCATGGACAAGGCCAAGTCCAAGGCGGTGCTGGCCGCCGCCGGGGTGACCGTGCCGGGCGGGGGCCTGTTCAACCGCTTCGAGGCCGCCGCCGGCCACGTGATGGCGCCACCCTATGTGGTGAAACCCAACGCTGAGGGGTCATCGGTCGGGGTCTATATCGTCCTGGACGGGGCCAACCGGCCGCCGCAGGAGATCGTCGCGCCCGAATGGACCTTCGGCGAGGAGGTGATGATCGAGCCCTATATCCGCGGCAAGGAGCTCGCCGTGGCGGTCATGAACGGCAAGGCCCTGACGGTCACCGACATTGTCCCCAGATCGGGTTTTTACGACTACGAGGCCAAGTACGGGGAGGGGGGCTCCGAGCACATCCTGCCGGCGCAAATTCCCTTGCCTGTCTTGGAAAAAGCCATGGAGCTCGCCGAGCGCGCCCATGCTGCGCTTGGTTGTCGCGGGGTTACCCGATCCGACCTTCGTTATGACGACATTAACGACATTCTGGTCCTTCTGGAGGTCAACACCCAGCCCGGCATGACGCCGACTTCGCTCGTCCCCGAGCAAGCGGCGCTGAAGGGCGTGGACTTTGACAACCTGGTGCTTTGGATCACGGAGGACGCTTATGCCCGCGGCGCTGCGGGGGGGATCGCGAGTTTCGGCGAAACCCCGGGCTAGAAAGCCCGCTGGCTCCAAGTCTCGCTCCCAGGCCAAGGCGCCTGCGGGGTACGCCCCCGCGAAGCTGGGCGCCGCCCGCGGCGTCGGCCTCTCCCCGCAACACGCGCTGATCGGCGCCGGCGGCGTGCTGGCCATCGCCCTGATCGCGACGCTGGCCACCGGCGACCGCGCCCACAAGCTGTCCCAGGCCATCAACGGCGCGGTGGGCGGCCAGTTCGCCCATCTCGGCTTCCGCCTCAACGCCGTGCACGTCCAGGGGGCCTCGCCCATGGCCACCGCCGACATCCTGGCCGCCGCCGGGGTCTACAAGGACCAGCCCATGCTGGGCCTGGACCTGGAGCAGCTGCGCCAGCGCATCGAGGCCGTGGGCTGGGTCAAGGAAGCCCGGGTCATTCGCCTGCTGCCCGACACGCTGGTCCTGGCGGTGGTGGAGCGCAAGCAACTCGCCGTGTGGCAGCACAACGGCCAGAGCCATGTGATCGACGACCACGGCCGGATCATCCCCGAGGCCCGGTCCGACAAGTTCCCCAGCCTGCCGCTGATCGTCGGCGAGGGGGCCAATGAATACGCCGCCGAGATCCTGCCCGAGGTGGCCGCGCGACCGCGGCTGATGGAGCGGATCGAGGCCCTGGTGCGGGTGGACAACCGCCGCTGGGACCTGCGGCTGAAGGACGGATCGCTGGTGCAATTGCCGGCGGTCGACGAGGACGGCGCCCTGATAAAACTGGAGCAGCTGGATCAGAGCCAGCGCATCCTGGAACTGGGTTTCGAGCGGATCGATCTGCGTGATCCGAGCGTGGTGGCGGTGCGGCCGCGCGACGGGGCCCTTCCCGGGCAACTCGTCGCGAACGGCGTTTAAGGAAGAGGGCAGACCAGTTGGCGACCCGTGTTGAGGACCGCAAGGAGAGCCGCGAGGGGCTGAAGGCCGCGCTTGGCCGCCAGCCGGTGATCGCCGCGGTGGACCTTGGCGCGTCCAAGGTGAGCTGCTTCATCATGAAGCATGACGGCGTGCGCCGGTCCGACCGCACCCTG
>JAZKBZ010000043.1:0-1973 GCA_040388315.1 Pseudomonadota bacterium | reverse complement strand
TATGTGCAGTCGCGCGGCGTGCGCGGCGGGGCGATCGTCAATCTGGACGAGGCCTCCGACGCCATCGCCCAGGCCGTGGAGCGGGCCGAGAACGTGGCCGGCGTCCAGGTCCAGGGCGTCACCGTCGCCACCGGCGGCGGCCAGCTCACCAGCCATCGCATCTCCGGCCGGGTGTCGCTTGGGGCCCGCGCCATCTCCGACAACGACCTGGTGCGCGCCATCCAGGCCGCCCTGGCCCAGGTCAAGCTGCCCGGCCGCCGCGCGGCCCACATCCTGCCGGTCGCCTGGAGCGTGGACGGTCAGTCCGGCATCCGCGATCCGCGCGCCATGTTCGGCCGTGCGCTCGCCGTGGAGCTGCTGGTGGTCTCGGTCTCCGAGGCTGTGTTCCAGACCCTCGGCGCCTGCGTGGAGCGGGCCCACCTGCAGTTCGACGGCGTGGTCGCCGCCCCCTTCGTGTCGGCGCTGGCCGCCCTGGAGGAGGACGAGATGGACCTGGGCGCGGTCTGCATCGACATGGGCGGCGGCTCGACCTCGGCGGCGGTGTTCTCCGGCGGCAGCCTGGTCCACGTCGAGACCCTGCCGGTGGGGGGCAGCCACGTGACGGCAGACATCGCGCGGGGCCTGTCCACCTCCATCGCCGGCGCCGAGCGGATCAAGACCCTGCACGGCTCGGCCATCGCCTCGGCCAACGAGGACCGCGAGATGATCGAGGCGCCGCCGCGCGGCGACGATCCCGGCGCGGGGCCTGTCATCGCCCCTCGCTCCCTGCTGAAGGGCATCATCGCCCCGCGGGTGGAAGAGACCCTGGAACTGTTGCGCGACCGCCTGAAGGCCTCGGGCGCCCCCGTCGAACCCGGCGCAGGCCTGGTCCTGACCGGCGGCGCCAGCCAGCTGGCCGGCGTGCGTGAAGTGGCCGTGCGGGTCTTTGACCGCCCGGTGCGCCTGGGCCGTCCGCGCCGCGTGCCGCACCTGGCCGACGCCGCCTCCGGTCCCGCCTTCTGCGCGGCGGCCGGCGTCCTGCACCGCCACGCCTTCGGCCCCCGCGAGGCGGTCTCGGCCAAGGCGCTCGCCTCGGCCAAGCTGCGGCGCGAGCCCCTGGACCCGGGCGCCAACCCGGTCGCCAAGGCCGCCGCCTGGCTGCGCGAGAACCTCTAGAATCGGGCTACGCGGCTTTCGTCCACAGGTTCGTGCTGAAGCTCCGGTGCGCTTCACTTGGGTTTTTGAACTCATGGCGACTCGCGGTCGCCTGCCGACTCACAAACGACTCAGTTGAGTGGCGATCCTGTTCTTTGAATATGATCAGCGGCTTGACGAAATATGTGAGTCAGGGTGTCGCAGTTTGGGCTTCCGATTCACGCCCAAGCCTTACGCACCAACAAATTTTGCTCCGTTAGCGTCTCGACGGACCACCGACTCGCCTTATGCAGTTAACCGCCAATTAACGATGGTAGGCGTTTCCTTAACGCCATCCGTCGCGGGAGCCTGGCGGGCGGGTCGCCTCGTCTCCCACGAATGACTGACGGAGGACGTAGAGGTCCCAATGGCTATTGCACTTTCCGCGCCGCGCGCGACCGAGTTGAAGCCGCGCATTGTTGTGTTCGGCATCGGCGGGGCAGGCGGCAACGCCGTCAACAACATGATCGAGGCGGGCCTCGAGGGCGTCGAGTTCGTCGTCGCCAACACCGACGCCCAGCAGCTCTCGTTCTCCAAGACCGACCGGCGCATCCAGCTCGGGGTGCAGGTGACCCAGGGCCTCGGAGCCGGGGCGCACCCGGAGGTGGGCATGAGCGCCGCCGAGGAGTCCATTCCCGAGATCGGTGAGCACCTGGACGGCGCCCACATGGTCTTCATCACCGCTGGCATGGGCGGGGGCACCGGCACCGGCGCCGCCCCGATCATCGCCAAGTGCGCCCGTGAGCGCGGCATCCTGACGGTGGGCGTGGTCACCAAGCCCTTCCACTTCGAAGGCCGTC
>JAZKBZ010000042.1:0-8360 GCA_040388315.1 Pseudomonadota bacterium | reverse complement strand
AAGACCATCGGGCGCCTGTTCATCGAGGTGTTCGACAAGGAGAGCGCCAAGATCGAGGGCGCGGCCTTCCTGGCCCAGGGCACCCTCTATCCCGACGTGATCGAGAGCGTCTCGACGAGCGGGGGCCCTTCGGCGGTGATCAAGAGCCACCACAATGTCGGCGGCCTGCCCGACTACATGAAGCTCAAGCTGGTGGAGCCCCTGCGCGAGCTCTTCAAGGACGAGGTCCGCGCCCTCGGCGTCGAGCTGGGCCTGGCGCCGGCCTTCGTCGGCCGCCATCCCTTCCCGGGCCCGGGCCTGGCCATCCGCATCCCCGGCGAGATCACCCGGGAGAAGGTCGCCGTCCTGCAGCAGGCCGACGCCATCTATCTCGACGAGATCCGCAAGGCCGGCCTCTACGACAAGATCTGGCAGGCCTTCGCCGTGCTGCTGCCTGTCAAGACCGTCGGCGTCATGGGCGACGCGCGCACCTATGAGGACGTGCTGGCCCTGCGCGCCGTCACCTCCACCGACGGCATGACCGCCGACTTCTTCGAATTCCCCTGGGAGGTCCTCGGCCGCTGCGCGACCCGGATCATCAACGAGGTCCGCGGCGTCAACCGCGTGGTCTACGACGTGACGAGCAAGCCGCCCGGCACCATCGAGTGGGAATAGGGGCGGTCTAGCCGCCGCCAAGCCTCACGCCGAGGCGCGGACCGGCAGTTTCCAGCCTGGCCGCACGAAGTGGCAGGTGTAGCCGTTGGGGATGCGCTCCAGGTAGTCCTGGTGCTCCGGCTCGGCCTCCCAGAAGTCGCCCACGGGCGCGACCTCGGTCACCACCTTGCCCGGCCACAGGCCCGAGGCCTCGACGTCGGCGATGGTGTCCAGGGCGACCTTCTTCTGCGCCTCGTCGGCATAGTAGATCGCCGAGCGGTAGCTCATCCCGAGGTCGTTGCCCTGCCGGTCCTTGGTGGTCGGATCGTGGATCTGGAAGAAGAACTCCAGCAGGGCGCGATAGCTGATCCTGGCCGGATCGAAGAGGATCTCGATGGCCTCGGCATGGGTTCCGTGGTTGCGATAGGTGGCGTTCTTCACGTCGCCGCCCGAATAGCCGACCCGGGTGGAGATCACGCCGTCATAGCGGCGGATCAGATCCTGCATGCCCCAGAAGCACCCGCCGGCCAGCACCGCACGTTCCTGACTCATCGATCTTCTCCTCCAACCGCTTCGATCTTAGACGCCCGGCCCGGCGAAGCCCAGCCACGTCCGGCCTCCAAGATGGGGTGGGGATGGCGGCGATCCAAGGCGGCCGAACTGGACAGGCGCGCCCGCTAGCCGCCCAGTCGCCGCCGGGCCTCCAGCAGGATCGGCTGCTGGCCGCGATGGATCTTGATCAGGGCCTCGTCGACCGGGAGGTAGGCGGCCTGGTCGACCTCCGGGAAGCTCCGCATCCGGCCCGAACCGCGCGGCCACTCCATCTCGAAGCTGTTGCTCCGGAACGGGGCCAGGTCGAGATCGGCCTGGGTCATCCAGGCCTGGACGATCTTGCCGCCAGGCAGCCGCTGGGGGGACAGGGGCGTCAGCGGTGTCGTGATCGCCAGGCCCAGCTCCTCCTGGAACTCCCGCCGCGCCGCGGCCAACAGGTCCTCGCCCGGGTCGGCCAGGCCCTTGGGGATGGACCAGGCCGCGACGTCCTTGCCCCGCCAGAAGGGCCCGCCCGGATGGACCAGCAGGAACTCCAGGTCAGGGCCCGCGCCGCGGCAGACCAGGACGCCGGCGCTGACCGCCACGGGCCGGGCGCGCGGTGTCATGGGCGCCTACTTGGCCGAGGCGATCTCATAGAGGAAGTCCACATAACTCATGGTCGACCCAACAAGACCCTCGACCTTGGGGTTGCTGGACTCGATCACATAGTACTCGTTGGGGGCATGGGCCCCGCTGCCGTGGCCCAGGCCGAACTGGCCGGCAGGCAGGCTCACCGGCGCCGATGTGAAGACCGCCCCGGGCCAGGACCCCGCCAGGCGGGGATAGAGGGTGGTGGGCACGCCCTGGCGCTTGTAGGTGGCCAGCTCGGCCCGGATCAGGCGGCTGTTCTCGTCGGTCTCGGTGGGGTCGTAGCCGCCGCCGACATTGATCTCGATGTCCTGGAAGCCGCGCTTGTCCAGGTGGGCGCGGAGCTTGGCCACCGAGTCCTCGGCGGTCTGGTTGGGCACCAGGCGCAGGTCAATCTTGGCCACCGCCCGGCCCGGCAGGACGGTCTTGCCGCCCGGCCCGGTGTAGCCCGCCACCAGCCCCTCGATATTGACCGTGGGCTGGGAGGCCAGGCGCTCCAGGGTCTTCTCCCAGGGCAGGTCGTCGATGAAGTGCTCGACCCCCAGGGCCTTCTTGGCGTCGGCCTCGCTGAGCTGCCGGCCGGCCAGGGCGATCAGCTCCTTCTCGCGGGCGGTGAGAGGCCGGACCTTCTCGAAATAGTTGTCGATGGCCGGCGTGTTGCCGTCCGGGGTCACCAGGGTGGAGAGCGCCTGGACCAGGCGCCAGGCCGGGCTGTCGACGCGGGCCTTCTCGCTGGAATGGATGTCGGTCTTGGGGCCGCGTCCCCACTTGGCGCCGCTGGCCACCAGCTCGAACTCCACGATGCCCTTGGCGCCCAGGTTGACGGTCACGCCGCCGTCGCTGGGGCTCTGCCAGCCGGCGGGGATGACCACGCCCTCGCACTTCTTCAAGGCCGCCAGCACGTTGGGCTTGGTGACGATCTGGCGGAAGTGGGGGCTGCCGATCTCCTCCTCGCCTTCGCAGACCAGGACCAGGTTCACCGGCGGCGTCTTGCCGGCCGCGCGGATGGCGTGGAGGGCGGCGAGTAAGGCGGCCTCGGGCCCCTTCTGGTTCACCGCGCCGCGGCCGACGATCACCTTGCCGAAGCCCGGCTTGTCGACGATGCGCGCCTCCAGGGGCGGCGAACTCCACTCCGCCGGGTCGAACTGCTTCACGTCGTACATGAAGTAGAGGCCCATCCAGCGCTTGGCGCCGACGTCCAGGGTGGCGAAGACGCCCGGATGGCCGTCGGTGGGAACCTTCTCGACATGCTGGAAGCCAGCGTCCTTGGCCAGAGCCATCATGTAGTCGCAGCCCTTGTCCATGTCGCGGTTCTCGGCGGCGATGGAGGGCAGGGCGATCCAGTCCTGGATGCGCTTGACCGAGGCGTCATAGCCCTTCTCGGCGGCCTTGCGGATGGCGGCCAGGTCGCCGCTGGCGGCGAAGGCCAGGCCCGGGACGAACAGGGTGGCGGCCGCGCCCCCGGCCAGCAGCGCGCGGCGGCTGGGAACGAGGCTGGCGCCTGATTGCTGGTTCGACATCCCGATTCCTCCAAGCCACGACTGGCGGGATTAGGACGGCGATATTCCGGGGCCGACAAGCCTGATCTGGCGGAGCGCAGTTCGCCGATCGTGGGTTGAGCCGATCAGGGCAGGGTCTTGACCACCCGGGTCAGGGATGGGTCCTGGGCGGGTTGGCGCTGGAAGCCGAAGGCCGCGGCCATGTCCAGCATCGGACGGTTCTCGCGGTCGATCTCCCCCCACACCTGAACCAGCTTGCGCGCTGCGGCGTAGGTCAGCAGCTCCTGCAGCAGCAACCGGCCCAGGCCCCGGTTCTGCCAGTCGCTGCGCACCATCAGGGCGAACTCCGCCGTCGCCCCCTCCGGGTCCCCCGCCAAGCGCGAGACCCCCAGGATGGCGCCGTCGGTCGCCTGCGCCACCAGGGCCATCTCGCGGTCGTAGTCGATCTGCGACAGCCGCTGGGCCCAACTCTCCGGCAGGGGCCGGAAGCCGGTGCGGAAGCGTAGGCGCACATCCTCAGGCGTGCTCTGGTCCAGCATCTCGATCAGGCGCGGCGCGTCCTGGGGCCGGATGGCGCGCACCGTCAGGGCGGCGTCCCCGATGCTCACCGAATGGGTCAGACCCTCCGGATAGGGCCGGATCGCCGCGCGCGGCGCGTGGTCCGGCCTGGCCAGGCGGATGCGGGCGTCCAGGGCGATCACCCCGTCGGCGTCGGCCAGCAGGGGATTGATGTCGAGCTCCACCACCTCGGGCAGGTCGGCGGCCAGCCGCGACAGCCCGATCAGCACCTCCGACAGGGCCGCCAGGTCGGCGGGCGGGCGGTCGCGATAGCCCGCCAGGCGCTTGGAGATCCGCGTGCGGCCGATCAGCTCGCGGGCCAGGACGTCGTCCAGGGGCGCCAGGCCGATGGCGCGGTCGCCCTCCACCTCCACGGCGACCCCGCCGCGGCCGAACAGCACCACGGGACCGAAGACCGCGTCCTGCAGGACGCCGACGATCAGCTCCTCGCTCTTCGGGCGCAGGATCATGGCCTCCAGGCTGAAGCCGTCGATCTTCGCCTCCGGCTTGGCGGCGGTGACGGTCTCCAGCATCCGGCGGGCGGCGGCCTCCACCGCGTTGGCGCCCGTGAGGTTCAGGACCACGCCGCCGACATCTGACTTGTGACTGATGTCCCGCGACAGGATCTTCAGGGCGACCGGGCCGCCGATCGCCTCGGCGGCGAGGCCTGCGGCCTCCGGGGTCGGGGCGGCGCGGCTTTCGATGACCGGGACGCCATAGGCCTTCATCACCTCGCGGGCCTCGGGGTCGGTCAGTTCCGTACGCCCGGACGCCAGCACCGCCTCGATCAGTTTGCGCGCCGCGGCCGGATCGCGGCTGACGCCGGAGGACAGGGCCGGGGTCTGCAGCAGCATCTGCTGGTTCTGACGATGGGCGACCAGGTGGGTGAAGGCCCGCACCGCCTCGTCGGGAGTCTCGTGGGTGGGGATCTTGGCGGCGGCCAGGACGCGGCGGCCCTCGGCCACGGCGCCGTCCCCCAGCCAGCAGCTGAAGATCGGCGGCTTGGTCTTGGCCTTGGCGTAGGTGGCCACGACGGCCCGGGCCGCGTCGGCGCTGTCGGCCACGGCGACGGGGCAGTTGAGCACCAGGATGGCGTCGGCCTCGGGCTCCTGCAGCAGGACCTCAAGGGCCAGGCTGTAGCGGTCGGCCTGGGCGTCGCCGAGGATGTCCACCGGATTGCCTCGCGAGGCGTTGGCGGGCAGGCCGGCGGCCAGGCGCTCCAGCCCCTCGGCCGACAGGGTGGCGAGCCGGCCGCCCCGGGCTTCCAGGGCGTCGACCGCCATGACGCCCGCGCCGCCGCCATTGGTGAGGATGGCCAGCCGGTCGCCCTGGACCGACAGGCCGGCGGTCAGGGTGGTGACGGCGTCGAACAGTTCCCGCAGCTCGCCCACCCGCAGCATGCCGGCGCGCCGGAAGGCCGCGTCATAGACGGCGTCGGAGCCGGCCAGGGCGCCGGTGTGGGAGAAGGCCGCCTTGGCCCCGGCGGCGCTGCGCCCGGCCTTGATCACCACCACCGGCTTGGTGCGGGCGGCGATCCGGCCGGCGGTCATGAACTTGCGCGCGTCGGTGATGCTCTCGACATAGAGCAGGATCGCCTTGGTCTCCGGATCCAGGGCCAGATAGTCCAGCAGGTCGCCGAAATCGACGTCGGCGGCGTCGCCGATGGTGACCACGTGGGAGAAGCCGAACCCCCGGCTATTGGCCCAGTCCAGGGCTGCGGCGGTGACGGCGCCGGACTGCGCCACCAGGGCGATGCCGCCGGCGGCCGGGGTCAGGTGGACGAAGCTGGCGTTGATCCCGCGCTTGGGTGAGATGAATCCCAGGCAGTTGGGGCCGACGATCCGCAGCAGGTGGGGGCGGGCGGCCTGCAGCAGTTGCTGGCGCAGCCCCCCTTCACCGGCGGCGAAGCCGGCCGAGATCACCACGGCGGCGCGGCAGCCGCGGGCGCCCAGCTCGGCGATGATCTGGGGCACGCCGGGCGCCGGGGTGGCGATGACCGCCAGGTCCGGGGTGATGGGGAGGTCGGCCACCGAGGTGTAGCTGAGGGTCGAGCGGATCGCCTGCTCGTGCGGATTGACCGCCAGGACCGGGCCCTTGAAGCCGCTCTCCAGCAGATTGCGCGCCAGAACGGCGCCGACCGTGTGCGGGGTGTTGCTGGCGCCCACAAGGGCGATCGCCCGCGGCTCGAAGAGGGCGTCGAGGTTGCGAGTGGTCATGGGAACCGGTGGGTTAGGCGGGGGCGTCCGCGGCGAAGCTGCTGCGCAGGGCGGCGCGGACCTGGTCTAGCATGTCGGCGGCCGGGTCCTCCGCCAGGTTCGGGACGATGCCGCCAAAGTGCGAGTGGCCCAGCACCGTCAGGCCGCAGACCCCGGCCAGGTGATAGTCGAACACGGTCATCAGGGCCTTGAGCGCCCCGGTGGAATTGACCCACTGGTCCGGCGCGCCGGAGGTGGAGAAGCTCAGCAGGCTCTTGGCCTCCAGCAGGGGCTCGGTCCCGTCCGAGGCCGGCGCGAAGCCGAAGCGCATGCCGAACACCCGGTCGACATAGCCCTTCAGGATCGCCGGCGGGGCGTTGAACCAGAAGGGATAGACGAAGATGAAGCTGTCGACGTCGGCCAGCAGCCCGCGCTCGGCGACGACGTCGGCGCCGGCCTGGAACCCGGCGTCGGTGGGGAGTTCCTGAGCCTTCAGGCGCGGGTCGAAGTCCATGGCGTAGAGGTCGCGCAGAACCACGGTGCGTCCCAGCTCCGTCAGGGTCTCGACGCAGGTCCGCGCGATGGAGGCGCAGAAGCTGTCGGACTTGGGATGGGCGAGGACAACGGCATGTTTCATGGCGGCGATCCCAAGGGGCCGGCGAGACCGGCTGATGGCGAGTATCAGGGCCGGACCCGACCGGGTTTGATCTCAGTCACAGGGCGTGGTTTGGACAGGCGCAGTTTGTCGGGTCGGGGCGCAGGACGCAAACCCGATGCGACCTCGGAGAACTCAAGATGGCGCGACCCCCGTCGGTGACGATCTACGGCATCAAGGCCTGCGACACGATGAAGAAGGCGCGGACCTGGCTCGACGAGCACGGGATCGCCTACGCCTTCCACGACTACAAGACCGCCGGGATCGAGCGCGCGCGCCTGGAGACCTGGGCCGCCCAGGTGGGCTGGGAACTGCTGCTCAACCGTTCGGGAACCACCTTCCGCAAGTTGCCGGAGGCCGACAAGGCCGACCTCGACGAGACCAAGGCCATCGCCTTGATGCTGGGCCAGCCCTCCATGATCCGACGGCCGGTCCTGGATGTCGGCGGCGGTGTCATCGTCGGCTTCACGCCCCACGCCTACGCGTCCTCCTTCGCCTAGGCGCCGCCGCTCCCGGTGTTAGACTTTTCGGCTGGGAGGCGGAGATGGCCCAGCAGAACAAGACCCAACCCACGCAGGCCGATGTCGAGGCCTTCCTCGCCACGGTCCAGCCGGCCCAGCGTCAGGCGGATGCGCGGGCCATCTGCGACCTGATGGCCAGGCTCAGCGGTCATCGACCGAAGATGTGGGGCGCCAGCATCGTGGGGTTTGGCCAATACCACTATCGCTACGACAGTGGCCGGGAAGGGGACGCCCCCCTGGTGGGCTTCTCGCCTCGCAAGGCCGCGCTCACCCTCTATGTCGGCGCGAGCTGGCAGGCCCCGGCCCTGATGGCCCGGCTGGGCAAGTTCACCACCGGCAAGGGCTGCCTCTACCTGAAACGCCTCTCCGACGTGGACCTGGGCGCCCTCGAGGCGGTCGTCGCCGACAGCCTGGCCCGCACCACGGCGGCCTATCCGGCAGGCTGAGCCAATTTTTTTGCTCGCCTTGCATCTGATCGGCGCCGCAGCGGCGACTAGGGATGAAACGGGCGGACAGGCGAACTCTCCGCCCCGGAAATCACTCGGGGGCTCAAGCTCATGGATACATCGACCGTGCAGGACTTCTTCCACAGCTACTGGTGGCTGATCTTTCCGATCGGCGGCTTCATCTTCGCCGCCTGGGACCGTTGGCTCAGCTATCAGCGCAGCCGCGACGCCCTGGACCTGATCAAGACCTATTCGGCCCAGGGCAAGGACGTGCCGCCCGAGCTGCTGCGCCAGGTGCAGGACGATGTCTGGGAAGATGACGATGACCGATATGGTGGTCGTCGCGGTCGGCGGGCCGCACGCCGCTACTATCGGCACGGTCCCTACTGGCAGTTCCGGTCGGCCATCTACACCGGCGCCATCGCCGCCGCCTTCTGGGTGGCCTCGCAATACGCCTTCGTGCCGGGCACGGTCGGGCCGTTCCGGGTGGTGGCGATCATCCTGACCTGCATCGCCGCGGCCAACCTGGCCCTGGCGCTCCTGTCCTCCGCCTTCAAAGGCAAGTGACGCCGATGGCGTTCGATGGCGGCCATGTTCCGACGCAGGACATCGCCCGGCTCGTCGAGCGCCACCAGCAGGCGCTGCGGGCCTTCCTGCGACGGGCCTGCGGCGAC
>JAZKBZ010000041.1:3384-6039 GCA_040388315.1 Pseudomonadota bacterium | reverse complement strand
GCCCGCTTCATCGAAGTAGCGGGTCATGCCGAGCTTCTTGGCGATCACGCCGGTGCGCATGGCGTCGACTCCTAGAGCTTGATTTCGACGTCGACGCCGGCCGACAGGTCGAGCTTCATCAGCGCGTCCACGGTCTGCGGGGTCGGATCAACGATGTCGAGGACGCGCTTGTGCGTACGGATCTCGAACTGCTCGCGCGACTTCTTGTCGACGTGCGGCGAACGGTTGACGGTGAATTTCTCGATAAGCGTGGGCAGGGGGATCGGGCCCCGTACCGTCGCACCCGTGCGCTTGGCCGTATTGACGATCTCGCGCGTGGAATGATCCAACACGCGGTGATCGAAGGCCTTGAGCCGGATGCGGATGTTCTGACGATCCATATCGCTCTTCAATTTCCCCTACAGACGACGGTCCGTCCGCGTGACTTTGACCATTTCAAAGACCAACCCAAACGCCCC
This sequence comes from Pseudomonadota bacterium, assembly GCA_040388315.1. Classification (GTDB taxonomy): domain Bacteria; phylum Pseudomonadota; class Alphaproteobacteria; order Caulobacterales; family Caulobacteraceae; genus Phenylobacterium. Next base: position 5,581 of record JAZKBZ010000041.1, on the reverse strand, counting down.
CCGGGGGAGACGCTCGTACGCGTAAGTCCGCTAAAAACGACATAGGCCCGCGCGAAAGGTTTCCGCGAGGGCCCCGCCCAGTCGCCCGATTTCTCAGGGTTCCGGGTCGTTCTGCGAACCGCGTCTGCGCCTCAAATCACTTCGAAGCGCACAGCCGATCCAACAAGAGGCGCGTCTATACGTGTGCGACTCGGCCTCGTCAAGGCCAGCAACGGCCCCGGTTCAGGAAGTTTGGGGGACGCGGTTCAGTAGCAGGCGAGGCCCGCGCAGAACTTCTTGCCCTTGGGTCGGCCCCACCGGACATTCCCGTCCCCGTCATAGGCCACCTTCGCCTGTCCGGCGAGCAGGCGCACGGTGATGAGACCCGATCCGCGCATCTCGGCATCCAGCATGCCGACGGTTCCGCGATCGTCGATGCGGCCATCGCCCTTCATGATCAGCTTGGCGGTGGAGACCACCCCCTGCCCCACCACGATGGTTCCCGAGCCGTCCACGGTGGCGGTCAGCTTGCCGTCCACGTGGCTGGCGATCACCTGGCCCGGTCCGGTCTGGGTCACTGTCAGGCCGCTGGAGAGCGGCCCAAGCCGCCAGGTCCCGCAGCCGCTCGCCGAGAGCTTCAGCGTCCTCCCCGCCCCCGCCTGGCCGAACACGGCGCCGCGGGTGGTGATGTCGGCGTCCAGCGGGACCCGCACGGTCAGGGTGGGAAGGTCCTTGAGGGCCGTGGTCTGGCCCCAGCGGCTGACGCCGGCGGCGGCGCAGCGATAGCCGAACACCCAGGGCAGGGTCTGCTCCAGCCAGGAGCTGGCCCCGGTGACCCGGGCGCCGCCGCCAGCCACGGGATGGATGGCCAGCCGCGGGTCGGCGGTGAGCGCCATGTCGGCCCGCGCCTCGGGGATGATGACCACCCGGGCCGCCGGCGCCTCGAGGGTCAGGACCGGCGCGGCCGCGGCCAGGGCGGGCGCCCCCAGGGCGATCGAAAGGGAGATCAGGAACTTCATGGCCGGACCAGACCAGAGAAGTTTACATCTGTAAATCCTAAGCCCCCTGGGGAGACCACTTCATCAACCGGCCAAGTCTCAGCCGATGCTCACATTACCCGAGCCGACGATGGCCTTGGAGACCTCCCCGGTCACCGACTTGACGTGGACGTCCCCGGACCCGGCGATCTTGGCCGTCAGGCTGCCGGCCACGCCGTCAAAGTCCACATTGCCCGAGCCGGCGATGGAGGTGGTGACCTGACTGGCCCGGCCGCCGGAGACCTTCACGTCTCCCGACCCAGCGATCTTGACGTTCAGCGGGCCGGAGATCGAGGCCACATCCACGTCGCCCGAACCCGCCACCGAGACCTCCAGGGCCCCGGCCACGGCCTGGGTGCGGATGTCGCCCGATCCGGCCACCCGCAGCGTCGCCTCGCCGGCCGTTCCGGTGCTGGTGTCGCCCGAGCCCGCCACGTTGATGTTCATCTTCCCGGCCACATTGCCCACCGTCCAGTCGCCGCAGCCGGCATTGGAGAGCTCCAGGCTGGCGGTCTTGCCCACCGAGCCGAACACCGCCCCCCCGGCCTCGACCTTGGCGTCCTTGGGCGTGCGGATCACGATCTGGGGCATGTCCTCATAGGCCACGTCGCCGATCCCCGAGACATAGACCCGGGTCCTGCCGCCGCCGCTGTTGCAGCTCTTGATCTTCCGATCGAGGTCGCCGTCGACGATGGTCTTGCCGCCCAGGCTGCGAACCTGCAGCGGCAGGCTGGGATTGGTGGTCAGGAACTCCACCTTGATGTCGCCCCGGTCCTCGGGGATCACCACTACCCGAGCGACGGCGTCCTTGACCTCGACGGTGCCGGCGTTCGCGGAGGACGCGACGCCGGCCATCAGGGCCAGGGCGGACGCGGCGGTGAGAATTGTCGGAAGACGCATGGGGTCCCCTCCTCTTGATGGATCAATCTTGAGGCGACGGTAGACGGCGCTGCAGGCCAAGGCAGCTTAATTCGAGGTCATGACACCGCGGTCATCTGGCCCCCGCCTCGAAGGCCGCCAGCAGCCGCTCGTGCCTCCACTGCTCGCGCGCCTTGTCGCTGCCGGCCACCAGCGCCGCGCAGGGGCCCGGCGTCGGCTCGGCCTTGCCGATCTGGCCGGCGCAGGCCTTGGCCGGCCTGCGATAGACCCCCGGATCGGACCACAGCCCCTCCCCGCTCAGG
>JAZKBZ010000041.1:0-3374 GCA_040388315.1 Pseudomonadota bacterium | reverse complement strand
ATGGCGTTGCGCGCTGAGGCCCTCAGGTCGCCATAGCTCGCCCCCTCATCGGCGGCCCGGGCGTATTCGTGGGAGAGGTCGATCCTCAGGATGCCAGCGTCATCGGTGGAAAGGCTCACCGGCACTCGGCGCTGGCGGAGCCAGGCATAGGGATGGGCCTTGCCCGACACCTCCAGGATCTTGTCGTTGGAGGTGAGGTTCACCTCCACCAGGATTCCCTGGGCGGCCATCTCCGCGGCCAGGCCTTCGGCGTCGGTCTCCAGGGGTAGGTCGACCCCGTGCCCGATCCGCCGCGCCCCGGCCACCCGCACCGCCTCGGCGATGTGGAAGCGCAACGCCTCGGGCGTGGCGTACTTGAAGGACAGCTCGCCCGCATGCAGGGCCACCTTGGCGGCCCGGCCGTGATCGGTCAGATAGTCCACCATCCGCATGTGCAGACTGTAATTGGCCAGGGCCTGGGGATGGTCCTCCGGCGCCACCAGCTGCAGCCCGACCCAGCGCCGGTCAGCTGCGATCAGCGCCACCCCCAGCTGAAGCTGGGCGAAGGTCTGCTCCGGCGGCCCGACCCGCCCGGCCTGGACCAGGTAGCGCACGGTCACCTGGCAGCCCGGCCCGGCCTCCGGCGACCCGCACTTCATCACCGCCCGCGCCCGGGCCTCCAGGGCGTCGGTCTCGGCCATGGCGGCCGGTACGAGGGCCTCCAGACCCGCGGCGCTGTTGGCCGCCTTCTGGGCCGCCAGGTCCCCGCCCTTCCAGCCGACCTTCGCCCCCAGAATCCGCGACGCCGCACCCTGGGGCGTCACCATGGCCTCCAGATAGAAGGTGTTCTGTCGGGCCAGACCGTCCATCACCAAGGCCAGGCTGTCCCCGCTCCGCTTCGATCCCACCGCCCCGAAACGCCCGAAGGCGCCGAAGAACTGATCGTGGCCCGAGCGGTCCCGGAAGTCGGGATGCCGCACCGACAGGCTGTCGATCATCGCCGTGCGCAGCAGGTCGTCTCCGGCCAGGGCCGAGGCCGGCTTGAGATCCTCACCCGGCTGGCAGGGCGGGGTTAGGGACAGCGTCTTGACGTTGACGCAAAGGCCATCCTCCACCGCCCAGGCCAACAGGGTCTCGGGGAAGATCGCCCCGGCGATGTGGTTGTGCAGCTCGCCGCCCTTGGGCATCTGGCGGACGAAGGCGGTCAGTTCGCCACCGGTCATCTTGGCCACGTCCGGCGCGGCCTGCGCCCCGCCCGCCGCCAGGGCCAGAACCAGCCCCGCCGCCGCCCAGAATCTCCTCGCCATGATCCCCGCTCCTTTGCCGCAGGCGGCCCGAGGCGGACGGGGGAGTCAAGAGCTCGACCGGAGAGACTAGCCCCAGCCTCGCCGCGGCGAAAATTAACGATCGGAGATTTGACAGCGCGCCCCGCGGGGCGGCGATCCTGGCTGCGTCCTGGGGAGGATCACCATGTCATGCCTCAAGCTCATCGCCCTGACCGCCCTGGCGCTCCTGGCGCCCGGGTCGGTCGAGGCCCAGACGCCCAAACCCGCCGCCCAGGCCGTCGCCACGGGCGTCTGGCTGATCCCCGGCGGCATCGCGCCGCGCCGCCAGCCCGACGGCAATACGGTGATCTTCGCCGCTCCCAAGGGACTGGTGGTGATGGACACTGGCCGCCACGCCTGGCATCGCCAGGCCATCCTCGACTTTGCGACGGCGCGGGAACGCCCCATCGCCGCCATCGTCAACTCCCACTGGCACCTGGACCATGTGAGCGGAAACCCCGACCTGAAGCGCGCCTATCCGGCCGCCAGGGTCTACGCCAGTTCGGCCATCGACGAGGCCCTCACGGGTTTCCTGGCCAAGGGCGCGGCGAACGGTCGGACCTATCTGAAAGCGGGCGACCTGCCAGGGGAGACCCTGGAGGATATCGCCGGCGACATCGCCGCCGTGGAGGCCGGCGCCGCCCTGCGGCCGGACGTGGTCATCGCACGATCGCAGACGCGAAGGTTCGGCGGCCTGAGGTTGGCCGTGAACCTCGCCCCTGACGCCGCCACGGCCGGGGACGTCTGGCTCTACGATCCGGCCAGCCGCGTGGCGGCGGCGGGCGATCTGGTCACCCTCCCCGCTCCCTTCCTCGACACCGCCTGCCCCGACGGCTGGCGCGAGGCCCTGGACCAGGTCTGGGCCACCCCCTTCACGATCCTCATCCCCGGCCACGGCGCCCCCATGACCCGGGCGCGGTTCGGCCTCTACCGCCAGGCCTTCGCCGCGCTGATCGACTGCGCGGCTTCCGCCGAAACCAAGGAAGCCTGCGCCACGGCCTGGACCCGCACGGTCCAGCCCCTGCTGGAGCCCGGCCTCGTCGAGCTCAAGCGAGCCCAGGGGATGACGGAATACTATGTCGCCGACGTCCTGCGCGCCCATGAGGGGAAGAGCGCGAGTTGCCGGGCCGCTTGAACCTTGGCCTTTTCCGAGCTTCCGGGCCGCCCTAGGGTGGCGGGAGGGACGGTTCGCAATCGGAGTGGGACATGAGGATCAAGGCATGGATCGCGGGCTCGGCCGCGGCCGCGGGGGCGGCGGCCCTGGGGGTGGCGGCGTTGGGAAGCGCCCAGGCGCAAGGCTACAACGCCCCGCCGCCGGGAAGCTACTGGCAGACCTGCAAGGACGTGCGGGTCACTAGCGGCGGCCGGTTGACCCTCTGGGCTCAGTGCCGCGACTACAGCGGACGCTATCTGGGAAGCACCCTCGACTACGAGGACTGTCGCGGCGAGATCACCAACGAGAACGGCCGCCTGAGTTGCTACAAGGGCGCGCCCTACGGCGGCTACGGCAATCAGGGCGGCTACGGCAACAGCGGCGGTTCCTACGGGAGCGGCGGCTGGGGGCCGCCCCCTGGCGGCGGCTACAACAATGGCGGCTATAGCGGCGGCTACAACAGTGGCGGGGGCTATAGTGGCGGGGGCTATAGCGGCGGGGGCTATAGCGGCGGGGGCTACAACAGTGGTGGCGGCTACAGCGGCGGCTACAACAATGGCGGCTATGAGCGGCCCCGGGCCCGCGGCGGCTCCATCACTCTCTATGACGGGTTGAACTTCACGGGCGGGGCCTTCCCCACCAGCACCGAGATCACCAACCTGCCCAAGCAGAACAACGACCGCACCCTCAGCATCAAGATCGGCCGGGGCGCGTGGGAGGTCTGCACGGACAAGGACTTCGGCGGCCGCTGCCTGATCCTGGACAAGGATGTGGCGGACCTGAACCGGGTCGGCCTGGCCTACGCCATCACCTCCCTGCGGCAAGTCCGATAGCCCCATAGGAAAAGGGCCGCCCGGGTTTCCCCGGACGGCCCTGATCTTGGCTAGGCGGTGAGACCTATTCGACGATCTTGGAGA